>DATLFB010000075.1:0-149477 GCA_035525285.1 Thermoanaerobaculia bacterium
GAAGTGAAGACGATGGGCGATAGCTTCATGGCGTCGTTCGGGTCTGCGACGCGGGCGCTGGAGTGCGCCATCGCCATCGAGAAGGCGTTCGCGGACCGCAACGCGAGCTCGGACGAGCCGCTGCGGGTGCGGGTCGGCATCAGCGCCGGTGAGCCGATTGAAGAAGACGATGACCTTTTTGGCGCTGCCGTGATCCTGGCATCGCGTATCGCCGGGCAGGCGAACGGCGGGGAGATCATCCTCGCGAACGTCGTGCGGGAGCTGGCGGCGGGCAAGGGCTTCATGTTTGCCGACCGCGGCGAGATCGTGCTGCGGGGCTTCGATGACCCGGTGCGGCTCTACGAGCTGAAGTGGGGCCAAGACTGAACGGCGTATAATCTCGTTTGGGACATGGTGAAGAAGAAGCGCCCAGAGATCGCCCCTGGCATTACCGTCGACCGTGACGAAGGGTTCGGCGCGCCCGTCGTCAAGGGCACTGCGGTCGAGGTTGCCTCGGTGCTGGATGAGCTTGCCGCTGGCATGAAGATTTCGACACTCGAGCGTGAATATGGCTTGAGCCGTGAGGGCATCCTCGCCGCGCTGGCGTATGCGAGCGAAGTAATTTCAGAGCTGCCGCAAGCGAGGAGCGGCGAGTGTGTCGAGGTAACTTCATCTCTGCTTCACCGGCGCGTGCGCCGTTAACCCGTTCAGGATGACACGTGTCAGGGCGCTATACCGCTAACGCTTCTTCGCTTGTCACCCGCAGGTAACGTCCGGTGATGCTGCGCGGATTCACGGCAATCTCTTCGGGCGTTCCCGCCGCCACGAGCTCGCCGCCCAGATCCCCTCCCTCGGGGCCGAGGTCGATGATCCAGTCCGATTCCTCGATGAGCTGCGTGTTGTGCTCGATGACGAGTACCGAGTTCCCGCGCTCGATCAGATCGCGGAACGTCCTGATCAGCACCTTCACGTCGGTCGCGTGCAGGCCCGTCGTCGGCTCATCGAAGAGAAAGAGGCGCGGCTTCTCGCTGTTCGACGCCTCGCAGAGAAACGAGGCGAGCTTGAGGCGCTGTGCCTCGCCGCCGGAAAGCGAGTCCGTCGACTGGCCGAGCCGCAGATAGCCGAGGCCGACCGAGCGCAGTGCGTCGAGCTTCTTCAGCAGCGCGCGTTTGGAGACGAAGAACTTCGCGGCCTCGTCGACAGTCATCCGCAGAATGTCGTTCACGTTCTTTCCCTTGAACGTCACCTTCATCACCTGCTCGCCGAAGCGGCGGCCGTCGCACTTGTCGCAGAGCACTTCGACGTCGGCGAGGAACTGCATGTCGATCGTCACCGTGCCGGCGCCCTGGCACGTCTCGCAGCGCCCGCCCTCGGTGTTGAACGAGAACATGCCCGCGGTGACGCCGTTCAGTTTCGCGGCCGTCGTGTCGGCAAGCAGCTTGCGGATCTCGTCCCACGCCTTGATGTAGGTCGCCGGATTCGAGCGCGAGGAGCGGCCGATCGGCGACTGATCGACGAACTCCATGTCGTAAACGAGATTCGTTCCTTCGATCGCATCGACTTTGCCGGTCTCGAGTCCCGCCACGCCGCGCACGTCGCGCCGGTAGCGATTGAAGAGGCAGTTGCGAATCAGCGTCGACTTGCCGGAGCCGGAGACGCCGGTGATCGCGACGAGCTTGCCGAGGGGGATTTCGGCGGTGACGCCTTTGAGGTTGTGCTCGCGGGCGTTGACGATGCGGATGACGCCGGCGTTTTCGGGCCCCTCACCCTGGCCCTCTCCCCGCGTGGCGGGGAGAGGGGACTGGTGACGCGCGACACCCGCGTACAAAACCTCTCCCCCGAGCTCGCCCGCGCCGGGACCCAGTTCCACGTGGTAGTCGGCGCCGGCGATGATCGTCGGGTCGTGCTCGACGACGATCACTGTGTTGCCGGCGTTCTTGAGGCGTCGCAGCACAAGGAGCAACCGTTCGCTGTCCCGCGCGTGGAGGCCGACCGTCGGCTCGTCGATCACGTACATCGTCTCCGTGAGCGAGCTGCCGAGGGCGGCGGCGAGGTTGATGCGCTGCGACTCGCCGCCGGAGAGCGTGCGCGTCTGGCGGTCGAGCGTGAGGTACGAGAGGCCGACCTCGTCGAGATAGACGAGGCGATTCACGATCTCGCGGCGCAGATGTCCCGCGAGCGACTCTTCGTGTTTCGACAGCGGCAGGTACTCCCAGAACCGGCGCGCGCTCTTCACGTCCATCGCGAAAATCTCGCCGATCGTGAGTCCGCGGAACTTCACGTTATCGACGACGTTCTTCAGCCGCGAGCCGCGGCACTCCGGGCAGCGCTCGTAGCTGCGAAACTTCGCGAGCTTCACGCGCACGTGAATCTTGTACTTCTTCGTCTCCAGCCATTCGAAGAAGCCCTTGATGCCGTACCACTTGCCGCGGCCCTTGTAGAGCAGCTCCCACTCCTCGGGCGAGAGGTCTTTGACCGGCACGTCGAGGCGCAGGCGATATTTCTTCGCCGCCTTCTCGAGATCTTCGTAGCAATCCTCGTAGCCGGCCGAGTTCCACGGCGCGATCGGGAGCTCGTCGAGCCGCAGGTCGCGGTTCGGCAGCACCTTCTCCATGTCGATGCCGATGATGCGGCCGTAGCCCTGGCAGTTCGTGCATGCGCCGAGGGGCGAGTTGAACGAGAACATGTGCGGCGTCGGCTCGAGGAACTCCGTCCCGCACTTGTTGCACGCGAAGTGCGACGTGAAGCGATGACTGAGCCAGCCGGCACGGCCGGCAGCGTCGGTTGGCCCAGCCTCCCTCACGACACTCGTCTTACCTGTCGATTCTCGCGACTCCGCGAGGATGTTGACGATCCCCTTCGACACTTCGAACGCCTGCTCGAGCGCCTCGGTGATCTGCGTTCGCCGCGCCTCTTCGATGCGCAGGCGGTTGATCACCATCTCGAGCGAGGTGATGTTCTTCGTGTCCGTCTCGTTCAGATCGCGGACTTCCCCGCCGATCCAGGCGCGATAGAAGCCGGCCTTCACCAGCTGCTCGATGACGATCTGGCGATGCTGCGGCTCGAAGAAAATCGGCGCAAGCACCACCACGCGTTTGCCTTCGAGCATCGACAGGATCTCGCTGGTGATCGACTCCGGGCTCTCGCGCCGCACCGTTGCCTGGCAGTCGGGACACCACGTCTCGCCGCAATAGGTCATGAAGAGGCGGAAGTGATCCGCGAGCTCGGTGGCGGTGGCGACGGTGGAGCGCGCGTTCTTCACCGAGTTTTTCTGTTCGATCGCAATCGCGGGAAGGATGCCGTCGATCTCATCGACGTCCGGGCGGTCGATCCGCTCGAGGAACTGCCGCACGTAGGTGGACATCGATTCCACGAAGCGCCGCTGCCCCTCGGCATAGAGAGTATTGAAGGCGAGAGACGACTTTCCCGAGCCGGACGGACCGGTGATCACCGTCAGCTGTCGCTGCGGGATGTCCACCGAGACGTTCTTCAGGTTGTGGGTCCGCGCGCCGCGGATCGAGATGGTACGGACGGGCATAAGTACTGTGAGAACGCTTCAGGGGTTGCGCGTCATCCCGAACGGGACCATGATGCAGCAATAACGTTCAAGACAATTGTGTCCGCTCCGCGGTATTGAGATGTCCTCGGGAGGCACGACTATGAGCCGTCGGACTCGGCGTTTCGGCTTCTTCGCCTTTTCCCTCATCTTGCTCACGCATGCGGCCGCCGCCAGCGAGCTCACGCTGGCGTATCCGGCGCGCAAAGCGTCGCCGATCCCGGTGGGCCTGCAGGTGCTGGCCAACGGTCTCGAGCTCTCGCCGCATGCGGTGTGTCCGGAGGTGGAGCCGAACGACGATCCGCCGCGCGCCAACCCGATCACGCTGCCCGCGAGCTGCAGCGGACACGCGAATGCGACCGACGCGTCGCTCGTCACCATCAACTACTCGGACGGATCGTCCGACGGCATCGAAGACATTTTCTCGATCACCCTCGCGACGGCGATGAGTCTGGCGATCGATCTCACGTGGTCGTCGCCGGGCGCTGATCTCGATCTGCACGTCTTCCGCGTCGTGACGGGAACTACGCTTGCGCAGGTCGACATCTCCGCGACCGGGGGCTCGGTCGCCGAAGGCCTCGTAACGGATGTGCTCAACCCGGGCACGTACTACATCGGCGTGTCGGCGTGGAGCGGCGGCTCGGCGTACGGACTCTCCGTCACGCAGTTCACGGGCACCGGAAACTGCGTCGAGAACGCGAACGCGATCTGTCTAAGCAACGGACGCTTCCGCGTGAGTGCGACGTATCAGACCGGCAGCCAGAGCGGCAACGCAGGCGCGGAGCGACTCACGGGCGACACCGGCTACTTCTGGTTCTTCAGCAACTCCAACGTGGAGCTCGTGCTGAAGGTCCTCGACGCGTGCGGCTTCAACAATCGCTTCTGGGTCTTCGCGGGCGGCCTCACCGACGTCCAGACGACGATCACGATCACGGATACGCAGACCGGCGCGACGAAGCAATACAACACGACCGGCGGCGTCGCGTTCGCGCCGATACAGGACACCGACGCGTTCGCAACCTGCTCGGGAACGGCCTGCACCTACGGCGTCTCGCCGACGCCGCAGCAGTTCACGTCGGCCGGGGGCAGCGGCACGGTGAACCTGACCTCGCAGGCAGGGTGCACGTGGAACGCGACGAAGAGCGGCGATTTCATCACGCTCACGAGCGGCACGTCGGGCAGCGGCAACGGCACGGTCGGTTTCACGGTCGCCGCGAACTCGTCGACGTCCTCGCGCAGCGGCACGATCACCGCCGGCGGCAAGGTCGTGACGATCAATCAGAGCGGGCAAACGGTGACCTGCACGTACACCTTCACGCCGCCGGAGGCGAACTATACGAACGCCGCGGCAACAGGAAGCGTGAATGTCGCGACACAGTCATCGTGCTCCTGGACGGCAACCTCGAACGCGCCGTGGATCACCGTCACCTCGGGCAGCTCCGGCACCGGCAATGGAACGGTCGGCTACTCCGTCGCGGCGAACAGCTCGTCGTCGCTTCGCACGGGCTCGCTGTCGATCGGAGGAGAGTTGTTCTTCATCGAGCAGAGCGGATCGAGTGTGTGTACGTACTCGGTGTCGCCGACTTCGCAGACGGTCGGATTCGCGGCGGGCAGCGGCGGCACGATCGACGTGACGACGCAGGCGGGCTGCACGTGGAACGCGACGACCACGACGCCGTGGATCACGATCAACAACGGCAGCGGCACCGGCAGCGGCTCGTTCACCTACACCGCCGCGCAGAACGAAGCCACCTCGTCGCGCTTCGGATCGATTTCCGTCGGCGGCCGCACGGTCTCCATCACGCAGAGTGGCGACACGTCGAAGTGCACGTACAACCCGCCATACACGTCGAAGACCTTCACCTGGTGCGGCGCCGACTCGTCGTACCAGATGCAGACGCAGAGCGGCTGTCCGTGGACGATCACGAGCAACGTGCCGTGGCTCGACGTCCTCGCCGAGAACCGTTCCGGACAGGTGTCGGCGTCGTACATCGTGGAGCGCAACGACACCGGCGCGGATCGCACCGGCACGATCACCGCCGGGACCTTCACGGCAACGATCACGCAGTTGGCGAAGCCGGGCAGCGGCGGTACGTATGACGGGCTCTGGACGGGGAAGACCGGCTCGAACCGCGACGTGAACATCTGCATCGCCAACAACGCACTGCAGAAAGTCGACGTCCGCGTCTCGCTCAATGCGTTCACGTTCACGTGCACGACGCCGCTGGTCTCGTTCCAGCCCATCAACATCTCCGGCACGTCGTTCAGTGGGCCGGTGAGCACGTATCCGGAGATCTCGAACGTCACCAGCACGCTGAGCGGCAGCCTCGGGTCGCCGACGGCGATGTCGGGATCGTGGACCGCGTTTTCCGGCAACTGGATCCTGCTGTGCGGCAACTCGTTCGCGATCGGCTTTGGCTCGACGATTCTGGCGTCCGGCAACTACACGGCGACGAAGCAGCCGTGACGGAGGAAATCATGCGCAGGCGAATTTCGATCTCCGCACTGTTCCTCGCTGTCGCGTTCGCGATTCCATCGCTCGCGGCGGACGAGCTGACGCTGCAGGTTCCGCAGCGCAAATCCGTCCGTCCGATCACCGGGACGCATGATCTGGCGATGGCCTTCGACGTCGCGCCGCATCTGTCGACCGAGGCCGAGCCGAACGACACGCTCGAAAACGCGAATGTGATCGCGCTGCCGGGCCGGTTCAGCGGCACCACCGCGTTCGCGGATCCCGCGAGCATCTCCATCGATTACTCCGACGGAGTGAGCGCGCGGATCGCCGACATCTACGTGCTGACGCTGGAGCACGCCACGGCGGTCGGGATCGATCTCACGTGGGGGAACACCGAGGCGGATCTCGATCTGTTCGTCTTCGAGAAGATGGGAGAGCGTCTCAATCTGATCGAAGGCTCCGCGCGTGCGAGTGCGGCGGCGGAAACCGTGCAGACCCGCGTGCTCGAGCCGGGCACGTACTACATCGGCGTGTCGGCGTTCAGCGGCTCGGCGTCGTACAACCTCGCGCTCTCCGAGATCACGGGATTCGTGAACTGCATCGAAGACACGACCACGATGTGCCTCAACGGCGGCCGGTTCCGCGTCCGCGCGACGTGGACCTCCGGCTCGAACAGCGGCAACGCCGGCGCGGTGCCGCTCACGACCGATACCGGCTTCCTCTGGTTCTTCAACAACGCGAACGTCGAGCTGGTGGTGAAGGTGCTCGATGCCTGCTCGCTCAACAGCCGCTTCTGGGTGTTCGCCGGCGGCCTGACGGACGTCGGCGTGCGCCTCACGATCACCGACACGGTCGCCGGCGTGACGAAGGAGTATGTCAACAACGGCGGCCAGGCGTTCCAGCCGGTTCAGGACACGAGCGCGTTCGCGACGTGCAGCGCGAGCGCGTGCACCTACACGCTCAATCCGAGCTCGCTGGCGTTCAATTCGTCGGGTGGTTCGGGATCGTTCAACGTCAACACGCAGACCGGCTGCAACTGGACGGCGGTGAGCAACTCGAGCTTCATCACCGTGACCGGCGGCGCATCCGGCACCGGCTCCGGTGTCGTCAGCTACAGCGTCGCGGCGAACAGCTCGGCGAGCTCGCGCTCAGGAACGATCACGGCCGGCGGGCAGACGTACACCGTCACGCAGAGCGGCGCGAGCGGCGGCTCATTCGACGGCACGTGGAACGGCACGACCACGCAGAGCGGAAAGACGATCTCGTTCGTCGTGTCGAACAACACGGTCACCAGCGTGATGTTCTCATACCGGGCAACGGGATCGTGCACGGTCGACGGAACCGTGAATACGACCTACACGCCGGGACGTGCCATCACCGGAAACTCGTTCACGCTCACCGGATCGGGACCGACGAGCTTCACCATCAACGGAACGTTCAACTCGTCCACGTCCGCGAGCGGAACGCTGAGCGTGAGCTTCAGCCAGTCGTTCCCGTCATGCAGCGCATCGGGGTCGGGGACATGGTCGGCCACGAAGTGACGCCTGCAGTGAAGAAAACGTAGCGACCGGCTTTAGCCGGTCGGCTTTGGCAGGCGGGCTACTGTAAAGCCCGCCTCTACGTCACACACTCAGATCCGGATGCCGTGCCTCTGATAGAAGTTGTACTCGCCGAGCCGCGCGCGTAGCTTCTCGACCGTCTCCGCGGGAAGGCGCGCCTCGGCGGCGGCGACGTTCATCTCCACCTGGCGCACGTTGCGCGCGCCGGGAATCGTGGTCGACACGGCATCCTCCGCCAGCACGAACTGCAGCGCCGCCTCGGCGAGCGAGCGCGACGCGCCGCCGATGATCGACTTCGCTTCATCGACTCGCGGCACGACTTCCTCGAGCCGCTTCGGCGTGAGAAAGTTCTGGCGCACGTCTTCGGCGGGGAACGTCGCGTCGGGGCGGAACTTTCCGCTCAACAGTCCCGACGCGAGCGGCACGCGCGCGATGATGCCGTAGCCCTTCTCCTTCGCCAGCGGAAACAGCTCCTTCGCCGGCGCCTGATTGAGGATGTTGAACAACACCTGCAGCGAATAGCCCCAGCCGCGGTTGATGATCTCGACGCCCTCGTCGAGCGTGGTGATCGAGACGCCCCAGTAGCGGATCTTCCCCGCTTCCTGCAAACGGTCCATCGCCTCGTGAATGTCGTCGCGCCGCAGTTCGTCGAGCGTGGGATTGTGCAGCTGATAGAGATCGATGTAGTCGGTGCGCAGCCGCTTGAGCGAGCCGTCGACCGCGTGCGAGACGTGCGCGCGCGTGAAGTCCTTCGTCAGCCGCCCGTTCGTGTCGCGCGACACGCCGACCTTCGTGGCGATGACCACGTCCTGCCGCTTCTTCGACAACACGATGCCGAGGAGCGACTCGCTGCGGCCGAAGCCGTAGGAGTCGGCGGTGTCGAAGAAGGTCACCCCGAGATCGCGCGCGCGCCGGATCGTCGCCAGCGACTCGTCGTCGTTCGTCCGCCCCCACCCGAACGGCGTCCCCGCCGCATCCGCCCGTCCGCCGATCGCCCACGCGCCGAAGCCGATCTCGGACACGGTGAGGTTGGTCTTGCCGAGTTTGCGGTATTGCATCGCTACAGTTTCACCTGCCGTACTTCCTGAATCGCCGGAATCACGCGCAGCGCGGTGAAGGCATCGCTGTTCAGCGGCGAGTCGACGGTGATGATCGCCATCGCGCGGCCGCCGCTGTCGGAGCGCGCGAGGTTGTACTCGGCGATGTTGATCTCGTGGTCGCCGAGCGTCGTTCCCACCCGTCCGACGACGCCGGGGATGTCCTTGTTGATGATGTAAAGGATGTGCCCTTCCGGTTTGAACTCGACGCGGAAGTTGTTGACCGAGACGATGCGCTGGTTGCGCTCGTGGAACACCGTCCCCGACACGCACACCTCCTCGGACGCCGACGACGCGCGGAAGGTGATGAGGTTCGCGTAGTCGCGCGGCTTCGGATGGGTGGTCGACTTGATGGCGATGCCGCGCGTCTGCGCGACCTGTTCGGCGTTCACGAAATTCACCGACTCCGCCATGTGCGGGGTGAGCAATCCCTTCAGCGAGGCCACGGAGATGATCTTCGTCAGCCGCTCGCCGATGCCCCACAGCTCGACCTCGGCGCGATTCACCGGCGCGTTCATGATCTGCGCGGCGAAGTGGCCGAGCTTTTCGGCGAGCTTGATCAGCGGCGCGGACTCGGCATCCGAGAGTCCCTCGAACGGCAGGTTCACGGCGGACACGAAGATCGAGCCGCGCAGCGCCTCGATCACCATCTCCGAGGTCTGCACGGCGACGCGGTCCTGCGCCTCGACGGTGTTCGCGCCGATGTGCGGCGAGAGAATCGCGTTTTTCGCGGTCAGCAGCGGATGGTCCTTTCGCGGCGGCTCGTCTTCATAGACATCGATCGCCGCGCCGGCGATTTTTCCGCTGTTCAATGCGGCGGCGAGCGCATTTTCCTCGTAGATTCCGCCGCGCGCGATGTTCAGGACCACCACGCCGTCCTTCATCTTCGCGATCTCGTTCACGCCGAGCATGCCCCGCGTCTCCTCGGTCAGCGGCGTGTGCACGGTGATGAAGTCGGCGACGGAGAGCAGCTGATCGAGCGAAACTTTCTGCGCGTCGACTTCGAGGAAGACGCTGTCGGAGATGTAGGGATCGTACGCGACGATGGTCATGCCGAAGGCGCGCGCGCGCGTGGTGACGCGCGAGCCGATGCGGCCGAGGCCGATGACGCCGAGGATCTTGCCGTTCAGCTCCACGCCCATGAACTTCGCGCGCGTCCACTCCCCGCGCTTCACGCTCGCATGGGCCTCCGGGATGTTGCGGCAGAACGAGAGCAGCATCGCCATCGTGTGCTCGGTGGCCGACATGATGTTCGCCGTCGGGGCGTTGATGACGAGGATGCCGCGCGCGGTGCAGGCATCGACGTCGACGTTGTCGAGCCCGACGCCCGCACGGCCGATGATGCGCAGACGGTCGCCCGCGTTCACGAGCTCGGGCGTGACGGCCGTGCCGCTGCGCGTGATGAGCGCGTCGGATTCGCGCACGGCGGCGAGCAGGTCTTCGCCTTTGAGTCCCGGCCGGTAGTCGAGCTCGACGTCGCCCGCGGCGTGGAGAATGGCGAGACCCGATTCGGCGAGTGTGTCGGTCGCGAGGACGCGGTGCATGATCAGGACGCCTCTTCCGCTTCTCCTGGATCGTCCAGTTTGAAGCTGATCTTCACCATATCGTGATCGACGAACCACTGGTGCAGCTCTCGATCGAACGGAGCGAGTGTCACAACTTTCCTGAGGGGAATCAAAATCGCCCGCGTCCGGGTAAGCCGGGCGAGCTCTTCATCTGACGGAAGCCTGGTCGTCGTGAAGTACGGAGTCGTGAATTCGACATACGCCTCGTCTGACTTGCGTCGTCCGCTCATTAACGGTACCAGCTTCAAGTATTTCTCCGGCTCGTCAGGATCGCTCGTGTAATCGACGAGGAATCCGACGTATACCTTTCCTCCGTCGACCGTGACGATGACGAGCTGTCCTTCCATCTGGCGACAAGCGAAATAAAGGATGTCACTGGATGGAGATTCCGGAGCGACTTTCCGCACAAGAGCCTTGAGCCGCTCCCAACGGGGACGCAACGCTGCGAGGATTACCGCTATCACCGGTGAAACGGCGACACCGATGACGAGTGAGAAAGAGTAAGTGAAGGGCAGATGTCCATGCCACCACGTGCGCGCCACGTCGGAGCTCAGACGCCATCCGAAAACCGACGGAAGCGCAGGTACCGTGATTTCAATGAGAGACACGACCAGGCGGGAAAGTAGAAAGCAGAGAATTCCCAAACCGCCGGCTTGAAAAAACCACTCATAGCTTTGACGTGTGCGAAGCGGATAGGCGTTGAGATAGAGGAGAAGGGTCAGATAGCCCGGGATGAGCCAGACGATCAGTTCCGCGGCCGGCAAACGCTAGCTCTTCGTCTTCGCCCCTGCTTTTGGCGAATGGCGTTCCTGCGGTTTTGGATGAAGGACCCTCATCACTGATTGCCAGTTCTCTTTGAGGATCCGCGCACCGCTTGCCTCATATGATCCGTCTTCGCGACGTCGCAGTTTGGTAGGCATGATCGATTGACTCTGCGTGAATGATGCCTTTTCGGAAGAAGTCGGTCAAATCTAACGTCGTCATCCCCGCGTCACCTCGGCCAGCTCGTTCAGCATCGCTTCCAGATCCTCGAGCGGGATGTCGCCCATGTGGCCGATGCGGAAGGTCGTGTCCTTCCATTCGCCGTAGCCTCCGCCGAGGGTGTAGCCGCGTTTCTTCATCTCGGCGCGAATCGATTCGGGGTCCATCACCGGCTGGAGGGCGGTGACCGTCGATGACGCATGCGCGGAATCGCCCGCGAGCTTCGCGAAACGCGACGTTCGCTCGTGCGTGAGCTCGCGCATCCGGCGGTGGCGCTCGAAGCGTGCCTCGAGCCCTTCGCCGCGGAGGATGTGCTCGAGTTGCGCCGCGAGCGCGTAGAAGTGCGGGATCGACGGCGTCGACGGAACGCTGCTGTCATCCGCCTTCGCTTTGTAGCTGAGGAAATCGAAGTACGTGCCGCGATACGGATGCTTCCTCGCGCGGTCGAGCGCCTGCTGCGACGCGGCGACGACGGTGATTCCGGGCGGGATGGCGATGCACTTCTGCACGCTGGCGAGACAGACGTCGAGGTTCCACTCGTCGAAGCTCACGGGGAGGCCGCCGAGGGACGAGACTGCGTCGACGAGCACGAGCGCGTCGGGAGCCTCGTCGCGCACGACCTGCGCGAGCGCGGCGACGTCGTTCGTGACGCCGGTCGACGTCTCGTTGTGCGTGATCGTCACCGCGTCGTAGTGCGCGCGATGATGGCGCGCGAGGTGATCGCCGAGATCTTCGGGATCGACGGCGTTGCCCCAGCCGGCGTCGAGGCGGTCGACTTCGTAGCCGAGCGACTCGGCGATGTTGTACCAGCGCTCCGAAAACGCGCCGCACGTCGTGACGAGCACGCGCCGCGCGACGCAGTTCTCCAGCGCCGCCTGCATCACTCCCGTGCCGGACGCGGTGATCACGAAGGTGCTCTGCTGCGTCGCGAAGAGCGTTTTCAGATCGGCGTTGATGCGCGAGAAGAGATCGCGGAACTCCGCGCTGCGATGCCCCATCATCGGCCGCGTCATCTCCTGCAGGATCGCGGGACGCACCCAGGTGGGGCCGGGGACGAAGTACTTGCACTGGTCGCTCATGGCACTCAAATGAAGGCAGAAGGCAGAAGGCAGAAGGCAGAAGTAAGAAACACCACGGGCACGTTTCTGCCTTCTGCCCTCTGCCCTCTGCCTTCTGCCTTCATTCGCTCTCCAACAGGTACGGCAACACCGCCGTCAGCGTCTTCTCCGCAACGTACACCTCCGCATTCTCGCGTACTCTCGCCCGCTCGTGAACTCCTCCGAAGCCGATGAAGAGGTCGACGACCGGTTTGGTCTCCAGATCGGTGACGCCGTCGCCGACGAAGGCGGAGTTGCCTTTCGACCGCGCGAGCACCGCGCGCACGGTCAGTTCCTTGCCGCCGGACCGCGCGAGCAGCGAGCGGCGATCGAAGTCCTTGTAGCTGCCGTCTTCATGAAATTCGAGCGCCACGGCGTGCAGCGCGCGCGGCGGAATGTTCAGCCGCCGCGCCAGCGGCACGATCGCCTGCTCGACGCCGCCGGTGACCAGGTGCACGTCCGCGCCGGCGATCTGCAGCGTAGCGATCGTCTCCTCCACGCCATCGACAAGCGACGCCAGGTAGCGCTCAGCGAGCGCGTCGATGTCCGCACGCGAAGGGCGAACGATCTCCAGTCGCCGTGCGTACACGTCCTCGACCGGCATGTCGCCGTTCATCGCCGCGTCGGTGAGGCGCTCGATCTCCGGGTTCTCGCCGGCAAGGTCGGAAATGCCTTCGATGGTGACGAGCGTGGAGTCGACGTCGAAGAAGACGAAGCGGTATTTGCTACGCATGGTTGCCCGGTTTCCCGGTAGCCCGGTTACCCGGTGTTGCAGGTTGACGCAGCCGCGCCGGGCAACCGGGCAACCGGGCAACTGGGCAACCGTTCATCACGCCGCCTCGCGACGCACGATCCTCACCAGGTCCGCGAACCGTTCCAGAAAATGATCCGGCTCCGCGGCCTCGAGCTCCTCGGCGGATGACGATCCCGTCGCGACGACGGCGACATCGAGGCCGCTGTTGCGCGCCGCGCGGACGTCGATCGGCATGTCGCCGACGAAGAGCGCCTCGCCCGGCGCGGACTCCACCGACGCGAGCGTGAATAGCAGGTGGGCCGCTTCCGGCTTGCGCGCGCCCGCGGCGTCGGGGCCGACGATCGCGCGGAAATGGCGCGAGAGGCCGAGGAAGTCGAGGATCTTTTTCGAGAAGATCGTCGGCTTGTTCGTGCAGACCGCCATCTCGACGCCGAGCCTGGAGAGCGACTCGAGCGTCGCCTCGACGTCCGCGAGCACCTTCGACTCGCCGCAGCAGACCTCGTCGTAGCGCGACTCGAACGCGTCCTGCACGCTGCGCGGCAGGTCGGTGCGCTCGAAGGCGCGCTGCAGCAGGCGCTCGACGCCGTCGCCCACGAAGTCGCGGATCTGCGCCGCGCTCAGTTCGTGCAGCCCGTGCGTGCGCCGCGCGTGGTTCACCGCCTCGGTCAGCGCGCTGTACGAGTCGACGAGCGTGCCGTCAAGATCGAACAGCACAGCCCGATAGCGCAGGGTGGTCATGAGGGCGCGATTTTACCTGTACTGCTCATGGAGGGCGGACGTCCCGTCCGTCACGAAGGCGGACGGGACGTCCGCCCTCCTCCTGTAACACTTGTTCGCGTTTTTGCAACCTCGCCCGAAATGCGCTCCGCGTATCCTCGCTTCTCCACACCATGCGAATCCTGATGACGACGCTCGCCCTTGCCGTGCTCGTGCCGCTCGCCGGCGCGCAGGAGGCGGGGCCGCTGACGATCACCGCGGAAGCGCTGGGCGACAACGACGCGGGCATCGTCGCGCGCGTCCGGTTTTTCTTCGCCACGCCGCCCGAGGTGCCCGATGAGACGGGACTCTTCCTGCAGGGCTCGGTCATGCAGAACGGGAAGGTCCTCCGCAACTTCAGACTCGCGGTGAAGGACGGCCAGCAGGCGCTGTCGATCATTCAGGCGTTCGGCGAAGGCGAAGCGGAGGTCGAGGCGCGGCTGATCATGCCGCTCGAGGACGGCGGCCTGGTCATCCTCACGAAATCCGCGGAGACCTTCGCCTTCGCGAAGACGAACAAGCCGTTCGTCGCGGGCGCGGCGGAAGGCGCGGAAGGCATCATCGCCGAAGGCGTGGTTCCGGAGGTCGCGGGCGCGGTGAAGATTTTGCCGCCGCGGCGCGACGTCGCCCTCAATCTCTTCATCGTTACGGTGGACGTCGAGCCGCCGGTGAAGCGCGTGGAGTTCTTCGTCGAAGGAAAAAAGATTCTCGCCCGCAACGCGCCTCCCTACAGCGCGGAGCTCGATCTCGGCAAGCTTCCGAAGCGCGTCGAAGTGCGCGCCGTCGGCTACGACGAGAAAGGCCGCTACATCGACGCCGATGCGTTTCTCGTCAACGAGCGCGACACGCCGCTCGAGGTGCAGATCACGCGCACCGACACGCCCGACGGCGTCGCGCACTTCAAGCTCAGCATCCAGAATCCGAAGGGCACGAATCTGAAGACGGTCGCGCTGTACGCGGGCGACCGGAAGCTGATCGAGTGGGACCAGCCGCCGTACGCGATCGACATTCCGCTGCCGAAGCTCGCCGGCCACGAGTTCGTGCGCGCATCCGTGATCGACTCGACGGGCTACGAGGCCGCGGACCTGCTGTTTCTCAGCGGCGACCGCTTCATCGAGCAGATCGACGTGAATCTCATCGAGCTGCCGGCGCTCGTGACCGACGCCACCGGCGCCGCGATCCTCGGACTGGAGGAGAAGGACTTCCAGGTCTTCGAGAACGGCAAGGGCCAGAAGATCACCGCGTTCAACTTCGCGACGAATCTGCCGGTCTCGGTCGGCGTCCTGCTGGACCGTTCCGGCAGCATGGAGAAAAAAATCGACGACGCGAAGCAGGCGGCCATCGAATTCTTCCGCAGCATGATCCACAAGAACGACCGCGCCTTCTTCGCCGGCTTCGCGGCCGAAGCGACGCGCAACGCGCCGTTCGTCTCCGATCTCTCGATCCTCGAGGCGCAGGTGAATCAGCTGCCGAAGCCGGCGGGGATGACCTCGCTCTACGACGCGATCGTCACCGGCCTCTATCGCTTTCGCGGAATGCAGGGGCGGAAGGCGCTGATCGTGATCACGGACGGCGACGACACGTCGTCGCGCCTGTCGTGGGACGATCTGCTGACGTACGTGCGCGCGTCGCGCGTGCCGGTGTACATCGTCGGAATCGGCTTTGGGCTGACCGACATCGGCTCGTCGGGGCGGATGCGGGAGCTCGCCGCGGAGACGGGCGGCACGGCGTATTTCATCCGCAACGTCAAGGAGCTCGGCGCGGTGTACGTGCAGCTGGAGAAGGAGCTGCGCTCGCAGTACCTGCTCGCGTATCACAGCGAGAGCACGAGCAAGGATCAGGAGTACCGAACGATCGAAGTGAAGGTGGACCGTCCCGATGCGAAGGTACGCACGATTCGCGGCTTTATCCCTTAGCCTGCTCGCGCTGCCGGCACTCGCCGCCGATCTGCGCGCGGTGAAGGAGCCGGCGAAGATCGCCGGCGTGTTTCCCGCGGCGGCGAAGCTGCGCGTGATCAACGTGTGGGCGATGTGGTGCGCGCCGTGCGTGGCGGAGATGCCCGATCTGCGCGCGATCGATGAGGCGTTCGGCGCGGAGGTCGCGCTGGCCGGGGTCTCGCTCGACGACATGCTGCCCGACGCGTCACCTCAGGCCGTGCGGGCGTTTCTCGACAAGCACCGCATCGCCTTCCCCAACGTCTACTACACCGGCAACGCCGACGCCCTCGGCGACTATCTGCGATTCAACGGCGAGCTCCCGATCACCATCGTCTACGATCGCAACGGCAAGGAACTGTGGCGCCATCAGGGGCGCATCAACCGCGAACAAACGATCGCGCGTCTGCGCGATCTGCTGAGGAGGAATCGATGAAGAAGCTGATGTGTGTGTTGGTTCTGCTGATCGCCAGCGTGGCCTGCGCCGCCGAGAAGGAGCAGATTGCCGTCGGCGCGAAGGCGCCGGAGTTCGATCTCGTGAACGCCGTCGACGGGAAGTCCGTGGCGATGAAGGCGGACGACGGCGTGCTGAAGGTCGTGATCTTCTCGTGCAATCAGTGCCCGTACGCGAAGGCGTTCGAGCCGCGGATCATCGAGGTCGCGAAGTCGTTCCAGCCGAAGGGCGTGCGCTTCTACGTGATCGATCCGAACGACGACACGAAGTATCCGGAAGAGACGATGGCGAACATGAAGGCCCGCGCGGTGGAGAAGGGCTATCCGTTCCCGTATCTGAAGGACGGCGACTCGGCCATCGCCCGCGCGTACGGCGCGCGCGTGACGCCGCACGTGTTCGTGGTCGACGGAAGCGGAACGGTGCGCTACCGCGGCTACGTGGACGACTCCGCGAAGCCCGCCGAGCGCCAGACGACGGGACTCACGGACGCGCTGAGCGCACTGCTGAATGGACGGGAAGTGGCGAACGCGGATACGCGGGCGTTCGGGTGCACGATCAAGTGGAAAACGTAGTTGGTTGCCCGGTTTCCCGGTAGCCCGGTTGCCCGGTAACCCGGTACAGATGCAGCCGGCACACCGGGTAACTGGGCAACCGGGCGACCGGGAAACCTCACCCCGAAACCCGCTCATACGTACTCCTCAGCATCACCACGCGCTTCACGTAATTCCTCGTCTCCTGAAACGGAATCGACTCGAGGAACTCGTCCATCGGCTTGCGCGGGGCCGCGCGGCGCCACTTCATGACGTTGCCCTGGCCGGCGTTGTAGGACGCGATCGCGAGATAGATGTTGCCGCGGAAGAGGTTGATCAGCATGCGGAGGTGATACGTGCCGATCTGTACGTTCACTTCCGGGTTCTCGAGCCGCGAGGCAGCGAAGACGATGCCGAGTTTTTTCGCGTGCTCTTTCGCCGTCGGCGGCATGAGCTGCATCAGGCCCGTCGCGCCGACCGGTGAGCGCGCCCTCGGGTTGTAGTAGCTCTCCTGCAGGATCAGCGCGCGCACGAGATCGGGATCGAGCTGCCGTTTTTTCGCGTGCTCTTCGATCTCGTCGCCGTACTGCAGCGGGTAGTACATGCGGAGGAAGTAGGCGGGCACCGTGTCCTGCTCGACGGTCGCGAGCTGCGGCCATGCGCGGCGCAGCGAGCGATACATCAGCAGTTTGTTTCCCCCCGCGTGATGGACGTCCGCCATCAGCGCCTCGGCGAAGCGGACGTTCGTGCGCAACATGTTTCGGCGAATCTCGAGATACGCCTCGCGCATCGCGGAGAGTGCGGTGAGCTCGTATGCGAGCTGCAGCTCCTCCGGCATCTCCTTCTCCGCGATCTCGGTCCAGTCGGGTCCTCTCTTCTTCAGCGGATCTCCGCCCTTCTTCTGCGCACGCGGCGCACCGCGCGTGATCGCATGCAGCGCGTAGAGATCCTCGTACGGCGCGGATGCGAGCTTGCGATAAATGGCCGCCGCTTCCTCCTTGTTGCCCTGCCGCTCCGTCGCGCGCGCGTACCAGTACTCCGACTGCCGGCGCACGTTCGGATGCGAGTAAGTGCCGGCGATGTAGCGGAAGAGCTTTCGCGCGGTGGCGAGATCGCCCCGCCCGTACGCCGCCCAACCCTTGTCCCAGAAGTGCTGCAGCGCGGGATCGGCGTTGGGATCGATTTTGATCACTTCCGCGATGAGCTCCTGGAGGTACTCGTCCTGATTCTTCGCCTCCGCGCGCGCGGCGAGCGCTGAGAGGACCTCGTAGCGAAGATCGGTGCTCAGTTCCAGCGACAGCAGATCCTTGAGCCGCTCGCTCGCGAGACGATCGTGCTCGTCCTTCTTGCTCTGCTTCGCGAGGTCGATCAGCTTCACGGTCTTCGTGACGGTCTGATACTTCGGCTTCCGGACCGTGCGCCGCTTCTTCCCCTTGCCGACGCGCACCTTCACCGTGCCGACGCGCTTTTTCTCCTTCACGGTCTTGTAGACGTTCGGATCGATCGACGACGCGACGATCGCGTAGTTCTTCGCCGCGGTGCGCAGCGCCGGGATCGCGATCCTGAACGCGCCGGAGGTGAGCGGCTCGAGGACTTTGTTCGATTCCTCGTAGCGACGCAGATGATGCAGCGCGATTCCCCGTTGCAGCCGCGTCGAGTCCTTCAGCTGCGGCGCGTCCGCCTCGAGCGCGGTCAGCTCGTCCAGAGCGATCTGCGGATCGCCTCCCTCGATGAGCGCGATCCCGCGCTCGAGGCGCTCGGACGGCGTGAGCGGAAGCGGCTCGTTTTCGGCCGCGCCGCTGATCGCGCGCACGAATGCGATCGCCTCTGCCGCCTGCTCGGAGCGCGGATGATGAATGACGATGCTGCGTGCGGAGTAGAGCGCGCCCGAGACGTCGCCTTCGTTCAATCGCGCGTGCATGGCGTTGAGGCGAGCGGCGGCGGCGATGGCGCCGCTGTCCGATCGGCGCGCGAGCGAGGCGTAGACATCGGCCGCACGCCTCCAGTCGCCGTCGTTGCGATAGAGATTGCCGAGGGTGAAGGCTACGTCGTTCGCGTAGATCAGCTTCGGCGTGCCGCTCCAGAGCCGCGCGAGCGTGGTGCGCGCTGACTCGGTGTCGCCGCTGAGCTGATGAGCGTTGGCGAGATAGTAGAGACGGTATTGCTCGACCGCGCGCGTGCCGAAGGTGAACGACGAAAGATGTTGCACCGCGTCCGCGCCGTCGTTGCGCTGCAGCGCCTGCATCCCCGAGGAGAATGCGTCGCGCAGCTTCTGCAGATCGGGCGGCGCTTCCGCCTTCGGCGGCATCGCGACGTCCTCATGAGCATCGCGGACCCGAAAGCGGCGGTGATACGCCGTGACAGCGACGATGCCGCCCACGACGAGCACGATCACGATGGCGAGGAGCCAGCGCCTACGACGGAGGAACTGCAACACGAACGACGAGTAGTGCTAGGTTGCGGCCAAGTGGACCTTCAACCTTGAAAGCATGCGTTGCCAGCCTTGTCATCCCGAGCGTGAGCGAGGGACCCGGGGGGTAGGGTGGCACGAAGCCCGAGCGTCGCGCCGCCGCCCCCCAGGTCCCTCGCTCAACGCTCGGGATGACAAGCCTTTGGCGCCCATGCTTTCAATGTTGAATGTCCACCTGGAACCCAGTAACCCCCACTCCTACAGCCCCAGCGCGTCCGCCTTGCCGTCCGCGAGGATTCGCACGAGCTCGTCGTAAAAGTAGTTCGACGTCTTCCGCACATCGTCGCCGATGCGCTCGTCATACATCTGACGGCTGCGGTCGATGTCTTCCTTCAGCCGTTCGTAGAGGTCGTGATTCTTGCGGCCCTGGTCGACCTTCGATTCGTTGTAGAGCTTGATCTCGCTGACGAGGAGGCGCGCGAAGCGGCGGGCCTCGTCGTGCTTCTTCGCGTCTTCGCTCTGCGGCCCGGCGGCGAGACCGCGCGCCGACACGCCCGCGGGCGGCACGTACTGCGTCGAAGGACGATCGTCGGACGGCAGCGCGGGGGGCGGCGCCGGAGGCGGAGGGGGAGCCTTGGCCTCGAGCGCGGGAACTTTCGCAGTTGCGCCTGATCCGCCGAACTCATCGGCGGCGGGAACGTTGAAACTCGGACGCTCCTTCGCCATCATCTCCCGCAGCTGCGCGGCGTTGATCGCGACCGTGCCGGGGTCGACCGCCGGCGGCGGAGCGGGACGCGGTGGCGGCGGCGGCGGAGCTGCCGCGGCGGGCGGTGGCGCAGGAGCCGGCGCAGGTGAAGCGGGGCGCGGTGCCGGTGCAGACGCGGCGGCTCCCGCGGTCTCGGTGAGACTCGGCGACGGCGTCTTCCTGCGGATCGCGAGCGTGTCGACGAGGAGTCCCGTCGTGAAGACGAGCAGCTCGATCGACGCCGTGTCGAACTTCGCAACGTCATCGCCGACGGCGTCGACATACACCGCGGCGGCGACTCTGTCCTTGATCACCATCGGCACGAGCACCGCGCGATCGGAGCCGGACATGCCGAGGCGGGTGGCGAGGTTGGCGCCGTCCCATTGAACGACGTGCTCGCCGCGCAGCATCTCGTCGAGCTGCGGGATCAGTCCCGGAGCAGCGTTGAAGCGCTTCACGGCGTCGTCGTTGCCGCCGAACGCGGCGAAGCCGACGCCTTTCCATCCGCCGAACGTGGTTTCGTTGCGCAGGATCAGCAGCGCCGCGCGTGAGCCGAAGCGCAGGCACTGCTCGAGCAGCGAGTTCAGCACGTCGACCTGCGACTTGCCCTGCTCGATGGCCTGCATCGCCTCCTTGATCGTGCCCGCGGCGGCGCCCGTCGGTGCGGCGGCCGCGGCGGCCGGACGATCCGCTTCGAGCTTCTCCTCGAGATCGAGAAGCGACTTCTGAATGTGCGGCAGGAAGTTGATGGAGTTGACGTCGGCCTGAACGCTCTGGAGGGCGGCCTTCAGCTGGGAGTCGACGGCGATGCGGACGTCCTCGATGGACGAGCGGATCTCCTCCACCATCCTTTCGATCGACTCCCGGACGTGAGCATCGATCGAGCCCGCGACTTCCTCGCCCCGCACGGCCATTAAATCCTCCGGATGCTGTAGGTTGACCCGCCCTGAATGGGCATTCAACGAGCGTGGCGATTATCGGCCTCGCTCTCCGGCGCTGTCAAGGAAGCGCGGCGCGTGCTAAGTTGTGTCGCCATGCGTGTTTTCGCGCTTGTTGCCGCCATTCTGGCGCTTCTGGCCGCCGCGTGCGCGGACCGCTCCGCGCAGCCCGATCATCAGGCCGAATGGCGCCAGGTCCTCGAGCACAAGAAGGCCGCGGCGTCGCCCGACGCCACTTCCGCGCAGAAGCAGGTCTACGCCGACTCCGTCCGCGCGTTCGTCGTGAAGCATCCCAATCACGGCCGTGCGCGCGAGGTCTGGCACCGGATGCAGATCGAGTTCGCCGGCGAGCTCTCCTCCCTCGGCCGCTATCAGGATGCGATCCGCTTCTACCGCGCCGTGCTCGCGCACGACCGCACGAACGACGCCGCACAGCGCGGCATGGAGCTCGCGCTCGACCGCCTCGCCGTCACGCGCGACAAGCTCCTCGCGCTCGAGAAGGGGATGTCGCATCGCGAAGTCGCGTCGATTCTCGGCAAGCCGGTTCCGGGATGGACCGTCGAGAACGAGCGTCCCGGCGCGCGGATGGAGGCGTGGTACTACCGCATGCACGGAGGCGGTCTGGCCGCGGTCTACTTCCGCAACGGCGAGGTGCTCGCCGCCGAAACAACCGCACACGAACGCCTCGGGCGGCTCGGATCCTGAGTTTTTGAAATGCGGTCAAGCCGCCCCGACGTTGAATCGAGAGAGTAAACGTATGCCCCTATACGAATATCAGTGCGCACAATGCGGCGAGCGGACCGAGATCATTCAGAAGTTTTCCGACCCGCCGACCACGCATTGTCCGAAGTGCGGCGGCGAGATGAAGAAGCTTTTCTCCGCGCCGGCGATCCAGTTCAAGGGAAGCGGCTGGTACAAGACCGACTATGCATCGAAGCCCGCGGCTTCGGAGAGCAAGGCGGAGACGAAGAGCGAGTCGAAGTCCGAAACGAAATCCGAAACGAAATCCGAGACGAAGAGCGAAACGAAGTCCGAAACGAAGAGCGAGACGAAGAGCGAAAGCAAGGCCGACTGATGTCCACCATTCCTCTCGGAGTGCTGAAGCGACGCGCCGATTCGGTGCTCGAAGAGGTCTTCCGTTCGCTCTTCGAAGACATCGACCTCGGCAAGGTGCGCCGGGAAGTCGAGGATCTGCGCGCAGGTGCGCCCGACTTCAGTCCCTCGCGGCACTCGCGCACGCTCGCGCGCCGCACGGCCATTCGCTGCGCGGCCGCCGGAGCCGTGACCGGTCTGCCCCTCGGTCTCGCGGCCATCGGCACGCTCGGCGCCGATCTCGCCTATCTCGTCTTCCAGCAGTTCCGCATGATTCTCGGCATCGCCGTGATCTACGGACACGATCTCTCCAACCGCGAGCGTTTCAATGAAGCGCTGTCGTGTCTCGCGTACGCGACGGGCGTCGGAGCGGGCAAGCAGGGTCTCGCGATGCTCGGAACGCGCTTGATGCGCGACCGCGTCACGAAGCTCGTGCCGTTCGTCGGCGTCGTGTCGGGCGGCGCGCTCAACTACGCGTCCGTGTACGCCGTCGCGCGCAATGCGATTCGCTATTACGAGTCGCGCGTCGATGATGAGCTGGCCGAAGAAATCTGGGCCGATGGCGATCGCGAGCACGCCTGATTCAGTTGTTACCGCGTTCTGGAATGTGCGCTCACGGGCCCCGGTTTGACGCGGAAGACAAGCGATGCCCAAATTCGAGTACGAGTCGTCGACGGAGGTTCCCTCCGCGTTCTTCGAGCGCCGGCGACTCCGTCGCGTCCGGATGATCGTCGAGCTCACGCTGAACCTCATCAGCAGCGACCGCACGGTCTCGCATCGCGAAGCGCGCTGCCTCGTCGAATGCGCGCGCAAGGCCATCCTCGAGCTGTTCCCCGGATTCGAAGAGCGCTACACGCGCATCGTCCAGCCGCACTTCGAGCGCGTTCTGCAACAGCGCTGGCCGAGTGAAGAGCTGCAGTACCCGAATCCGTACGAGACCGTCAATTAGTCTCGCAACTCCCACTTCGCGATCACGTCGCGTGGAAACGCGGCGCGCCGCGCGAACACCATCGCGGCTTCGTCGTGCGCGATGAGCGCCCAGTCCTTTCGCGGCCAGTAGGCGAGCGACGCATCCATCTGCCTCGACCCGCCTGTCCGTGCATCGATGACGTCGAGCGGCGCGCGATGTTCATCGACCGCAAGATCGATCCGGTATTTGCGCAGCAGCGCCGTCCACGCGCGGCTGTCCTTTCGCGCGCGCGCGTACTCTGGGATGTACGAGTGATAGAGCTCGTTGCGCCCGTCCGTGAGCGCGCGCCGCTCCGGATAGAACGACCAGATGAGAAAGCCGCCGAACTGGTCCGGGTTGTAGATGTTGCCCTCGAGGTTCGCCGCCTTCAGGCGCGCGACGGCGCTCACCGGAAAGCGCTCCGGCGCGATGCCGAGGCGATGATCCTCGCGGATGGCAACGGCGGCGATGAGCGCGGCGCATGCGGCGTACGCGAGTCCGCGATGCACGCGAGGAAACGCAGGCGCGACGAGCAGCGGAAACGCCGCGAACCACAACGGCTGGTTGCGCACGTGGCGCACCGCGAGATACGCGAGCACGACGCCGAGTGCAATATGGACTGCGGCGGCAAGGCCGCCGCTTTGACTCGCCGCGGCCGTGCCGCGGCGTCGGAAAGCGGCAGCCAGCGCTGCCGCAGTCCATATGGCGATCGTCACGTACAGAAGCGGGAACGTGACCGGCAAGCTCGGAAGCCACTCGGCGTTCACGAACGTGCCGCCGCTGACGAACGTCATCAGCCGCAGCGGCGCGAGAACGCCGTGATAGCTGTACGGATTGATCAGCAATGCGATCGCCGCAACGAAGGGCATGAACGCACGACGCGTGATGAGGATCGCAATCAGCGGCGCGAGAAGCGCCGAGGGATGCGTGTTGATCCACACGACCGTCAGGAGCGCGTAGAGCCAGTCGTTCCCGCGCCGGGCGATCGCGATTGCGAGCACGACGAAGAGCGCCGCCACGCTCGACGGCCGCAGATCGAGCGTAGCCATCCCGCCAGCGAACGCGAGCGCCGTCAGCAGCAGCGCGCCGTCGCGTTCTCCTTCGCTGAAGCGATACGCGAGCAGAAACAGCAGCGCGATGAAGACCGCGCGCACGAACGAGAAGTTCTCGATTCCGCTGACCGGCTGAAGCGCCAGCTCGAACAGCCACTCGCCGTTGATCCACGGCACGCGATCGCTCGCGACCGCGAACGGATCCGCCGCCGGCAGCGCGCCATGCTCCACGATCCAGCGTCCGGTCGCGAGATGCCAGAAGAAGTCGTAGTTGCGGATCGGCCCGATCGCGGCGAAGGCGAGGGCGGCGAAGAAAATGATGAGGGCGAAGCGTCTCACTGGACGCGATGATAGCGGGTGCCATCGGCGCGTAGGTCAACGATCGACTGGCTGTTCAGCCTCCAACCCTTGCCGATTGGCCGGCGATTTGTTTCCGTTGACGCTATCCTTAGCGATCGAATACGGTTGGAGCTCTGATGAGGTTCACGCATGTGCGGCTCGAGAATTGGCGCAACTTTCGACATGTCGACACGCCGATTCGTCGACGCGTTTTCATCGTGGGTCCGAACGCCTCCGGCAAGTCGAATCTGCTGGATGTTTTTCGATTCCTACGCGACGTAGCTGAGCCAGAAGGCGGTTTTCAACGTGCTGTAAAAGCTCGTGGTGGCCTGTCTCACCTGCGGTGCCTTCATGCACGCCGACAGCCTGATGTCACGATCGAAGTCGATGTTGCGATCGCAGACGATCGATGGTCGTACCTGCTGGAGTTTTCACAGGATCCGCAACGCAATCCGGTCGTCAAACGTGAAATCGTAAGGAAGAACGAACAGCCAATCTTGTCGCGACCGGACGATGACGACCAGAACGATCGAAAGCGGCTCGAGCAAACTCACCTCGAACAACTGAACGCGAATCGACAGTTTCGCGAACTCGCGGACTTTTTTGCTCAGGTCAAGTATCTGCACATCGTTCCCCAACTCGTCCGGGATACCGATCGCGTTCGACCCACTCCTCACGATCCATACGGCAGCGATTTTCTGGAACAGATTGCGGTAACACCAAAGAGAACGCTCGAATATCGCCTGCGACGCATCAACGCCGCGTTGCAGGTGGCCGTCCCGCAACTAGAGCGTCTGGAGCTCGGGCGAGACGATCGTGGTGTACCCCACCTCAAGGGACTTTATAAACATTGGCGGCCGAACGCCGGATGGCAGACGGAGGAAGATTTTTCAGACGGAACGCTGCGACTGATTGGTCTGTTATGGGCTTTGCTCGATGGCGCTGCCCCTCTTCTTCTCGAAGAGCCCGAGCTTTCATTGCATGCAGGAGTCGTGCGGTACATTCCGGCGATGATGGCGCGTGCGGGCCGAAAGACGTTGAGACAAATATTCGTCAGCACCCATTCAGCAGATCTGTTGGCGGATGAGAGCATCGCGCCAGAGGAAGTCCTTCTTCTCGAGCCCTCAGAAGAAGGCACGCGCGTCAGGTTGGCGTCCGCAGACTCGCAAGTCATTGCCCTGCTCGAAGGCGGAGTGCCGATCGCCGAGGTGGTTTTGCCTGTAACGGCGCCCGCTGAATCGGCTCAATTAGTCCTCTTTGGAGAATAGCTTGGCGTTCGTCACCATTGCTACTGAAGGTCCGACTGATGCCGAGGTGGCGCGACGAATTTGCCAACAAACAGGACACACGGCCGGTCGTGTATTCATCCGCCGTGGCAAAGGTGATTTAGATCGCCGACTGTTGGGCTACAACCAGGCTGCTCGATTGGCTCCATGGCTCATCTTGCGCGATCTCGACAACGACGAAGACTGCGCGCCGCGTTTGCTGGCGAGGCTCATACCCACGCGCGATAAAAACCTGATGGTGAGGATTGCGGTTCGGAAGGTTGAATCATGGATTCTCGCTGACGAATTCGGAATCGCAAGATTCCTGTCTGTGAGCAGTTCCCTCGTTCCCTCAGTGCCCGATGCGCTTAGGGATCCGAAGGAAGCCATGGTCAACCTGGCCCGACGGTCGCGCCGGCGCGAGATCGTGAAGCAGATGGTCGCCGAACCGGGTCTTTCTACGTCTACCGGACCGGGCTATAGCGCTGTTCTGATCGACTTCATTCGAACGCGGTGGAACATAACAGATGCGTCTGTGAACTCGATGAGTCTTCGTCGCTGCATCGATGCGCTCCGACGCTTGCATGAGAATGAAACGTGAAACCGAACGACACCTTGACACCGAACGACATCCTGACACCTCGGCGCTGAAGCACCAGGAGATGTCGTCCGCTGATGCTACAACGCGTCGCTCAGCCGCATGACCTCGACGTCGCCGTTCACCGTCACGATCTTCAGCCGGTGCTGGCCGCCGTTCACTTCGCCCGACACGCGCCGGCTGCCCGGCTGCGAGTGGATGCTCAGCGGGAACGTCGCTTCGAAGTCTCCGTTCACCTGCGCGAGGTCGACGCTGAACGACGCGTCGTTCGGCAGGAACGCTTCCACGCCGCCGTTCACGCTCTTGAACTGCGCGCCGTTGAATTCCTTCGTGAACTTCGCGCGCACGCGGCCGTTCACCGTCGTCGCCGCCAGCTCCTCGGCCCCGGTCACCTCGACGTCGATCGTGCCGTTGACCGTCGTCGCCTCGGTCTCCCCTGCGATGCCTCGCGTCGCGATGCGACCGTTCACCGTGCGCAGCTCCAGCGACACGGCCGGCGGCACGCGCAGCACGTAGTTGATCGTCCGGTCCTGGTGTCCGAAGAAGATGTTGAAGCGGAGTTTCCTGCGATGCTCGCGGCGGCCGATGCGCAGCGTGTCGCCGTCGATCTCGGTCAGGAAGAAGCCGCTGTTCTCGACGCCCTGCTTCGCTTCGAGACGGCGCCCGCGGACGGTCGCTTCGAGGGTGATCTGGTCCGTCAGTGACGGGTCGACGCGCACGTTGCCGCTGACTTCGGTCACCTTCACGTGGCGGATCCCGGCGGCAGGCCAGGTCCGGCTCACGCTGTACGTGCGGCGCGAGCCCTTGCCGTCGTGGAATCGCTCGTAGTCGCACGCCGCGAGAATCAGCAGCGACGCGAGCAAATAAAGATTCCGGTTCCGCCTGTTCATACCGATACCTGCAGGTCGTTGTACGACAATCGTCCGGAGAGGTTTCATGTCCGACAGCTCCCAGACCCGGCTCCTGAGGATCGCCGCGTTCCTCGTCGACGCGCTCTCGATCTCGCTCGTCCTGATTCTCCCCGGCGCCATCGTCAGTTACGCGATGACGTGGACCGGCTCGCCGAAAGGGATCCAGCTCGTCTGGTGGGCGGCCCTCGCGATCCTGATCGTGGCCATGCTCCTCCGCGACGGCTACCGCGGCCGCTCCCTCGGCAAGCATCTTCTCGGCCTGCGCCTGATCACGCCGCGGGGCGAATACTGCGGCTGGGGCCGCTCGGTCGCGCGCAACGTTCCGCTGATCGTGCCGGGCTGGAACCTCGTCGAGGTGGTTCTCGTGCTGCTCGGGAAGCCGCGGACGGGGGATAGGATCGCGAAGACGATGGTGACGGAGGAGTAGCGATGGGGAGATGAGGAGGACGAACGATGAACGATGAACGATGAACGATGAACGATGAATTATGAACGTGAGGGATCGGTCATCGTTCATAATTCATCGTTCATCGTTCATCGTTCATCGTTCATCGTTCATCGTTCATCGTTAACCGCATCTCGCGAAGGCGCGCCTTGAACGTCGCAATCATCGACCTCCGCACCTCAAACACGAATTCGTTCCGTTCCCCATACTTTTCCTCGACCAACACCACATCCGGCGGATGCACGAGCCGGTAGACGCTCCCCAGCGCATCGAACGGCACGACCACGCGCACGCGCTCGTACAGATATCGATCGGCGACGACCGCAGCGCGCAGCGTCTCTGCCACGGTCTCGCGATACGCGCGCGAGAGTCCGCCTGTACCGAGCTTGACGCCGCCGAACCAGCGCACGACCACGACCGCGAGGTCGTACAGATCCGCTCCCTCGATCGCCGCGAGGATCGGCTTTCCCGCGGTTCCGGACGGCTCGCCGGCGTCCGAGCTTCGCGCGCGCGCATCGGCGAAGAGGCGGAACGCCCAGCAGTGATGCGTCGCATCGTGAAAGCGTTTCTGGATTCGTTCGATCTCCGCGAAAAACTCGTCGTCGCTCGCGATCGGAAATGCGATGCCGAGGAACTCCGAGCGCTCGATCTTGTGCCGGAACTCGACGCGTGCGGCGATCGTGCGGTAGTGATCAGACATTGCGATACGCGGAGACGTAGCGGTTGCCGCGCAGAAAGAAACGCAGCGGCCACGGCGCGGCCTCGCCGGCGTTCTCGACGCCGATACGCGGGCTCACCGCGATGTCTTCGTCGCGCACCTCGATGTCGCGGCCGGTGAGATACAGCGTGTCGCCCGCGAGGCTCTCGCCGTCGAGTTTTTTGTCGATCGCCATGGCCATGCAGATCTTCCCCGGCCCGTTCAGCAGATCCCACTCGCGCTTCGCCTTCGGCCGCCGCAGGCGAATGGAGTCGACGCCGCGCAGCGGCTCCGCCGCGCGCAGCAGCACGGCCTCGGCGATGTCCGCTTCCTGCGTGACGACATTGAGGCACCAGTGCATGCCGTAGGTGAAGTAGACGTACGCGTGTCCGCCCTCGAGATACATCGATGCGTTCCGCTCCGAGCGCAGCCCGCGCCGCGCGTGGCTGGCCATGTCATTCGCGCCGAGGTAGGCCTCGGCCTCCACGAGCCGCGCGGCGAGCAGTTCGCCGTCGAGAACGCGCCAGAGAACGCAGCCGAGGAGGTTGCGCGCGACGGTGACGGTGTCGTGGCGGTAGAAGGAGCGAGGGAGTTTGCGGGGCATGGTTGCTGGGTTGCTGGTTTGCTGGGTTGCCGGGTGCTACCCAGCAACTCAGCAACTCAGCAACCCGGCCCCCTTTCGGTGATCCAACTGATCCTCGTGCACGTGCCGCGCGATGATCTCCAACAGCTCCTCGTGCACGCGCGGCGTCGCGCCGACGATGTTTCCCCGCTCGAGCCAGCGCTGGCCGCCCGAGAAATCGCTCACCACGCCGCCCGCCTCGGTGACGATCAGCGAGCCGGCGGCGACGTCCCACGGCGCGAGATGCATCTCGAAGAAGCCGTCGAACACGCCCGCGGCGGTGTACGCGAGATCGAGCGCGGCCGAGCCCGCGCGCCGCACGCCCTTCGAGATGCGGATGACGTCGCGGAAGATCGCGACGTACCACTCGACGTAGTCCTGCGCGCGAAACGGAAACCCCGTCGCGAGGAACGAGCCCTCGACGCGATCGTGCGTCGATACGTGCATGCGCTTGCCGTTGCGAAACGCACCCGCGCCGCGCTCGGCGGTGAAGAACAGATCGCGCAGCGGCTCGTAGACCACGCCGGCGATCGCCTCGTCGTTCCGGTGCAGCCCGATCGACACGCACCACATCGGAAAGTGCTGCAGGTAGTTCGACGTGCCGTCGAGCGGATCGATGATCCACGTCCGCCCGCTCGTACTCGCGCTGCGCCCGCCCTCCTCGCCGACGATGCCGTCGCCGGGCACGAGCTCATGCAGCGCCGCGACGATCGCGGCCTCGCTCTCCCGGTCCGCGTTCGACACCCAGTCGTTGCGGGCCTTGAGGTCGGCATCGTCCTTCCCGAGCTGCTCCCAGTAGCGGAGCAGCACCGCGGCCCCGCGCCGCGCCGCCTCCATGCCGATCTCGACGTCGTTCATCGCGGGCGGGATTGTATGTCGTGATCCAGCGCCCCCCTTTCCGCTAAGACACTTTTCCGTTACGCTCCCTTTCCACCCATGAGCATGAGGAGTTCTCGCAGGCGCGGCCACGTCGCGGAGACGGTCTCTCCGCGGAATTTCGCATGGGATCGCGCTCTCGTTGCGACGCTGCGGCACTCGACGCTGCCGTGGGGCGAGGCGCTCGACGCGGTGCCGGTCGCAGAGGCGCGGCAGCTCGGCGCGCGGGACCGGCTCTCGCTGCTCGCGCAGTTCGCCGCCCATCAGGCGCTGCTGCAGTTTGCGGGAGTGGCTGACGGAGATCTTGATCCGGCCGAGTGGTCGGTGGTGCAGAAGCGCGGAAGCGACATCAGGCTCGTACGGACGTCGGCGGGCGCGGTCGATCCGTCGGACGCGCCGCCGGTGCTCACGATCGCGCAGCAATTCGCGGAGTGGATCGGCGCGACGCTCGACGTGCTGCGGCAGTCGTGGGCGCGCGCGGATGCGATTTACGCCGAGGCGTACGCGCGGCTGACCGCGGGTGCGGCGGCGGATCTGCGATGGGCGAAGCGCGCCGCCTGCGGCGCGATCGCCGCGCCGGGGCCGGAGGGGCTGCACCGGCTCACGCTTGAAGAAGGCTCCTTTGCGTACGAAGACGACGAGTGCATCGCCTCGGTCGAGCGTTTCGCGGAGCGCGTGGTCGTGTTGCGCGGCGTCTCGCCGCTCGAGCGCTACTCGGCGCTGCGCGCGCTGATCAGCGACGTCTCGCTCGACACGATCGCGGCCGCGGATCGCATCATCGCGTCGACAACTCGATCGCTTTTCGTCGTCGCGAACATCGATGCGTTCGACGCCGCCTCGAGGCAGGTCGTCGATCTCCTCATCCACGCGCGGCACGGGACATGGCTCGTTCCGCGCGACGGCGAGCCTCTGCCGGACACGCGATGGTTCGTCGTATCGCCACGTCTTGCGGCGCGCGCGAAGCTCACGGGCCCGCTCGAAGCATTCGTCGAAAGCGACGCATTTGCCGCATTCCTCGCGCACGGGGACGTCCCTCCGCCGCGTGCGACGCTGCCGTCGCTCGCGGAGCCGGTCCGCTCGTACATCGGCGCGCTCGCTCTGATCGGCACCCGCATCGCGCGCGAGGTCGCGATGCGGTTTCTCGCTGAATTTCATTTCGGCGGAACGCTCGAAGATCTCGTCGTCGAGGGCGTGACGGCGCTGGATGGGGATCTGTTCCTCGTCTCCGAGGAAGCGGCGGAGCTGATCCCGCCGGCGTCGCGAGACCTGATCGCGCGAGTCGCTGCCGAGCACGCGTCGGCCGCGCTGGAGAAGATGGAGTGGAGCAGCGCGGAAGCCGTGGTCGAGGATCTGCGCCGCGCGCGTCTCACGCCGGCTCTCCGGCTTCGCTACGCGCACGCGCTCATCGATTGCGGGCGTTATCGCGACGCGTGCGACGTCGCTTTATTGCTCGATGACCGTGAATTCGTCCTCGCGCGCGCCGAGCGTCGCGCGGGCGATTACGCAACCGCGCTTGCGCGGCTCGAGCGCATGCCGCCGAATGTGCTGCGCGCGGAAGTGCTGCGGCTGCTGCATCGCTACGACGAAGCCGCGGGAGTGCTCGCGGCGTGCGAGCCGTCCGAGGATGTCTCGTACGAGCGCGCGGTGCTCGCATTCGACGCGCGCGGCGAGATCGACGAGACGTGGCGCGGCGCGGGGTACCTCGCGTCGCGATTTGCGACGTACGTCGCGCTGCAGCGCGGCGAGTATGCCGAGGCGGCAAAGCGCGCGGCGGAATCGCACGCGCTCGCGCGCTGCACGACGGAAAAGATCGATGCCTCGCTCGACCGCGTCTATGGCGCGTTCTGCGCCGGAACCTGGGACGAAGCGCGACTCCTCGCCATCGCGGCGTTGCAGGAAGTCGAGGAAACGCAGGGCGATCGCGCTGCGGGCGGCATCCTCTTCACGCTCGCCTATCTCGCCGCCGACAACGGCCAGCACGCGCACGCCTCGCAGCGCATCGCGCGGCTTCGCCACTACTACGCCGCGACGCATGACGCGCTCCGCCTCGAAGAGCTCGCACTCCTGTCCGCGCATCTCGACTTCTCGCGCGGCAAGCTCGCGGATGCGCAACGCGCGGCGAGCGCCGCGTACGAGTCGTGCGGCGGCCAGATTCGCGAAGCGGCTGCATTGATCCTCGACGAGATTGCGCTGATGGAGGGCGGACGTCCCGTCCGCCCCAGGGCGGGCGAGACGCCCTCCCTCCTATCAACCGGCAAGTCCGGCAACGCCGAGCTCACCCGCCGCCACGAGCTCCTCCGCGCCGGCCGCCGCGCGACGAACTTCGCGGCCGCTCCCGAGATCGCCGCACCGATCGACACCGAGCTGCGCTTCCTTCGTATCGCGGCGATTCGCGAGTTCCCCTTCGCGCCGCACGACTTCGACGTGCCGTGGTGCTTCGCCACCCGCAACCGCCTCGGCCAATGGCACGCGATCGGTTCGTACACCCCCGATGCCTACGAGCCGTCCACGCCCGACTGGATTCCGTGCAGCGACCGCGAGCTGCTCTTCGTCGACGGCAGCGCGCGCTGGAGCGGCGAGGGACGCGAGGCGCTCGCGGCGATCTTCCGCACGCGAGCCGAGAACCAGCGCCTGCGCCGAATTCTCGAGCAGGAAGAGAACGCTCGTCCCGCGCCGGCCGGCGCGATCGATGGCATCATCGGCGACTGCGCGGCGATGCGCGAGATCTCCGCACTCGTCACGCGCATCGCCCGCCGCGACGTCCCGGTCTGCATCCTCGGCGAGTCCGGCACCGGCAAGGAGCTCGTCGCGCGCGCGATTCATCGCCACTCGCCGCGACGCCCGAAGCCGTTCACGCCCGTCAACTGCGCCGCGTTGCCGGAAAACCTCATCGAGAGCGAGTTGTTCGGACACGTGCGCGGCGCGTTCACCGGCGCCGATCGCGATCGCGCGGGGCTCATTGAGACGACCGACGGCGGCACGCTCTTCCTCGACGAGATCGGCGAGATGCCGCTCGGCGCACAGGCGAAGCTGCTGCGCTTTCTGCAGGAAGGCGAGTTCCGCCGCGTCGGCGATACGAACAATCGCTCGGCCGACGTGCGCATCGTCAGCGCGACGAATCGCAAGCTCGAGAGCGCGGTCGAGGAAGGGCGGTTTCGCGACGATCTTTATTACCGCATCCGAGGAGTCGAGGTGCTCATGCCTCCGCTGCGCGAGCGCGGAAGCGACATCCTCCAGCTCGCCTCGCACTTCCTCGCTGCGGAGCAGGAGAAGCATCGCGGCGGTCCGTCGTCGCTCGCGCCGGAGGTCGAGGCGATTTTTGCGGCGTACGCGTGGCCCGGCAACGTGCGCGAGCTGCAGAATACGATCCGCGCCGCGCACGCGATGGCGGGCGAGGCGAAGTCGATCGATCTGGAGCATCTGCCCGAGCGTCTCCGCCACGTCGCGCCCGCGCGCGTCGCGGCGGGGTCGTATCAGGACGCCGTCGCGCGCTTCAAGCGCGATCTCATCGAGCGCTCGCTGCTCGAGGCGAAGGGCAATCAGAACCGCGCCGCGTCGATGCTCAGGATCTCGCGCCAGGCGCTCGCCTATCAGATCCGCGAGCTCGGGATCATGGTTCGCTGAGGTGGGCGGACGTCCCGTCCGCCACCACTACGAAAGGCGGACGAGACGTCCGCCCTCCAATTTTGCGGGTTTGAGACATAGGGCGTGACGGAAAAACCCTAGAATCGCGAGCACATGTCCCGCAAGGTCGTTCTCGCCGCAGCGCTCCTGCTCGCGGGTTGCACGCTGTACAACGAGGTCTCGTTCTCGCCGCTGACGATCCTTCCGACGAACATCGATCGCGGTTCGGATCTGCAGTCGATGCTGCGCAAGGCCGACTTTCTACGCGCGATCGAGATGGCTCCTCTGATCGATGCGCGGCCGAAGAGCACGGCGGCGGACTACGCGGCGCTCGGCAGCGCCTTTCTCGCCGCGGGCCGCTTCGACGAGGCGCGGACGCGGCTTCGCGCTGGACTCGACCTGAAGCCGTTCCGCACGACGTACTCGCAGATCGCGTGGGATCTCGCGCAGGTCGAATACCTGTCGAACAACTTCGAGCAGAGTCTGGAGTGGGCGAAGATCGCGGCGGACCATGGGCTCAACGTCCGCAAGTGGCACATGGATTATCTCGCCGCGCTGTCGAACGTGGCGGTCTACAGCTTTCCCGGCGAGACGAGCGCGCGCGTTCCGTTCCGGTTCGGCAAGCCGGAAGTGCCGCGCATCACGACGCGCCTGAACGGCATGAAGGACGTCGACGCGATCATCGACTCCGGCGCCGTCCTCTCGATCATCTCCAAAGGCCTCGCCACGCAACTCTCCGTGAAGAGTCTCGGCACGTTCGAAGGCACGTTCTACGGCCTCCTCGGCGAGCCGATTCCGGTGCGGTTCGCGCTTCTCGATCGGCTGGAGATCGGCTCGATCGTGATCGAGAACGTCCCCGTGGCGATCATGCCCGACGAGAAGATGAAGTTCCTGATCAGCAAGCGCGAGCGGATCGAGTTCCGGATGGAGTTTCTTCTCGGAACGAATCTGCTGAAGGAGTTCCGCCTCGAGCTCGATTTCAAATCGTACCGCGCGACGTTCGCTCGCCTCACGGCGGCCGATCGCCGCCCGGACGCCAATCAGAATCTCTTCTTCCACGGCTTCCGCCCGCACGTGCGCGGCGCGGTGAACCGTCACGCCTGGTATCTGTTCGTGCTCGACACGGGATCCGAGATCACGTTCCTCAACCAGTCGCGTCTCTCCGCGCTCCCCATGCAGATCTTTGCGTCGGGCACGCACTCCGCGACGCTGCAGGGGCTCGGCGGCGCGATGAAGCGCGGCGCGAAGCTCGAGGACGTCGAGATCGGCATCGGCGCATGGGGCGGCAGGTTCCGGACGCTGCCGATGTACACGTCGGAAGAGCGCGAGATCGCCGTCGGCATCGTCGGCCAGAACTTCCTGAAGAACTTTCACGTCGTGATCGACTTCGGAAGAATGCGCGTCGATCTGGAACGGTAACGCTCCAGTCCCCTCTCCCCGCTTCGCGGGGAGAGGGCCAGGGTGAGGGGCGTTACTTGCCCTTCTTCCGCTCCGCCCACCCTTCGATCACCCGCTGCGGCGTGCGGCTCAACGCAAGCGCGGCCGGCGGAACGTCCTTCGTGACCGTCGAGCCCGCGCCGACGTACGCGCCGCGTCCGATGCGCACGGGCGCGACGAGCTGCGAGTCCGAGCCGATGAACGCGCCGTCTTCGATGATCGTCTTGTGCTTCCGCACGCCGTCGTAGTTGCAGGTGATCGTGCCCGCGCCGATGTTCACGTCAGCGCCGATCTCGGCATCGCCGATGTACGAAAGATGCGAAGCTTTCGCTCCTTCGCCGAAGACCGCTTTCTTCGTCTCCACGAAGTTGCCGATCTTCACCCGCCGCCCGAGCTTCGTCCCCGGACGGAGATGCGCGTACGGTCCGATCACAGCCTCGTCTTCGATGATGGCGTTCTCCGCGACCGTGCCGGTCTTCACATGAACGTCTTTGCCGATGCGCACATTGGCGAGATGCACGCCCGGCTCGATCACGCAGCCTTCGCCGATCTCGGTCGAGCCCTCGAGCGTGACGAATGGATAGACGACGGTGTCGCGCGCGATGCGCACGGTCGAGTCGATGACCACCGTCGACGGATTGCGGAACGTCACGCCCTCGCGCATGAGCGAGTCGACGACGCGGCGCTGGATCTCCGATTCCGCCTGCGCGAGGTCCGCGCGTGAGTTGACGCCGAGGGCTTCGACGGCATCGTCGACGAGCACCGCGCCGACGCGGGCGCCGCGCTCGCGCAGCACGGCGACGAGATCGGTGAGGTAGTACTCGCCCTGCGCGTTCTGATTCGAGAGACTGCGCAGGTTGTCGAACAGCTGCTCGCCCTCGATGACGTAGATGCCCGCGTTCACTTCAGCGATGCGCTTTTCTTCCGCGCTCGCATCCTTCTCTTCGACGATGCGCAGCACCGAGCCGTCCGCGCCGCGGATGATGCGTCCGTATTTCCCCGGATCGTCGAGCTTCATCGTCAGGAGCGTGAGCGCGTTGCCGGAGCGCCCGTGTTCCTCGATCAGGCTGCGCAGCGTTTCGGGCCGCGTGAGCGGAACATCGCCGGAGAGAATCAGCACGCGCTTCGCGTGCTCGAGCTCCGGCGCGGCCTGCAGCACCGCGTGTCCGGTGCCGAGCTGCTCGTCCTGAATCGCGAACCGCGCGCGCTCGCCGACGAGCTCCTGCACCGCCTCGCGCTGATGTCCGATCACCATCACCGGCGGCGCCGGAGAGAGTCCGGCCGCGAGGTCGAGCACGTACTCGATGATCGGCCGTCCCGCGGCGCGATGAAGGATCTTGATCGTCGCCGATTTCATCCGCGTGCCGAGGCCGGCGGCGAGGATGATCACTTCGAGGTTCTGGTTCATGGCTCGCGCCTCATGCGCTCCAGCGTGCGGCCGTAGCGGTCGTACAGGCGGAAAATCGTCTGCGCCAGCGCGGCCGGCTCGTGCCGCACGTAGTTCCCCTCGGCGATGATGTCGCCGAAGAACGGCGTGACGCCGAGCTCGCGGATGGCGTTCAGATCGAACTGCACCGGATGCTGGTTCATCGCCGCGTACGTCTGCAGGATCGACTCCGACGGGCGCCGCCCGTTCATCACCATCACGTCGACGACCAGCCCCGCGTGCTCGACGATCGCGCTGAGGTGCTCCTCGGCGCTGTAGTCATCGGTTTCGTTCGGCTGTGTCATCACGTTGCAGATGTACACGCGCAATGCCTTCGCTTTGCGCAGAGCGTCCGCGACCGGCTTGATCAGCAGGTTCGGCAGCACCGACGTGTACAGCGATCCGGGCCCGACGATGATGAGATCCGCTGCCGCCAGTGCCTCGAGCGCGGCGTCGGTCGGCTGCGCGTCAGGCGGATCGATGGCGAGATGCACGATGCGCGCGTGACGCGCGACCGTCGGCGGCGCTTCGCCGATGCTCGAGCCGCTGATGGCGAGCTCGCCGACAATCTCGGAACCGTCCGCGAGCCGCGCGCGCAGGCGCACGTCCTCGAGCGTCGAGGGATAGATCGATCCGCGGATGGCGAGGACCTCCGCCGCCGCGAGGATCGCGTTGTCGAAGCCGCCGGTAATCTCGGTGAGCGCGGTCAGCAGCAGATTGCCGAGAGCGTGGCCTCTGAGTGCGGAGTCGGTGTCGAAGCGGTAGGCAAAGAGTTGGGAGAGGAGCTGCTCTTCCTCGGCCAGCGCGACGATGCAGTTGCGGATGTCGCCCGGCGGCAGCATGCCGAACTCCTTGCGCAGCACGCCGGAGCTGCCGCCTTCGTCGGTGACCGTGACGATCGCGCCGAGCTTGCCGATCGACCAGGCGCCGCCGGCCTCGACGTAGGTCTTGAGGCCGCGCAGGAGCGTCGAGAGACCGGTGCCGCCGCCGATGGCGACGATGTTCAGTCCGCGGGACGTCATCGGCGGCGATTCTATCCTCGTGGAGCGATGAACAACGTAGCGACCGGCTTCAGCCGGTCGTCCCGGCCCGGCGGGCTAAAGCCCGCCGCTACGTTCGCGAATGAGCCGCTCGATGTGGAACCGGAGCGGCGCGAGGAGCGTGTAATGCGACGTCAGGCGGCTCTGGCGCTCGTTCTCGCCGTGAAACAGATCGCGCATCGTCGTCGCGCGCTCGCGATACCAACGGTCCGTGACCTCGCCGTGCTCGCGCTTCTCGTCGAGCACTTGCATGATGTGCTCGCGGTCGATGATCTCGGGATGGTGATTCACGCCGAGGAATCGCGGCATCGTGCCGCCCGGATCGCGGGCGAGCTCGATCATCGTCAGGCCGCCTGCCCCCTCCGCCTCGAACGCGATCGGCATCGACTTGCCCGATGACTCGAACACGAGATCGAAGAGGCGATTGTCGATCACGCGGAAATGCTGATGATCGGGAAGCGCTCGCGAGAACTGCTCGAACCACGGATGATGCAGCGCTTCGTGCGAGAGGCGGTTGAGCGGCATCCCGCTGCTCTTCTGGTCGCGCAACTCGGGCCGGGCGATGCCCGACCAGCGGCACACCAGTCCGAACGAATGGCAGACCGCGAACAGTGCCGCGCTGCGATGCGCGAGCACGTCGTCGAAGAGCCGGAACAGCGGCGCTTCCCACGTCGCCTCTTCCTTCACGCCCTGACTCCATTCCGTCACGCCGTCGTTCAGGCGCGGATCGAGATGTCCCGGTCCGCCGCTGCCGATGTAGAGCTGAAAGCGCCCGTTCGGCGACTCAGGGACGACGTTGCGCCGCCGCACGTCGAACGACAGCACGCGCACCTTCGCGCCCGCGCGCCGCAGCTCTTCGCGCAGCTCCTCCGCGATGTCCAGCACCGCATGCACGAGCGCGTCATGCCCGACGTTCGGCCAGAAGTGATTCATGTCGAGCATCGCGACGTCGATCCGGTCGCGCGCCGCGGCCGGCACGCTGTCCCCGACGCGCACGTACTCGAAGAAGTCGTGCGGCACATGAATGTCGCGGCGTTCCATCGTGGTCGGAAAGGCGGTCATCAAAGGGCGTGCCGTTATACCATCACCCCCATCTCCGTTTCCCGCACCATCAGATCCACCACGTCGCGGAGATCGTTCCGCTCGCTGTATGCGCGGAGCTGGCGGTCGGCGCCGGTGCCGTGTTTCATGATCTCTCTCGCGTAGTAGACCTCGTTGCGGGAGCCGAGCTCGTCGACGACGTCGTCGACGAATTCGAGGAGCTCGTCGAGGAGCATGCCGAACGGTACTTCCGAACGTTTGCCGAAATCGATCAGCTTTCCGCCGATGCCGAAACGCGCGGCGCGCTGTTTGTTCTCGTTGAGCAGCGACTTCCGGTAGAGGCGCCAGCCCATGTTCTGGCGATAGAGCTTGTAGAGCTTCACCGTCACCGCCTGGAAGAGCGCGGCGAAGCAGATCGTCTCGTCGACACGCATCGGCACGTCGCAGATGCGGTACTCGAGCGTCGGGAAGAACGGATGCGGCCGCACGTCCCACCAGATCTTCTTCGGGTTGTCGATGCAGTTCGTGGCCACGAGGATGCTGACGTACTCGTCGTACTCGCCCGCGGAGCGGAAGTAGTCGGGCATGCCGGTGCGGGGGAAGCGCTCGAAGACCTTCGCGCGGTAGCTTTTCCAGCCCGTGTTGTGCCCGCACCAGAACGGCGAGTTGACCGAGAGCGCGAAGATGTGCGGCAGGAAGTAGCGCGCCGCGTTCATGAGCGCGATGCGCGTCTCGTGGTTTTCCACCGCCACGTGCACGTGCAGGCCGAAGATGAGGTTCGCGCGCGCGAGCATCTGCAGCTCGTACACGATCTGGTCGTACCGCGCGTTCGCTGTGATCGGGACGTTCGACCAGTGCGAGATGGGATGCGTGCCCGCGGATGCGATCCGCAGTCCGCTCTCCCGGACGAGCTGGCAGATCTCACGCCGCAGGCGCGTGATCTCGCGCCGCGCCTCGCGGATGTCGCGGCAGATCGGTGTCCCGACTTCGATCACAGGGTCGTGCATCTCCCGCTTGATCTCGTCCTTCAGCCGCTTCTCGCCTTCCGCGAACATCTCCTGGATGTGCGACTTCAGCTCGCGCGATGCAGGATCGATGACCTGAAATTCCTCCTCGATGCCGAGGGTGAAGGTCGGTTCGGGCATGCGGGAAGGATACTACCTGCCCCCCACCTTCATCGCCGCACGTACTCGATCGCGACGATCACGGCGATCAGCAGCACGACGAACAACGCCAGCGCTCCGAGGACGATCCTGTTTTTCCGCTTGCGGGCCTGCTCTTCGGCCGTCGCAGCGATGATCGCCTGGCCCGCCATCCGGCGCAGCTCGGGAAATATCTGCATCAGCACGCGCGCGCGTTTCCTGCGCAGGAGCATGGTCCACGGTGTTCTGCGCGTCGAGGTGTGAATCAGCAGCGACAGCATCAGCGGTCCGGCATTCGCTTCGATCCGCACGATCTCCGCGCGCATCGCGGCCCACGAGCCGAGACCGAGCGGCGTGATGCACTCGATGCCTGATTCGTCGACGCGGTAGCGCGCCATGGACGTCCTTATCAGCTCGAGCGCGAGGGGCGGGCCGATGATTGCGGTGAGAATCGACTCCCACCAGCGCGGGTCGAGGATGTCGTCGTTCGTCAACACCCAGAGCAGGACAGCCGGCGCGACCACGCCGAGGAACAGCGCGCTGACCGCGCTGCCGAGGTAGGCCTTTCGGGTCGGCAGGTGTTCGCCCTCCAGCGTCTCGAGGACGGCCCGGATCTCCTCGGGCGAGCGCGCGATGACGTGTTTCACGAGATCGGCTGGGTCACGTCCTTTTTCACGTCGAGCATCGCCGGCCATGAGCCGGTGAGCTCGAAGTGCTTCTCGCCGCGCACGAATCCGATGAGCGTCTCGGCCATGTTCTCCACCATCCAGGCGAAGTTCTCCTCGCCGACGGAGTTGCGGTCGGCGTCGGGCGCGCAGTTCATGAAGTCGATCGCGTACGGGATGCCGTCGCGCACCGCGAACTCGACGGTGTTCATGTCGTAGCCGAGGCCCTCGCAGAGCGCGAGCGCGTCGCGGTGAATGCGCTCCTCGAGCTCGGGCGGGGTGTGAAAGTTCGCGACGTAGCGGAGGTGATGCGGCTGCTTCGGGTCGTACATCATGATCCGCACGTGCTTGCGGCCGAGGACGTAACAGCGGTAGTACGAGTCGAACTCGATCGCTTCCTGCGCCATCATCACCAGATCGCGGGTCTCGTCGTACGCGGCGAAAAACTCTTCGGCGTTGTGGACCTTGTACACGTCCTTCCATCCGCCGCCGTACGCCGGCTTCATGAAGATCGGCCAGCCGAGGTAGCTCCAGACTTCTTCCCAGTTCACGAAGCGCATGTTGCGGAACGACTTCGCCTCGGTGTTGGGCGGATGCTGTTTGTGCGGCAGCAGCACGGTGCGCGGCACCGCGACGTTCGCGGCCTTCGCGACGAGGTTGTCGAAGAACTTGTCGTCGGCGGACCACCAGATCGGATTGTTCACGATGCGCACGCCCGACGCCGCTGCGCACTTGAGGTACGTGCGATAGAACGGCACCTCGTGGCTGATGCGGTCGAGGATGAGGTCGTACGGAAAGACGCCGTCGTCCTTCAGATACGAGATCTCGACGGGCGACCCTTCGATCTCACCGCCGCCTCGCGCGTTGATGGCCTCGATGAGCGCCCAGGGAAACGTGTCTTCCATGCCGAAGAGGAGGCCGATTTGCCTGGTTCGCATGCTTTTCTCCGGCGCAGAGCGTATAGAATCGCCGCCGTTTCGAGCAAACGGAGAAGAATTAAGAATTAAGAGGTTCGAATTAAGAATTTAAAATCGCGAACGATTAGTCATTCTTAATTCTTCATTCGAAATTCTTAATTCTTAATTCTTAATTCATTCATGTATCGCGAACACGTAAAATGGTGGTCTCCCTCCCTCGGCCGCGAGATGGAGTTTCTCTGGTTCGGCAAGTTCGGCCGGCCGGTGCTGCTCTTTCCGACGTCGGCCGGCCGCTATTACGAGAACGAGGACTTTCATCTCGCGGGATCGGTCTCGGACAAGGTCGACGCCGGCGAGATTCAGCTCGTGCTCGTCGACACGATCAACAACGAGAGCTGGTACAACGAGAACATCCATCCCGCCGTGCGCGCGGCGCGGCATGCGCAGTACGACGCGTATCTGCGCCACGAGCTCGTGCCTTACATTCACAATCGCGCGCAGCGCGGCGATCTCGTCGTCTACGGGGCGAGCTTCGGTGCGTATCACGCGTCGAACTTCGCCGCGCGCTATCCGGACGTGGTCAGCCGCGCGATCTGCTTCTCCGGCATCTACGACATCCACGCGCAGCTCGACGGCTACTGGGACGAGAACTGCTACTTCAACTGCCCGATCTCGTACATCCCGAACATGGATGCGGAGTGGTCGGGCAAGCTCTCACGCGTGGGCTGGGTGATCGCGACGGGCGAGCACGACTCGCTCGTGCAGCAGAACCGCGAGTTCTCAGCGCTGCTCTGGGCGAAGGGGATTCCGAACCATCTGGAGATCTGGCCCGGCGTGTTCGGCCATGACTGGCCGTGGTGGCGGGAGCATCTGCGGCGATACGTGTAAAAAAACGTAGGGGCGGGCTTCAGCCCGCCCCCCGGGGACGCCCGGCTGAAGCCGGGCGCTACGTCAGGCGTCGCTGGTGGACATTCAACATTGAAAGCGTAGGTACCAAGGCTTGTCATCCCGAGCGTGAGCGAGGGACCCGGGTGGGCGTGCGGCGCGAGGCGCGGGCTTCGTGCCACCCAACCGCCCGGGTCCCTCGCTCACGCTCGGGATGACAAGGCTGGCCACGCATGCTTTCAAGGTTGAAGGGTCGCTAGTTCGACGCGCGCTTCTTCGCCATCATCTCCCGCAGCGAGGTCGCTGGAATCGATCCTTCGATCGTGATCGAGCCGGCCTTGCGCGAGACTTCGAAGCGGCGCAGTACGGACACCATGTCGGGCGACTTCTCCTTCACCGCGAGGCGCAGAGCGGAGAGCGCGCCGCGCACGGTGTCTTCGAGCAGTGCGAGCGTTTCCGCATCGCCGGAGAGGCCGAACGCGCCGAGCTCCAGCGCGCCGCCGGTGTCCTTCGCCCAGACGGCGATGGTCGACACGCTGCGGATCGCCGCGGCGAGCGCATCGCCCGACGCACCCTTTCCGGTGTGGATCGTGCCGCCCTTCGTCAGCCGCGCGGCGCGGGTGACGTCGACGAGCGCCCACGCCGTCGCATTGCGATCGACGCGCGCGAGATCCATGCCGAGGCCGTTCACGGTGCGGAAGTTCGTGCCGCCGTTCGCGCGCGCTTCGAGCGCGGCTGCGACGGCGCGCTCCGTGCCGGCGATCACCAGCGATGCGCTGGGGAACGCGACCGCGCCGTTCTCTTTGCGCTCGTTGACGGGTGCGTCAGGCAGCACGAGATAGCCGCCCTTCTTCACCGCGCCGCGCGCGAGCAGCGCGCTGGAGAGCCGCTCGGCGTTGAAGCGGCCTTCGGCGATCACGACGACGTCGGCTTCCGATCCGAGGTTCGTGCGCGGCGAGGTCGACACGACGAGGACGTCGATGTCTTTCGCCGGCGCGAGTCCGGCTTCGAGCAGGAACTTCTCGGCTTCGCCGTCCGTGCTCATCTTGTCGGTGTGCTCGAACAGCATCGAGGACAGCGGGCTGCTGCGCATCTCGCGCAGCTTCACCATGCCCACCGTGACGGCGTTCGCCGGAACGAGCGAGAGCGCGTCGTCCTTCGCGAACAGCGGCAGCGCGAGCGCGGCGATGGCGAGGAAAGCGACGGCGCGGAGAATGGGGGTGCGGGTCATGGTTAAAACTCCTTTCGGGTGAACACGTACGAGGCGAGAATCAGACAGCCGGCGCCGAAGGCGGCGGTGGTGAGAAATGGTGCGGGAGTGAGGACGCGCAGCACGCGCTCGGGCATCTCGTCGCCGCCGACGAGGGCGATGACGGCCTGGCCGAGCTCCGCGCTCTTGGGGAAAATCCAGTAGAGCGACTCGATCATGAAGGCCTGCCAGTCCTTCGACACAGCGGCCGCGATTTTGTCGTGCGCGGCGAGCATCAGGCCGAAGAAGAAGATGCCGTACGAGGTCATGATCGAGACCGCCGTCGACGACGTTACCACGCCGACCAGAAACGCAAACGCGAGCAGCACGGCGATCACCAGAAAGATGATCGAGCTGGCGAGCAGGAAGCGCGGATTGAACACCTGCGTCTTCCACGCAACGATCAGCCAGATCGATCCCATCAGATAAACGACGTTGCTGCCCGCGAGAATCAGTCCCGCGATGTAGCGCGAGAGCAGCAGCTTCACGCGTCCGACCGGACGCGAGAGATAGAGATCGATCGTTCCCTTCTCCTGCATGCGCGGCACGAGGTGCGCCGTCGCGAAGATCGCGAGGAAGGTGCAGACGAAGTAGACGAAGACCGAGAATCCCGACTCGAATCCGAGAACCAGCTTCTCGATGCTGATCTCGTTGCCGCCCATCTCCACTTCCTTGCCGAAAAGCTTCGCGCCGGCGAGCGCGCCGTCGACGATGTCGAGGTTGATCGCGGAGGCGAAGATGATGATGAACAACGTCGAGAGGCAGAAGTACGCGATGAGGGTCCATCGCGCCGCGGCCTCGCGCATCACGTCTTCGATGTTCGCTGCGAGGACTTTCATCATTGCGGTTGCGCCTCCTCGGCACGAATCAGATCGACGAACACGTCTTCGAGCGTCGAGCGCACCGGGGTGAGCTCGCTGAGCATGCCTCCGCGCGCGCGGAGCTGGTCCACGAGCGTGTTGAGATGCTGGACGTCGGAGACGGAGAGGACGAGGTGGCCGTTCACGCGCTCGACGCCCGCGCCGTGGTCGCGGAATGCCGTGACGAGGTTCTCATCGACGGGCGAGGCGACCATCTTGTACGTCGCTTTCGTCCGCGTCAGCTCTTCGACGCTGCCGAACGCGGCGACTTTTCCTTTGCGCAGCACAGCGACGCGATCGCAGGTGAGCTCGATCTCCGAGAGCAGATGCGAGTTCAGAAGCACGGCCACGCCGCCCTTCGCTTCGTCGCGCAGAAGGTCGCGGATCTCACGGCGGCCGACGGGATCGACGCCGTCCGTGGGCTCGTCGAGGAGCAGGACGCGCGGCGAGTGGATGAGCGCGCAGCAGAGGCCGAGGCGCTGCGTCATTCCCTTCGAGTACTTCTTGATCCGAACGTCCGCCCACTGCAGCAGGCCCACGCGCTCGAGCAGCACCGGAATACGCTGCTTGATCGCATTCGTCTCCATCCCCGACATCCGTCCGAAGATGGAGAGCGCCTGGCGCGCCGTCAGATAGTTCGGGATCTTGTGTCCCTCGGGCAGGTAGCCGACGCGGCGGCGCGACTCGGGATCGCGCACCGGCAGCCCGCACACCGTGGCGTGGCCGTCGGTGGCGTGCGTGAGGCCGAGGAGGATTTTGACGGTGGTCGTCTTCCCGGCGCCGTTAGGGCCGAGGAGTCCGAACATCTCACCTTCGGCAACCTGAAAGTCGATCCCGTCGAGGGCGACGATCTTCGGCTTGCCGAACGAAGACGAGTAGAGCTTGCGGAGGCCGGTGACCTCGATGACTGGGGTCATGACGCTGAAGATACGGCTGCAGCGTCGGAAAGGTTGCGAAGGCGACGGTTGCCCGGTTTCCCGGTTGCCCAGTTGCCCGGTAGGAAATCGTTTGCCATACGTGACCGGGTAACCGGGCAACCGGGCAACCGGGCAACCGGGCAACCGAGTTACCTCGCCTCCGCCGTCACCTGCACCGCACTGAACCGTTTCTCCACGGCGTCCCAGTCGACGTTTGCCATGAACGCCTCGATGTACTTCGGGCGATCCGCGGGCTTGTAGTCGAGCAGGTACGCGTGCTCCCACACGTCCATCACGAGCAGCGGGATGAAGCCGGCGATGTTGCCGGTCTCATGCAGCGTGATCCAGTGATTCGAGACGATTCCGGTCGCGGGGTCGAGGTAGCAGATCGCCCAGCCGACGCCGCGCATCTTGCCGACGCCGGCGAAATCCGTCTTCCAGATGTCGTAGCCCGGGAAGCTGCGCTCGACCGCCACGCGGAAGTTCGAGCCGCGCGGTGCGTCGTCGCCGCCGCGCTGCTTCATGTTCCCGAAGTAATACTCGTGCAGGACCATGCCGTTGTACTCGAAGCCGAGACGGCGCTTGAGCTCGGAGTACGCGGGCATCTCCTCCTGATCGACCTTGCCGTCGAACAGGATCGTGGCGATCCGTTCGCTCAGCGTGTTCGTGTTGGTGACGTAGCCCTCGTAGAGCTTGAAGTGCATCTCCAGCGTCTTGTCGGAGATCCCGGTGAGACCGGAGAGGTTGAACGTTTTCGGCTCGTAGACTTTCAGTTCCATGAGGATGATTGCATGCAATCATCGCGCGCAGCGGAACGTCGCGAAGACAAATGGGTAATTCGGGCGGAACCAGTTGCGGAATGAGCGCCTTACGAGCTCGCGCGGCGTGACCGGCGAGGCGCCTTTCATGACGTAGTGCGCGTTGTCGAAGAAATCGGCGGAGTACTGCAGGTACGAAGGCATCGGCGCGAAGCCGGGGAACCCGTCGAACACGCTCGAGGTCCACTCCCAGCCGTTGCCGATGAGATCGTGAACGCCCCACGCGCTCATGCCTGCCGGATACGAGCCCGCGGCGACGGGATCCCACGACGCGAAATCGAAGTTGCCGCGCGTGGCATCGGGCGGCTCGTCGCCCCACGGATACAGCCGCTCGTCTCCCGCCGGCGTGCCGAACGCGGCGCGGTGATACTCCGCCTCGCTCGGCAGCCTCGCGCCCTTCCACCGCGCATACGCCGACGCCTCATCGTGTGTGACGTACACCGGCGCATCGAGCGGCAGCGCCGACGTCTCGAACACGCCGCGACGCAGCCACGCTTCGTTCTCCCGCGTCCAGAAGTGCGGCGCCTTCGCGCCGGTCGCCTCGACGAACTCGAGATACTCGCCGTTCGTGACGTTGCGCGCGTCGATCTCGAATGCATCGACATCGACAACGAGCTCCGGGAGCTCGTTGTCCCAGCCGAAGGCGGAGTCGCGCGGCATGCCGAGGGTGGCGCGGCCGGCGGGGATTTTGATCTGGAGGGCGGACGTCTCGTCCGCCTGTGGGGGGCGGACGGGACGTCCGCCCTCCTTTGGCATCGCCGCCACCATGTACATCAGCGTCTCCTGATGCATCAGCTCATGCTCGATGATCGTGAACGCAGCCTCGCCGCCGCGCAGATGCGGGACCGTGTCGTCATCGAGCCGCTCCTCGGCCAGAGCGCGCTCGACGAGCGCGTCGGCCTCGGCGGCGTACGCCTGCACGTCATCGCGCGACGGCCACACATCGGCCGGATTCTTCATCGCCGCTTCGCTCTCCGGATCGATGCCGCGCGCGAACAGCGTCTCGAGCCGCTCATCGATTCCGCCCCGCTTCAGCGCGAGTTTCAGCAGCGTGTTCACCGCGAACGCGGGGATGTGCCCCTCGTAAAACACGAACGGGTTGCGCAGCGGGATCGGACGCTCGTAGTACGCCTCGGGCGCCAGTTGCTCGAACAGCCGCCGCGTCCGCGCGCGCGTCGCGCGAAACCAGTCGAGCAGCGTGTCGCGCGTGACGCCGTGGGGAAACGCTTGATGCCGCATCAGCTTTCGGCGGTTCGCGCCGCGCGGTGCGGCGACCATTGCCAGGCCACGAAGAAGAGAATCAGGAACACGATGTCGATCCACGCGAAGCGCACCCACAACTCCGGCACGCCCGACGTGAAGCGATACCACAACACGAGACCGCTGTACGCCGCCTTCAGCGCGATGCCGTAGATGATCAGATCGCGGTTCGCCTCGGGGTCGCGCGCGATCTGGAAGAACAGCAGGCCGAAGATCACCAGCAGCAGCGCGGGGAACTGCGCGTAGCCGGGATGATTCGGCGGCGTGATGTGGAACGTCGCGAAGAGACGCTCCCAGAAAAAGAAGAACGCGATTCCGAAAAACGCGTCATACAGCCCGCCGAGGTAGAACACCCATTTTCGCCAGTCGCTCATATCGCCTTCTCCATCCTGCGCCGTTCGAGAAACCGCCGCTGCCGCTCACGCGTTTCGTGCGCGTCGTACAGCCTCGTCGCGAGCTCGCGTAAGCCTTCCTCGAGCCGCGCCTCGCTCATTTGTGCGGGCCGGAAGTTGACATCGAACAGCGTGCAGAGCTCCCACGCGCCGTCTCGCAAAATGCGCCCTTCGCGCCGGAGCCGCTCGTACAGCGGCGTGCCGGGAAACGCTGTCTGCACCGTGATCTGCACCTCGTACAAGCCGCTCGCCCGCACGAACGCGAGCACATCATCGAACGAGTCCGCATTTGCGCCGTCGAGTCCGAGGATGAAGCAGCCGTTCACGGTGATGCCGTGGGACTGGATGCGTTCGATGCTCTCGAGATAGTGATCGAACTGGCGCGCCTTCCAGTTCGATTTCTGCTCGAGATGTTCGAGCGGCGCGCGCGAAGGCGCCTCGAATCCGATCAGCACCTGCGCGCAGCCGCTGTCGCGCATCAGCGCGAGGAGCTCCGGATCGTTCGCGATGGACAAATCGGTCTCCGTGAACCAGCGCACGTGCTCGCCCGCGAGCGCGCGCAGCAGCTCGCGGCCGTGCGCTTTGTTCGCGAACGTGTTGTCGTCGGCAAACTCGATGAACGGATGCGGCCACATCGACTTGATGCGGCGGATCTCGCCGATCACCTTCGCCACCGGCTTCACCTTGAACCCCGGCGCGATCCGGATCGAGGCGCCGCAGAACTCGCAGTCGAACGGGCAGCCGCGCTGCGTCTGCACGGTGAGGCGGTTGTACCGTTGCGTGTCGAGCAGCTCGAAGCGCGGCATCGGGGCATTCGCGAGATCGAACGGGAAGCGGCGCGCGTCGTAGACCGGATCGAGCGTGTCGTTGCAGAGATCGTCGACGATGTGCGGCCAGAGCGGCTCGCCTTCGCCCACGAGGATCGCATCCGCGTGTGCCGCCGCTTCGTGCGGCAGCGCGGTAACGTGCAGTCCGCCGAGAATCACCTTCGTGCCCGCGGCGCGATAGCGGTCGGCGAGCTCGTACGCTTCCTTGATCTGCGCGCTGAAGCTCGAGATCGCGACCGCGTCGAACTCGCCCGGCAGCCACGGAGCCGCGTGTACGTCCGGCACGTCGATGTACGCGAGCTCGACATCCTCCGGCGTCGCGCCGGCGAGCGTGAGCAGGCCGAGGCTCGGGAGCGAGGCGATGACTTTGTTGCGCTCGACGAACCCCGGCAGCGTCAATCCGAGAGCGGTGAGCTCCGGATTGTGGGCGCGCACGCCGCTCATGGCCAGCAGTCCGAGTCTCATGCGCGCAGCCATCCGCCGAGAAGTCCGCCGATGCCGCACAGCACGGCGGCGACGGGAATCGGGAAGAGATGGCGCATCGGTTTGCGCCACGCGGTAAGGAAGCAGCACGCCGGCATCGTCACCGCGCCGATCGCGAATCCCCACGACGCGAAGCGGCCGAAGGAGGGCGGTACGGGCTGCGCGGCGAGGCTCAGCGCGAAGAGGACGTTGAGGATGCCGAGGCCGAAGAAGGCGATGTGTCCGAGGCGCAGCATGCGACGGCGGAGCGATCCGTATCCGCCCAGCCACTGATCGTCGTGAAAGTACAGTCCGATCGTCGCGCCGGACAGTGCCCCACCCACCATGCTTGTCCAGCCGACCACCAGGTTGAACTGCGTCGGCTCGATCATCGGACCGGGCTAAGGATACACCCCGCGCAATCGTTCATCGTCGCAGGAGACCGCGGCAGGAAACAGTGGAGGACAGGCAATCCTGCCTGTCCTTGAAGGCCGGACAGGCAGGATTGCCTGTCCTCCACTACCGGCTACGCCGCGGCTTCTTCGCCCGCCGGAACATCGACGACGCGGAACGGCGGCTGATCGGGAAACGCGGCCGCGAGCACCGGCATCGCGACGTTGTACACCGGCACGCCGTTGTTCGTCCGCCCCTCCGGGCTACCGCGATGCGCGTGGCCGTGGAAGACGACGTTTACGCGATAGCGGTCGAGCGGCTCTTCGAGCCGGCTCGAGCCGAGGAACGCGATGATCTCCGGAGGCTCGCCCTGCACCGTCGCCTGAATCGGCGAGTAGTGCAGCACCGCGACTTTCTGCGGCGTGCGCAGACGCGCCAGCGCGGACTCGAGCTTCAAAGCCTCGTTGATCGCCTCGTGCACGAAATCCTTGGTGATCTGCTCGCCCCATGCGCCGAGGGCGCGGCGGCCGAAACCGCCGGCAAAGCCTTTCACGCCGGCGAAGCCGACACCGTCGATCTCGTACGACGTGCCGTCGAGCACGACCACACCCGCGTCGGTGAGGATATCGATGAGCTCTGCCTCATGTCCCGACTCGACGTCGTGATTGCCGAGCACGGCGATCGACGGAATCCGCAGCGAGGACGTGATCTCCTTCGCGAGGACCTTGCCCTCCTCGATCGCGCCGAAGTCGGTGAGATCGCCGCACAGCAGGAGCACGTCCGCGCTCTCCGACGCTTTCGTGAAAAGCGGCTGCAGCGTCCCGGCCGAGGTTTTCTTCACGTGGAGGTCCGCCATGGCCGCGATCTTCATTCGCTTCACTTCGCTCCGTCGACGGCGATCCCCGCCGTCCAGTGCTCGATCTCGTCCTCGGTCATCGTCTCATGCACGAGTCGTGCGTCCGAGTAGCCCCACTCGCTGATGTCCGTCAGGTACTGCTGCCGCGAGAGGATCGTGCCGTAGCAGATCTTCTCGTCCGAGTTGCCGGCCCGCGTCTCCTCGTACATGCGCCGCGTGAGCTCGTCGATGACCCACGCCGGCACTTTCGAGCGATCGGACGGATAGATGAAACCGAAGAGAATGATGTGCGCGTAAAGCGTGCGCCAGAAAGGGCCGAAGCGATCGATGACACGCTGCCAGTCGAGCTGATCGCCGGTGGCGCGGATGACGTGCGCGACATCCGCGCCGTCGAAGCGCTCGCGCTCCATGATCAGTCCCTTCGACCAGATCATCTCCTCGGGCGGAATGAGGTCGACGTCGACGCCGAAGACCTTTTCTCGAACCGCGTGCTCGAACCACGTGTCGTCGACTTCGCCGACGCCGTTGCCGGCGCTGAAAATCAGATCGACGAAGTCCTCGCCCTTGAACGCCTTCCCGAGCCAGTGCGGAAACGTGAGCTCCGTCTTGTAGCCGGCTTTCTGAAACGCCCATGCCGCGCGTCCGTAGTCGCCGCGGCAGATGAAGACGTCGAAGTCCTTTGTGTGCCGTTCGATCCCCGTGTAGCGCGCGTACGCGTACGCGCCGCCGACGAGATGGCGCACGCCCGCGCCCTCGAGGATGGCGAGAGCCTGCCGGTAGAAGCGAATGCTCTGCTCGCTGAGAACGGTCTCTGGGATGGCAGCCATCGCAGGCACGAAAGTGCAGCATCCGTGCCGCGGGAGTGGATGGGGGAAGTGTCAGAAACCGAGCGACTTACACGGAGGGAGCGTTACCGCACGTGCTCGATCATGATCGTCGCGTCGGTCGCCAGGTGTACCTCGGGGTACCCGTCGCCGATGCGCACGACTTTGCGCGACGCGTCCCACGTCGCGTTGTCGGAGATGCTGCAGATGATCCGGCCGGCGCTGCCGGCGCGTGCTTCGATCGACGGCACGACGGTCTTCGGCGCCTTGAACGCGATCGCGCCGTCGCGCGAGAGTGCATTCACGCGGCCGGTCACGCGATCGAGCGTGATGCCGCCGCTCTCGGTTTCGATCCTGAACCTGCCCGACGACGTCGCGACGGAGATGCCGCCGCTCGTGGCGTGCGCGCTCACGTTGCCGCTGAGATTGCGCATCGCGATGCCGCCGTTGCCGGCGTTTACGTTGAGCGTCGTGCGGCGCGGCACGTAGAGGATCAGGTTCGCCCACCACGCCTGCGTGTCGTTGATCGCGGGACCGTGCGTGGCGATCTCGCCGGAGCGATGCGACACGGTGATCGAGTCGAGCACGCGCCGCGCATGCGTCTTCGTCTGCGCGACCGCGGTGCGGCACACGAGCAGCCGCGCGTGCGGCTTGTTCCATCCGCGGATCGATACGCCGCCCTCGCCGCTTGCGGTGACGCGCAGGACCTCGCCGTCATCGAGCGTGAGCTCGCGCTGCTCCTGTTCGGTGACCGTGGAGGGAAAGCTCGTGAACGTCGTGTTGAAGAAATGCTCGCAGTCCCCGACCGCGCCGAGTGAGTGATCCTGCTCGCCGCCGATGATCTGGCGCTCGTATGCCGCGTGCGAGGGAATCGCAAACGCCAGCAGAGCCACGACCAGAAAGAGAGTTCGCATCGATTGCTTCTTTACTAATACGGTTACGAACCGCCGAACGTTAGGTTTCGGTCACGTGTCATGTAGCGGCCGGCTTCAGCCGGCCGAAGGCGGCACATAGGGAAGCGTCAGGGCGAGCAGCCAGACGAGCACGAGCATGACCGGCGTGAGAAAGAGCAGCTGGAGAATCGAGTAGCCCGCGAGGTCGCGTGCCTTCACGTTGAGGATTCCCATCAGCGGCAGCATCCAGAAGGGATTGATCAGGTTCGGCACCGTTTCCGCGACGTTGTAGACCTGCACCATCCATCCGAGGTGGACTCCGAGCTCGTTCGCGGCCTTCATGACGTACGGAGCTTCGACGACCCACTTGCCGCCGCCCGAGGGAAGGAAGAGGTCGAGAACCGCGGAGTAGAGGGCGACGATGACGGGAAACGTCTCGCGGGTGCTGAACTGGATGAAGAGATTCGCCAGCCGCTCCGACAGCTCCGTTTTCGCGATCATCCCGAAGATCCCGCCGTAGAACGGAAACAGAATGAGCACGCCCGCCGTCGCGGGGACCGCCGCCGCGACGGCCTTCAAAAACGATCGAGGGCGCCAGTGCAGCAGAAGCCCGAAGGCGAGAAAGGCGAGATTGAAGTTGTTGAGATCGACGGCGGCGATGCCGCCGCGCGCGCGGATCTGCTGCACCAGAAACCAAAGCATCAGCAGTGCGATCGCCACGGTGAGAATGGGACTGTTCTCCGCACGATCGGCCGGCGTGAGCACAGGCGGCTGATCGATCCTGAAGGGCTCGAAACGAACTCCCGCCTCCGCGAACGTCCGCGCTTCTTCTTCGCGCGGCGCGGAGAAGTACGCGACCGTCACCGCCACGAGGATGAGGATCAGCGCCATGAGCATGCTCTGCCAGAGGAAGATCGTCTGCGTCAGAGGAATCACGCCGGTGATCGGCAGGAGTGAGGCGGGGATCGCCGACTTCGTCGCCTGCAGCAGCGCGGCGGATGACGAGAGACCGAGAGCCCAGACCGTTCCGAGGCCGAGGTACGCGGCGGCGCCGATCGCGCGATAGTCGACTCGGATGTTGATTGCGTCGAGTCGCCGCACCACCTCGCGAACGAGCAAGCCGGTGAAGATCAGCGAAAGCCCCCACGATATGAGCGCGGAGAGCATCGCGAAGATGGCCACGAACGCGACCGCGCCGCGCGCGGTCTTCGGAATCGCGGCGAGGCGCGAGGTGACGCGCGCGACCGGCGGCGAGCTCGCGACGACGAAGCCGCCGATGATGATCATCGCCATCTGCATCGTGAAGTTGACGATCGACCAGAAGCCGCTGCCGAACTCCGCCGCGAGCTTCGGCGCGGGAATGCCGATCGCGAGTCCGCCCGCGAAGACGATCACGATGGCCGCGAGCGCGAAAACGAACGCGTCCGGAAACCAGCGCTCGCAGGCATCCGCGAGACGCATGCCGGCGCGCGCGAGCCAGGTGGAGGAGCGCATGAGGGAGATTGTAGTTGTCCGTTGTAGTTGCCCGGTTACCCAGTTGCCCGGTTACCCGGCATGAGCTCACCGGGCAACCGGGCAACCGGGCAACCGGGCAACCGGGCAACCGGGCAACCGGGGAACCGGGGAACCGGGCAACCGATAGACTGCACACTGTGACCCGCGAGATCACCCGCTATCCTCCCGTCGCGTTTCCCCACGACGACCGCCCGCCCGCAAACCGCATCGAGCATCGCGATCGGATTCAAACCGTCACCGTCGATGCCGCCGCGCTCGCGGGCGCGCTGAAGCGCGCCATTCGCGGCGAAGTGCGTTTCGACGACGGCGCACGCGCGCTGTATTCGACGGACGCATCGAACTACCGGCAGGTGCCGATCGGCGTGGTTTTGCCGCGCGATGCGGACGACGTGATCGCGACCGTGGAGCTCGCGCGCAGATTCGGCGCGCCGATTCTCGGCCGCGGCGCGGGAACGAGTCTCGCCGGCCAGTGCTGCAACGTCGCCGTCGTGATCGACATGTCGAAGTACATGAATCGCGTCGCGGAGATGAATCCGGCGCAGAAGTTCGCGCGCGTCGAGCCGGGCATCGTGCTCGATGACCTCCGCCACGAGGCGGAGAAGCACGGCCTCACCTTCGGTCCCGATCCCGCGACGCATCGCTGGTGCACTCTCGGCGGCATGATCGGCAACAACTCCTGCGGCGTGCACTCGATCATGTCGGGCAAGACCGTCGACAACATCGACGAGCTCGACGTGCTCACATACGACGGCGTGCGCATGCGCACCGGCGCGACGAGCGAGGACGAACTGGCGCGGATCATCGGCGAAGGCGGACGGCGCGGCGAGATTTACGCGGGGCTGAAGCGCATTCGCGATCAATACGCGGATCTCATCCGCGCGCGCTATCCGAAAATCCCGCGCCGCGTCTCCGGCTACAACCTCGACGATCTGCTGCCCGAGAAGGGCTTTCACGTCGCGCGCGCGCTGGTCGGATCGGAGTCGACGTGCGTGCTCGTGCTCGAGGCAAAGACGCGTCTCGTCCCGAGCCCGCCCGCGCGCGCGTTGCTCGTGATCGGCTATCCGAGCGTGTACGAGGCGGCCGACGACGTGATGCGCATCCTCGCGTTCGGCCCGATCGGCCTCGAAGGATTCGACGACCTCCTCGTGCGCGATCAGAAGCACAAGGGGATGAATCCGCATGGCCTTGCGTTGCTGCCCGAGGGCGGCGGATGGCTGCTCGTGGAATTCGGCGGCGACACGCTCGAGGAGGCGATGGCCAAAGCCCAGCGCGTGGTGGACTCGATGCCCGGCGCGCCGATGCGCCTCGTCGACAACGCATCGAAGGAGGCGCGCTTTCTCTGGGCGGTGCGCGAGTCGGGGCTCGGCGCGACCGCGCACGTTCCCGGCAAGCCGCCGATGTGGGAAGGGTGGGAAGACGCGGCGGTCGCACCGGCGAAGCTCGGCGCGTACCTCCGCGATCTGCGCAAGCTGCTCGAGTCGTATCAGTACGGCGGCGATTTGTACGGCCACTTCGGCGACGGCTGCGTGCACACGCGCACGAACTTCGACATGACGTCGGCCGCCGGCATCGCGAAGTTCCGCGCGTTCATCGACGACGCGGCGGATCTCGTCGCGTCGTACGGCGGATCATTCTCGGGAGAGCACGGCGACGGCCAGGCGCGCGCGGCGCTGCTCGGGAAGATGTACGGGCCCGAGCTGATGAACGCGTTCCGCGAGTTCAAGGCGCTGTGGGATCCGGAGTGGCGAATGAATCCCGGCAAGGTGATCACGCCCTACGAGCCCGACGAGAATCTCCGCCTCGGCGCCAGCTACGCGCCGTGGAAGCCGCAGACGCACTTCCAGTTCGCCGAAGACGAAGGGCGGATGAGCCACGCGCTCCTGCGCTGCGTCGGCGTGGGCCGATGCCGGCGCCTCGACGGCGGCACGATGTGCCCAAGCTATCAGGTGACGCGCGAGGAAGAGCATTCAACGCGCGGCCGCGCGCGATTGCTCTTCGAGATGTTCCAGGGCGAGACGATCCCCGACGACTGGCGCAACGAAGCCGTGCGCGACGCGCTCGATCTCTGCATCGCCTGCAAAGGCTGCAAAGGCGACTGCCCCACCGGCGTCGACATGGCCACGTTCAAAGCCGAGTTCATGTCGCACTACTACGCGGGCCGCATACGGCCGCTCGCCGCATACACGATGGGCCTCATCGACATCTGGGCGCGCCTGGGCTCGAAGATGCCACGCATCACGAACGCAATGATGGCGATGACCAAACCCTTCATGCACATCGCCCCCCAACGCACGCTCCCAAAATTCGCGCACAAAACGTTCCGCTCCCAGTCCCAGTCCCAGTCCCCTCTCCCCGCTAGCGGGGAGAGGGTTAGGGTGAGGGGCCGCGTCCTCCTATGGCCCGACACCTTCAACAACCACTTCCGCCCCGAAACCGCCCTCGCCGCGGTCGCCGTCCTCGAAAAAGCCGGCTACACCGTCACGATCCCAAAGAAGCAACTCTGCTGCGGCCGCCCCCTCTACGACTGGGGCTTCCTCGACCGCGCAAAAAAACTCCTGCGCGAGACGCTCGACGTTCTTCGCCCCGAGCTCGACGAAGGCATCGCCATCGTCGGCCTCGAGCCGAGCTGCGTCTCCGTCTTCCGCGACGAGCTGCCCGGCCTCTTCCCGAACGACGCGTACGCGAAGAAGCTCGCCGCATCGACGCTCACGCTGAGCGAATTTCTGCTTCGCGAGAACGTGCCGCTACCGTCACTGAAGAAAAAGGCCATCGTGCAGGCGCACTGTCATCACAAGGCGATCATGCGTTTCGATCCCGAGGAGGAGTTGCTGCGAAAGATCGGCCTCGACCTCGAGCATCCCGACTCCGGCTGCTGCGGCATGGCCGGCGCGTTCGGCTTCGAGCGCGAGCACTACGACGTCTCCATGCGCATCGGCGAACGCGTGATCCTCCCGCTCGTGCGCGAGGCGCCGCCCGACACGCTGATCATCGCGAACGGCTTCAGCTGCCGCGAGCAGATCGAGCAGTCGACGCAACGGAAGACGCTGCACTTCGCCGAAGTTCTGCAGATGGCTCACGAATGAAATCGCGCGCGCGCATCCTCGGGCATCCCATCCATCAGATCCTGATCGTCTTTCCGCTCGGCCTCCTCGCGACGTCGTTCTTCTTCGACCTCGCGTGGATGGCTACGGGACGCGCGGAGCTGGCGATCGTCGCGTGGTGGATGATCGTCGCTGGCGTGATCGGCGGCGGGATCGCCGCCGTTTTCGGCGTGATCGACTGGATCGCGATTCCGCACGGCACGCGCGCGCGCCGGCTCGGTGCGTGGCACGGCGGCGGATTCGTCGTCGTCGCGCTGCTCTTCGCGATCAGCCTCGCCGCTCGCCGCGAGACCCCGGCTCATCCCGAGGCGATCGCGATTGCGTTGTCCGGCCTCGGCGTGCTGCTGACCGTCGTCACCGGCTGGCTCGGGGGCGAGCTCTCGGAGCGGATGGAAGAGGTGTAAACGTGGAGGCGAGGCTTCAGCCCGCCTCCGGGAGCGACCGGCTGAAGCCGGTCGCTACGTTTTCAAATCTACAGACGGTCGCGGCTCGAAAGCGGCCCGCCTTCGTTGGCGTTGTCGCCGCGAATAGAGCGCTCCTGACGCTCCTGGCCGTAGCGATTCTCGAATCCGCTGCGCTCCTCGTTCACCTGGCGCCCGAACGGCTGCGCGCTCGTGCTCTGCTCCATGTCCTCATTGCGATGGCTAGCGCGCATCGGCGCGTTTGAGGAGCCGCTGGCTGCGCCGAGGGGGACGCCGGCGGCGGCAGCAGCACGGGCGCGTGCGCCGCGGCTATGGCCGCCCTCGCGGCCGATCACGGCCATGTGGGCGCGATCGCGGCTCACCGCTTCGCCGCCCTTGCGGCCGGCGACTCGTGCCTCATCCGATGTGAATTCGTGGGCCGTGCCCTTGGCGTGTGCAGCGCGTCCGCCTTTGCTTGCAATCTCACGCTGCTTTGACGCGTCCATCGACGCGAAACCGCGTTTACTGGTTGCCATGAGTAGTCTCCTTCCGGGGTACTAGAGTCAAAATTGTGCTTCCCACCGATACCCGCGTGAGGCGGTCTCAAGTTCGAGCACGAAGCGTGCCGAGCGCGGGGCGACGCGATTGCAGTGGAGGGCGGACGTCTCGTCCGCCCCGTGGGTTGGGCGGACGAGACGTCCGCCCTCCTTCGCCGGCACTACCGTGCGCTGATGAAATTCGTGACGCCTTCGCTCGATCTGGCGTGGTGACACGTCCCCGTGTCATCCTCAGGCGCGAAGACGGCGAAGGATGACACGCTCAACTCGCGAAGACCTCATCGCCGCCGACGTGCGCGATCTCGAGCATCTCGGCTACGCGCAGCAGTTGTACCGCGAGATGGGCGGCTTCTCGAACTTCGCGGTCTCGTTCTCCATCATCTCGATTCTCACCGGCGCGGTGCTGCTGTACGGGTACGGGCTGAAGTTCGCGGGGCCGCTCGTCAACTCCGTCGGCTGGCCGCTGGTGAGCGTGATGACGCTCGCGGTCGCGGCGTCGATGGCGGAGATCGCCTCGGCGTATCCGACCGCGGGAGGGCTCTATTTCTGGGCCTTTCGTCTGGGCGGACGCACCTGGGCGTGGGTGACGGTGTGGCTGAACATGATCGGACAGGTCGCGATCACCGCGGGCATCAACGTGGCCGCGGCGATCTATCTGATCGGCATCTTCACACGGTCCGCGACGAGCTGGAAATTTCAGCTGCTGGTCATGCTGCTCATTCTTCTGCCGCAGATCGCGATCAACGTGTGGGGCATTCGCCTGACGGCGCGCCTCTCGGACATCAGCGTGTGGTGGCACATCGGCGGCGTGCTCGCGATCACGACGCTGCTCGCGATCTTCGGACGGCATCACAACTCGCTCGCCTTTCTCTTCTCCTTTCAGCCCGTCGCCGCAACTGTCGAACCGGTTCTCGTTGTCGGCGAGGCCACTCTCGCCTCGCCGCTCTTCCGTCTCGTGCCCGGACTCGGGGCGCTGTATGCCGCCGCGCCGCCGCTGCTGCTCTTCGTGCTCTCGCTGCTGCAGGCTGCACGCAACGGAGAAAGCGCTGGATGTCGTGAAGTGACGTAGCGCGGGAGGGTAGCGCGGCCTTCCAGGCCGCCGTGTCGCTGGCTTCCAGCCAGCGATTCGCCGGCAGGATGCCGGCGTTACGGCGGGCAGGATGCCCGCGCTACGATTCTCGCGAACGCCATCGCGATCCTCATCGGCGTCGCGATGTGGCTCTGCGGCGTGGCGTCGGTCACTTCGATGGCGCGCATGTGGTACGCCTTCGCGCGCGACGACGGCATTCCCGGCTCGCGCTGGCTCAAGCGCGTCAGCGGCAAACATCGCACGCCGGCGATCGCGATTCTCGTGACCTGCGCGCTCTCCGTGTTGATCTGCCTCTACGCCGCGGCGTGGTTCGTCGTCACGTCGATCAGCACGATCTGCCTCTACCTCGCGTACGGCATCCCGATCTATCTCAACCTGCGCAACCGCCTTCGCGGCCGCGGGGAGCACATGACCATCGCGCGCGCCGCCTGGCACCTCGGCCGCTGGTCGCCGGTGCTGAACACGGTCGCCGTGATCTGGATCGCGATCATCACGATCGTGTTCATGCTCCCGCCGAACGAGCTCGTGCTGTGGACGATGCTGGGATTGGGATTGGGACTGCTGGTGTACTGGTGGAGCAGCGCGCGTCGTCGTTTCGCCGGTCCGAGTCGCGTGGCGGAGAGAGAGGGATTCGAACCCTCGGTAGAGCTTTAGACCCTACGGCGGTTTAGCAAACCGCTGGTTTCAGCCACTCACCCATCTCTCCGGCTGACGCGTACCGCCGCGCGGAATCGCGCGGCAAACTGAGAATTGAAAATTGAAAATTGAAATTCCGCGGCGCGCGATTCCAGCGCTCATTCTCAATTTTCAATCACATGATAAATTTCAACTGTGGCATCCGGAAAACCCGCTTCCCAGCTCATCGACCAGCGGATCCTCGACCTCGAGGGATGGCGCGGGGAGACGCTTGCCCGCATGCGGGCGCTGATCCTGGAAGCCGACCCCGAGATGACCGAGGAATGGAAATGGGACAATCCGGTCTGGTCGCACCACGGGATTGTCTGCACCGGGGAGGCCTACAAGAAGGCCGTGAAGCTCACGTTCGCCCGAGGGGCCAGCGTCCCGGACCCATCGCGCCTCTTCAATTCCAGCCTGGGAGGCAACACGCGAAGGGCGATCGACATCCATGAAGGCGAGAAGGTCGACGCGCGCGCGTTCAAGGCGCTCGTGAAAGCCGCGGTGGCCCGGAATGAGGCCAAGCCGAAAAAGGTGCGAAAAGGAAGGCCGTGAAGTGGAACTCGCCGTTTTACGGCATCGAGGGCCAGGGATCTGGCGCTGGCGCGCGATTGAGGATTGAGGATTGAGGAAATCAACTCCCCGCTCGCGATTCTACCCTTCCTCAATCCTTCATCCTCAATCCTCAATCCGCGAAGCGCTGGCGGAGGGGGTGGGATTCGAACCCACGGTACAGTTTCCCGCACGGCGGTTTTCAAGACCGCTGCCTTAAACCACTCGGCCACCCCTCCGGAACTCTCTGGAGAACGCGTTTCACGACCTATGTCATCCCGAGCGTAGCGAGGGACCTGGGGGTCGGGGGCGCGCGAGGCGCGTCTTTGGCGCCTCCCGACCCCCAGGTCCCTCGCTCGACGCTCGGGATGACATGGATTACGGCAAAAGATTCACGTCGATCGTGATCTTCAGGCGCAGCCGGCGATGATTGCGGATCTCGTCCATCGACAGGTTGAGCGGGATGTTCACTTCCTTGACGAGTCCGTCATTCGCGCGGCGTTCCGGCGAGGGTGCGCTCGACGGCGACGGCTGATCGCCGAGGATCGGGAGCGACTCGAGAATCCCCGCGGGCAGCGGGATCTCGATCGACATCATCGGCACTTCGATCGGTTGCGATGACGCGGGTCCCGGCGTACTGAAGTAATCCTCCGTCACTTCCTCGAACGGATTTCCCGGCATCGCGCTCGCCGCGGGCAACAGCTCCGTCGCCACGAGCGGGATGCTCTCGTCCGCCGCCGCTTCGTCGACGTCGAACTCCGGCTCGCCCGCCGGCGCGAACGCACCGCTCGGCGTCGTGGGACGCGAGAGCGGCGGCGAAAACGGCGGCTCGTCGTCCTCATCCCACAGCGAATCGGCTTTCTGAGCCGGTGCGGACGGCGGGTTGAGAATCTGAATCTCCTTGTCCAGCGGCTCCGAGCCCTCGAGACCGTACTTCCTGATCAGATGGGCGAGCACCAGTTGCGTGATCCCCTTCAGCGTCTCCTCGACGCCGATGCCTGTCGTCGCCACCGACTCGAAGCGCGGCACCTGATGCTTGTTGATCTCCGCATCCATCTCCGCGACCGGAAGCGCATTCGGCAGATCGCGCTTGTTGTACTGCAGCACCAGCGGCATCTCGCGCAGACGCACGCCCTGCCGCTTCAGGTTGTCCTCGAGGTTCTGCAGCGATTCGAGATTCGCGTCGAGCGCGAAGTCCTGGCTGTCGGCGACGAACACGATTCCGTCCGCGCCCTTGAGCACGAGCTGCCGCGTCGAGTTGTAGTAGACCTGACCGGGAACCGTGTAGAGCTGCAGCTTCGTGCGCATCCCGCGGATCTTGCCGAGATCGAGCGGGAGAAAGTCGAAGAACAGCGTGCGGTCCGTCTTCGTCGCCAGCGAGAGCATCTTGCTCTTGTTGTTCGACGGCAGCGAGTCGTACACGAACTGCAGATTCGTCGTTTTCCCGCAGAGGCCGGGACCGTAATAGACGACCTTCGCCGTGATTTCTTTCGTCGCGTAGTTGAAGAGGACCATGGGGGCTGTTCCGGACTGCTGAGGGTACTGAATTTCCTGGGACGTGTCACCCCGGCGCTGCGCTGCGTGGAAACGGATCGCCGAACTCCTGAAGGAGGCTGGGCCAATCCGCGCACCCGGCCGTGCCGGGCGGTTATCATGCGCGCGCTGCGGAGGTGAGCATGAGTCTGAGGCGACTCGTCGCCGTTCTCCTTTTCTGCGCCGCGCCCGTTTTGCACGCCGAGGCCCCCGGCGTGTACGCGATCACGGGCGGTACGGTGCATCCCGTCTCCGGCCCCGCGATCGCGAACGGAACGGTGATCGTTCGCGACGGACTGATCGAAGCGGTCGGCGCGAATGTCGCGGTCCCGCGCGACGCGACGGTCATCGACGTCGCCGGCGCGCACGTCTATCCGGGACTGATCGACGCGCAAACATCGCTCGGTTTCGCTGCCCCCGCGCCGCGGCGCTCCGGATTCGGTGGCGGCGGCGGCGCGGCGCGCCCGACGGAATCGGCGCCGGAGCCGACTCCCGACTCTCTCGCTCTCCGCAACGTGAAACTCAGCGATGACGACGTCGACGCGCGCCGCGCGATCGGCGTGACCACGATCGCCACCGCGCCCGCCGCCGGCATCTTCAACGGTCAGTCCGTCGTCCTCAACCTCGGCGGAGGATCGGTCGAGTCGCGCGTGATCCTGAGTCCCGCCACGCTGCAGATTTCCTTCAATCCACGCTCGACCTGGATCTATCCGGACAGCCTGATGGGCGTCATCGCCTACATCCGCCAGACCTTCCTCGACGCGCAGCAGCACGCCGCTGCGCATGCCGTCTACGAACGCACGCCCGCCGGCTTGCGCAGGCCGCCCGAGAATCCCGCGCTCGACGCGCTGCAGCCCGTGCTGCGGCGCGAGCTGCCGGTCGTGTTTCTCGCCGACTCCGCGGAGATGATCCTCCGCGTGCAGGCGCTCGCGCGCGAGCTCAACGTCCGCTACATCATCTCCGGCGCGCGGCAGGCGTATGAGCTCGCGGATGATCTGAAGAACGTTCCCGTGCTCGTCTCCGTGAAGTGGCCCGTCGCGCCGGCGGACAAAGAAGATCGCGAGGATCAGCCGCTGCGCGTGATTCGCGATCGCCAGCTCGCGCCCACGACACCCGCGGCGCTGGCGAAGGCCGGCGCGCAGTTCGCGCTCGTGAGCGGCGGCGGAAAGACGGGCGACTTCTTCCCGGGCATCCGCAAGGCGATCGACAACGGACTCTCCGCCGACGACGCGCTGCGCGCGACCACGCTCGCACCCGCGCGCATCCTCGGCATCGACCGCCAGCTCGGATCGCTCGAGCGCGGCAAGATCGCGAACGTCGTCGTCAGCGACAAGCCGCTCTTCGACGAGAAAGCGAAAGTGACGCGGCTCTTCGTCGACGGCCGCGAGATCCGCCTGCCCCGCGAGGACAAGAAAGCTGCCGAGTCGCCCGCGTCGCCGATCGACGGCACGTGGAACGTGACCGTGCGCGCGCCGCAGGGCAGCATCGCCATGTCGGTGACGCTGCACGCCGAGGATGGAAAGCTCACCGGCACGTACTCGGGCGACCGCGGCTCGGGCGAGATCCGAAGCGGCTCGTTCGACGGCAGCGCATTCGAGCTCACCATTTCCGCCAGCGCGCAGAACGAGGCGGAGACGACCGACTGGGTCTTCCGCGGCACCCTGTCCGCCGACACGATGCAAGGCACCGTGAGCACGACCCTCGGCACGTTCGACTTCAGCGGGAGCAGATCGCGATGAGAAACGATGGGAATCGCAGCATCAGCGGGAACGCCCCTCACCCGGCGCTGCGCGCCACCCTCTCCCCGCGCGGCGGGGAGAGGGGACTGTTCTCCGCAACTGCCTTCTCCTGGCTTTGCGGGGCGAGGGGACTGTTCGCACCAACTCCCACTCCCTTCTCCCCCGCACCGGGGGAGAAGGTGGCCGAAGGCCGGATGAGGGGGCTTGTCCCTCACGCAGCGCTGCTCATCCTCACACTCGTCATACCCGTAACCGCCCAGGAGCGCGTCACCCTCATTCGCAACGCGACGATCCTCACCGTCACCAACGGCACGATCGAGAACGGCTCGGTGCTCATCCGCGGCTCGAAGATCGCCGCCGTCGGCAAAGACATCGCGGCGCCCGCGAACGCGCAGGTGATCGACGCCACCGGAAAGTTCGTGCTTCCCGGCATCATCGACACGCACAGCCACACCGCGGTCGAAGGGAGCGTGAACGAGATCTCGCTGCCGAACACCGGCATGGTGCGCATCGCCGACGCGCTCACTGCCACCGACATCTCCGCGTATCGACAACTCGCGGGCGGCACGACTGCCGCGCTGATCCTGCACGGCTCCGCGAACGCGATCGGCGGGCAGAGCCAGATCGTGAAGTGGAAGTGGGGGCGGCCCGTGTCGGAATGGGTCGTCGAAGGCGCGCCGCGCACGATCAAGTTCGCCCTCGGCGAGAACCCGAAGAGCGCGAACTTCCGTCCGCCGGAAGGAACGCCGAGGCAGTATCCGGCGACGCGCATGGGCGTCGAGGAAGTGATCCGCAAGTCTTTCATCGACGCGCGCGACTACATGGCCGCGTGGGACGAGTACGAGGCGAAGCGGAAGCGCAACGAGACCGCGATTCCGCCGCGCCGCGATCTGCTGATGGAGACGATGGCCGACATTCTCCGCGGCAACATCGACGTCCATCCGCACTGCTACCGCTCCGACGAGATCGTGATGCTGCTGCGGCTGTCCGACGAGCTCGGATTCAAAATCCGCCTGCTGCAGCACGTGCTCGAAGGCTACAAGGCCGCGCGCGAGATGGCCGAGCGCGGAGTCGGCGGCGGGACGTTCATCGACTGGTGGGGCTACAAGGCCGAGGCGTACGACGCGACGCCGTACAACGTTGCGCTGATGGTGCGCAACGGCGTGCTCACCTCGGTCAACTCCGACAGCGACGAGCTCGCGCGTCATCTCAATCACGATGCCGCGAAGGCGATGAAGTACGGCGGGCTCACCGAAGACGAAGCGCTGCGCCTCTGCACGATCAATCCCGCGACGCAACTGCGCCTCGAGAAGCGCATCGGCTCGATCGAAGCCGGGAAGGATGCGGACCTCGCGATCTGGACCGCCTATCCCCTCTCGTCGTATGCGCGCGTCGACACGACCTTCATCGAAGGCGAGATCTACTTCGACCGCGCGCGCGACCTCCAGCAGCGCGAGGCGATGCGCAAAGAGAAGGAAGAGCGGCTGAAGAAGGAAGACGCCGAGAAGAAGAAGAAGGACGAGAAGAAGGAGAAGAAGGATGCGTAAGCTCGCCGCTCTCGCCCTGCTCTGCGCCTCCTCCGCGTTCGCGCAGTCGGTCATCCTCAACAACCCCGGCACCAAACCGACGATCGCCATTCGCAACGCGACCATCGTTCCGGTCACCTCCGCTCCGATCGCGAACGGCACGATCGTCTTCAGCAACGGCTTGATCACCGCCATCGGCGCGAACGTCACCGTCCCCGCGGGCGCGACGGTCATCGACGGCACGGGCCTCTCGGTCTATCCGGGCATGATCGACTCCGGCTCGAACCTCGGCCTCATCGAGATCGACTCGGTCGCCGGGACGGTCGACACGACGGAGCTCGGCGATCTCAATCCGAACGCGATGGCCGCGGTGGCGATCAATCCCCACAGCGAGCTCGTTCCGGTGACGCGCGTGAGCGGCGTGACGCATGTGGTCAGCACGCCGGAAGGCGGCATCATCTCGGGGCAGAGCGCGCTCATTCAGCTCGCGGGCTGGACGCCGCCGGAGATGGTGGTGAAGGCGCCCGCGGCGATGCACATCCGGTTTCCGCGCCTTCGCAGCGCGCCGCTCGTCGACGTGCCGCAGGACGAGGAGAGGGAGAAGGAGCTGACGAAGAGCTACACGCGCGATGTGGACAAGCTGCGCGATCTCTTCCGCGACGCGCAGGCGTACGCGAAAGCTGCTTCGGCGCGTGCGGGCGATCGCAACGTCCGCCGTTTCGATCGCGACCTGATTCTCGAAGCGCTCGTACCGGTGCTCGAAGGACGCGTGCCGGTGATGATGCATGTGAATCTCGCGCGCGAGATCCGCGCCGCGCTCGAGTTCGCGGACGAGTTCAAGCTGAAGACGATTCTCGCGGGCGCGCAGGACGTCGCGCGCGTGCTCCCCGATCTCAGGTCGCGCAACATTCCCGTCATCCTCGGGCCGATCCTGGCCCTCCCGCGCCGGGAAGACGATCCGTACGATCTGCTCTTCACGAACGCGAAGGCGCTGCACGACAACGGCATCCGTTTCGCGATCCAGAGCGGCGACTCGCACAACACGCGCAGCCTCCCGTATCACGCCGCGTCGTGTGCCGCGTTCGGGCTGCCGAAGGACGTGGCGCTGAAGTCGATCACGATCTATCCCGCCGAGATCTTCGGCGTCGCCGACCGCCTCGGCTCGCTCGAAGTCGGCAAGCAGGCAAACGTGATCATCACCGACGGCGACCCGCTCGAGATCCGCACGAACGTGAAGCGGGTGTTCATCGCCGGTGAGGACATTGCGATGGAGTCGCGGCACACGCAGTTGTACGAGAAGTTCAGGAGGAGGCCGTGAGGGCGGTTGCGGGGGTGCGGTTACGCGGTTGCGCGGTCTCGCAGTTGCGCGGTTTCCCGGTTGCCCAGTTGCCCGGTGCAGCGTTGCGAGCAGAACCAACTTGCCGAGAAGCACCCGGTGACCGCGTAACCGCGTAACCGCGTAACCGGGCAACCGGGCAACTGGGCAACCTCATATACAATCCCCCCCAGTTCTTTCACAACCCACAACCAACGTCCGCGACGGTGAAAGGGAAGCCGGTGAAATGCCGGCGCGGCCCCCGCCACTGTAACCGGCGACGACTCACGCCTTGATCGAAAGGCGATCCCCACTGCGAACAGCGGGAAGGGGGCGTGGGAAGGACGACCCGGAAGCCAGGAAACCTGCCGTACGGACATGAACGCAACAACCTTCGGAGGGAAGGAGCGTTATGACCCACATCCTTTTCATTCTCGTCCTCGCCGCCGCACAACCCGCCATTCAACAGAAGATCGTCGTCACCGCATCCGCATTGCCGGAGACGGTGGAGTCGACGCCCGCCGCCGTCACGGTCGTGACGCGCGAAGAGATCGACGAGCGTGCCGCGCGCGACGTCGCCGACGTGCTGCGCGAAGTGCCGGGCCTGATCCTGAGCCGCACAGGCTCGCAGGGTCGCGCGACGTCGCTCTTCACGCGCGGCTCGAACTCGAATCACACGCTCGTGCTCTTCAACGGCATCGAGATCACGAATCCCTACTTCGCCGGCTACGACTGGGGACGCTTCTCGACGAACGCCGTCCAGCAGGTCGAAGTGGTGCGCGGCCCGTTCTCCGCGCTGTACGGTTCCGATGCCGTCGCGGGCGTGGTGAACGTGCTCACGACGCCGCGCCGCAGCGAGCTTCGCGGCGACGTGGCTGCCGGCGGAGAGGGATTGCGCAACGGAAGTCTGACCGCGTCCTACGTACGCGGCGCGTCGCATTTCGCGGCGTCGTTCGAGTCGCGTGCGGATGACGGCTTCGCAGCGAATGACGACTTCGATCAGCGGAGCGCGAACATCGCGCTGCGCTGGAAGCCCGCGGATGCGTTCTCGCTCGGCCTCGTCGCGCGCCACACCTCGTACGACCTCGGTGTTCCGTTCAACCTCAACGCCTTCGCGACCGCACTCGTGCCGAGTCCCAATCGACGCCAGGAAGGGACGGAGACGCAGCTCGCGATTCCGCTCGAGCATGCGATCGGCCGCTTCTCGTACGAGCTGACCTTTGCGGAGAGCCGCCGCGACGACGACTTCATCGATCCCGACGATTCATTCGGCCTCGTGAGCACATCGACGGAGTCGCGCACGCGCCGCGCACGCCTCACGACGCGCACGACGACCGCGTTCGGCACGATCGTCGCGGGCGGCGAGTACGAGCGCGCGGAGATCGACGACGTCACGAACTTCGGTCCGAACCTCGAGGGCAACCAGCGCACGGAAAAGTCGCTCTTCGTCGAAGACCGCTGGACGCGCGAGACGAGCGCAGCGTCGCGCGTCGAGCTCTCCGCCGGATTCCGCTATGACGACTTCGACACCTTCGGCGCGGAAACGTCACCGCGCGTGGCCGCCGCATGGATCACCGGCTCGAACAAGCTCCGCGCCGCGTTCGGCGAGGCGTTTCGCGCGCCCTCCCTCGGCGAGTTGTACTTCCCCTTCGCCGGCAACACCGCGCTCGAGGCGGAGACCTCGCGCAGCTGGGAGCTCGGCTATGACCGCGTGCTCGGCGCCGGGCAGTTCTCCGCGACGTTCTTTCACAGCGACTACGACAACCTGATCGTCTTCGACAACGCGACGTTCGTCTTCGAGAACATCGGCGCCGCGAACGCGCGCGGCGTCGAGGTCGCGCTGCAGCAGACGCTCGCGTCGAATCTGCGCGGGTCGCTCTCCTACTCCTACACCGACACGGAGGAAGAAGGCGCCGACCGACCGCTCGCGCGGCGGCCGCGTCATGTCGCGTCGCTCTTTCTCGGCTGGCGCTCGGGCGAGCTCGATGCAAACGTCGTCGTGCTCTACACCGGCTCTCGCCAGGACGTGCTGCCCGTCTTCCCGTTCACGCGCGCCCCGAACGACGCAACGACGACGCTCGACGCGAACGTGCAGTATCACCTCGGACGCATCACGCCCTACGTGAAGGTCGAGAACCTCACGAATGAAGCGTATGAGGAAGTGCTGGGCTATCCGTCGCCGTCGCGGCGAGCGATCGTGGGAGTGCGCTTCGGAATGTAGCGACCGGCTTCAGCCGGTCGAAAGGGCGGGCTGAAGCCCGCCCCTGCATGCCTCGATCGTCGCGATCGCGCGTGCGGCCTGCTTCTCGCGCTTCTCGATCTTTTTCGCGCGCCCTACCACGTCCTCGATCAGCCCCCAGGTCACATTCGACGGCTGATAGCGATCGGGTGACGATTCGGCGACGTGGCGGCCGAGCGCGCCGAGGGCGGTGTGGTACGGGAGAGGATGCGCGGAGCCGGTGCGCGAGAGCTCGTCGATGTAGCGCGCAACGAGCAGGCCGACTGCCGATGACTCGACGTAGCCTTCGACGCCGGTGATCTGGCCGGCGAAGAAGACGCGCTCGTCGCGCCTGGTCTGGAACGTCGCGCGCAGATGCTTCGGGCCGTTGATGAACGTGTTGCGATGCATCGAGCCGAAGCGCGCGAACGCCGCGTTCTGGAGTCCCGGGATCATCCGGATCACGCGCTGCTGCTCGGGGATGCGCATCTTCGTCTGGAAGCCGACGAGGTTGAAGTACTCGTCGGACAGATCTTCCTTGCGCAACTGCACCACGGCGTGCGGGCGCTCGCCCGTTTCCGGATGCTCGAGTCCGACCGGCTTCATCGGACCGTAGCGCAGCGTGTCGATGCCGCGGGACGCGATCTCTTCGACGGGCAGGCAGCCTTCGAAGTGAACGGCCTTTTCAAAGTCGTGCGGCGCGAAGAGCTCCGCCGACAGCAGCGCGGCGACGAACTCCTCGTACTGCTCGCGGTTCATCGCCGCGTTGAGATAGTCGGTCGCCGAGCCTTTGCCGTAGCGCGACTTCCAGTAAAGCTTCGTGAAGTCGAGCGAGTCGGCGGCGACGATCGGCGCGATCGCGTCGTAGAAATACAACCCGTCGCGTCCGAGGAAATCGTTGATGGCGTCGAAGAGCGGATCGCTGGTGAGCGGGCCGGTGGCGACGACGAGAAAATCGGCGTCGCCGCGTTCGAGCGTCGTCACCTCGCCGCGATGCAGCGTGATGTTCGGCTCCTCCTCGATCGCGCGCGTGATCGCGGCGGAGAAGCGATCGCGATCGACGGCGAACGCATCGCCGGCCGGCACGCGGGCTTCCTCACCGCAGCGGATGACGAGCGAGTCGAGCAATGCCATCTCCCGCTTGAGCAGGCCGACGGCATTCGAAGGCGATGACGAGCGGAACGAGTTCGAGCAAACGAGCTCCGCGAGGTTCGACGTCGCGTGCGCGGGTGTCGCCTTCACCGGCCGCATCTCGTGCAGCGCGACCGTGTGGCCGCGCCGCGCGAGGGAGAACGCGCATTCGCTGCCGGCAAGGCCGGCGCCGATGATCCTGATTTTCATGGTCACCTGGAAGGAGGGCGGACGTCCCGTCCGCCCCTTGAAGGCGGACGGGACGTCCGCCCTCCTTTAGTTCGAAGGTTCGTTGAGTGAAAACTGCGAGCCCGCGTCGGCGCGGATCTCGCCGAACTTCTGCTCGAAAAGCCCGATGTTGTGGGCAAGCGCCTCGAGCAGCTGCTTCGCGTGCAGAGGCGTGAGGATGACCCGGCTGTAGATCTTCACGTCCGTGCGGCCGGGCACGACGCGGCCGAGGTCGATCACGAACTCGCTGGGGGAATGGATGATGTTCGCGAAATTGACGTACTCGCCCTGCGCGACGTCATCGTCGAGCGTGATGCGGATCGTCGGCTGCTGCGGTGTGTCGGTCATAGCGGAGTCGTCAACGGCGCCCAGCCTGAGCGGAATTCCGCGCCTGCACGAGACGCAGCGGCGCCCGCGTGATCGCGCGCAACACCACCCGCGTGGCCTCGGTGTGCAGCGAGTCGACATGCACGAGCACCGCGTCCTCGATCGCATCGAACGCCCCGCCCGCGAGATTGAGCCGCGAGAGCGCGACCTCGAGCGGCGACATGCTCGGATTGAACGCCGCGTTCTCGGCGTACGCGCCGGTGGCGGTCGTTCCGTCCGACGTGCGCAGGGCGACGCCGGCGTACGACTTCGAGTACGGCGCGTAGCTCATGTTCGCCGCCGCGAGCGCCGCCTGCGCGAGGTCATCGCCGGAATCGATCGCGAGCGCGTGATCCTCACGCTGCAGCAATCCGCCGTCGATCCCGAGATCGCGCGGCCCGAAGGCATGCGGCAGGAGCGCGGTGAGCGGCTGCGTCACTTCGCCCATCGAGATCGTCAACTGCTGCGCCGTCACGAGCTCGTTCAGGAACTGCCGGCAGTATCCGCACGGCGCCGCCGTGACCGCGAGCCGATCGATCCCCGTCTCGCCGTTCATCCACGCATTCGTCACGCTCGACTGCTCCGCGTGCACCGTGAAGCTGAGCGCCTCGCCCGCGAACTCGAGATTTGTGCCGAAGTAGAGCGCGCCGGATAAGCCGCGGGAAACGCAGCCGACGCGGAAGCTGGAGATGGGCGGCTTCGCGAACCGTGCGGCGTCGGGCAGGAGCATCGACATCAGCGTCGGGATGTCGACGCCCTTTTCGCGGGCGAGAGCTGCGGCGTCGCTGGCGGGGATGACACCTTGCATCGCGCGATTATCGCTCCGTGCCGAACCAGTGGTCTGGCGCTGGGGTAGGGCTTTCGAGCCTTCGGTCACTCCTAAGTTGAGTCTCCCACAGCCATGATGACGCGAGAACCCCAACCGATCATCCTGATCCGCGGCTTCGGCGGACTTGGTGTCGAGGATGAACGCCGCATCGCTTACCAGGGCTTCAACGACGGCACTGTCTATCCGCACAAGCGCGGCGAGAACTACATCTATGAGGGTCTGATCCTGCGGTTCATGAAATCGAACTGGCAGTATCAGGATGCGACGAACGTCGTCGGCTATTACGACAGAAAGCCCGAGTACCTCCTCGATATCGACTCGCTTCGGGGGAGGAGACACTACGAAGACCTGAAGAAGCTCGAGCTGGAGGGGTTCTTCCAGGAAGACTCCGTGGTCATCGATCCGGCGATGGCCCGCCTGCTTCTCGAGCGAACGAAGGACCTGCGGCAAACGCTCTGGGTCTTCCGATACTACGACCTGACCCGGAACTTTTCCGCTTACGCCGCTGCGCTCGTGCGGCTGATCGAATTCATCCGGCGCCTCGCGCAGATCAAACACGAGTCGGTGCCGAAGGTGAACATCATCGCCCACTCCATGGGCGGCCTGATCGTCCGCGAGGCGGTTCAGATGAAATACCGGTCGAAGGAGAAGGCCGAAGAGCTCATCAACAAGATCGTCACGCTCGGGACGCCTCATCGCGGCATCGCCTTTCAGATCCTGAAGAACTGGATCGGCGTCGAGGCGTCGGAAGAGCTCCAGTTCTTCAATCCGGAGTTTCAGGAGACCGACAAAGACCGCGGCTATAAGGAGTTCACGAAATTCTTCGACCGCAAGCGGCTTCTCTGCGTCGTCGGAACGAACTATCGCTCGTACGGCGTGCAGGTGTCGTCGTGGGCGAATCGACTGTTCTCGGTCGCCGGTGAATTCGGCGCGAACTACAACCGCAGTGATGGACTGGTGAAGCAGACCAGCGCGGAGATTCCCGGCGCCCATCGCACGTTCGTGCACAAGTGCCACGGCGGATTCGATTCCCTCGTCACCTCTCGTGAGGCCTTCGAAATCGCATCCCGCTTTTTCTTCGGAAACATCCGGGCGCGCCTCCGGCTGCTCGAAGCAGAGGTGACGCGCGGTCTCGACATGTTCGGCAAGAGCGAAGTCTTCTTCGGCGTGTCGATCAAGCCGCGCCGCGTCGACTTCGACCTCTTCCACCAGAGCGCCGAGGCGGAGAACTGCTATGGCCCGTTCAACACGAAGGACCTGTCCGATCCGTCGCCGGCATTCGGCTGGGCCGGTGAGAATCGCCTCATCTGGGAGGGATGGTTCGACAGCTCATCGGTGATCAAGGACCCGTCGGTCACGAGCTACGACATGGTCTTCCGCCTCGACTTCTATGTCGGTGAGCGGGACCTCTTCGGCATCGGCTTCTCCGACAACGTGGTCTTTCGGAAGCAGTACTACATCCGCGCAATCATCGACGGAAACGGCCGTCTCACGGACATGTGGCGCCACAGCGGCGAAGAGTTCGCGTTGCCGGACTTCACGCCGAAGGCTCCCAACGACCAGAAGATGAAGGGCAACGGCGACGGATGGTGGTTCGACATCGGGGGCAGCGGATTCGAAGCACGGCTGCTCGTGGAGATCGACGCGGTCCCGGCGGAGGGCGATCCGGTTCCGGTCCGAGTGTCGGCCGAGGCCTGAGCATTTCGGGAGTAAGGGGTAGGGATTTACCGCTGTCCAGCACTCCTATATTGAATCCCTGGCTCAAAATTCGATTCATGGGAGGTTCCAATGCAGCGATTCCGTCATCGAGCTCTCGTCGGATTTCTCGTCCCGATCCTCATCGCCTCCCTGGCCGGTTGCGCCACTGCGAAGAAGCAAAGCTGGGTCGAAGACTACAAGTACGTCGACTTCGACCCGTTCCCCGGCATGAACGTCCAGGGGCGCGACGTCACGCTCACGCAGAGCGACATCAACGGCCGCGTGATCTGGAACCTCTGGTCGGGCGACAACGCCGGCTTCTGGAACTGGCTCGCCAAATATGGCTTCGGCACCGGCGACATGCTCAAGATGATCGCTTCGCCGCGGAACCAGCGCTTCGAGACCTACGGGGTCTTCAACCAGCCCGGCTACATGCGGCCCACCCAGCCGAACGAGTACGGTCTGTATATCGACGTCCCGAGTCAGCCCGGCTCGAAGTTCGACATCGACAAGCGCCTCGACATCCCCACCTACGGGATCTCCAGCGGCGTGATGGGGCTGCGGCTGTTCAGGAACCCGAAGTTCGATCCCGCGAAGTGGGACGCGGACAAATACTGGAACGATCCGAACTACTACAAGAACCCGAAGCTCGAGCGGCCCTACCGGATCGGGATGGCTTGCTCGTTCTGCCATGTCGGAGCGGACCCGGTCAACCCGCCGGACAATCCGAACGAGCCCGAAGACTGGGGCAACTTCTCCGACTATGTGGGCCAGCACTACCTGAAGATCTATGAGGTGTTCGCCCACGAGCTCCCCGCGAGCAACTTCGTCAAGCAGATCCTGCTGACGAATCCGGCCGGCTCGCTCGACACGGCATTCATCGCCACCGACTACCTGAACAACCCGGGCACGATGAACGCGGTCTACAACTTCCCGGGCCGCGTGTCCGTGGCGGTTCCGGAGAAGCTCGTCGGCGGCTCGACGGACTTGAAGAACCTCGAGTGGGTGCCGGGGCAGCCCGGCATGGTGCTGGCGCCGCGCGTGCTCAAGGAGGGCGCCGACTCGGTCGGCCTCCACGGTGCGCTCTCCCGCGTGTATCTGAACATCGGGGAGTACTGGGAGGGGTGGACGCAACACTTCAGGCCGCTCACCGGCATCAGGAAGCAATCCCCGATCCGCGTGAAGGACGCGCAGAAGCTTTCGCCGGCGTGGAACTGGAGCGAGCAGGCGGCTCCCGATCTCGCGCAGTACCTGATCAAGTTCGCCAAGCCGCACAAGCTCGCGGACGCGCCGGGCGGCGCCACGTACCTCAGGGCCAGTCAGGAAGACCTCAACCGCGGCAAGCGGGTGTTTGCTCAAAACTGCGCACGCTGTCACTCCAGCAAGCGGCCGCCGGCGGGCGTCGTCCCGAACTCGCCCGAAGGGCGCGCGTGGTTCGAACAGGAAGTGATGAAGTCCGACTTCCTCGACGGGAACTTCCTCAGCAGCGAAGAGCGCGTTCCCATCACCGAGGTCGGGACCAACGCCGCGCGCGCGGCGGCCACGAACGGGTTGAAGGACCACATCTGGGACAACTTCTCGTCCCAGACCTACAAAGATCTGCCGGCGGTCGGCGCGATCGACGTGTGGGATCCGATCTCGGGCACCACCAGCAAATGGACCGTGCCGAGCCCGGGCCGCGGCTATTACCGCCCGCCCTCGCTGGTCAGCCTTTGGAGCGGCGCTCCATTCCTCCACCACAACGTCGTCGGCAAGCACGTGCACGGTGTCTCGGTCGAGAAGCGGATGGAAGCCTTCAATGACGGCATCGCCAAGATGCTCTGGCCGGAGAAACGCAGCGGCGCGAAGGGAAACAAAGACGGCGCCGACGGTCAGTCGACTTCACTGTGGCTGACGACCGAGGAGAGCTGGCTTTCCGTGCCGGAGTCGTACCTCCACACGCGGACCCTGAAGCGCCTGCTGCGGAAGCACATGGTGATCGATCCCGTAACCGGCGAGAAATCGTTCGCTTTCGGGCCGATTCCGAAAGGAACGCCGGTGAACCTTCTCGCCAACACCAACCTCGAGTTGGGCGGCCTGCGCAAGGCAGGCGATCTCGCAAAGCTCCTCATCGACTCCGTGAAGGTGATGAAGGACATCAAGAACCAGGGGCTGACCGGAGACGCGGCCACGCAGCGCTGGCTGGACTCCCCCGTCGTGAAGGAGCTCTACAAGCTCAACTCGTGTCCCGACTTCATCGAAGACCGCGGCCACACGTTCGGGGCCGATCTCACCGATGCCGACAAGAACGCGCTGATCGCGTACCTGAAGACGTTCTGATCGAGAGGCTGAATGGGCACTCCGCAGAATCCCGATTTCGATTACATCGTGATCGGGTCCGGCGCAGGGGGCGGGCCAGTAGCGGCCCGCCTCGCTCAAGCCGGCTATGTGGTTGGCCTCATCGAGGCCGGCCAGCGGCCGCAGCAGAAGTGGTTCGAGGTGCCGGTTCTGCACGCGCAGGCGAGCGAGCACCCCGACATTTCGTGGGAGTTCTTCGTCAAGCACTTCGAAGATGAGACGCGCTCGAAGCGCGACGAGAAGTATGACCCCGACAAAGGCGGCGTTTTCTACCCCCGTGCCAGCACCCTCGGCGGCTGTACGCAGCACCACGCCATGATCACCGTGTATCCGCACAACAGCGACTGGCAGAACATCGTCGATCTGACCGGTGACACGTCGTGGGCTCCAGACAAAATGCGGGCGTATTTCGAGAAGCTCGAGCGCTGCACATACGAGACGAATCCGGCCACGCGTCACGGGACCAAAGGATGGCTGACCACGACCGGCCTGGATCTCGAGCTCGGCCTGGGCGATCCGGACATCCTGCGGACCGTGTGGGAAGCGAGCAAGGCGGCGTGGAAAGAAACCGGCGGTCTGTTGCCGAGATTACCGCAGGACCCCAACGCCTGGCGGGATCCCGAGTTCGAGGGTATTTGCTTCGCCCCGCTGGCAACGCTGGAAGGGCGCCGCGCGGGCACGCGCCAGTTGATCCAGACCACCGTGGACACATCCCCGCAGAACCTGATCCTCAAGCAGAGCAATCTCGCGGCGAAGATTCTGTTCGACGCGAATAAAAAAGCCATCGGCGTGGAGTGCTGGGAAGGAGAGCACCTTTATCGCGCCGATCCTCACGCCTCTGCCGCCACTCCGGTGGTCAGGCAGTATTACTGCCGGCGCGAGGTCATCATCGCCGGCGGTGCCTTCAACTCGCCGCAACTGCTCATGCTCTCGGGCATCGGGCCGGCGGCGGATCTCCAGAAGCTGAAGATTCCCGTGCTCGTCGACCGACAGGGCGTCGGGAAGAACCTGCAGGACCGCTACGAGATCAGCGTCGTCAGCGAGATGACGCGCGACTGGAAGGTCCTGAAGAACGCCACGTTCGAGCCGCCGCCCACGTCGAACGTGACCGGCGATCCCTGCTATGTCGACTGGCAGAACGGAAAAGGGGTCTATACGACCAATGGCTCGCTGGTCGCAATCATCCGGAAGTCGTCGAAGGACGTTCCCGATCCGGATCTCTTCATGTTCGCCATCGCCGGCAAGTTTCACGGCTATTTCCGCGGCTATTCGAAGGAAGTGTCGCGGACGAAGAACTTCCTCACCTGGCTGGTGCTGAAGGCGCACACGAAAAACACGGCCGGATACGTCCGCCTCAGGACCTCCGATCCACGCGACAGGCCGGAGGTCAATTTCCGCTACTTCGACCGTCCGGACACCGCCAAACGCGATCTCGACGCGCTCGTGACGGGAGTGGAGTTCGTCCGCAGGATGGCGAAGCACAACTCGTCGCTCGCGGCGGAGATCGTCCCCGGCCCCGACAAGAGCGGTCCCGCGCTGCGGGACTTCATCGAGGCGAACGTCTGGGGGCACCACGCCTCGTGCACGAACGCAATGGGGAAAGCCGGCGATCCCAACGCAGTCGTCGACAGCAATTTCCGCGTCATCGGCGTGCAGAACCTGCGGGTCGTGGACGCGTCGGTATTTCCGCGCATTCCAGGATTTTTCATTGTGACGCCGATTTACATGATTGCAGAGAAAGCGGCGGACGTGATCCTCGCCGACGCGAAGAAAGTGCCGTAATACGCCGTCACCAGGAGGAGCCTTATGTGTAAGGCCGGACTTGTTGTCATTGTCCTGTTCGCGAGTGTGAGTCTCGCGATCGCGCAGGAGCTTCCGAAGACGCTCCCGGAGGACCAGCCGCACGCCGCCTGGTGGGCCGACGCCGACAAGCAATATCCCTCGGCCAGGGCCTGCGGCGAGTGTCACCCCAACCAGTACAAGCAGTGGAGCAACTCCTCGCACGCCTACGCCAGCGTCTCCCCGATGTTCAACAAGTTCGAACAGAAGATCAATGACCTGGCGTCAGGCACCATTGGCCACTTCTGCGTCCGTTGTCACGCCAGCGTCGGCACGGCATTGGGGGAGCGGCGCGACATCGCTTGGTGGGACCGCAGCGCGGCTTCCCGCGAAGGCATTACATGCGTCACCTGCCACCGTGCCGGCGAGGGCTACGGAAAGGTCAACGCCGCGCGCAGGATCACGCCGGGCGACATCCACGAGCCGGTGTTCGGCCCCTTCGACACCACCGGCGGCATCAAGGCCATCAGCAATGCGATGGCCCTGGGGATCCTCGTCAGCCCCGACCAGCCCGATCGGCCGGCCGAGGCCGACGGAAAAAAATGGATCCGGATCCATCAGGCGGCCATCCAGTCTGACATCCTCAAGCAGTCGGAATTCTGCGTCACCTGCCACCAGGTCGCCGTCCATCCCGGCATCAAGCTCGAGACGGTCTGGGAAGAGTACCGTGCCTCTCCCGCCCGCAAAGAAGGCATCACCTGCCAGCAGTGCCACATGAGCACGAACCCGGGGCAGAACACCGGTTTCGGTAAGGGGTGGGCGGCCTGCGTCAACGGAGTGACCCTCGGCAACGACGGAAAGTTTACCTGCGCCGATGGAAAGTACGTCAACGACCAACGGCCACTGACCGACCACACCTTCGTCGGTCCGGGCTATCCGATCAGCCATCCCGGTCTCTTCCCCTTCCGTTTGGAGGAGTCCCCCTTTACCCCGCAACAGTGGCTGACGTTCAACTACCGCGACAAATGGGGGAGCGACGCCTTCGAGAGCAGCGGTGTGGCCGCGGCGACCTTCCCGTCCGAGTGGCAGGATCTCGCCAAACGCAAGGTGGCCTGGCAAATCGTCGCGGAGAATCTCGGCAGGTGGTACGAACGGAAGCAGCAGCGCCTCAGGATGCTGGAGGGCGCATCCAAACTCGACGGGCCGTTCTTCGACGGCAGCCCTCAGGTCGGGAAAGCGTTTTCGTTCCACTACAAGCTCACCAACCTCAATAAGGGCCACAACCTCCCATCCGGCTCACTGGGAGCCCAGCCCGAATTGTGGGTCAACGTCGCGCTCATCGATCCCGACGGGAAGAGGGTCTGGGAATCAGGTTATGTCGACAGCCACGGCGACATGGCCGACCTGCAGTCGTTCGACGTCCAGCAGGGAAAGATCGCCCACGACGACCAACTGGTCAGCATGCAGGCCAAGTTCATCACCACGAACGTGAAGGGAACGGACCGGGAGATGTACCTGCCGATCAACCTGGACGTCGACCAGCGGCCGTTCATCCGCCCCGGCGGCACACCGACGTCGCTGCTCAATCACCCTCCCCTGGCGCGGATGGAGAAACGCAGTATTCCGCCTCTCGGCACCCGCCTCGCCAGATACAAGGTGCCGGGAAAGCTGATGACAAAACCCGGCACCTACCAGCTGGCCATCCGCCTGCGCGCCCGGACCGAGCCGATCTACTTCATGACGTTCGTCGGGGCCACGCGCGACATGATCCGGTCCGAGAACGAATGGGCCGACGACACACACGCCTACGCCGTCGAATTCGAAGTCCGGTGAGAGAGAGGCGAAGATGAACGCGAAAGCCTGGACTCCGAACCTCCTGCTCACCGCACTGCTCGTGCTGGTCGCCGGCGTCCCGCGTGCCGTTGCCGACGACCAGACACCGCCGGAGATGTCGTCCGGGGTAAAGATGCTCGGCCATCTCGAAGAAGTCGAGAAGCCTGCCGAAGGGTGGTTCAAACCCGATCCCAATTACGAGAACGAGCCCTACGACGCAGCGGCCCAGCTGGCCATTTACGGCGGCAAGCACATGAACAAGACGGCCAGAATGCCGGTCGAGCTGGGCATTCGCCTTTATGACCGCGGCGCGTATACACCGCGCCCGACGTACCTCGGCACGAGGAATCCCATCAACTCCCACTTCATGGCCTACGGCGACCTCCGGGTCGGCGGCGCCTGGTACGACAACGGTGTCGCTACATCCGGCGGAGACACCGAGCAAGGGGTGCTCGCCGTTCGCCTGAACCTGGACATGGATTTCGCCATTACGGCCACGGAGCGCATCCACGCCTTCGTGCGCCCGTTCGACAACGGCGGATCGTTCACGCGCTATCAGTTCAGCGGCGGCGACAACGAGTTCATCGACGAATTCGACTTCAAGCTCGAAACGCTGTTCTTCGAAGGCGACGTCAACGCGATCCGCGAAGGCTTGACGAACAAGAAGACCACGTTCGACCTTCCCATCGCCTTCGGGCGCGTTCCGCTCTTTACGCAGAACGGCATCTGGCTCAACGATGCCTTCGACGGCATCGCCATGGGTATCACGGCCAGGAGCAACCCGCGGCTCGACATCAGCAACAACGACATCACGTTCTTTGCGGGCTTCGACAAAGTCACGACCGACGCCGCTCCGGGCGACGAAGCGAAGATGTTCGGCGTGGCCGGTTTTGCCGACCTCCGGAAAGGCTACGCGGAGTACGGCTATGGCTACGTCGCCGCCGACAACAGTGACCTGAGCTATCACAACGTCACCGCCGCCTTCACGCGGCGGTACCGGCCCACGTCGACCATCGGCCTGTCGAACAGCGTCCGGCTGATCGGCAACTTCGGTCAGGAAGGGGCGGTGAAGACGGCCGACGGCTTTCTGATCCTGGTCGAGAATTCGTTCCACAGGAGCGACCCGGGTTTCCTGGTGCCGTACGCCAACCTCTTCGCCGGCTTCAACAGCCCGCAGGCGCTGGCGCGCGCCGCCGGAACGGGCGGTGTGCTGAACAACACCGGCATCAACTTCGAGTCCGACGGCCTGACCGGCTATCCGACGCTCGACGGACGCGCGAACGATTCCTACGGCGCGGCGGTGGGCCTCGAAAAGCTGTGGGGCGTCTCGCGGCAGGTCGTCGTCGAAGGCGCCGTGGTTCAGCGCATGAGCGACAGCCCACTGGGAAACCAGTACGCCCTCGGCGTACGTTTCCAGCAGCCGCTCAATAACGCCTGGATTTTCCGCGCCGACGCCATGCACGGCTGGCGGCAGGGGCTGAACGACGTCTTCGGCGTCCGCGTCGAGCTTCGCCGCAAATTCTGAGAGGAGGTTCTCGATGCCTGTATTTCAGCTTCATGTCAACGGCAGGATGCACACGGTCAACATCGACGGGAACATGCCGTTGCTGTGGGCCCTGCGCGACGTCCTCGGCCTCACGGGCACGAAGTTCGGCTGCGGAGTCGCGCAGTGCGGCGCCTGCACGGTCCACCTGAACGGGAAGCCGGCGCGCTCCTGCGCCGTCAATGTGGGCGTCGCGGCCCTCTCCAGGATCACCACGATCGAGGGCCTGTCTCCCGACGGCAGCCATCCGTGCCAGAGGGCGTGGCTCACTGGGGGCGTACCGCAGTGCGGCTTCTGCCAGCCGGGCCAGATCATGGCCGCGGTGCCGCTCATCGAGATGTGCCGCGCGAACAACGTTGAGCCAACCGACGAGCAGATCGACGCCGCGATGCGCGGCAACATCTGCCGCTGCGGCACTTACCCACGAATTCGCGAGGCGATCAAGGAAGCGGGGAAACTGTCATGAGCGGCATCTTCAGGGTCACCCGCAGGGATTTCCTCCGCGACCTCGGCGTGGGCACGGGAGCGCTGGTGTTCGGCTTGTCCATTTCGCCGTCGCTCTCCGCTGCTGAAGCCGAGCCGGGGCTCCTGCAGAAATTGATCAAGGGATTCCCGGTCAAGGACGTCCCGTTCGTTGCCATCAAACTGAACGGCGACATCGTCATCATCAGCCACCGTTCGGAGATGGGCCAGGGCATCCGTTCCAGCCTTGCCGCGGTACTGGCGGACGACCTCGAGGCCGACTGGAACCGGGTCACGCTGCAACAAGCCGACGCCGACGGTAATAAATACGCGATCAAGTTTCCCTTCGACATTCCAGCGGATACCAGGCTCCCGTTTCCCTACGACAAGGCGCACGAGCAGAAACCTCCGTACCTCATTCCCGCCGAGGGAGCCCAGTTCACCGACAGCTCGCGAAGCATGGCTGCCTACTACCAACCCATGCGGATTTTCGGCACAGCCGTCCGGCTGGTGATGATTCGCTCGGCGGCGGAGAAATGGGGAGTCGACGAAAAGGAGTGCCGCGCCGAGAAGCACAGAGTGATCGGGCCCGGCGGCCGTTCCATCGACTACCGCTGGCTGCTGCTGCGCGCGGGCAAGGTGAAGCCACCAACCTACGACGAGATCGAGGACGCGATCACGAAACGGGGCCCCGAGCAGTGGCGGTACATCGGCAAAGGCAAAGAAAAAATGCCGTTCTACGACGCGCTCGACATGGTGCGCGGAAAGACGGTCTTCGGCGCCGACGTCGTTTTCCCCGGCATGCTGACAGCCATGATCGAGCGCTGCCCGGTGGCAAACGGGGCGCTGGTGTCCTTCGATCCCGACCCGGCGCTGGCCGTGCCGGGCGTACGCGCAGTATTGCCCATGTTCCCTGTGGGAGTCCGCGGCGGCGGGGTAGGCAGAGCCTTCACGCCGCATGCGGGTGTCGCCGTGGTGGCGACAAACACCTGGGCGGCGCTTCAGGGCCGCAGGGCGCTCAGGCCGACGATCAAATGGGACCTTGGTCCCCACGCCACCTACGACTCGGATACGTATCGCACGGAGCTCGAAGCGTCGACCGCCAAGCCCGGGAAGAGCGTGCGCAGCTATAAAGGTGACGACGTCGATGCCGCCTTCACGCAGGCCGGCACCACCGTGGACGCCAACTATTATGTCCCTCACCTGGCGCAGGCCCCAATGGAGCCTCCCGTGGCCGTTGCCCTCTTCCAGAACGGACGAATGGAGGTCTGGGCACCCACGCAGAGTCCCGATGTCACGCAGATTGAGGTTGGGAATGTCGCGCTCGGCCTCCCTGGCTGCGCGATCAACGACGAGGCATGCAATGAAAGGGCGCGGCAGGCCGCGACGGTGCACGTCACGATGCTGGGCGGTGGGTTTGGACGCAAGTCGAAGCCCGACTACATCGTCGAAGCCGCGATGCTCGCCAGGGTGAATCCCGGCGTCCCGATCCGCGTGCAGTGGACGCGCGAGGACGACATCAAATTCAGCTATTACAACGCGGTCAGCAACCAATACCTGAAAGCGGCGCTCGGTGGCGACGGGCGTCCGACCGCATTTCTGCAGCGCAGCGCCTTCACGTCGTTCTTCGGCACCATCTTTCCGAACTCTTCGACGCCCGATATGCCCGCCGACGTGATCGCGGCAGCGAAGACGCTGCGCGCCGAGTTCGTCGACAGTGGCGTTTACCCGTACGGCTCGGGTATCGAGCGTGCGCAGGGGCTCGAGGACATGCCATTCGACGTGCCGCGCATCCGCATCGAAAACTGCCCGGCCGAGAACCACATCCGCGTTGGCTGGATGCGCTCGGTGGCCAACGTCTACCACGCCTTCGGCCTCGGCTCCTTCGCCGACGAAATGGCGATCGCCGCCGGACGCGATTCGAAGAACTATCTGCTCGAGCTGATCGGAAGGGACCGCATCCTCCCGCTGCGGGACGAGGAGGTTGCGCAGTACCGCAACAACGAGCTTCCCGTGTCCATCATCGAGGTGCCGGTCGAGGGTGGGAAAATGAAGCAGATGGTTCCCGGCTATCCGCCGGAAACTTCGCGGCTCCGCGCGGTGGTGGAGGCGGTGGCGAAGGAATCCGGCTGGGATGAGAAAGTCAAGCAGTACAAGAACATGAAGGGCCGCGGCCTCGGCATCGCCGCCCACCGCAGCTTCCTGAGCTACGTGGCCATCGTGGTCGACGTTTCGCTCAGCGCCAAAAACGAGCTGACCATCAACGAGGTATTCGGCACGATCCACTGCGGCCTCGCCGTCAACCGCGACCGCGTGTTGGCGCAGATGGAGGGAGGCATCGTCTACGGTCTGAGCTACGCTTTGCTCGGCGAGATCACGGTCAAGGAAGGAGCCGTCGTACAGAACAACTTCGACGACTACCCGATACTCCGCATCAACCAGTCGCCGAAGATATCCATCCACATCATCGACAGCCTGGAGCCGCCGACGGGCGTCGGCGAGCCGCCGACCCCCGCGGTGGCCCCCGCCCTGGCGAACGCAATCGTCGCCGCGGGCGGACCCCGCATCCGCGAGATGCCGTTTCGCAAGAAAGTCGTGGTGCTGTGAGAGTTCTGGAGTGCGGCGGCGGCAAAGCCGCCGCACTCCAGAATCATGTAGCTCGGCAGTTTCGACAAAAGCATCCGGAGACCGTCATGAGCGCCATCTCGAACGTCACGCGCAGGCAGTTTCTCGCCGTCCTCGGCGTGTGCATTGGCGCGCTGGTGCTCGGTCATTGCGGTACGTCCCGGCCCGCGGGAGGTCCCGCGAGCGAAGCGGCCCTCGGGATTCAAAGCTTCACCGACGCGGACAAGCGTGTCGTCGCCGGCTCGCGCTTCAGCACTGTGCGCGACGCCATCTTCGCGAACCCGTATCAGAAGGTCTGGGGCGCGCAGGGGAACGTGCCGTTCGAGCGCTTTCCGGTCACGTTCAAGCCGCTGCTCAAAGGCATGCTCCCCGGCGGCAGGAGCTGGCAGTTCCTCGGCGCGGCGAAACGCGTCCTCGCCTCCGATTCCGACCTTCGCTGGGGTCCGGACGGAACAGGCTTCCGCCGCCTGCTCCACGCCAACGGCATCGGCATGACCGGCGTCTGGGAGATCACCGAAGACACTCCGTACAGCGGCTACTTTCGCAAGGGGAGCCGCGGCCTGATGATCGCCCGCTACTCCACCTGCTGTACCGAAACGCGCCGCGGCAACACGCGGTCGCTGGCGATGATCGGCCGCATCTATCCGACCACCGATCCGAATCACGCCGAGCCGCTGCCGACGGCCAGCTTCATCACACAGGAAGACATCGGCGGCGAGAAAACGCCGAACATCAACGACGCCAGACTGCGCAACGCCCCCAACACCACCGTCAGCCGCCGCGGCAGCGGCATGCCGATCCTTCTTCTGACCGGCCTCGTGCTGAACCTGGCCGAGAAAAAGCCCACCATCCGGCAGGTCTACCAGATCGCCGAGTTGGGTAAAGAGCCCACCGAGCCAACGCGCGCCCCCGAGTTCGTGCAGCTCACCCTCGCTCCCGGCCAGCCCATCATCCCCGGCGCCGGCCTCGACTTCCGCGACGAAATCATGGCCCACATCTACGACCCCGGCGACCCGGCCCCGAAACGCAGGCTCGTCTTCAACATCGAGACCTCCGACACCGGTACCACCCACGGCACGCCGATCAAAGAACGCCGCAACATCACCAACTGGAAAACGATCGGCACCATGACCTTCGACGCCGCTGTGGTCTCTGTGAACGCAGACCGCGTCTTTCACGTGAACCACCCCGCCTGGCGCGAGGACCGGAACGATCCGCGGACGGTGGTGGGAAGGCGGTGATCTCCAAAAGGATCAAGCGTGATGGTCGCGTATCAGGACGAAGACTCGGGCCATTTAAAAGAGGACTTGAAGGATCAAAAGAAGAAGCAGACCATCAGGAAGAAAACTCGAGGTAAGGCCGCTGATAAGGAGGAGACGTGGAGCTTCTTCGCATTCTTGAAGAGTGCCGCGCCGCGGGCGGCAGCGATTGCGCGCTCGCGACGGTGGTCGAGACGAATGGCTCGACGTACCGGCGGGCGGGCGCGCGGCTGCTCATCCGTCGCGATCGGAAGACGTGGGGTGCCATCAGCGGCGGCTGCCTCGAGTCGGACATCGTCGAGCGCGCGCTCGATGTCATCGTGCGCGGCGTAGCGACGCTCGCTCGTTACCGGCCCGCGGACGACGATCTGATCGTAGGCCTCGGCAGCGGATGCAACGGAGAGGTGGTTGTCTTCATCGAGCCGCTCCCTCGATCTCTCCACGACCAGCTGTCGGTTGCGACGAGCGACGAAGCGGTCATCACCAACTATCGTTCATCGGAGCGACTGGGTACCTCGATCGGACGCCCATCCGATGCTCCTGACGGCGCGTTCGTCCAGCAGATCGTGCCGCGGCTGACGCTGTTCCTCTTCGGTGCCTCACCCGCCGCGGAGCCGCTCCTGCGCTTCGCGAAGCAACTCGGCTGGTGCGTGCGGATCGCCGATCATCGCCCGGTCGTCGCGTCGGATGAGCGCTTCGCGTCCGCCGATGCGATCGAGATCGCTCCGACGGAAGAGCTTCCGTCGCGCTTCGCGTATCCGTCGCCGTCCGCGGCGGTGGTGATGACGCATCACTACCTTCGCGATCTGCAACTGATCCGGCAACTCGCTCCGATGCGACTGGACTATCTCGGCCTCGTCGGGTCGCGCGAACGCGCGCGCCGGCTCGTCGCCGAAGCAGATGTGGTGGGAATCGACGCGCTCCGCGCGCCGGCAGGCCTCGACCTCGGCGCCGATGCACCGTCGGAAATCGCGCTGTCCATCATCGCGGAAATCCAGACGGTGCTCCGGCGAACGACCGCCACGGCGCTGCGCAATCGCAACGGGCGAATTCACGACGCTGTCGATGAAAGCGCGGTCGTGATTCTCGCCGCGGGCGGCTCGCGCCGGCTGGGCCGGCCGAAACAGCTCGTGGAGATCGCAGGGCAGTCGCTCGTGCGCCGCGCCGCGGAGACGGCACTCTCGGCCGGGAGCGGATCGGTTCACGTCGTCGTCGGTGCGGAAGTCATTCGCGTTCGCGCGGCTCTCGAGGGTCTTCCCGTGGACCTCGTTGTCAACGAAGCATGGAGAGAAGGAATCGCGTCATCCATCCGAGCGGCGATCGATGCGATCGAACGACGAGAGCGCCCCGTCGAGACGCTGATCCTGATGCTCTGCGATCAGCCCGGAGTCTCCGCGGATGTTCTGCGCAGACTCCTCGACGCATACCGCGCGACCCGCGCGCCGGTCGTCGCATCGCGCTATCCCGAGGGACCCGGCGTCCCCGCGCTCTTCCACGCGGAGCTTTTTCCCGCGCTGAAGTCGCTCGACGGCGACATGGGCGCACGTCAGCTGATCCGCCATCTCGATCGCGACGTCGTCACGATTCCTTTCGCGCTACCGGGAGACATCGATACGGCTGCGGATGTCGCGCGGCTCGGTTGAGCCGTTCATCGCGCTCCCACGTCCTTCAGGAACCGCTGGTACGCGTCCGAGCCGTCGAGCAGGTCTTTCGCCGCACGCTCCAGCAGTTCGAGCTGCCCGGGTTTGAGTGCGAAGTTGGTCCCGATGTCATTGAGTTGTTTCTGAAACGCCGGATCGGTGACGGACGTGAAGCCGAGAACCACTGGGTAGAACGACACCGCCGGCTCGTTCGCGCCGGGAAGGGTGGCGTTGGGGCATTGCCCCTTCACCGCCGCCACGCAGTCCGCTGGCAGTTGCTGGCGCAGGGAGATCATATCCACGGTGCCTTTCAGCATCTGCACGGTGTCGAACGAGAAGTTCGCCATCGGCGCGAACGAGATCGTCCCGAGGATCTGCGCCAGCTTTGGGTTCTTTTCCTCCTTGTCGATCTTCAGGTTGTTCGAGGTGGCCGCATTCACGACGATCACGAGCAGCCGTTTGATCTCGCGACGATTGATCGGTCCCTGCAGCGTGTAGCCGGTGCGCTTCCGCTCCGGGTCGTCCATCTGAAACGTATCCGTCGACGAAAGCGCGTGGAGCGTTCCGCGCAGGCCGATGTTGTCGGAGATGCCGCCGTCCATCAGATGGAGAAACGCCCGCTGCGGATTGAGATACGCCGTCAGCTCGATGGCACTGCGATGCCGGCTCGCGTTGATCTCCAAATCCCCCATCGCCAGCGGAACCCAGCCCGGCGTCCTGAATTCGCACGTCCCCTGGTAGCTCTTGAGCTGCATCGGGTTGAGCAGCACGGGAAACGCCGACGACGCGGCAACGGCGCGGGCGACGTGCACCTTTGATAGATCGGAACAGATCGGATCGAACTGATCCTGCGTCCATTCGAAGCGAGAGCCGAGATCGAGCTCCGTGGCGTTGGCGACGATGTACGGCCGCTTGTTCGCCGCCTGCACCGCCAGCAGGTCCGCATAGGTCTTGTTCCCGAACACCTCGCGGTCGTACAGCTCGGCCGCCAGATCGATGCGGCTGAACTTCGGCGAGAGGAGGCGAAAAATGTTCGTCACCGCCGCCTTGAAGAGCATCCCTTCGATGTTCTTGTCGAGAAATTCCGTCTTGAAGCCGTCGAGGCCCTCGCGGCCGTGCAGGCCGTAGTACATCGACATGAAACTGCCGCCGGAGACCGACGAGATCACGTCGATGTGATCGAGCAGATTCGAGCCGTCCGGAAGGGTCTTCTTCTCCATCTCCCGCAGCACTCCGTACGCGAAGCCCGCCGCGCGCGATCCGCCGCCGGAGAAGGTGAGGACGACGAACGTCCCGTCCTCGCGCGGCAAGGTCAGGTTCGAGTACCGGTAGCCCTTCTTGATGTCGGCGCGATCGAGCTTCTCGTTGACCGGGTAGTGCGCGCAGGCGGCAAAGAAGATCGCCGCGAGGACAAGCAGAGAGCGATGTCTCATGACGGCTCCTGGAAATGCACGATCAGCGGATTGAGAGGAGTGTGAGTGGGAAGGACGATGATGCGCTGCGAAGGCGGTCCGCCGAGGTCGATGTCGTGCGTGCCGACCTGGACGTCGAACGGGACGTTCGTCGTTCCGCACAGCTGACCGTCAATGAAAACGTCCCGTAGGTCCTCGAACGGAACCAGGACTGATCCGGGCATGGGCAATCCTCCTGTTTAGGAGTGATGGGGACGGCGATTGCCCTACCCTCCGGTTACCCCACTTACCTGGTCCGGCGTCTTCACTGACGTCAACTTGCGCGGGACGCCGTCGTTCCGTCATGATGGCTGCCCACCCGAAAACGAGAGGATGTCATGAGCCTGTTCGACTTTCCGCGCATCAACATCGCGGGCACCGTCACGTTGAATCCCGGCACGGCAAACAACGACGATTACGCGGGGAATGCCTTCCTCCCCGATACCTTCCCGCCGCCGTACGCCGGTCAGACCCTCGGACTGATCGACTCCAAACGCGTGCAGCCGCGCACGTTCGGGATGTCGGACGACGAGTTCATCCAGTGGGTGCAGAAGGCGCAACCGTTCGACAGCAAGCCGCACGATTCGTCCAACCAGCAGTTCATCGTGCCGGCGGAGTGGAACTACTACGGCAGCATGACCTCCAGCGTGAGCAGCGGCGCCGCATCGGTCGTCGGCGTGCAGACCGCGCCCGACAAGCTCTACACCGCCGCCGATCCGTCCGTGCCCGTCACGTCGCTCATCGGCTCGCCGCTCACCTGGAACGGCGGCATTACGGACGTGAACTCCGAGGGCTCGCCGCCGGCGACGCAGTTCTTCATCGAGCAGCTGACACTGATGAACGGCTCGTCGATCGCGATCCGGGGGCCGGCCTCGAAAGGCGCCTGCCAGTGGATCAACTTCTACCGGAACGTGAACCTGACCGCGGATGGCGGCGCGGGCGGCTACATGTACCACGTCATTCTGAAGTCGCAGTGCGGCCCGAACTTCAACATCCCCGGCTTCGAGGACTCGTCGATCATCGGCGCGATCTTCCGCTACTACCTCTACCGGATCAACATTCCGGTCACGAGCAACGAAGGCATCGAGGAGTTGTACGCCAACAAACAGCACAACGTGAACGCGGCCTCGCTGCAGTTCGTCGCCACGATCGCGCCGCTGCATGAAGGCGAGGCGATCACCACCGGCCCGATCGGCCGGCTGCTGGTCGCGCCGCCGCCAACGATCTCCACACTCCCGCTGACGAACAACAACGGCGGGGGAACGATCGCGCTTGCGCCGGCGGTGCTCCAGCAGAACGGCAATATCATCTCCGTCGACTTCATCGGCACGTTCCCGGACAACAACCAGCCGACGGCGAACGACAAGTATTCCTTCGGCGACGTGGAGCTCGTCGCGGTGGGCAACGGCACCACGGCGCCGATCGGCGCCGTTGATTACACGAACACGAATGGCGGCAATCAGCGCGGCTGGCTCTTCGACTTCGACATCTCCGGCAACGCCGAGGCGCAGAAAGTCCTCGCCGACCCGAACGCCACGTTCCGCCTCTCCAGCGCGAAGTACGACGACGTGCTGAGCGAGACGGAGTACTACATCGTCACGAACCAGCAGGCGATCTACGCGGAGCAGTTCGGACCGGGCGATTCGTTCCTGAATCAGGGAACGGTGGAGCCGGCGACGGTCGCCGTGTATCAGTATGGCAAGCCGCTTCCCGCCGGCTTCTGTCCGCCGATTACGGTCTGGAGTTACAGCACCGTGCCCCTGCAGACGCCCGGCGCGCGCGTGGAAGTGATGAACAACCTGCAGCCCGGCCAGCCCATCAGCGTCGATACCTCGCTGTCCGGAAATTTCACGTTCACCTTCACCGTCGGCGATCAGGCGCCGCCGCCGTCGAGCTACAACGCGTTTCTGAATCCGCCGTTCACGATCCTCACGAACGCGCCGCAGATCTGTCTGCGCATCCTGCCGAACGACGAAGACTTTTCACGGTACTACGTCGATCCGAGCGCGCCCGAGCCGGTCGGAAACGATTCGCTGACCTTCGACATCGTTTTCGCCACGGTGCTCCGGACGTATTACCTGCTCTACCCGATCATGAACTCCTTTTTCGCGCTCAACTCGGAAACCGACGTGCAGCAGAATGCCTCCGGAATCATCGCGCGAACCGACCCGGCGCTCTGGATGTCGACGAAGTACATGCCCCGCACGCGCGACATGTCCGCCAGCCGGAGAACGCTGCTGCAGGCGTGGTGTCGGAAGGTGGCGCCGGTGTCGTCGTGAGCATCGTGTCATCGTCGAGCACAGTGTCGAAAGCGCAGGTACCAAGGCTTGTCATCCCGAGCGTGAGCGAGGGACCCGGGGGGCGGGAGGCGCGAGTACGGCGCCACCCACACACCCGGGTCCCTCGCTCACGCTCGGGATGACAAGGCTGGCCACGCATGCTTTCAAGGTTGAACGTCCACCAGGCAACATGAATTTGCTCAACACAAAGCTGCGCGAGAACTTCATCTCTGCTTCACCGGCGCGTGCGCCGTTGACCCGCTCAGGATGACACGAGGGGTCTGCGCGGCTCACGACGTACCGCGCGCGTCAGTATCTCCACGCGATGTTGATCCTCGCCGTTCTTCCCGGCGCGGGGAACTCCAGCACGTTCGGCTCGCCGCTGAAATCGTTCAGGATCGAGGCGACGTAGGAGTACTTCTCGTCGAGCAGATTTCGCGCCTCGAGCTCCACGCGCACGCGGCCGAACGTCCGGTCCACTTTCGCATTGACCGTCTGCACGTCGGGAAGAGGGAACTGCCCGCCGTCGTCCGCAAAGCGCACGTGTTCCCAGCGGTATCCGAGGGACGCGCCGGCGGCGCCCGGCAGCGACGCGCGCAGGAAGAGCTGCGCGACATGTTCGGGAATGTTCTTGAGCTGATGATCCGGATTGTCCGTCGCCACGACGCGCGTCCACGCATACGTGAACAGCGGATTCACGAATGCGCGGGCGCGCAGCTCCATCATCGCTTCGACCCCGGTGTGCCGGCTGCTGCGGATGTTGCGGTACGTGAAAAACGTCGGATCGAAATCGATCTCGTCGCTCACGTTCGTCCGATACGCGCTGGCGCTCCACGAAACGGACGGCGCGTTGCGGCTCAAGCCCACCTCCGCGTTCCGCGCACGCTGCGGAAGCAGCAATGGATTCGAGACAGTGAAAGTCGTACCGTCCGGTCCGGGGAACGGGCGAGGGTCGAAAAGTTGATCGAGCGTCGGTGCCTTGAACGCGTGCGCGAGCTGCACGAACGCGACGACGGCGCCGAGGCGGAACGTCGCGCCGGCGCGCGGCGACCATGCCGACCTGCGGCGCAGCGTGCCGGCGTGATCGTCGCGGATGTCGTCGTGCCGCACGCCCGCGCTGAAGCGCACGCGCTCGAGCGGCTGCCAGTCCGCGGTCGTGAAGAACGCCCGTTGATCGCGATCCGCTTCGAGCGACGCCACGTTCGCGCCGCGCTCGCCGGCGTCGTCGAGACTCGCATAGCCGACGCGCAGTGACGCGCGGTCGAGGTCCGTGCCCGCGCGGATCGATGCGCTCGCCCATTCGTGTGCGATCTCGAAGATGCCGCCGGCACTGTTCGTATCGATGTCGCGGAGCAGCGTGCTGCCGAAGTTCGGCGCCAGGAGCAGCGTACGCGGACGCTCCATCGTCCGATCGCTGTAATGCAGCACCGCGCGCAGCGACAAAGGGCTGAAGACGTCGTAGCTGACGGCGACCCGGCGACGCTCGCTCTGCTCGCGATCGAAGCGAAACGCGGCGTTCGACGATTCGCGATCGAGCGCGCGCTCAGCTGCGAGCAACGGTCCCGGCTCCTCTCGGTCCCTCGACGATCGGGAGGCTGAGAGCTGCAGACGGCTCGCGTCATCGATGTGCTGGAGGGTGAGATCGGCTCCGCTGTCACGCGACTGCGAGTGCTGGCGATAGCCGCCGGTCGATGCCACAAGTCCGGCGATGCCGATGCGCAACGGTCCGATGTCGCCGCGATAGAAGAAGTCGACGCCGTGCGTGCCGAGCGTCCCGCCCGAGAGCCGCAGCTCGGCACGCTCGTCATTCCCCGCGGCCGCCGCGCGCGTAAAAACCGAGATCACGCCGCCGATCGCGGTGTCGCCGTACAGCGACGAGCCCGGCCCGCGCAGCACCTCGATCCGCTCGATGTTCGCGACGCGAAGCGGTCTCCAGTCGATCAGGCCCGACTCGGTATCGCCCGCCGGCACGCCGTCGACGAGCAGCTTCACGTACTCGTTCTCGCCTCCGCCGAAAAACCCGCGCGCGGTGATCATCGGCGCGCCCGCGCTCGCATCGGCGAAGTACATCGTGATTCCCGGAATGCCGTTCACGACCTCGGCCAGCGACTGCGCCGGCAGCGCGTCGAGCTGCTCGCGCGTCACGACCGACACCGACGCCGCGATCGACTCGCGCTCGGCCGCGCCGCGCTCCGGAGTGACCACGATCTCCCGCTTCACCACCGGCTTCGGCGGTTCTTCAGCGAACGAGGCGAACGACAGCAACAAAACAAAGAGCGGAAGCTTCGTCATCGAGTTTCCGCGCCTATTGCGGAGGGCTCCAGTCCGGCGGAATCGAATTCACGTTGAAATTCGGGACGTTGTAGTTGTTCGCGATGAGATAGATGTAGAGCTGCAGCACGAGTCGCTTGCCCGCCGAGAGGTCGCGCGTGATCGGCATCGCATGACTGCTCTCCTCGGCCAGCTCGACCGAGATCACCTGCCAGATGGACGAGATGTTCTGTGCAAAGGCGGACTGGCTGCCGAGGTTCACGAACTCGAGCATCACGTTGAAGATCATGTCGTAGACGTAGAGGATCTCGTTGTAGACGAAGTTCCACGCCTGCGTCTGATCGCCGGTCGAGTTCCAGAGGTCGACGAACTGCTGCGGCGCGGCGTTGTCGGCCGGCAGCGCGCGCACGGTGGTGTAGAACGCGTAGGTGATCGATCCGTTGATCGTCGCACAGGGACCGAGGAGCGAGATCGGAGGTCCCGGGAGCATCGCGCCGAAGTACGGGAAGAACGCCAGCACCGCGAATCCCGGCGCGACCCACTCGATGCCGGCGGTTGCGAGGCCGTTCTCGTCGCTGGTCACGATGGTGACGGCGGTCGTGGTGCCGCCCGACATCAGCGTCTGCTGGTTGCCGTTCGTGAAGGCGACGAGCGGCGCGCCGTCCGTCGGAATCAGCGAGAGATTCGCGTCGTACTGAGCGACCATCACAGTCGTGTTCGGGCTGATCGCGCCGAAGTTGTAAACGGCGATCTCGAGCTCCGCCGATGTTCCTTCGTCGACGTAGATCCCGCGGCTGTCGGTCTGCGCCGTCAGTTCCTCCTCGAGCAACGCGGTTTGCCCCTGCACCTGGATGGCGAGCGACCCGCTCTGCAGGAGCGAAGCAGTGTTCGCGTTCGGGAAGGCGATGTCGATAATGCCCGCGCTGGCCTCGTAGGCTGCCTGCGCATACTGGTCGTACGGGATCTCCACGACCGGCGTGAAGTTGCCGCCGGCGACGACGCCGAGAGTGAGCGCGCCGAAGTTCGCTTTCGACAGATCGGACGGCCATTCGCCGGGCGTGCCGTTCTCCGGCATCGTGCTGTTCAGATCGAGCGAGATGAGCTGCGCGTCATTGTCGATGTTCGCCACGACCGGACCGAGCGTGACCTGCGGCGGCGGGCTTGCCGCGGCAGGCGTCGCGTTGGCGGTCATCATCATCACGTGATGTCCCATCGGCTTCGCCTGCGCGGCGGTGGGAACCGGGGCCGATGTTGCGATCGCGGCGACCTGACTGTTCGCGGAGAGGTAGCGGCCGACCGGGACGCTCGCGACTTCGCCGGCATTCCAGACGCCGAGCGTGCCGACGACGTGGCTGTAGCAGGGGTTCGAGAAGAAGAGGTCCGTCTTTCCGGTGTTGTTCCACTCCGTCCGTGCCGCGTCGAGGAGCGCCGCGAGATCGGTGTAGTTCCGCGGCTGCTGCGTCGTGCCGTTGAAGATGCCGTTCCTGAAATAGAGGTTCACGTACGCGGTGAAGCGGACCATGATCCCCTGCGCCGCCGACGCCGCCTGCTGCAGCGCCGAAGCGAGCGATGAGCCGGCGCTCGGCGCGGGCCAGGTCACCTGGTCGAACGGGATGCAGGTCTGGAAGCACGCGCCGACGCTCGCCGCCGGCTGCGTCAGTTCCTGATCGGTGGTGTAGATCCGATTGAGGTCCAGCCAGCGCGAGTGCAGCCGGAAATTGCGCGGGCCGCTGATCATGCAGTTGCTGTTGCCGAACGAGAGCTGGCCGAAATAGATCTGGCTCGACCAGAACGAGGCGGGATTCGTGTCGACGAGACGTCCCGGACCGCCGCCGCCGTCGCCGTTGAGCGCGACGGGGCCGCCGATGAGCGGATCGCTCGTCACCGGATTGCCGGCGCCGAGCGCGCCTCCGATGATCGTCGTCGTGAAGTCGTTGTACTGGACGAACGACACGCCGTGTCCGCCGAACATGTTCCATTCCGCCGGCACGCGCACGCCGGTGGGATTGTCGACATTGTCGGGCTGGAGCTTGATCGCCCAGGGCCGGAACGTCGTGTAGAAGTTCTGTTGCGTGATTCCCTGCGTGGCGAGGAAGGTCCAGTTCAACGCCGCGTTGGCGCCGTCGAACGTCGGAAACGCCTGCCAGTCGTTGTTGTTGAACGTGCAGGGGTCCCAGCCGAGGAAGCCTTTGAAGTAGATGCGGGGAAAGGAAAGGACGCTCATCGTGCTCCTTCGTTCGGTGAGGGCTACGGCAATGCCGCGGCGAGCTGCATCATCGACTTCTCGATCTCCGGACCGAGAACCTCTTCGCGATCCCAGGCCACGCCGACGATCGCGCGCACTTCGCCGTCATCGCGGAACACCGGCAGCGCGATCGCGGCCTGCGCGCCGACGGCCCTGGCCCCCGGCTTGATCGTTCCGCTGTCGTCCGTCTGCAGGTTGCAGGTCTGCACCGGCTGTTTCTTGACCTGCGCCGCGCCGGCCATTCCCTTGCCGTTCGGAACGTGCGCGACGATCGCCACGACCGGCGGCGGGATGTTCTGCGCGGCGGTGAGATAGAGGTCGCGCCCGCGCTGCTCGTGCACGGTCCCGGCGACCCCGCCGAGGCGCACGAGCAGCGACTCGAGAAACGTCTGATGCAGAAGGTTCTTCTCGAACATGCACCTCAGGAGTGCCGGAAGGATGGTGTTTCCCTACCCTGTAAGATGCAGCGAATGCTCCGCTGGTGGTCCACCGCCGCGACGATCGCCCTTTTTCTGCTCCTGATGTTCTTCGCCGCCTCGGCGACGGACCTCGCGCTCTTCGAGGACCCGACCCCGTTGTTCCGCGGCGCGCGCCCCGTCGCGGCGTTGATCGGCGTCTCGCTGCTCATCGCGGACGTCTTCCTCCCCGTGCCCTCGAGTCTCGTGATGGTCGCCCACGGAACGCTGTTCGGCGTGGCGGGCGGCACACTGCTCTCCCTCGCCGGCTCGATCGCCTCGGCGCTGGTGGGTTTCGCCGTGGGCCGCTGGTCGTCGGGGACCATCCGCCGCCTCGTGAGCGAGCGCGAATACGAGCGCGCCGCAGCGATGCTTTCGCGGTGGGGAGCGGTAGCAATCGCAGTGTCTCGTCCGGTGCCGATCCTCGCGGAGACGGTGGCAATCCTGGCCGGCAGCTCCCCCCTGCGATGGCGCAACGCTGCCCTCGCGGCAGCAGCAGGCTCGCTGGTGCCATCCGCGGTCTACGCCTGGACCGGCGCGCACGTGCAGTCCGCCGCGAATCACGCGCTGATCTTCGGAGGAGTGCTGCTGGTTACGGGGGTGGTGTGGTGGGTGGGGGTGGGGCGGCGGTGAGGGGGGGTGGTGGGCAAATCGGATTCGTACCTAAGATTTGTCAGGAACGATGACGGGTCGCACGGCGGGTCGAAAAAGGGCGGTTGTGTCTCTCAAACCAGCATGGAGAGGGAGGAACAGCCAATGGGTGCGGTCGAAAACGTTTCGAAGATGCTACGTGACCCGTTCAATCGATCCGAGATGCCTACTCGAGACGTCCGGGCGGAGGTGTACGCGAAAAACGTCCAAGCCACTGAGCATGAGGTGAAGACGTTCCTGCATTGCAGGCGAAAACTGACGCAGGAGTTTGATGCATCGACTTTCGTCAGAAAGGCAATCGTGCCGCCGCCGGGTGGTGTCGGCGCTGGTGTCTATTTCAAAGAGCACATCATGGGCTTCGCCACCAGCACCGCGATCTTTTGGCGTATTGTCGCGCCCCGTACCCTGGGCGGTTCCTCCAATTCGCTTGTCTACATCACGTCGAGCAATCAGGCGGCGCGTGGCCCCGAAGCGCTCGTGTCGTACGAGAACCAAACACCGGCCGTATTTCGTGTGTGGGATTGGTCGACCGACCCCCAACATGATGGTTCTCGGTTCGTAATCTCCCTTCCATTCGACGACTGGGGTTCCTATCGAATCGAGATGAACATCGATGGGCAGATTCATGACACGCTCTATATTGCGAATCGCACAGTTGGCGACGGTATGTCGTGGACGAACGAAGTATTTCTGTTCAACCGTGACGAGCAGACATTCGACCTGGTGTGGAGCCACGCTTTCGAATGGCAGCCGAACCCGGAAACCAAATTCTTCGGATGGGGACCCATCATCGAGCCGTTCCCGCCTTACAACTTCGGCACCACCAATAAAGTAGGATTTGCCGGGGCGGCACTGGTCTCCGATCTCGTCGATGAAGTGCTCACGCCGTCAAACAGCCGGATCGTGAATCGGAACCTCGGATTCGAAGTGAGTTTCCTCGAGCCGAATCACACGATGATTGCCAGCTGAGCGATCTCGCTACGTCCCAGCCCCATAAAGTTGCAGCGCCGCCCACGCTCGAAGTTGACGGAATCGCGGATCATTTGAGCGCAGCATCTGCAGTTGAGCATCCCTCAGCGCCGCCGCCGGAGAGCGCCCTTCGCGAAGCCCGCGATGAAACGCGACGCTGAGTTCGCGCGCGACGTCATCGTCGATGTCCCAAAGGCTCGCGACGACATTCTGCGCGCCTGCCGCGAGAAACCCAGCGGCGAGACTCCGAAGATCGCCATATCCTTCAGCAGCGACGGCGGTCCGGCAACCGGCCAATACGACGACCCGAAGATTGCTGAGATTCATCATGGCGATTTCGCCGGTCGACAGAGATACGCCGTCGCGCCCAGCGAGAAGAAGTCTCGAGCGCTGAGGAGCTTCGGGGTCGGTCACGGCGTGCGTAGCCAGGTGAGCAACCTCGTGGCGCTGCAACAGCGGAACGATGCGTTCTTTCGACGCATCATTTCCGAGTAACTTCGTGCCGGAGTCATAAAGCGGCCAGATCTGCTCGACTTCGGCTTCGGCACCCGGAAGGGAAGGAAGAGACGAAAACCGGTCGGCGTCCAGGTGTGGATTGCCGACTGCGAGAAGGTCGCCGATCTGCTGAGGATGTCGCGCCGCGGTCGCCGCGTAGGTTTCGATGCTCGGCACGACGGAGATCGTGAACGTCTCCACGAGCCACTGACCGTTCTCCTGCAGGAGCGCACTAAACGGGATGTCCTCCAGCTCGGGATCGTTCACGATGACGAGCGAGTGCACGTTCGTGAGTGCAGACAGAGCGGGAATGATGAGGCAACTCGAAAGCTCGCGCGCGGCCGCGCGGGCTTCATTCAATCCTCCCCGCTGAATTGCGGAGGCAAAATCCTCGGACAGGTGTTTGAAGCGCGAAGCTGGAACTTCCAGTGAAAACCGATTCACGCCGCGGTCGGTGATTGCGTAGATGACCAGACGATCCTCGAAGATGCCGTACGTGAGAATTACCTTGTGCGGCTCCAGGGTCTTCACGACTCGATCCAGCGAGAACGCCAAGGATTCCTCTGATGCCCGTGGAATGCGGTCGAGAATGATTCGCGCGCGCCTCCGATCAGCGACTGCGATGGCTCGCGCCGTTTCGTCACGCTGATCAAGGATGTCCGAGAGCGCAACGTAGGCCGCACTCGACTTTCCAAGGAACGAGTCGCGCAGATCGTCGCGCGTGATCGCCTGCCGCCGGCTTTCGATCAAGTCGATCGCATCCTGCAGGTCTGCCTCTGCGCGACCGAGGTTCTTCACGGCACGAAAATCGCGGGCGCGTTCCGCCAGCACTTGCGGGAGGAGGGTCATCCGTCCTCGCCGCCTGGCGCTTGCCAGATACTCGGTAAGGAGGTCGATACTTCGATGGGGTTCTTGATCACGAACCAGCAGTGCCTCGACCAGGCGGAGCTCGTTCGTGACATCTTCGCGTAGCCCGGGATCGCTGATCAGGGAGGGTGCGCGCCGCGCCTCTTCGAGGGCGCTGGCCGCGGTTCGTTTCAATCCGGCACGCTTCGCGGCGACACCACGCCAGACCAACGCCTCGGCGTGCATTCGCGGATTTCCCGTTTCGATCTCCGTGACGAGCGCGAGGAGGGAATGAGCGACGTCCCAGCGCCCGTCACGGAGCGAGTCGAAAACCGCCGAATAAAGAGTCAGCTCCAGATTGCGCGCGTCGCCTGCCTCGCTCGCGGCTGCAAATGAGGTCCGGCGTAGTGCCCACGCATCCGCCTCACGGCCGAGCATCGTGAGAAGCGCAGCGATCCGTGCCTGCATCTCGGTAGCATTGCGCTGTTCACCTAGCCTTAGAAATTCGTCGTTTGCATGCTGGTAGGCGAGGAGATTCTGATCGATGAGACCGTCCAGCCCTGCGCACGCACCACGGAGTGACTCGGTCAGTGCCCGCAACGCATGATAACGGCGCGGTGTCTTCACGACGAGCTCATTCGCGATGCTCATTGCGGCAGCGGGCTTCCCCGCGTCGATCGACGCACTACCGATGTATCGAGCTGCCAGAAGAGCCATCGGACTGCCGCCTCGCTGTAGGTGTTGCTGTGCCTTCCGCAGCTCTGCCAAGGCGCCATCGACATGACGCTGAGCGAGAAGTTTTCGGCCTTTGCGATACGCGGCGTGGCCGGTGGCAAGACTGTTCCACCGCACGCGATCCGTTTGTGCACGATCGATCGAGGCGACGCTTTCGGCGAGAAGTGCTTCGCCGGTGATGCGTTCCAGCGCAACTCCCATCATTCGTGATCGCTTCAGCAGGCTGGCTGCGCCGTCTTTGTCATCCGCCAGCGTTCGTTGTCCCCATTCGCCGAGATATTCGGTCTCGCCCCAGGTGCGGGCTTCTTGCGGAAAATCCCCTGCGGCCTTGGCGATGAATTGCTCGTCTTCTTCCGCGACAGCTTTGTCGATTGCCGTCTGCACGTCTCCCCAGAGTTCCCTCCTGGTCCGCGGCGCGTTCAGGTGGTTCAGACGTTCGCGCGCCTCGGCAGCCCAAACGCTCAAGCTATCGATCTTCAGGTAATCGCCGTATGCTTTCGCGGCAGCGTCGCGCAGCGACAACGCCTCGAGAATCACTGCGCGGTTGAAGCGCGCCTCAGGAAGTTTCGTATCGATGTCGATCGCCCTATCCGCGGCAGCGAGTGCGGAACAGAAGACGGACATGTTGTTCTTAGCATCCGCGTACAGCGCGGCCGCCAGATCGCTCCACAGCGCTGCCGTCGCGTTGTCGCTTGCCGTGAGATCCTGAAGCCTTCGACGTGCGCTCGCCGTGTTCCCGGCGAGCAATGCAGCGATCGCCTTCCGATCTTCGGATTCTGAAGACGCGGCAACTTCCGAGGCGAGGAGCCGCAGGCGGAGCGTCTCGAGGTTCGTTTCCGAGGTTTGGGACGAACGGGTGGTGTGCGGAGGTCGGGCACTCCACGGCATTCCGCTGAGTCGTACTTCGAGTGGCCGATGTGTGGCATCGGCCAGAGCGGCGTGAAGTCGCGCAAGTGGATCGCGTCGATGTGTTTCGACAAGAACAACAGCCACCGCTGCGACCCCGATCGCAGCGGCGGCAATCACGACCCGACGCGCATTCATTCCCGTGTGGCATCAAGGATAGTTCGATCCAGTGCAATCGCCGAAAGGAGTTGGTGTCGGGAAGGGTGTCGGTGTCGAGGAGGGAGTCAAACAGACGTCGGGTTTGTCGCAAACGCCGTTCAGAACAGGCCGTACGGGTGCACGATCGCATTGCAGAATGGAGTAGTGATGCCCGAAGTGGCCGCTCGTTGCTCCGGCGATGCTGAAGCCGGTGCCGACGGTGGGTGCGTTCTGAACCTCGACGGTCGAGTTTCCTGCGACGCGAAGGACGTGTTCGTTATCGGAGTCGGTAAAGACGAGACGCGCCTCGTCGCCGCGCAAGTCGGCGTCGTACCGAATCCTGCAGGCCACGCAACGGCCGTCATTCCATTCCGTTCCTTCGAAGACAAGTTTCTCCGCGAAGAACATGTCTGGCGACACGCGGCCACCGCGATAGTCAATGTAGGCGACGACGTCATCCGTTTTCGCGCGTGCGACGATTTCTCGTTTCAATTTGCAGGTCGGGGCGAGTTTTTTCAACGGCGGAACGGAATCGATGAGCGTCTGGGAGCGGTCAGAGAACACACCGCGGGTGTTTTCCAGCCGCACGCGAAGCCCTTTGAGTGGAATCACATATGAGTTGTTGATCTGCGGCCACTGTCGAAGCCACGGATCGTCGTGATTCACGACCGCGGACGTCGGAATCGACATGTTCGCCGTGTGTCCGTGCGCGTTCACCACAACCGCTGTGTTATCGAAGGACCACGGCTGGTTCACGTGCGCGATCAGTCCGATAAAGATGATGGTGATGGTTTTCATGGGCGTTCCCTCCTCAAGCGATTGATTAGAGGGACTCCGGCTGAAACCTTCCTTTGCGCCTGGCGGCGCAGCCGGAGAAACGCGATTTGGATTGAGGGGAAGGATTTGGTCGGGCAGGGGGGATTTGAACCCCCGACCACCTGAACCCCATTCAGGTACGCTACCAGGCTGCGCTACTGCCCGACTCTGCGCGGGATGCTATCACGCGCGTGCCGGTGCTGACGATTCGCTCGGGGAACTATTCCGTTGTCGGGAGGGCGCCCGCCCAGAGGATCAGGTAGCGCGTCACCTCGATGTTTTTGCGCGTCGGGATGAGCGTCAGTTCCTCCACCGACTGCGCTTTTGCCGTCAGGTCGTCGCGCAGCGCCTGGAGCTCGCGGTCCCAGGCGCGCTGCATCTGGGCGATGTTCTCGAGGTAGTCGGTCTCGCGCGGCGAGGCGGGGGCGTCGGCGACGGCCGCGGAGGCGGGGCGGCCGCTCGTGATGTTGTAGAGCGTCTGGCCCCAGGCGACGTTCACGCCGTCCTTGTCGGTGCGCATGCCGTTCTCGCTCGAGTCGTCGATCTCGCGCTGCTCGCGCTCCGAGCGCTCGCGCAGCTGATCGATGCGGCGGCGGAATGTGCTCTCGAGCCGCTCCTGCTCCAGCTCGAGACGGCGGTTCGCTTCTTCCATGCAGCGCGCGACGAACTCCGCGCGCGTCTCGTTCGGCTCGGAGTAGAAGCCGTACGACGCGTTGTAGAAAATCCGCAGCCGCTCGTTCTCTTCGAGAAACTGTTTGAAGGCGTCCTCCGACTGCGCGGCGTTCTGCACCAGCGCTTCCGGCGAGATCGCCAGATCGATCTGATGATCGGGATCGGGGACCGCGCGGATGTCGAGCCGCTCCGGATCGATGCGCGATGCCTCCTGCCACTGCACGCGCCCGTCGGTGGCTGCGATCGGGGCGACGTACGCGCGCGCGACCGCATGATGCACGCCGCTGCGCGCCTCGCTGTGCGTCACGATCGCTTCCGCGAGCACGTGAGGGCGATAGCGTTTCCGGCCGCTGCTGTAGACGTAGAGCTGTTCGATCGTGCGCGACGCACCGCGCGACGCCACGCGGCCGCGCGAGGTCGGTGCCGTCGCCTGCGCCTCGCGATCACGCTCGACGGACATCCCATGCGCGACCGGCACGGCGTCGAGCACGCGTCCTGGGACGGTTGCGAGCGCCCGCACGACGTCCTCTCTGCGGTCGGCGGGAGCGAGGAAAACGACGCATCCGCCGCCGCCCGCGCCGCAAACCTTGCCGCCCCACGCTCCCGCGCTCAGAGCTGCGTCGATCGCGGCGTCGACCTCCGGGGTCGAGATGCCTTCGATGAGCGACTTGCGTGTCTCCCACTCTTTGCGCAGCGCCGCGCCGGCTGCTTCGAGGTTGCCGGCGTCGAGCGCGCGCTCCATCTCGATCGAGATCGCGGCGATCTGCGCGAATCCCTTCTGAATCTTCTTCTTCGACTCGATCTGGCGCTTGTAGAGCATCCAGTTGTTCGTGCCGGAGAAGTGCGCGATGCCGGTGTAGTGCAGCAGCATGTGCGCGGCGAGATCCTGAACCGGGAGCTGCAGCGGATGGCGCACGGGGCGGCCGGGATTGAGATGCAGCGAGCCGAGGCCGCCGTAGACGGGCGGGTAGTAATCCTGGATTCCGGCGGGGACGCCGAGGAGTCGGGTCTCGAGATCGCGGACGAGAAAAATCAGCTCGTCGTCATCGACCGGCTGCTGCGCAACCTCGGACAGCGCACGCACGAGCGTGATCGCGAGCGCGGACGAGCCGCCGAGGCCGGAGCCGCGCGGCGCGTCGGTACGGGTGGTGATGCGAATCCCGCGCAGCTTGAAGTGCTCCGTCGCGCGATGGAGCAGCGCAACCTTCGGATCGGCGGCCATCTCCTGCAGCGACTCGTAGCGCTGCTTGTACTGCTGATCGGTGAGATGGACCTCGATCGCGCTGCTGTCGGTCTCGCAGACTTCCGACTCCGCGTAGTACGAGATCGCGACGTTGATCGTGCGCGCGCCGGGATGGAAGAGGTAAAGCGGCCAGAGATCGAGAGTGCCTCCGGCGAGATCGGCGCGCACCGGCGCGCGGACAGTGACCTTGTGCATAAAGTAGAGAGTGACGTTTTGCTAGAAGAGCGCCCGCTGTTGTACCACATCGTGCGTCATCGACGGCGCCGGCTCGGAGAGCCGCGGCGTGAGCCGGGCGACGCTGGTGCGGAAGCGGTGGAGGGAATCGCCGTGCAGCGGATCGGGCGTGATCGATTTCAACTTCAGCGGATTGAGCCACTTCCCGTTCTCGGTCACGCGATAGTCGAGATGCGGGCCGGTCGCGAGACCGGTTCGCCCGACGTAGCCGATGACGTCGCCCTGACCGACTTTCGAGCCACGCTTGATGCCCTTCGCGAAGCGCGAGAGGTGGAGGTAGTACGTCTCGACGCGTGAGGAGTGGCGGATGCGCACGAAGTTCCCTTCGCCCGCCTTGTAGCGCGCCTCGATCACAACGCCGTCCGCGGTCGTCATCACGGGCGTGCCGACGGGTGCGCCGTAGTCGATGCCGTAGTGCGGGCGGAAGTGCTTGAGCACGGGGTGGAAGCGGCGGCGGGTGAATCCGGACGTGACGCGCGTGAATTTCAGCGGCGCCTTGAGGAACTGTTTGCGGAGCGGTCTGCCGCTGCTCGCGTAGTAGCCCGCGCGGCCGTCGGGCATCTCGTGGCGGAAGGCTTCGTAGGGTTGATCCTTGTGCGTGAAGCGTGCGGCGGTGACCGGGCCGTAGCCGAGGAAATCGCCGCCGGCGTACTGCTTCGTGACGACCAGGCTGAACTCGTCGCCCTTACGCAGCGCGAAGAAGTCGATGTCCCACTGGAACACGTCGACGAGCTGCTGGACGAGCTGCGGCGACTCGCCGCTCTCGCGGACGGCCTCGTAGAGCGAGCTGTCGATTTGCGCGGAGATGATCGTCTCCACCTCGCGCACGGCCGCCTGCGTCGCGGTCACCGCGAATCCGTCGCCGTTGCGCACCGCGCCGATCTCGCCCCAGCCGGTCACCTTCATCTGCACCGCGTCGACGCTGCCCATCGCGTCGTAGTGGAAGCGGAGCAGGTGGCCGGGGCGGAGGCGGCGGACGTCGAGCGATTTCGCGAGCTCGCGCGTGAGCCGCGCGCTCTCGCTGCGCGAGAGGCCGCCGGCGAGGAGCACGCCGTCGAGCGTGTCGTTTTTCTCGATCGTGAGCAGCAGTGAATGCTCGGGAAGCGCGGCCGGCTGCAGGCGGGACAGCTCGTGATAACGAAGCGCCGGCGGCTGCTGCGTGCTGGCCGACGCGTACTCCGGCTGCGTTTTGACCGCGGCAAGAAAGAGGGGGACGGCGATCGGAAGCGCCAGCGCCCAGTACGCCCGCGGCCGCTTTGCCACCCCACCCAGACGTCTAGCCATGGCGCGTCGTTTTTTCATTCGATCAGTTGCGAGAACCGGGGCTGTTTGGGAGGGATGGTAGCACGGGGTTGGTTGCCCGGTTGCCCAGTTGCGCGGTTGCCCGGTTGCCCAGTTGCGCGGTTGCCCGGTTGCCCGGTTGCCCAGTTGCCCGTTTTTGCCCGGTTACCCGGTTGCCCGGTTGCCCGGTTGCCCAGTTGCCCGGTTGCCCAGTTGCCCGGTTGCCCGGTTACCCGGTTGCCCGGTTGCCCGGTTGCCCGGTTACCCGGTTGCTCGGTTGCCCGGTTGCCCGGTTGCCGGTTGCCGGTTGCCAGTTGCCCAGTTGCCCGGTTGCCCGGTTGCCCGGTTGCCCAGTTGCCCGGTTGCCCGGTTGCCCGGTTGCCCGGTTGCCCGGTTGCCCGGTTACCCGGTTGCCCGGTTGCCCGGTTGCCCAGTTGCCTAGTTGCCTAGTTGCCCAGTTGCCTAGTTGCCCAGTTGCCTAGTTGCCCAGTGAGCGTGCACCTACATGCCGGGTAACCGGGCAACCGGGTAACCGGGCAACCAACTTCGAACCGGGCAACCGGGCAACCCTACTTCGACCCCGGCTCGAACGTCAGCACTTGCGACGCCGTCCGCGGCATCTCCGGCGTCGTCGCGCGGATGAACCCCGGCGGCACCACGAACATCGCGGGGCTCGCCTCGGTCTCGCGGATCGCGGTGACGCGCATCTCGCGGCGCACCGTTCGCGTCGGGTTCACCTTCAGCTGCGACTGCGTGGCGCGGTTCTCGAACGTCGTCCGCGTCGTCGCGACCTGCTTCATCGGAAAGCCCTTGATCTTGTTCTCGGTCTCGAAGTCGAGCAGGCTGTCGATCTTCGCGTTGCCGGTGCGGACGCTGTTCGTCATGACGGGCTGCGCGAGGTCGCCGAAGCGATCGGTCACCCAGTTGTCGATCACCGTGTGCACGTGCGCCTTGAGCGGAATCGAGCGCATCAGCACCGTGACGTCGTAGTCGAGCACGATCTGATAGTGCTCGGTCGCGATGCCGGCGACCAGCTGCGAGTCGGCGAGCTTGTGGACCTTGTGCTCGATGTTGTCGACGGTGATGTTGCTCGCGCCCACCGCGCTGACGGCTCCGCCGGCGTTGAACTCGGTGTACCACTTGTTCGCCGGATCGACGAAGATCAGCCGCGAGCCGTCGCTGGTGATCACGTAAGTGCCGGGCGGATAGGTGTTTCCGGCCAGGAACTCGATCCGGGAGCGCGTGCCGTCGACGGTGGCTCGCGCCGAGAGATCGGAATTCTCTTCCGAGACGCTCTTCACGACGTAGTCGTACTGGAGTGCGGCCTGCGATGGAACAGCAGCGAGCACGAGAAGGAGGGCGAACAGCGGCATTCTCTTCATTCTCAATAACCTCGGCCGATGGCTCAGTATACACGGGAAATTTTCACGATCTCCGCCGCGGTTCACGCAACGCATGCCCAAGCGCAATCTCGTCGCGGCGCTGATCTGCGTCGCCGTCATGGCCGCGGCGCCTCTCCGCGCCGCCGGCCCGGTGACGCTCGAAACGGTCATCAGGAAGATTCAGGACCAGCAGAAGAAGACCCGGACCCTGCAGGCGGACTTCCGCCAGGAGAAGGAGCTGGCGCTGCTGGCGAAGCCGGAAGTGTCGACGGGAACGTTCGTCTACTCGAAGCCGAACAACGTGCTCTGGACCTACGACGCGCCCAGGCGCGTGCAGATGGTGATCGCCGCCGGGATGCTCACCACGTACTACCCCGACCTCGGCAAGGCCGAGCAGATCGACGTGAAGCGCTTCGAGGACCGCATCTTCCGCTACATGGGCGCAACGGGCGCGATCGACGAGCTCGCGCGCTACTTCGACTTCACCTTCACCGACTCGAAGTCGAAGCCCGAGTACGCGCTGCATCTCACGCCGAAGAATCGCGCGGTCTCGAAGCGCGTGCGCTCGATCAAGCTCTGGATCGACAAGAAGACGTTCCTCACCTCGAAGATCGAGTACATCGAAGGCGACGGCGACATCACCCGCTACGCGTTCACCAACGTGCGCATCAACGAGCCCATCCCTCCGAGCCGCTTCGCGCTGCACCTTCCGTCGAATGTGAAGGTGGAGCAGATGAAGATTCAGTGAACCGCCGTGCCGCGTGCTGCGTGCTGAGTGCTGCGTGACGCAACGCATTCGATTCAGTCTTCTGCATACCGACGGCGCGGCGCGCCGCGGCCGGATCGAGACGCCTCACGGCGCCATCGATACACCGGTCTTCATGCCGGTCGGAACACGCGCTTCCGTCAAAAGTCTGACCACCGACCAGCTCAAGCATCTCGGCACCGAGTCACGCAGCACGCAGCACGCAGCACCCAGCACCTCCCCGGCGATCATCCTCGCCAACACCTACCACCTCATGCTTCGCCCCGGCGTCGACCTCGTCGAAAAGCTCGGCGGCGTGCACAAGTTCATGGGATGGGATCGCGCGGTGCTCACGGATTCCGGCGGCTTCCAGCTCTTCTCGCTCGCCGCGATCCGGAAGATCCGCGAGGAGGGCGTGGAGTTTCGCAGCCACATCGACGGCTCGCCGTACTTTCTCACTCCGGAAGGCTCGGTTCAGATTCAGACGCGGATGGGCGTCGACATCGCCATGGCCTTCGATGAGTGTCCCGCATACGGCCTCTCGCATGCGGAAGTCGAGAAGTCGATGCTCCTCACGCATCGCTGGGCGAAGCGCTCGCTCGCCGCGCGCACGACCTCCGCGCTGTTCGGCATCGTGCAGGGCGGCATCCACAAAGACCTCCGCAAGCGCAGCGTCGAAGAGATCGCCTCTTTGCAGATCGATGGTTCGGGCTTCGACGGCGTCGCCATCGGCGGCGTGTCGGTTGGCGAGCCGAAGGAAGAGATGTTCGACGTCGTCAACTTCACCGCGCCGCTCCTGCCCGCGGACCGGCCGCGCTACCTGATGGGCGTCGGCACGCCGGAAGATCTCGTGAACGGCGTCGCCGCGGGGATCGACATGTTCGACTGCGTGATGCCCACGCGCAACGCGCGCAACGGCACGCTCTTCACCAGCTCCGGCAAAGTCTCGATCAAGAACGCGAAGTTCGCGGACGACGACCGCCCGCTCGATCCCGAATGCTCCTGCACCACCTGCACGACCGTTTCACGCGCGTATCTCCGTCATCTCTACGTCAACGACGAGATTGCCGCGATGGTCTACAACACCATTCACAACCTCGCGTTTTACCTTGACTTGATGGGGGCGATCCGGCAGGCTATCGCGTCCAATTCGTTTAGTGGCTTCCGCGATGGACTCCTGTCGCGGCTTACACAGCAAGAGAACCTATGAATGCGATAGCTCTGCTCCAGGGTTCCGGTGGCGCCGCGGCGCTCCTGCAGTTTCTGCCGATCGTCGCGATCGGCCTCATTTTCTACTTCCTCGTCATCGCGCCCGCGAACAAACAGCGGAAGAAGACGCAGGAAATGCTCAGTTCGCTCAAAAAGGGCGATCGCGTCCTCACGACCGGCGGGATTTACGGGACGATTCAGGGTGTTGAGGCCGAAGTCGTATACCTGAAGATCGCCGAAAACGTGAAGGTCAAGGTCGCTCGCTCCGCGATCTCCGGCGTGGTCACGGGAGACTCGGAGTCGTAGCCCCCGTTTTGCGGAGGAAATCTTGAAACGAAAAGTCCTTTGGAAGATCGGGTTGATTCTCGCCGTGCTGGTGGTGTTCACGGTGGCCATCATCCCGACGAAGAACAACCCGGAGCCGATCCGCCGCGGCCTGGACCTCAAGGGCGGCATTCACCTGAAGATGCAGGTGAACGTCAACGAGGCACTGAGGCTCGAGGTCGATCAGGCCATGAACTCGCTGCGCACCCAGTCCACGGCGCTCAATCTGCCGGTGCCGGCCATGCGCCGCGCCAGCGACACGAGCTTCGCCGCCACGCTGCCCGCCGGCGTCGGCACGGCCGAATACGAGCGCATCGCGAACGACTTTCTCCCCTCGTTCGAAGTCTCGCGCACGACGGGCGGCCTGACGTTCACTCTCAAGCCGCAGGCCGCGGCGCAGCTCTCCCGCGACACCGTCGATCAGGCCGTCGAGGCCATCGACCGCCGCGTGAACGCGCTCGGCGTGACCGAGCCGATCATCGCGCCTGAAGGCGAGGATCGCATCGTCATCCAGCTTCCAGGCGTCGACGACCCGGCGCGCGTGAAGGACATCATCAAGACCACCGCCCAGCTGCAATTCCGCATCGTCGAAGGCGCGGCCGGTCCGACCGCCCAGGGCGTGTTCGACTCGCTGCCGGCGAATCTCAAGGGCAACGTCGACATCCTTCCGGGCAATCAGGAAGATGAGCTGGGCCGCGTCGTCGGCGTGCAGTACTACGCCGTCAACAAGAACGTTCCCGTCAGCGGCCGCGATCTGAAGAACGCCCGCGTGGAGAAGGGCGCCGTGGGCGCGCCGGTCATCGGCTTCTCGCTCACTCCCGAGGGCGCGCCGAAGTTCGGTGAGCTCACCGGCAACAACGTCAAGCGCCAGCTCGCAATCGTGCTCGACAACAAGGTCGTTTCGGCGCCGGTCATCAACAGCCGTATCGACGGCAACGGCGTCATCGAAGGCAGCTTCACGCAGCAACAGGCGAGCGACCTCGCGCTGGTTCTGCGCAGCGGCGCGCTGCCCGCGTCACTCACGACGCTCGAAGAGCGCACCGTCGGGCCTTCACTCGGCCGCGACTCCATCCGTCAGGGCGTGATGGCTTCGCTGATCGGCTTCGGCCTGCTCGTCCTGACGATCCTCGTCTACTACAAGGGCGCGGGCGTGAACGCGGTGCTCGCGCTGCTGCTGAACCTCATCATCCTGCTCGGCATGATGGCCTACTTCAAGGCCACGCTGACGCTGCCCGGCATCGCCGGCATCATCCTCACCCTCGGCATGGCGGTCGACTCGAACGTGCTCGTCTTCGAGCGCATTCGCGAGGAGATGCGCGAGGGCAAGACCGTGCGCGCCTCGATCGAGCAGGGCTTCGCGCGCGCGTTCGCCACCGTCATCGACACGCACCTCACCACGATCATCTCGGCGCTGTTCCTCTTCCAGTTCGGCACCGGTCCGATCAAGGGATTCGCCGTCACGCTGCTCATCGGCCTCGGCGCTTCGGTGTTCACGGCCTTCTTCGTCTCGCGCATGATCTTCGACATCGTCTACGCGGCGACGGAGCGCCCGAAGCAGCTCAGCATCTGAGCGGCCAGGAAAAACGATCATGAGAATTTTCGACAATCCCAATTACGACTTCATCAAGTGGCGCTGGCACGCCGTGGTGTTCTCGCTGATCTTCATCGGCATCGGCGCGGCGCTCTTCTTCACGAAGGGCCTCAATCTCGGCATCGACTTCGCCGGCGGCGCGAACGTGATCCTGAAGTTCCGCGACGAGGTTCCTCTCGCGAAGCTCCGCAGCTCGCTTCCGGCGGCCACGATCCAGCAGTACGGCGCGGCCGAGGACCGCTCGGTGCTCATCCGTCTTCCGAAACAGGAGACCGAGGGTGACTACGCGGGCGCGGTCGTCACGAAGCTGCATCAGGAACTGAATCCCGACGCGGCAACGAAGCTCGACATCAACTACCGCGGCAGCGATCCCATCGCGGCGCTGCTGCAGCAGGCCGATCCCGATGCGCGAGGCACGAACCCCGCCGCCGGGCAGCACTACGCCGATCTCGCGAAGCGGATCGTCGAGAAGCGCTCGGAGGTCGGACTCTTCACGAGCATGAACCAGGTCACGAGCGTGCAGGGCGTGACCTCGAACGCGGCCCGCGTGCTGAACGAGAAGACGACCCTCGGCAGTTTCAACGTCCTCAACCAGGAAACGGTCGGACCGCAGGTCGGCCGCCAGCTCCAGCAGAAGGCGATCTGGGCGATCGTCCTTTCTTCGCTGGCCATGGGCGCTTACATCTGGCTGCGCTTCGACTTCGTGTTCGGCGTGGCCGCGATCATCTGCATCATCCACGACGTGCTCATCGCGATGACGTTCCTGATCATGATGCGCCTCGAGTTCTCGCTGAACGTCGTGGCCGGGCTGCTGACCATCGTCGGTTACTCGATCAACGACACGGTCGTCACGTACGACCGCGTGCGTGAGAACAAGCGCAAGATCAAGAAGGGCATGGCCCTCTCCGACCATCTCAACCTGGCGATGAACCAGACCCTCTCGCGCACGGTCCTCACCAGCGGTACGGTGTTCCTCGTGCTGCTCGCGCTGCTCGCGTTCGGCGGCGAAGTGATCCGCGGCTTCTCGTGGATCCTCACCATCGGCGTGATCAGCGGAACGTATTCCACGCTGCTGATCGTGCCCGCGGTCGTCGTCGCCTGGGACCGCTGGAACGAGCGTCACCGCCCGTCCGGCGCTCCGGCGCGCGTCGAAAGCGCTCGCAGAGCCGGCGCGTAACGCACACGCATCGCCGTCGCTTTCGAGCGTGACGGCTGGCACCGGTTGCGCGTGTCATTCGGATAGACTCCGCGAAATGGAGGGCGGACGTCCTCGAGTGGAGGACAGGCAATCCTGCCTGTCCGCGTGCTTTCCGGGACAGGCAGGATTGCCTGTCCTCCACAGTGCGAGCGTCCGCCCTCCATTGAGAGGAGCCCCGACTGATGTCTGACTCGCGCGACGATGCGCTCGACTACCACTCCGGCGGACGCCCCGGGAAAATCGAGGTCGTTCCGTCGAAGCCGACCGCCACGCAGCGCGATCTCTCTCTCGCGTACACGCCCGGCGTCGCCGTGCCGTGCCTCGCCATCGCCGCCGATCCCGCCGACGCCTACAAGTACACCGCCAAAGGCAATCTCGTCGCCGTCATCAGCAACGGAACGGCCGTCCTCGGCCTCGGCAACATCGGCGCCGCCGCCGGAAAGCCGGTGATGGAAGGAAAGGGCGTCCTCTTCAAACGCTTCGCCGACATCGACGTGTTCGATCTCGAGATCGACACGCGCGACACCGAGGAGTTCATCCGCTGCGTGAAGCTCCTCGAGCCGACCTTCGGCGGCATCAACCTCGAGGACATCGCCGCGCCGGAGTGCTTCGAGATCGAGGAGCGCCTGAAGAAGGAGATGAACATCCCCGTCTTCCACGACGATCAGCACGGCACGGCGATCATCTCCGCCGCCGCGCTGATGAATGCGCTCGAGGTCGCGAACAAGAAGATCGAGAAGGTGAAGCTCGTCATCTCCGGCGCGGGCGCCGCGGCGATGGCGTGTCTGCGCCTCTATCTGAAGCTCGGCCTGCGCAAGGAGAACGTCATCCTCACCGATCGTCACGGCGTGATCTGGAAAGGCCGCGCCGACGACATGACGCCGTACAAAGAGGAGTTCGCGGCCGACACGAAGGCACGCACGCTCGCCGATGCCTTGAAAGGCGCGGACGTGTTCATCGGCCTCTCCGCCGGCGGCGTCATGACACAGGACATGGTGCGCAGCATGGCGAAGAATCCGATCGTGTTCGCCATGGCCAATCCCGATCCGGAGATCGGCTACGAAGAAGCGACGGCCGCGCGCAGCGACATCATCATGGCCACGGGCCGCTCCGACTATCCGAACCAGGTCAACAACGTCCTCGGCTTTCCGTTCATCTTTCGCGGCGCGCTCGACTGCCGGGCCACGACGATCAACGAGGAGATGAAGCTCGCCGCCTCGCGCGCGCTGGCCGATCTGGCGAAGGAAGACGTTCCCGACTCCGTGCTGCGCGCGTACTCGAAAGACCGCATCACGTTCGGGCGCGAGTACCTCATCCCGAAACCGTTCGACTATCGCGTGCTGCTCAATGTCCCCGTTGCCGTTGCGCGCGCCGCGGCGGAGAGCGGCGTCGCGCAGCAGCCCATCCAGGACTACAACGCCTACCGCCGCCGCCTCGAGAACGTTCTCGGCCGCTCGCGCGGCCTGATGCACGACCTCTACGGCCGCGCGCGCAAGACTCCGAAGCGCATTGTTTTCCCCGAGGGGGACCAGGAAAAGATTCTGCGGGCGGCGAAGATCCTCATCGAGGACGGGCTCGCGCATCCGATCCTGCTCGTGCGCCGCGAAGAGATCGCGCCGCTGCTGCAGAAGTTCAACATCGACGAGTCGAAGATCACCATCATCGACATCAGCACGTGCAACGAGCGGATGGACACATACGTCGAGCGCTTCTACGAACTGCGCAAACGCCACGGCATCACGCTCGCCGACGCCGCGCGCATTCTGAACAGCCGCAACTACTTCGCGATGATGATGCTCGAGAGCGGCGATGCCGACGGCGTCATCTCCGGATTGCGCGCGTACTACCCGGCCACAATCCGTCCCGCGCTGCAGATCGTGAAGACGCGGCCCGGCGTGAAGACCGTCTCCGGCGCGTACCTGCTGATGTTTAAGAACCGCATGGTCGTGCTCGCGGATACGACCGTGAACATCGATCCCGACAGCGAGACGCTGGCCACGATCGCGGAGCAGACCGCGGAGACCGCGAAGCGTTTCAATCTCGACCCGCGCATCGCCATGATCTCCTTCTCGAACTTCGGCTCGACGAAAGATCCGCATGCCGAGAAAGTGCGCGACGCGGTGCAGATCCTCAAGAAGCGCCGTCCCGATCTCATCGTCGAAGGGGAGATGCAGGCCGATCTCGCGGTCGTGCCGGAGCTCGCCCAGCAGGACTATCCGTGGAGCGAGATCCAGGGCGATGCGAACGTGCTCGTGTTCCCGAATCTCGACTCGGCGAACGCGGCCTACAAGCTCCTGTGGCGTCTGGGCGGCGCGGAAGTGATCGGTCCGATTCTGCAGGGACTGGCCAAGCCGGTGCACGTGCTGCAGCGCGGCGTCGACGTCAACGACATCGTGAACATGGCCGCTATCGCGGTTCTGGATGCGCAGGAGCTGTCAAAGGCGGGCCGCTGAGATCCGTGGGCATGCAGCTGCGCACCAGCGCCGAGAGCGCGCGGATGTCGAAGGGCTTCGGCAGAAACGCGCAGATGCCCTGATCGACGGCGCGGGCGAGCTCGGGCTCGCGATTCGCGCTGACCACGATCACCGGAATGCGGCGCAGCTCGTCGTCGTCCGCGCGCTCGCGCAGCACGTCCCATCCCGACACCATGGGCATCATCAGATCGAGGACGACGACATCCGGGTGTTCGTTGCGCATCAGTTCGAGCGCATCGCGCCCGTTCGGCGCTTCGAGGAATGTATAGCCGTCGCGCTTGAGCGCGGCCATGATCAACCCTCGGATACTCGGATCGTCGTCCACGACCAGCACGACGTTGCGGCTGACTTCATCGACCACTGGCGGGGAATTATGACGCATGTCGTGCGTTCCTCGACGAAAGGTGGGGCGGACGAGACGTCCGCCCCGTTTTGGCGGACGAGACGTCCGCCCTCCATTACGTGAAGATCGCCGTTGCCATGTCGGGCGGCGTCGATTCGTCGACGGCCGCGTTTCTGCTCAAGTCGCAGGGACATGAGGTGGTCGGTCTGTCGATGCAGATGTATGACAACCTCAGCAATTCCGATTCAACCTACGGCGGATGCTGCACCATCGACGATCTCGCCGACGCGCGCCGCGTCGCATGGCGGCTCGAGATCCCGCATTTCACGCTCAATCTCGAGGCGAATTTTCACGAGAAGGTGATTCAACCATTCGTTGCCGGCTATCTGAGCGGAACGACGCCGAGTCCGTGCGTTCTGTGCAACACGCACGTGAAATTCGATCTCTTTCATCAGAAGGCGATCGCCATCGGCGCCGAGAAGATCGCCACCGGCCATTACGCGCGCATCACGCGGAACGGCGATCGCTTCGAGCTGCGCAAGGCGCTCGATCTCGCGAAGGACCAGTCGTACTTCCTCTTCGAGCTCTCGCAGGCGCAGCTCGCGGAGGCGCTCTTCCCGCTCGGCGAGCTGACGAAGCCGGAAGTGCGGGACATCGCCGAAGAGGCGGGACTCTCCGTCGCGCGCAAGAAGGAGTCGTACGAGATCTGCTTCGTTCCCGAGAAGGACGGCTACGCGAAGATCGTCGAGCGCGAGGCGGGCCTGGTGCCGGGCGAGGGCGCGGGAGAGATCGTCGACACGGAAGGCAACGTCGTCGCGACACACGACGGCTACTACAAGTTCACGATCGGCCAGCGGCGCGGCCTGCAGATCGGCGGCAGCGCCGAGCGCACGTACGTCGTCGACGTGAATCCGTTCACGAAGCGCGTCGTCGTCGGTTCCGCATCCGCGCTGGAGAAGGACGAGTTGATCGCGGAGCGCGTGCACTGGATCGCGGGAGAGCCCCCCTCCAGTCCGATCGCAGTGCAGGCGCGCGTGCGCTCACGCATGGCCGACGTTGCGGCGACGATTACTCCGCTCGATGGTGACCGCGCGCGCGTCGTCTTCGCCCAGAAGCTGCGCGCAGTCGCGCCGGGACAGGCGGTGGTGTTCTATCAGAACGATCTCTGCCTCGGCGGCGGCTGGATAGCGCGGCCGGCACGGCCGGCGGCGTAGGCTGCCCAGGGCTTCTTCACGCTCGTCGCAATTCGGTGCATTCCGCGCCGGATTCTCCTAGACTTCGACATCCGGAGTTTGCGCCGTGCCGTAATGAGGACGAACGCCTCGGGGTCCCAATGCTTGTCATCCCGAGCGTGAGCGAGGGACCTGGGGGGAAGGGTGGCACGAAGCCCGCGCGTCGCGCCGCCGCCCGCCCAGGTCCCTCACTCACGCTCGGGATGACAAGGCTGGCAACGCATGCTTTCAAGGTTGAAAGTCCACTAGCCTGGGGCAACTAACGCAGCCGGCCGAGCCGGCAAAGGAGAGTCCATGGCCAACAAGATCGCCACGATCCTCGGTATCGGTTTTCTCCTCGTCGGAATTCTCGGTTTCGTGATGCCCGATCTCCTCGGCGCGCATCTCACGCTCTACCACAACATCATTCACCTCGTCACCGGTGCTGTATCGCTGTGGCTCGGCCTGAAGGGATCGGCCGGCGCGGCAAAGACGTTCTGCGTCGTCTTCGGCACGGTCTATCTGCTGCTCGGCATCGCCGGCTTCGTCTCCGGAACGGGCGATGACCGCATGCTGCACCTCATTGCCGGGAAGCTCGAGTTCGGGACGATGGATCACGCGATCCACGTGCTCCTCGGCGCGATCTACATCATCGGCGGCTTCATGACGAAGACCGCGCCGGCGCGCACGGCGTAAGGCGCGTGACTCTTCGGTCTCCGCGCTCCGGCGAGGCCGTTCTCAGGGCGGCCTCGCTTTGTCGATGATGGGACGTCTCCCGATTCTGACCATCGCCGCGACGGTGTTCGTCGTGCAGCTCGTGCTGGCACACGTCTACCCAGGCTTTCTGACGGGCGACGAAGTGGAAGTGCTCAGTGAAGCGCTGCGCACCGCGACCGACTACGAGTATGCGGCCTACGCGGGCAGGAACACGCTGGTGGCACGCTTCATCGTAGCGCCGTGGATCTGGGTTGCCACGTGCATCGGCATTACCGGAGGTGCGGCACTCGTCGTCATCGCCACAATCCCTTTCGCGCTCGCTTCGGCCCTGACGATCGTGCTGGTGCACGCGCTCGCGAGCCGCTGGAGCGATGATCCGCTCGCCGCTGACGCTGCGGCGATCACGTTCGCTCTCCACTGGCTGCCTCTCGGCTTCGGCAGCACGACGTATCCCCGCGTGATCTCGATGCTGTGTGTTACCGGCGCTGCGCTTCTGCTCACGCGCGGAACAGCCGCCGGAGCGCTCGTGGCCGGGGCGCTGATGGGCGTCTCGTTCGCCGACCGTTACAGCGAAGGCATTTACTTCCTGCCGCTGCTGCTCATCGCCGGCAAGCGGATGTGGCTGGCCGCGTTCAGCGCGCTGATTTCGGTGCTGATCTGCTCGGGAGTTTACGAGTGGGTGGTGTGGGGCTCGCCGTTCCACAGTTTTCGCACGCTCGCGGACAGTGCCATCGTTCAGAGCGACTGGTCGGCGCGCGCGGAGCATCAGCCGTTGTACTGGTACCTGGCGAATCTTCCCCGCTGGTGTGCGCCGGCGCTCCTGCCGTTTCTGTGGACGGCGCGGCGCTCACGGGCTTTGTTGTTCATCGTGCTGCCGATTGCGGCCCTGACGCTCATCGCACACAAGGAGATCCGCTTTCTGCAGACGGTCATTCCGTTTCTTGCGGTCGCCGCGGGAGTCGGATTCGCGGCGTGGTATCGCACACGCCGCAACACGGCGATCGCGTTGCTCGCGATCTCTCTGGCGTGGAATCTCTGGGGACTGCGTTTCCTCGGACGCGAAACGAAGCCCGCGGTCGAAGCGGCGCGTTTCCTCGCCGCCATCGATTCGCTGAAGACGATCGCGCTCGGACAGGTCTGGGCCTATGGCGACCGCATCTACCTCGGGAACGAGCCGCGACTGATCGACATCAGCACGCCTGCTCAGTTTCTCGACGCCGCGCTCCCGGCGGCCGATGCCGTGGCGACGTACGAAAGCGATCTCACGCCGCAGTTCTCCGACGCACTCGCAGGAAACGGCTACGAGCCGGTGAGAACGTTCCGCGCTCCGCGTGCACGCGACGTCGTCGTGTTCGTGAGATCGGAACGCTGAGCTACTCCACCGTAACGCTCTTCGCCAGATTGCGCGGCTGATCGACGTCGCAGCCTCGCCGCAGGGCGATGTAGTACGCGAGGAGCTGCGTCGGCACGACCGTGAGGATCGGCTGCAGCGGCTCGATCGTCCACGGCACTTCGATCGAGTCGTCGGCCAGCTTCTTCATCGCATCGTCGCCTTCGTCGCAGATCACGATCAGCTTTCCGTCGCGCGCCTTCACTTCCTGCAGGTTCGAGGCGACCTTGTCGTAGACCGGCGTGTGCGTCGCGATGGCCACGATGGGCATGTTCTCGTCGATCAGCGCGATCGGGCCGTGCTTCATCTCGCCGGCCGGGTAACCCTCCGCGTGGATGTACGAGATCTCCTTCAGCTTCAGCGCGCCCTCGAGCGCGATCGGGTAGTGCACGCCGCGTCCGAGGAAGAGGAAATCCTGGGCGCGGTGATATTTGTGCGCGAGCTGCTCGATGTGCTTCTCCTGCGTCCTGATCAGATGCTCGATCTTGTGCGGGATCACCGACATCTCGTGCATCGCGTAGCGCAGATCATCCTTGTCGTCGCCGCGCAGCATGCGCACGTAGAGCGACAACAGATAGAACGCCGTGAGCTGCGTCGTGAACGCCTTCGTCGACGCGACTCCGATCTCGGGACCGGCATTCGTGTAGATCACGCCGTCCGACATGCGCGTCGCGGCCGCGCCGATCACGTTGCAGATCGTGATCAGCTTCGCGCCCTTCGCCTTCGCCTCCTGCATGCCGGCGATCGTGTCCGCGGTCTCTCCCGACTGGGTCACGCCGATGACGAGCGTGCTCTCGTCGAGGATCGGATCGCGATAGCGGTACTCCGATCCGTAGTCCACTTCGACCGGGATCCGCGCCGCATTCTCGAGCATGAACTTGCCGACGAGTCCCGCGTGCCACGACGTCCCGCACGCGATGACGTGGACCTTCCTGACCTTCGCCCACTCCTCGGCCGACAGATGCAGGTCATTGAAGAAGACCTCGCCCGACTCCTCGAACATGCGGCCGTTGAAGGTGTCCCGCACCGCGCGCGGCTGCTCGTGGATCTCCTTGAGCATGTAATGCCGGTAGCCTTCCTTCTCGGCCATCACGGCATCCCACATGATCTTCTTCGGCTCGCGCTCGATCTTCTCGTCCTTCCGGCCGAAGAGCTCGACCTTGCGGTCGTCGGCGATCGCGTACTCGCCGTCCTCGAGATAGATGATGTTGCGCGTGTACGAGAGCAGCGGCGCGACGTCGGAGGCGACGATGTTCTCGCCCTCGCCGAGGCCGATCACGAGGGGCGGGCCGTGCTTCGCGGCGATGATCGTTCCCGGCTCGTCGGCCGCGATCATCACCAGCGCGTAGTGCCCCTCGAGCTCCTTGAGCGTCTTCTTCACCGCGTCGACGAACGACAGGCCGCCTTTGCGGTACTCCTCGATCAGATGCGCGACGACTTCCGTGTCCGTCTCGCTCTTGAACTCGTGCCCCGCGGCGCGCAGGCGCTGCTTGAGACCGAGAAAGTTCTCGATGATACCGTTGTGAATGACGACAACGTTGCCCGTGCAGTCGCGGTGCGGATGGGCGTTGTTCTCGTTCGGCTTTCCGTGCGTGGCCCAGCGCGTGTGGCCCATCCCGAACGTGCCGTGAAGCTGTTTCTCCTCGAGCTTTCCCTCGAGATTCGAGAGCTTTCCTTCCGCGCGCACGACGGACACTGAATGTTCAGGGCCGTTGCCGTTGACCACGGCGATTCCCGCGCTGTCGTAGCCGCGGTACTCGAGTTTTTTCAGCCCGCCGATCAGGACAGGGACGACGTCGCGTGTCCCTACGTAGCCGATGATTCCGCACATTGGTCGATATCCCCCGCGCCATCGATGAACGATGAACGATGAACGATGAACGATGAGTCTCATGAACGGCGTTCATCGTTCAGGATTCATCGTTCATCGTTCATCGTTCATCGTTCGCTTTTCCCATAGAATCCGCAGCCGCATGAAGCGACTGCTTCTCTTGTTCGTCTTTCTCGTTCTCGCCTGCGGCAAACGCGGCGATCCGAAGCCGCCGGTGCCTGTGATTCCGCAGGCCACTACCGATCTCGTTGTAACACAGCGAGCGGACAAGGTGATCCTCGCCTGGAGCTACCCCTCGCTCACGACGACGGGGCGAAGTCTCACGGAGGTCCGCCGCATCTCGGTGTTCCGCTACGTCGAAGAGCTTCCCGTGCCCACTGGGGGGCGCGATCCGAAATCGGTGCTTCCCGGCGAGACCGACGCGACGGAGCCGCAGCCCATCGCGCTGTTCGCGAAGGTTCCCACCATCCCGCAGGCGCAGTTCGTGAAGCTCAGCACGCGTCTCGACAGCATGGAAAAGGCCAACTTGCCGGCCGCGACCGCGGGCGCGAAGCTGGTCTACACCGACTCCCCGCCGCTGCGCTCGACTGACGGTCGCCCCGTGCGTCTCACGTACGCCATCGTCACGGAAGGCGTCGACGCCCGCAGCGAGCCTTCGAATCTGATCACCATCGTGCCGCTTCCGGTCGCGCTGCCGCCGTCGGAAGTGGCCGCCGTGGCGAAGCCGGAAGGGATCACGCTGAGCTGGAAAGAGCCCGCGCAGTCCGTCGGCGCCGCGGGCGCGCCCGTCATCACCGGCTATCACGTCTTCCGCACCGCGCCGGGCGAAGCGCTCAACGACCTCTCGACGCCGATCACCACCGCGCCGATCAAGGGCACGACGTACACCGATGCGCCGTCGCTGGGCGAGCACGAATATCGCGTCTCCGCGGTCGCCACGACCGGTCCGCCGCTGCTGCAGAGCGATCCGTCGGCGCCGGTGCGCGCGACGTTCCGCGATCTCGTTCCGCCGCCGGTTCCGAAAGACATCACGTCGCTCGTCGAGACGAATCTCGTTCGCCTGGTCTGGGAGCCCGTCACCGCGGCCGATCTCGCGGGCTACTTCATCTATCGCTGGGAGCAGAAAGTGCGTCTCAAGCTCTGTTGCCCGACGCCGAATCCGCAGGCGAACTTCCTCGACATCTCGATGCAGATCGGCGTGTCCTACAAGTACGAGATCACGTCGGTCGACACGAGCGGAAACGAGAGCGCGCCCGCCGTCATCGAGCAGATTCTGGTGCCAAAGACGCCCTGATGCAGCGACTGATTCCCGTCAACTCCCTCGACGACGTGCCGGCGCACTATCGCGACACGCCCATCGAGCGCCTGCTGGCCTGGCACAACCTCGAGGCGAGCTTCGGGCCGGTCATGCGCGCGGAGCTCCTCGTGGGCATGTGCATGGACAATCGCAAAGTCCTTCGCACGCCCGAGAACTTCGCGTTCGTGATCCGCTCCGGCGGCGCGAACCTGCGCCACAACGAGTTCAAGGTGTCGTTCGCGATCGGCGTCGGCGGCGTGCGCGCGATCGCGATGGTCGTGCACAACCACTGCGGCATGGCCGGCCTCTCGCAGCGCCGCGACCAGTTCATCGACGGCCTGGTCGATGCCGGATGGGAGCGCGAAGCCGCGCAGCAGCACTTCGACGCGTTCGCGCCGCTGTTCGAGATCGGCAACGAGATCGACTTCGCACTGTCCGAGGTCACGAGGTTGCGCAACCGGTATCCGCGCGTGCTCGTCGCGCCGCTGTATTACGACGTCGACGACAACCGCCTCTACTGCATTCGGGAAACGTAGGGGCGGGCTTCAGCCCGCCCTCGCCCGGCACGGCCGGCAGCATGGTGTAGTGGAGGACAGGCAATCCTGCCTGTCCGGCCTCGAGGACAGGCAGGATTGCCTGTCCTCCACTGTTTTCTGCCGCGCGGTCTCCTCGCCCGGCTGAAGCCGGGCGCTACGTTTTCAGCAGCTCCAGCTGTGCGCAGTCGTGTCCTGACGTAGGGGCGGGCTTCAGCCCGCCCTCAGCGGCGGACCGGAGGTCCGCCCTCCATTGTCGACACGTAGGTCGTCGCCGTGTTGCCGGTGCCCTCGATGTGAAACGTGACGCTCTTCGAGTCCTCGCTCCACTCGATGCGATTGCACCACTGAGAGTCTTCGCCGAGGGTTCTCACGCGCTGGATCGAGTCGCGTTCGCCCACCCAAAGCGACTCGGCCGGGCCGTCGAGCACCCACTTCTTCGCGCGAACCTCCGCGACGTAGCGGCCGTCGGGTGAAGTTTCCTCGAGCTTCGTCTCCGAACAGGCGGCGAGGAGCAGAGCGATCAGCGCGACAGCAGCGCGCGCAATCGTTCGGGATCGCCGGTCGGCTCTTCGCATGCGTACGCAAAGCATATGTAGGCTGCCGTGCGCTCGTTTGACCGGTCTTGTCGCAGCGGCAGGTCGGCGGATTGCTCCCCCGCGACGAGCACGCGATGCGGGAGAAACGTCTCGCCGACGACGCGTTGCAGCGCCTGCGCGTCGCCCGTGAGGACGATCTCCTTCGGCTGTCCCGCGCGCCACTCCGCGACGCCGAGAAGAAATCCGAAGCCGGACGGGTACTTTTCGGCGAGCGGCCACGTCGCTTTGAGTGCCTCGCTCGCAGCGCGCTCGTACTCCGGCTCGCCGAAGTAGAGCGCATGGCGAAGGAGCGCGTCGCATGCGACCGATGTTCCGCTCGGCGTCGCGTTGTCGAAGAGATCCTTCGGACGCGTGATCAGTTGCTCGCCGTCGATGGGCGTATCGAAGAAGCCGCCGTGTTCGTCGCGGAAACGCGCGAGGATCTGATCGATGAGCCCTCGCGCGGCATCGAGATAGCGCCGCTCGTGCGTCGCCTCGTACGCCAGCGTGAGCCCCCAGGCGACGCCGGAGTAGTCCTCGAGGAGGCCGGGGATCTTCGCGTGGCGCGTCAATCTGCCATCGATAATACGCGATAGTAAAAACTGTGCATTTTTATGTACGGTATCTTCGTACCGTCCGAATGCGAGCGCCGCCTCCGCGAACGCAGCGAGCATCCAGCCGTTCCATCCCGCGAGCATCTTCTCGTCGCGCGCCGGCCAGACGCGCTGCGCGCGCACGCCATACAGCTTGCACTTCGCGCGTGCGACGAGCTCCGCGTGTTGATCGACATCGCCCTTCACGTTGAGGATGTTGTGGCCTTCCCAGTTCCCCTGCTCGCTGACATCGAACAGCTCGCAGAAGACCCGTCCCTCCTCCGCGCCGAGAATCTCCATCACCTCGGCGCGCGACCAGACATAGAACTTCCCCTCCTCGCCTTCCGAGTCGGCGTCGAGCGTCGAGAAGAACGCGCCGTCGGGCGAGGTCATCTCGCGCTGCACCCACCCGAGGATCTCGTTTGCGATCCGGGCGAAGAACGGGTCCTTCGTCCACTGCCACGCCCGCGTGTAGAGCCGCGCGAGCAGCGCGTTGTCGTACAGCATCTTCTCGAAGTGCGGCACGAGCCAGTGCGCGTCGACCGAGTAGCGATGAAAGCCGCCGCCGGCCTGGTCGTACATCCCGCCGCGGGCCATTTTCGTGAGCGTGTGCGTGACGATCTCTGGAGGGCGGACGTCCCGTCCGCCCTCGGTGGCGGACGAGACGTCCGCCCTCCAATAGACCTGCATCAGGAAATCGAGCGACATCGACGGCGGAAACTTCGGCGCGCCACCGAACCCGCCGTGCACGCGATCGTAATTCGCCGCGATGCGCGCCGCCGCGCGATCGAGCGCCGCGTGATCGATCGCCTCTTCCGTGGGCGGAACGCGCAGCGAAGAGCTGAGCGCGTGCCGGATCTCCTTCGACGCCTCCTCCACCTCGCTGCGCCGCTCGCGATACGCGCCCGATACGTGCAGCAGCACGCGCTCGAATCCCGGCATGCCCTGGCGGTCGGACGGCGGAAAGTACGTTCCGCCGTAAAACGGCACGCCTTCCGGCGTGAGGAACATCGACATCGGCCAGCCGCCGTGGCCGCTCATCATCTGCACGGCCTGCATGTAGATCGAGTCGACGTCGGGCCGCTCCTCGCGATCGACTTTGATCGACACGAACTCGCGATTGAGGATCTCCGCGATGCGCTCGTTCTCGAACGACTCTCGCTCCATCACGTGGCACCAGTGGCAGGCCGAGTAGCCGATCGAGAGAAACACCGGCTTGTCCTCGCCGCGCGCCTTCGCGAACGCCTCCTCGCCCCACGGATACCAGTCGACGGGGTTGTGCGCGTGCTGGAGGAGATAGGGGGAGGTTTCCTGTGCGAGGCGGTTCGTCATCGTGTCATCCCGAGCGCAGCGAGGGACCTGTGTGGGTGGTGGTGCGAAGAACGCCCTCCCGCCCAGGCCCTTCGCCGTCTACGCGGCTCAGGATGACACAGGTGCCGGCCGCTGAATGGTCTCCAGCAGCTGCGGCGGGAACGCGCGCATCTCGAAGTACTCGCTCTCCAGCTCTTCGACCTGGAAGCGGTCGAGGCCGGAGTTCGAGAGGAAGTCGTTGCGCAGCCTCGTGTCGTGCTCGTCCACGATCCGCGGCAGCAGCTGATTGATGTAGAAGGCCTCGAGCCGGATCTTCGTGATCACCTCTTCGAGCAACCCCTCGGTCATGAACTCCTGCAGCTCGTGCAACGCGGGATCGTGCGCGATCTCCGCGCGGATCTCCCGGCGGAACGTCTCCCGCCCTTCGGCGGTATTGAGCTCGAGATAGAAATTCGCCATCCGCCGCCGCGCGAGGTGATACGCCGCGAAGTACGCCCGCTCGTGACGGTTCAGAAATGCGATCGATTCCACGACGTCGCCGAGCGAGGCCTCGTTGTTCTCGATCGAGATCAGTCCGAGCGTCAGCGCGTAGAGCTTCTTCTTGCCGTACGCCAGCGCGTATTCGTTGTTTACGACCGGATCGATGAAGAGCAGCTGGAACAACCCGCGGCGCAGCTTCTCGAAGACCTGCATGTTGCCGAGGAGCGAGCGGACCTGCTCCTGCGTCAGCTCGACGTCGTCCATGAACGCGAGCTTGTTCACCAGCGTCGTGGTGTGGTCGATGCGATCGAAGAGCGTCACCAGCTCGCCGAACGACTCGAGGCGCTCGAAGTCCTCCTCCTCGCGGCCGATCTCGTCGATGAGGCGTCCGGTTTCCAGCAGCAGTTCCTCGAAGGTCTGATCGCGATTCGCGGCCGCCTTCTGCTTGTTCTCCATCAGCTGCACGAGATCCTGAGAAGAGAGCTTGCGGGTGATGTTGCGTCCGAGGAGAAAGCCGCCGAGGATCTCGCGGGTCGACTGGATGTACTCGGGCTCGTCCTCCTTCCGCACGACGACGCGCGGCTCCTGCAACACGATCTCCTCGAGCGTGTCGAAGATCGAGAGCGGCACTTCGTTGCGCAGCGAGAGCGTGCGCAGGCGCATGAGCCGCGCGCGCGCGGAGTGGTCGATCGTCGAGCCGGCGCACGACGCGAGAATGCGTTTGTACTCGTCGATCAGCTCCTGATTGTCGGGATGGTGGTAGATCACGTCGATCTGGATGCGCTCGCGCTGATACGGCTCGATGTCGAGCTCCGCGAGTGCGCTCGAAGCCTTCTCGAGCGAGCGCGTCGACGCATAGTCCCGTTCGCAAACCTCCGCGAGCCGCTGATTCGCGCGATGGACGACGCGGAGGATGACGAGCGTGCTCTCCGGCTCGGCGAGGGTCTCGAGGATCTCCTCGCTGAGCGCGAGGAAGTGTCCGGCGCCGACTTTCTTCGAGCGCTTGAGCAGCTTGCCGATCGACTTCAGCGTCTGCTCCTGGCGGTCGCCGATGTCGGCGAACTTCTTCCGGTCGTCGATGAAGAAGAAGTAGTTCGCGACCGCGTTGCCCTGCAGGAAGAGACTGTCCCAGTGCTCGAAGCCTTCCGTGTTCGTCGAGAAGCGCAGCTCGTGCGTGCGCGGATCGGCGGTCGTGCCGAAGAGCACGAGCCGGTTCACCACTTCCTGATTGAGCAGATCGCCGACGGGAAGATGTCCGCCGAACATGTACTCGCCGAAGATCCCGCCGTTGCCGCGGAACCGCACGCCGTCGGGATTGAGCACGATCTCCGAGCTGCCGCCGAAGTAGCGCACCACGTCGCCGCGCGGGTTCGAAATCTGCTCGAAGAAGAAACGCTTGTCGACGTCAGGCCCGGCCACCACCGCGAAATATTCGATGGAAGTGCCGACAAAACCGTGGTGAACGATCGCCCGAATCACGGTGCGAGTTTATGCGCGCGGGTGTGCTTTCTTGTACACCGCGATCAACTGCCAGTCGTTCAGATGCGTGTACTTCTGCGTCGTCGACAGCGACGCGTGGCCGAGGAGCTCCTGGATCGCGCGCAGGTCGGCGCCGGCGTTCAGCAGGTGCGTCGCGAAGGAGTGGCGCATCGTGTGCGGCGAGATTCCGGCGCGCAGCGCGGCCTTGCGCAGATAGCCGTCGAAGAGCCTCCGCACGCTGCGCGTGGTGATGCGCCCGCCGCGGTAGTTGACGAACACCGCCTGCTCCTCGGCATCCGGCTTCAGCTCCGCGCGCACCGCGAGATACGCGCGCACGGCGCTCTCCGCCTTCGATCCGAACGGCACGATGCGCTCCTTCGAGCCCTTGCCGTGCACCTTCACGAGCCGCGAGCGCAGCTCGAGATCGTCGATGTCGATGCCAACGAGCTCGCTGATGCGCAGACCCGACGCGTACATCAGCTCCAGCCACGCCGCGTCGCGCAGACCCAGCGTCGTCGTCGTGTCCGGCTGTTCGATCAACAGCGCGACGTCGGAGGTCTGCATCACAGACGGCAGATGCTTCTCGCGTTTCGGCGTCGACACGGTGCGCGCTGGATTCGCCTCGACGACGCCTTCGCGCACGAGCCACTTGAAGAACGAGCGCAGCGCGGAGAGGTGCCGCGCGACCGAAGCACGCGCGAGCTTCCGCCGCGACAGATGCGCGAGATACGAACGGACGGCGAGATGATCGACGCGCCGCAGATCGAGCAGCTCGCGATCCATGGTCAGGTAGTCGTTGCAGAGGAATGCGACGAAGGACTCGAGATCGTCGCGGTAGGCGGTGATCGTATTCGGCGAGACGTTGCGCTCGTAGGTGAGGTAGTCGAGGAAGGATCCGATTTCGTTGGTCACGCCCGCGCTCCCGAGGGAATTAAGAATTTCGAATGAAGAATGAAGAATTCAGAGACATCGCGCTGAACCGCATTCTTCATTCTAAATTCTTAATTCGAAATTCTTCATTCTCTTCTGTCCGTGTGCTACGGTACGCCTCCCTCGGAGGACCCATGTCTGACCCGACCGCCCCCCTCCAAAAAACGCCTCTCAACGACCTCGAGAAAGCGCTCGGCGGCCGCATGGTCGACTTCGGCGGCTGGGAGCTTCCCGTGCAGTACAGCGGGATTCTCGACGAGCACGAGGCGGTGCGGACGAAGGTGGGCGTGTTCGACGTCTCGCACATGGGCGAGATTCTCGTGAAGGGGGCGCAGGCGCTCGAGCTGCTGCAGAAGACGACGTGCAACGACGTCGCGAAGCTCGAGGACGGCCGCGCGCACTACAACGGACTGCTCTACCCGACCGGCGGCTTCGTCGACGACATCCTCGTCTATCGCATGGCCGCGGACGACTACTTCGTCGTCGTCAATGCCTCGAACGCCGACAAGGACTTCGAGTGGCTGCAGGAGTGCGCGAAAGGACTCGATGTCGACGTGCGTAACGCGAGCGCGGAATACGCGCAGCTCGCGGTGCAGGGTCCCGACGCCGAGGGCGTGCTGCAGCCGATGACCGGCGTCGCGCTGGCTGGGATGAAGTACTACCGCTTCGGCCGCGGCAACGTCGACGGCGCCCCGTCGATCGTCTCGCGCACCGGCTACACGGGCGAGGACGGTTTCGAGATCTACGTCGCGCCCGAGCACGCGCCGCGGATCATGAAGAAGCTCGTCGACGCCGGCGTCAAACCGTGCGGCCTCGGCGCGCGCGACACGCTCCGCCTCGAGGCGAAGATGGCGCTCTACGGCAACGACATCGACCACACCACCACCCCCATCGAGGCCGATCTCGGCTGGATCGTGAAACTCGACAAGGGCGACTTCAACGGCCGCGATGTTCTCGTGCGCGAAAAGGAAGAAGGCCCGCGCCGGAAACTGGTCGGATTCGAGATGGTCGACCGCGGCATCGCCCGTCACGGATACCCGGTCGTCGACGGCCGGGAAGAGGTGGGCGTCGTCACCAGCGGCACGCACTCTCCGACATTGAAAAAAGCGATCGGACTCGCATATCTTCCGCTCGACAAGTCGGCCCAGGGCAGCGAGCTGTCGATCCTGAATCGCGGAAAAGAAACGCGCGCCCGAGTCGTTCCCACACCGTTCTACAAGCGCGCGAAATAGGAGCAGCGAATGGCGTCCTCGAACATTCCTGAAGACAACCGGTACGCGAAGAGCCACGAGTACGCGCATCCGGAAGGCGACGTCGCGATGGTCGGCATCAGCGACTACGCGCAGAAGGAGCTCGGCGACGTCGTCTTCGTCGAGCTGCCGCGCGTCGGCACGGTGATCGATGCGAACGAGGACATGGGGAGCATCGAGTCGGTGAAGGCCGTCTCCGATCTCTTCGCGCCCGTGTCCGGCGAAGTCGTCGAAGTGAACGAGGCGCTCGCCGACAGCCCACAACTGGTGAACACCGATCCGTACGGCGACGGCTGGATGATCAAGATCCGCATGTCCGACCCGACCGAGCTCGACGCGCTCATGGCGCCCGAGGAGTACGACGAGTACATTGAGGCGGAAGCGTCGCGTTAACGAATGAAGGCAGAAGGCAGAATGCAGAAGTCAGAAGGCAGAACATCTCTTTCCAGGTTCTGCCTTCTGCCTTCTGCCTTCTGCCTTCATCAATCATGACCAACTTCCCCGATCCGACCCACCCCGACTCCTCCCACCGCTACATTCCCAACGCCGGCGAGGACATCCGGGAGATGCTCGCCGCGATCGGAATCGACTCGATCGATCGGCTCTTCGACACGATTCCTGACGAGGTGAAGCTGAAGGCGTTGCTCGACGTCCCCGGCCCCTGGTCGGAAGTCGAGACGCGGCGCTGGTTCGGCGCGCTCGCCGCGCGCAACAAGACCACGGTCGACCACATCTCGTTTCTCGGCGGCGGCGCGTATGCGCACTATCAGCCCGCGTGCATCGATCAGCTGCTGCTGCGCGCGGAGTTCCTCACCGCGTACACGCCGTATCAGCCGGAAGTCTCGCAGGGCACGCTGCAGTCGATCTTCGAATATCAGACGCACCAGTGCCTGCTGACGGGACTCGACGTCGCGAACGCATCGATGTACGACGGATCGACCGCCCTATGCGAGGCGGTACTGCTCGCGGAGCGCGTCTCGAAGGGCAAGAAGAAAGTCGCGCTCGCGAAGTCGATCCATCCACATTACCTGCAGACCGTCCGGACGTACATCCAGAACCTCGGCATCGAGATCGTCGAGATTCCGTGGGGACCGGACGGACGCGTCGATCCCGCTGCGCTGCGTGAGTGCGCCGCCGATGCCTTCGCCCTCGCCGTGCAGTCGCCGAACTTCCTCGGCGTGATCGAGGACTACGACGCGATCGCGAGCGCGGCGAGCGACGTCACGAAGATCTCCGTCGTCGCGGAGGCAACTTCGTTCGGCATCCTCGCGCCGCCGGGACCGCACGGCTTCGACATCTGCGTTGGCGAAGGACAGGCGTGGGGCGTCCCGCCGCAGTTCGGCGGGCCGTACGTCGGCTTCATGGTCGTGCGCGACACGCTCAAGCGGCACATGCCCGGCCGCCTCGTCGGCGAGACCGTCGACGTCGACGGCAAGCGCGCGTATGTCCTGACGCTCGCAACGCGAGAACAGCACATCCGCCGCGGCAAGGCCACGTCGAACATCTGCACGAATCAGGCGCTCATCGCGCTCGCCGCGAACATGTACCTCTCGCTGATGGGGAAGGAAGGCCTGCGCGAAGTCGCGAACCAGTGCCTGCAGAAGACCGCGTATCTGCTCGGCAAGCTGCGCGACATCACCACGGTCGAGCTGCCGTTCAACGGCCCGGTGTACAACGAGTTCGTTGTCCGCACGCCGTTCCCCGCGGCCGAGATCCTCGCCGATCTCGAGCAGGAGAAGATCCTCGGCGGCATCGCCCTCGACCAGTTCTTCGAAGGACACGGCCGCGACTTCCTCGTCGCCGTCACCGAGCTGCACACGAAAGAGCACCTCGACCGCTACGCCGCCGCGCTCAGCGCCGCGATCGCGAGGGAGCGCCGATGAGGAGACGCACGCGAGGAGAAGGGACTGGTACCACACGTCGCCGTCAGTCCCCTCTCCCCGCTTGCGGGGAGAGGGCCAGGGTGAGGGGCTAAAAAGATGACCACGACCGCAGACCCCGAGATCGCCGAGCGCGAGGCCGCGCAGAAGTCCGCGACCGAGCCGCTCATCTTCGAGCGCTCGAAGCGCGGCCGCCGCGGCTATCAGCTCCCCGCGCTCGACGTGCCCGAGCAGGCCGCGCTTCCCGCGTCGCTGTTGCGGAGCGAGATCGCGGATGAAGCGGAAGTCTCCGAGGTGGATGTCATCCGGCACTTCACGCGGCTGTCGAAACTGAACGTGTCGATCGACGCCGGACTCTATCCGCTCGGCTCGTGCACGATGAAGCACAACCCGCGCATCAACGAAGAGATCGCGCGCACGCCCGGGTTCGCGCTCTCGCATCCGCTGCAGCCCGAGCATCAGGTGCAGGGAAATCTCGAGCTGTTGTGGACGCTCGAGCAGACGCTGAAAGAGATCTTCGGCCTGCCGCGCGTCTCGCTGCAGCCCGTCGCCGGCGCGCACGGCGAGCTCACCGGCATCCTCATGATTCACAAGGCGCTGGCGAAGAGCGGGAACGCGCGGAAGTACATCCTCATCCCCGACTCCGCGCACGGCACGAACCCGGCGTCGGCGGCGTTCGCGGGCTACCAGGTCAAGGAGCTGAAGTCGAACAATCGCGGAACCGTCGATCTCTCGACGCTCGAAGCAGCGGTCAACGAAGACTGCGCGGCGTTGATGATCACGGTGCCGAACACACTCGGCGTGTTCGAGTCCGAGATTCGCAGGATGGCGGACGTCCTTCACGCGAAGGGCGCGTATCTCTACTGCGACGGCGCGAACCTCAACTCGTTCGTCGGCATCGCGCGCCCCGGCGACATGGGCATCGACGTCATCCACTCGAACCTGCACAAGACCTTCTCCACGCCGCACGGAGGGGGCGGCCCCGGCGCGGGTCCGGTCGGCGTGAGCGAGAAGCTCGTGCCGTTCCTTCCGACGCCGACGGTGGAGAAGCGGGACGACAGCACGTTCTATCTCGACTTCGCGCATCCCGACTCGATCGGCCGCATGCGCGCGTTCCACGGCAACTTCAACGTGCTCGTGCGCGCGCTGACGTACATGCGCTCGATGGGTCCGACCGGTCTGCGCCGCATCGCGCAGCTCGCGGTGCTGAACGCGAACTACATCCGCGCGCGCCTGCGCCCGCACTATCACCTCCCGTACGACGCGCCGTCGCTGCACGAGGTCGTCTTCTCCGACAAGTTGCAGACGCCGAAGGACGTGCACACGCTCGACATCGCGAAGCGCCTCATGGACTACGGCTTCCACCCGCCGACGATCTACTTCCCGCTGATCGTGTCGGGCGCGCTGATGATCGAGCCGACGGAGAGCGAGCCGAAGGAAGAGCTGGACGCCTTCTGCGATGCGATGATCGCCATCGCTCGCGAGACCCAGGAGCGCCCCGAGCTGGTGCGCAGTGCGCCGCATACGACGCCGGTGCGGCGGTTGGATGAGGCGCGGGCGGCGCGTCAGCCGGTTTTGCGGTGGCGGCGCTAGTTCTCCCTCAGTTGATCCCGCGCGCTTGCGCGCGGGATCAGCGGTCCGCACTCGCGACGAGGCTGCCACCGCAGCCCGGCGAAAGCGGCGTCAGCCCCTGTATGATCGCGCGCCGCGGGGTTGTGATTTGATGGAACTGCCGGGACCGCGGCAGGCCAAGACGTCAGGCATCAGCTTTCGTGCACGCTCCGCATGAGGGTGCCAGCGAATCGATGGTGATAAAGCGCGAGTTCACGAAATCGCGGAATGGATGATCGGTCTCAACTTTTATCGACAGATAAGTCGGTGATTGACACGGAACGATCCGCCTGTTAACAATCGGTGAACGCACGCGCGAGGCGTATCGCTTGCACGGTAAGCTATCGCGATTTTTAAGGGGAAAGATGGCAACAACTGAAAGCGTAGACCGTCGCGCGATCATCCTCACGCTGATCCGAAAAGGTGGCCGAGCGTGTGCTGCCGACATCGCGAACGAGCTTCCCCAGCCGATCGCAGTGAGCGAGCTTGTGCCGGTTGTGGAAGCGCTCGCGGACGAGGGAGTCATTGAGCGGGTTTCGGAGGATTCGGGCCGGAAGTACGATGAAACGCAGACCTTGTATGCGTTGAAGTCGTGAAGTCGGACCTCGGCTGACGGCGCCGCCTCGGAGAACGAACCCGCCATCTCGCGCAGACTGACTTATGCGTATCCTCACGTCTGCGCTCCAGCTACTCGATATCGCGGACATCACGACCGTTCTTGCCGCGGTCGTCGTGGTGCTGGTTAGCTTCATTCTGCAATCGACGAACAGCAGGCGAAGTGCAAGCGGTTACGTCTGGCCGGCGTTGCTGCTTTCCAAAGCGCGTCTTGCTGCCTGGATCGCGATAAAGACGGTACTGGCTGTTGCCATTCTTCATGCCGCGCGTCTTCATGGCTCCGCTCGCAGTATCCAATTCCTCCTTGCGCTATTGGTGACCGCGGCGCCGGAAGTGATCGAAGCATTCGCCCCAGCCATTCGAAACGAGAAGATCGCCCGATTCGTTTTCGTTGCCATGCAGCGGACAAACTTCAGTGTCATTCAACTTCTGAATGCCGGCATTACGCGTCTGAGGGAGCACGCAAATTACGACTGGCAGAATCGTCGCGGTCAATGGGACTTCGGCGTGAGCGCGGAAGAAGTCGGAAGACGAATTCGGATTCTCTACGAGAGAAACAAACGTGAGATCGCGAATTCGCTTCGAAAGCCCGGTTTGCTTGCGTTTGACGCCGGCATCGTCCCCGCACAAAAGTTTTATCTGCTCATCGATTTCCTCGGCCTCAGGCGTCTGAATGACGCTCTGCACAAGTTCTCGGGCGATCCCGCTACCCCCCCGACATTCGGCTGGGATGGGAGCGAACGACGCAGAACGCAGGTATCCGACCATCCCGCGAGACGCCCCATCGACGACCCGCACCTCTGTCGGCTGATCTCCCTCGGCCAGGCGTTTCCCGCGTACAACACCTCACCCACTGCCTCGGTGAGCACGCGAACGAAAAAAAGCTGAGGCCCTCCAAACGGAGTGCCTCATACAAGCCCGGCGAACAGAATGACCAGCGTAGTGTTCGAGGAGATTCGAAACGAACCATGGCATGAGCTCTGCGGTTCGATCCGCTGATCCCGCGTCTGCGCGCGGGATAACGCGCGGGATAAACTAAGAGCGAGAAACAAGAACGCGGATGCCGATTTACGACGACGAAGATACCGACCGCTTCGACAAGACGCTCTCGATGCGCCGCCCCGGTTCGGCGACGCGGCCGCAACTCTCCGAGCCGGTCGACAAGCGCGCGGTCGACCGCCGCCAGGGATCGGCGCGGATTCTGTTCGGCACGATCATCGTCATCGCCGTCCTGCATCTCGCGAAGCCGGTCGTCGTTCCCGTCGCGCTCGCCATTCTCTTCTCGTTTCTTCTCACGCCGATCGTCATTCGCCTCGAGCGCACCTTCATCCGCCGCACCGGCGCGATCGTGCTCTCTCTCGGACTGACGACCGCGTTGCTCGGTGTCGGCGGCTGGTGGATCTATCAGCAGTTCAACGCGGTCGCCCAGCAGCTCGGCAAGGCCGCGACGAGCCAGAACGTCGACGCGAAGCTGCGCTTCCTGCGCCGCACGGGCGGCGGGACGCTGGAGATCGTGGAGCGCACGCTGCAGCGGGTGGCCGAGGCGCGGGAGCGGACCGAGCGCGCGGACCTGAAAGTGCGCGTCATTCCCGATCGCAAGACCCTCGGCGAGCGATACAAAGAAGTCGCGCCGACGGTCGAAGGCGTCGCCGCGGTCTTCCTCGTCGTCGTGGTCGTGTTCTTCCTGCTGCGCGACCGAGAACAACTGCGCGACAAGCTGCTGCGACTCGCGGGACGCGCGCATCTCACCGTCACCACGCAGGCGATCGGTGAGACTTCGCAGCGCATCAGCCGCTATCTGTTGACGATCGCCTTGCTCAACGTCGGCTTCGGTTTACTCATCGGCATCGGACTGGCGACGTTGCGCGTGCCGCATGCGGCGCTGTGGGGCGTGCTCGCGGGATTGCTGCGCTTCGTTCCCTACATCGGCGCCGTAGTCAGCGCCGCGGCGCCGACGTTCCTCGCCTTCGCACTCTTTCCGAACTGGATCCCGCCGCTGGCCGTGCTCGCGCTGTTCGTGGTGAGCGATCAGATCATCGGCGGCGTCGTCGAGCCGATCGTGGTCGGACATCGCGTCGGCGTGTCGCCCATCGCGCTGCTGCTCGCGGCGATTTTCTGGGGCTGGCTGTGGGGGCCGGTCGGACTGCTGCTCGCGACGCCGATCACAGTGTGCCTAACTGTCGGCGGCGAGTTCATCCCCGCGCTGCGGATCTTCTCGATCATGTTCGGCAGTGAAGATCCGCTCGAGGGCTACCTCAGTTTCTACAATCGCCTGCTGCTTCGCGACCGCACGGGCGCGATCGCGATCGCCGACCGCTACGCGGAGACGGCGACGATGGAGGAGATGTTCGCCGATCTCTACATCCCGACCCTGACGTTTGCGCAGGAAGAGCTCGATCGCAAGCGCATCACGCCCGCGCACGATCACTTCATCAAGGACGTCGTGCGCGAGCTGATCATCCGCTTCGGCGACCGCAACGCCGGCACGCCCGATCCGGAACGCCATATCGTCGCCGTCTCCGTCGCCGGCGAGCGACTCTCCCTCGGCACGCTCATGCTCACGCAGCTGCTGCGCAGCGAGGGCTATCACGTCGACTACTTCACCGACCTCCCCGAGCAGGAGCTCGTCGCATTCATCAACGAGGTGAAGCCGGAAGCGGTGTTCGTCTCGTGCGCGAACGCCGATCACCTCGATCAGGGCTACACGCTGCTGCAACTGCTCTCGATGAATTTCCCCGACCTCGCCATCGTCGCCGGCGGCTCCGCCTTCTCGCGCGACCGCGCAAAAACGCTCTCCTCGGGCGCGACCTACGTGCCGTCAACGCTGAAGGAAGCCAAGGAAGACTTCATCGCCCAGCGCAAAGGCGCCAGACGCAAGAGCGGCCGGATGACGTTCACGGGAACACGCTTTCGCGTCCCGCCTCCGGCGTGAGTGGAAATTGAAAATTGAAAATTGAAAATTGAAAAAGAAAACACAGCGCAGCGTTTCCTGCCAGTTTTTCAATTTTCAATTTTCAATTTTCAATTTCGCCTTCACCCTGGCGGCCACCGAAACCCCCTCCCCCCCAGCACATGCACGTGGATGTGAAACACCGTCTGCCCGGCACCTTCGCCGTTGTTCACGACGATGCGATAGCCGTCGTCGTGCAATCGCAGCTCGTGCGCGATCTGTGACGCGCGCACGATCGTCGTGCCGATCGTTGCCGCGTCCGCATCGGTGAGATCGTCGAGACTCGGGATGTGCCGGCGCGGGATCACGAGCACGTGCGTCGGCGCCTGCGGATTGATGTCGTGAAAGGCGACGACGTCCGCGTCCTCGTGCACCTTCTTCGCCGGGATCTCTCCGGCGGCGATGCGGCAGAACAGGCACTGTGCGTGACTGGGGGAGTTCGCGGCAAAACCAGCCATTCGACGATCCTCCTGAAGCAGCCTTGGGCAACCTGCGCCGGCGGCCGTGCCGCCCTAGGCATGCGGAGATAGTACGACGACGCGCGGAATGCCCGCGAGGTCGGGCAGAAACGACTCGACCTCGTAGCGCTTCGCCTCCGCGATCTCGCGAATCGCCTCTTCCTGTCCGTAGCCGACTTCGAGAATCACCCGTCCCGCCGGTGCGAGCCGCGCGTGCGACTGATCGAGAATCCGCTCGATGATCTCCGTCCCGCTCGGCCCGGGCGTGAGCGCCATGCGCGGCTCATGCACGCGGACTTCGGTGGCGAGCTGCTCATACTCGCGCTCCGGCACGTATGGCGGATTCGAGACGATCATCTCGAACGTGCCGCTGATGGCGTCGAGCAGATCGGACGCAACGAAGGAGACCCGCGAGTCGAGCCGCGCGCGATTCGTCGCCGCGACAGCGAGCGCGCCGGCGGAGGAGTCGACGCCGGTGACGTGCAGATCGGTGCGCTCCGACTCGATCGAGATCGCGATGCAGCCGCTGCCGGTGCCGATGTCGATCACGCGCGCGTTCCGCGGCGCGGACTCGATCACGACTTCGACCAGCAGCTCCGTCTCCGGCCGCGGAATCAGCACGCGGTCGTCGACGAGGAAATCGCGCGAGTAGAACTCCGTGTGCCCGCGGATGTACTGCAGCGGCTCGCCCGCATAGCGGCGCGCGAGCAACGCCTCGACGTCGCCGGCATCGAGCTCGAAATCGCCGTGCGCGTACAGCCACGCGACCGACTTCGACACGTGATCGGCGAGCAGCAGATCGACGTCGCGCGGATTGAGGCCGTGCTCGAGCGCGTCCGCGCGTAATCGCGAGCGCACTTCGTCGATCCGTTGCCGTGTCATCCCGAGCGTAGTCGAGGGACCTGGGCGGGCGTGCGGCGCCAACCCGCCCGCCCGGATCCTTCGACTGCGCTCAGGATGACATGTCGTCGTACGTCAGTTCCAGGAACACATCCTCGAGCGCGCTCTCCTTCTTCAGCTCCGCCGTCGTGCCGCTCGCGATGATCGTTCCCTGGTGGATGATCGCGATGCGATCGCATACCGCTTCGGCCACGGACAGCGTGTGCGTCGTCAGGAAAATGCATTTCCCCTCGTTCGCGAGCCGGCGGAAGAGCTGCTTCACCTGCCGCTGTGCGAGCGCGTCGAGGCCGACCATCGGCTCATCGATCACGAGAACCGCCGGGTCATGCACGAGCGCGGAGACGATGACGAGTTTCTGCTTCATGCCGTGCGAGAGATTCTCGATCCGGGCGTCGATCCAGTCGCCGAGGCCGAAGTAGCGGAGAAGATCGACGGCGTGGGGCTCGCAGTCGCGCCAGTCCTTGCGGTAGAGATCGGCGACGAAGTGCAGCAGCTCGCGGCCGGTGAGCTTTTCGTAGAGGTACGGGCGATCGGGCACGTATCCCATGACCGCCTTCGCGCGGACGGGCTCGGCAACGACGTCGATGCCGTCGACCTGAACCGTTCCCGCGGTCGGCAGCGAGAGGCCGGAGACGATGCGGATGGTCGTCGTTTTCCCGGCGCCGTTCGGTCCGAGAAAGCCGAAAATCTCGCCGTCCGCGGCGCGGAGCGAGATGTCATCGACGGCCGTGAAATCGCCGTATTTCTTTGTCAGGCCGTCGATTGCGATCATCGGCGGCAGGTTATCATCGCGTCGGCTAAACCTTCAGCAGGTCAGGCCGTACACACGAATGGCAGAACGTGAGCAGCTCGACGACCGCACGCTGGTCTCGCGTGTCGTCGAGGGCGACCGAGATCTTTTCAGCGTCCTGGTGTCGCGCTACGAGAAACGCGTCATCAACTACGTCTACCGGATCACGCATCGCTACGAAGACGCACACGATCTGACGCAGGAAATCTTCGTGAAGGTGTACCTGGCTCTCGATCGATACGATCCGAAGTACCAGTTTTCGACCTGGCTGTTCCGGATCGCGCAGAACAGCGCCATCGACGCGCTGCGCAAGAAGTCCATCATGGAAGTGCCGCTCGCGCGTCCGACGACGGAAGACGAGCCGGGCGGCAAGGAGCGCGAGTTCGCCGACGACGGAGTGTCGCCGTATCGCGCGCTGAAGAACAAGCAGCTGAGCGCGGCGATCGACAAGGCCGTGGAGAACCTCCCCGCCGACTACCGCGAGCTCATCCAGCTCCGCCACTTCGCGGAGATGTCGTACGAGGAGATCGCGACGATGAAGAAGCTTCCCCTCGGCACGGTAAAGAACAAACTCTTTCGAGCGCGGAACCTGCTCAAGGAAACGCTCGGATCGTTCGTGGAACCCTTATGAGCTCGTGTGAGACCTATCTCGAGGATCCGGAAGCGAACGCCGCGCACGTTCAGTCGTGCGCCGCGTGTGCCGCGCTGTTCGGCGAGCTCGACGAAGAGATCGCGGCGCGGCCGGTGTCCGTGAACGTCGATGCTCTGCCGTTCGCGCCGTGGGAAGGGGCGTCGCATCGCACGTGGCCGCTCGTGATCGCCGGCGCGATCGCGCTGCTCGTCCTCGCGACAGTCTTCTTCTTCGCCGCCGGGTTCACATCGCCGCGCGGCCTCGCGAATGTGCTCTTCGCAGAGATCCCGCCGGTGCAGGACATGCCGCGTGTCCTGCAGCTTTGGGGGCAAGGGATCGGGATTCCGCTCGTCGCCGTGCTCTTCCTCGGCATCAACACGATTCTGTTCCTGCTGCTGCGCCGCACGCCGAAGGGGATCGATGTATAAGCGATTCATCGTTCCGCTGATGGCGCTGGCGTCCGGCGTCGTGTTCTTCGTCGTCGTTCTGCCGACGCGCGCGACGAGCTTCACCGGCGGCGACGTCTACATCCTCGGCGAGACGAAGACGATCGGCGCGCCGGTCGACGGCAGCGTGCAGATCTATCGCGGCGACGTGACGGTCGCGAATGTCATTCGCGGCGATCTGCTCGTCCTCGGCGGCACGGTGACGTTCACGGGGGCGGGACGCGTGGAAGGAAATCTGATCTACGCGGCGAGCAAAGTCTCGAACGCGGACGATCGCGTGCGCGGCCAGATCTATCCGCTGGCCTCGCTCGAAGGCGCCGCGGCGTCGATGACGAAGAACGCGATCGTCGCCTCGCTGCTGCTGGTGTGGCTCCTCGCCGCGATCGTGGTGACGCTGATGAGCGGCCGCGAGATCCGCCACTCGTCGCTCGAAGTGCGCACCAGCGCGCTGCACTGCTTCGTCGTCGGCCTCGTCGCGCTGACCAGCTTCGTGCTCACCGCGATCGCGTTCAGCTATCTCGTTCCGTACATCATCGGCATTCCGCTGCTCGCCGCGCTCGCCGTGTTCGCGGTGCTCACGAAGGTCTACGGCATGATCGCCGTCTTCCACGCCGCCGGCACGATCCTCGCGGGCGCGCGCTCGCGCCAGCAACTCTCGAAGCGCAAGTGGCTGCGCGGCGATCTCGCGATGGTCGTGATCGGCGTCCTCCTCCTCGGCGCGATCCGCCTCGTGCCGGTGATCGGCACGATCGTCTGGGGCCTCGCGAGCGTCTTCGCGGTCGGCGTCGCTCTCGCGACCAAGTTCGGCCGCCGCGAACCGTGGTTCCTCGCCTGGCGCGCGGCCGAGGCGTGAGTGGTGTGGAGTGCGGCGACGCCAGTCGCCGCTGTCCTACTGCGGCAGCATCACCTCCGCAAAATCGTCATACACCTTTACCCTGTCAATCTTCATCCTCCCAACGGTCTTCACGAATGAACCTGGCGCGCTCCTCTCAAACCACGACGCCGAACACCACGGATAATTCGTCGCCCGCTCCACGAGCCGATGGTGCACCGCGTTCTCATGCGTGTACCGAAGCCGCACGAGCCATGACCGCTCGTTCGTCAGCAGCACATCCCAGAACTGAAACCACACGCGGCGTCCTTTCGCGCCATCCGCGCGGTTCATGTCGATCGCGGAATCCTTGTGCAGCTGAACGAGCATCTGCCGGACGCGCTCTCCGTCTGCACAGGACACGATGAGGTGGTAGTGATTTGCGAAGAGCGCCCACGCCTGAAGCCAGCATTCGTGCTTTGCGGCCTCTACGAAGAGCGAGTTTCTCAAAGCGTCCAGAGCGTCTCGCGTGCGGAAGAAGTGTTGTTTCAGGTATGTCGCGGCGGTGATGAAGTACACGCCTGCTTCCTGGAATCGATGGAGAGGAGCGTGAGGCCAGTCGTTCATTCGCCGAGTTTCCCTCGGGTTTGCGGCGACAGAACGAAGTTCTACATTAGGTAGAAAAGCGGCAACTGGCGTTGCCGCACTCCACACCTAAATATTGTCGACGACGTGTTTGGCGAACTCGCTCGTCTTTACCTTGGTCGCGCCGGCCATCTGGCGTTCCAGGTCGTACGTCACTCGCTTCTGGCCGATCGTTTTCGCGACGCCGCGCTCGATCACCTCGGCGGCTTCGAACCAGCGGAGGTGGCGGAGCATCATCACGCCGGAGAGGATCAGTGAACAGGGGTTGATCACGTCCAGATTCGCGTACTTCGGCGCGGTGCCGTGGGTGGCTTCGAAGATTGCCACTTCGTCGGACTCGTTCGAGCCGGGGGCCATGCCGAGGCCTCCGACCTGGGCGGCGAGGGCATCGGAGATGTAGTCGCCGTTGAGATTCGTCGTCGCGAGCACGGAGTACTCGGAAGGCCGCAGCAGCACCTGCTGGAACATCGAGTCGGCGATGCGGTCCTTGATCACGATCCTGCCTTCGGGAACCGCGCCGCTGATCTCCGACTCCGGAATGGTGACGTCCCCGAACTCCTCGCGCGCGATCTGATATCCCCAGTCCTTGAACGCGCCCTCGGTGAACTTCATGATGTTGCCCTTGTGCACGAGCGTGACCGAGTCGCGCTTCGCCGCGATCGCATACTCGATCGCCTTGCGCACGAGACGCTTCGATCCGAACTCGGAGATGGGCTTGATGCCGATCGCGGAGCTCTCGCGGATCTTCGCCGTCGCGCGGCGCTCCATGTTGTTGAGAAAGTCGATCACCGCGTTCGCGCCCTCGGAGCCCGCCGGCCACTCGATCCCCGCGTACACGTCTTCCGTGTTCTCGCGGAAGATGACCATGTTCACCTTCTGCGGCTCCTTCACCGGCGAAGGCACGCCGTCGAAGTAGCGCACGGGACGCACGCACGCGTAGAGGTCGAGGACCTGCCGCAGCGTGACGTTGAGCGAGCGGATGCCGCCGCCGACGGGCGTCGAGAGCGGGCCTTTGATCGACACGCGATAGTGCGCGAGATGATCGAGCGTTTCCTGCGGTAAGTACTCGCCGAATCCCTGGAACGCCTTGTCGCCCGCGAAGACCTCGTGCCAGTGCATGCGGCGCTTCCCGCCGTACACCTTCTCGACCGCGCCGTCGATCACGTACCGCGTCGCGCGCCAGATGTCCGGCCCCGTGCCGTCGCCTTCGATGTACGGGATGATCGGATCGTCGGGAACGACGATGCGGTCGTTCTCGTATCCGATGCGGGTGCCGGAGGTGAGGTGCGCGATGCGGTCGGCCATAGGCGCGCGACTTTAGACGAAACGTCTCTCAGGTCGCAACACGCGCGGCACGCGCCGGCGTGACACGCCGCACTGCGCGGGACCGCTTCGTTTGCGGCTCCTCGCCGATCAGTTTGCGCAGCCGGGCGAGGTTCTTCCGATCGCTCACGGTCTCGATCGTCTTGGGCGTCTCGATGACCTTCGGGATGTGCCGGAAGCGCGCGTCGTTGAGCAGCAGGCGAAACGCGTCGAGGCCGATCTCCCCCTCGCCGATGTGCTGGTGGCGATCGACGCGCGAGCCGAGGGGCTTCTTCGAGTCGTTGAGGTGAAACGCGCCGACGTTGTGCAGGCCCACGTGGCGCTCGATCTCGTCGATCGTTCGCGCGTAGCCGTCCGGCGTGCGGATCTCGTAGCCCGCCGCGAAGACGTGGCAGGTGTCGAAGCAGATGCCGGCGCGATGCTTCTCGTCGACGCGCGCGATCATCTGTCCGAGCTCTTCGAATGTGCAGCCGAGGCATGAGCCTTGTCCCGCTGCCGTCTCGAGGAGCGTCATCACGCGATGATCGGGCAGCGCGCGATGAATCTGATCGAGCGAGCGCGCGATCTGATCGATTCCCGCCTCGGCGCCCGCGCCCATGTGCGCGCCGGGATGCAGCACGACCGCGTGGATGCCGAGCCGTTCCGCTCGATCGAGCTCGTCGATCATCGCCGCGATCGACTTGCGATGAAACTCCTCGTTCGTGGTCGCGAGGTTGATCAGATACGACGCGTGCGTGAGCATCGGGCGGACGTTGCGCAGCGACGCGAACGTCGCGCAGTCGGCATCGGTCAGCTCCTTCCCCTTCCACTGATTCGAGTTCTTCGCGAAGATCGCCGCCGCGGACGCGTCGATCGCGGATGCGCGCTCGAAGGCCGTGTGCAGCCCGCCTCTCGTGGAGAGATGCGCGCCGATGAGATCGCCGGGGGCGTCGGGGAATTGGAAGCGGTGCATGTGTGGTCGCGCGGTTACGCGGTTACGCGGTTTACGGGGTTTCCCGGTTTCCCGGTGGAAGGCTGCATCGTCTGTCGTTTCAGCACGACCGTCGCAGCCTTCGACCGGGCAACCGGGCAACCGGGTAACCGGGTAACCGGGCAACCGCGTAACTGCGCGACCGCGAAACCGCGCCCCCCCCAAAAAACCTCCTACTGCAGCCTGAAATTCACCGTCACCGTGTAGTACACGTCGATCGGCTCGCCGCGATAGGTCGCGGGGCGGAAGCGCCAGCGGCTGACGGCGTGACGGGCGGCTTCGCCGAGGCCGTTGGGGAGATCTTTGATGATCTCGACGTTGTCGATCGTGCCGTCGCGGCGCACGATCCCGCGCACCACGACCGCGCCCTGGATGCTCGCGCGCCGCGCGGCGGCCGGGTAGCGCGGGAGCACGCGATCGAGCTCGTCCGGCTGCGTGCCGCCGGGAGGAACCGCGGTGTAGACGCCGCCGGGCGGCTCGAGGCGTTCCGGCTCGGGAATCGGAATCGGCGGCGGCTCGACCGCCGTATCCGCCACTTCCGGCGGCGCCGAGGTGCCGGTCTCCTCGGGCGACATCGTCGTCTGCACTTCGAGCTGACGCGTGCCCGGCGCGCTGACGTCGACCGCATCGACGGCGGCGTATGCGATCTCGCGCTCGTGCTCGATCGCGTAGAAGTCGTGATCGCGCGTGTAGACGACGACGCTCGCGCCTTTCTCGAGCTCGCCGATCACGGGATAGAAGATGCCGGGCCCCGAATGCAGCTGCACGCGTTCTGTGGTCACGCCTTTCAGCGGTGGGAGGTGGCGGATGATCTGATAGCGCGCGAAGCGCCGCTGCCGTTCCGACGTGCGCTCCAGATTCGCGCGCTCCGCCCAGCCGGCGATGCCGTCCGTCGTCTCGACGCGCACCCAGGCTCCGCGATCCTCGAGCAGTTTGAGCCGCGAGCCCATCTTCGCGCGCGCGACGACCGGGGCGCGCACGTTCGGCTCCGTGCGCAGACGGAGCGTCGCCGGCAGCACCGTGAGCATCTCCGTCTCGCGCACCGCTTCCGGCGCGCGTTTGCCGGACCTCACGACGATCAGCGTGATCAGCGTGAAGAAGATGAGAGCCAGCAGGACGACGATTGCGAGTCCGCGGCCGTGGCGGGTGCGGGGATCGGTCATTGTTTCATCAACGAGACCATGATCGCCTTCTGGATGTGCAGCCGGTTCTCAGCCTCGTCATAGATCACCGACTGCGGTCCGTCGATCACCTCGGCCGCCACTTCCTCGCCGCGATGGGCCGGCAGGCAGTGCATGAAGATCGCATCGGGCTTCGCCATCGACATCATGCGCCCATCGACCATCCACCCCGCGAAGTCGCGCTGCCGCTTCTCCGCTTCCGCCTCCTGCCCCATCGACGCCCAGACATCGGTCTCGACGATGCCGGCGTCTTTCACGGCCTCGTCGATCGACGTCGTGACGAGAATCTTCGTCCCCGCGGCCTTTGCGTCTTCTCCGGCCTGCGCGACCACGTTCGGATCCGGCATGTAGCCCGCGGGACACGCCACGGCGATGTCCATCCCGACCTTCGGCGCGCCGAACATGAGCGAGTGGGCCATGTTGTTGCCGTCGCCGACGTACGCGATCTTCCTGCCGCGCAGCTCGCCGCCGAAGTGCTCCCACGCCGTGAAGTAGTCGGTCATCGCCTGACAGGGATGCGAGAGATCGGTCAGGCCGTTGATCACCGGAACCGTCGCGAACTCGGCGAGATCGGTCACGGTCTTGTGCGCGAAGGTGCGGGCCATGATGCCGCTGACGTAGCGCGAGAGCACGCGCGCGGTGTCGTTGATCGGCTCGCCGCGGCCGAGCTGGATGTCGCGCGCGGAGAGGAACAATGCGTGGCCGCCGAGCTGGAACATCCCCACTTCGAACGACACGCGCGTGCGCGTCGACGACTTCTCGAAGATCATCGCAAGCGTCTGTCCTTCGAGCGCGTCCGCGTACTTTGCGGGCTTCTTTTTCATGTCCGCGGCGAGCTCGAAGATCTCGCGCACCTCGTCCGCGGTGTAGTCGTGAATCTCGATGAAGTCCTTGTGGCGCATGGTGCGGCGCATTCTACGGACACTCTGCCGCATTCGGGAAGGTCAGGCGCGTTGCGCCGCCTGAGGCGTCTGAACGCCACGAACCGGCGCCCGAGCCCGGAGGCGGAGCAATTCGCGCTGGCGGCCGTGCCGCCTGCCGCTATCATTCCGCACGTGACGTTCCAGGTCCCCATGATCGAGGTCGCGGTCACGCTCGCGATTTCCGGTCTCGAGCCGGAGGAGCACTTCCTCTATCTCGCCCCGTTTTCGGATCGCCGCGAGGGACCGGAAACCGTCGCCGACTACCTCAACGGACGCCGCCGCTTTTTCCCGATGTCGGCCAACAGCGTGCCGAAGATGATCAACCGCGATCAGATCCTCTGGGTGCGCTACGAGAAGCTGCCGGACATCGTCGAGCTGGAGATGACCATCATCGAGCGGCTGACGATCATCGAGCTCTCCGACGGCACGCGCATCGAAGGCGTCATTCCGATCGACCGGCCGCGCGAGCAGTCGCGGATCTCGGATGTGCTGAACGATCCGCGCGAGGCGTTCTTCCGCATCGACGACGAGGAAGAGACGTACTACGTCAACAAGGAGTTCGTTCGAAGCGTGATCCCGCGTTAGGAGGGCGGACGTCCCGTCCGCCCCGGGTGGTGCCTATGGGCGGACGGGACGTCCGCCCTCCTCTTCCAGCTTGATCAGGTGCGCGCGGATTTGAATCTCCGCGGCTTGATGGAGCCGCTCGTCCAGATCGTGATAAATCAAGACCCGCATCTCGGGAATCGTCTTCGCTCCGCCCGCGATCGCGTCGAGCACCTGGCGCTCGCGCTCGAGGCGGTGGGCGATGTACTCGTCGATGAGCGCGACCGCATCGTCGCGCGTGGGGCCGTGGCCGGGGAAGATGCGCCGCGGATTGCGCGCGCGGAGCTTTGCGAGCGAGCGGAGGTAGTCGCCCATGTGGCCGTCGGGGGGGAAGATCGCGGTGGTGCCGAAGCCGAGGATCGTGTCGCCGGTGAAAAGATCGCCGTCGCGCGTGAGGTAGCAGACGTGCTCCGCGGTGTGACCCGGCGTGGCGACGGCTTCGATCTCGCCGATCACATCGCCGTCGCTTACGATTTCATCGGTCTCGTCGAGCACGCCGCGCGGCGCCACGATGCGCGCGCCGGTGGCGCGTTTGAGCGGCAGCGCGGCGGGCGCGTGATCGGCGTGGCGGTGCGTGATGTAGATCGTGTCGAGCTTCGGCAGCGCGGCGCGGATCGCATCGATGTGCGACTCGATCGCCGGACCGGGATCGATCACTGCCGTGTCGTCGAGGAGATACGTGCGCGTGCCGTCGAGCGTGAACGGACCGGGATTCGGCGCGGTGATCGAACGAATGTTCATCGAAGCGCCGGTTTGCCGTCCACCAGCACGGGCTGGATCGGCTCGATCACCGCGCCGCGGCGCGAGTCGATGAGCGCATCCGCGCTCGTGAAGGGCGCGATCGCCTCGAGGTTCTTGATCGTCGGGAAGACCAGATGCAGATCGCGGCGCGCGAGCGCATCGGCGGGCGCGATCCACATCCACCCGGTGATCTCGCGTCCGTCGATCGTCACCTCCGCATCGCGGCCGACCTTCGCCAGGAAAAAGTACGTATCGAACCGCTTCGGAATACCGACCGGCGTGATCCAGCGCGAGGTCAGCACGAGCGTGCCGGGATCCAGCGCGATGCCCGCCTCCTCGCTCGTCTCGCGCACCGCGACCTCGGCCATGCTCTCGCTGCGCTCCGCGATGCCGCCGGGAAACACCCACGCGTTCGGGACGAAGGAGCTGTTTGCGTGGCGCTGCAGCAGGAGCACTTCCAGCGGCTCTTCGCGGACCACGATCGCGCTCGCGGCGGGCAGCGGCGTCACTTCGTTCAGCATCGCCCCTGCCATCCGACCCATTCTTCGCCGTCCGGCCCGCGCTCCTTCTTCCAGATCGGCACGGTCTCCTTGATGCGATCGATCATCATCCGGCACGCCGCGAACGCCTCGGCGCGATGCGGCGACGCCGCGACGATCGCGATCGACGTGTCGCCGACGATCAGGTGCCCGAGGCGATGGATGACCGCGAGCGCGACGTCTGGGAACTGCGCCTCGACCTCGCGCGCGATCTTCTCCATCTCCTTCTCCGCCATCGGGCGATAGGCGTCGTAGAAGATCGACTCGACGGCTTTGCCCTCGTGATGATTGCGGACCACGCCTTCGAACAGCACGTACGCGCCGTCGGAGGGGCGCAGCACGCGCTGCACGAGTGCGTTTGCGTCGATGGGCGAATCGCTGAGGTAGCTCATCCGCCGGCCACCGGCGGGATGAATGCGAGCTCGTCGCCTTCGCGCAGCACCGTCTCCGGCGCGGCGTAGCTCTCATTCACCGCGATCATCGGCGGCTGCACGTAGTCCGCGAGCTGCGCGTAGGTGTCGCGAAGCGATTGCCAGACGTCGCGCGCCGTCGCGCCTTCGGCGAGCGTGAGCTCGCGCTGATCGGCGCCGGCGATGTCGCGCAGCACGGCGAAGAAGAGGAGCCGCACCTTCATCGCCCGCATTCTATCGATACAATGTCGCGCGCATGTTCTCGCCCGAAACGCTGGTCGCCGAGGCGCTCGAGATCCATCCGAAAGCGCGCTGGGTCTTCGCCGCGTATCACCTCGGCGGATGCTGCGGCTGTGATCGCAGTGAGAACGAAACGCTCGAAGACGTTGCGGTCGGTTACGGGATCCCTCTGGAGCGATTCCTCGCCGATCTCAACGCTCTGACGGCCTGATGGTCAGTTTTTTCTTCGAGGCGGCTGGTCAGAATTGCAACCCGCGCTCGGTCGACGGAAAAACTTTCCGGCGAAAAGCGAAACGGGCGTTCATGCGCTTTTTTTCACAAGCGTCGCCGTATGTGTCTTGATTGCTGAGACTTCTGCGGTTGTGAGCGCTGAAACGAACCGCCCGGCGGGTAATTTGGAGGGGTTGAGGCCATGTTGGTCTGCATTTCGCACAGGTGGTGGTCACGATGATTCAGGTTTCGAATGGAAATACGAAACCTCGCTTGCGCGGGTCCAGCCTGACTTGCCTGCGCCAAGTGGCCGCTGCGGGCTCCCTCCTTGACTATTGGACCGATTTTGGACGATTACTCACTTAGCTTCCTTGAACCCTACCAACTGGCCGCAGCGGTCCAGCCCGATGTACCACGAACGGAGCCGAAAGGCTCCGTTAGTGCTTTCAGGGGTAAAAGGTAAAAGGTAAAAGGTAAAAGGTAAAAGCGGCTCGCGCAGACCTGCGCGATCTTCGTCGAGCGGCTTTGCACTTTTACCTTTTACCTTTTTCCTTTTACCATCCGCCGCCGTGCCCAAAAAGAAACCGAGTCTCTTCATCATCGATGGCTCGAACAACGTGTATCGGTCGTATTACGCGATTCGCAACCTGACGAACTCGGCCGGGTTCGCGACGAACGCGATCTACGGCTTCGTCACCACGCTGCGGAAGCTGCTCAAGGATCACGATCCCGACTGCATCGCCGTCGCCTTCGACGAGGGGAAGGAGACGGCGCGCACGACGCAGTACGAGGACTACAAGAAAGACCGAAAGCCGATGCCCGACGATCTCGTCGTGCAGATCCCCTTCGTCTACGAAGTGCTCGACGGCTTTCGTATCCCGGTGATTCGCTCCGTGGAGTGGGAGGCGGACGACTTCATCGGCTCGCTCGCCTGCACCGCGCGCGACCGCGGTTACGACGTCGTGATCGGCACGAGCGACAAGGACTTTTTCCAGCTCGTCGGTGACGGGATCAAGCTGTATCACACCGGACGCGAAGTCACGTACGACGCGAAGGGCGTCGAAGAGGTGTTCGGCCTGCCGCCGGAGAAAGTCGTCGACGTGATGGCGATCTGGGGCGATGCGATCGACAACATCCCCGGCGTTCCCGGCATCGGCGAGAAGGGCGCGAAGGGGCTGATCCAGCAGTTCGGATCGCTCGACGCGATCTACGAGAATCTCGACCAGGTCGCGAAGCCCGCGATGCGGAAGAAGCTCGAGGAGCATCGCGACAAGGCGTTCCTCTCGCGCGAGCTGGCGCGGATCAAGTGCGATCTCGACCTCGCCATCGACTTCGACACGCTGCGCCGCACGGATCCCGATCGCGCGAAGCTGCACGATGTGTTTTCGCGTCTCGAGTTCGCCTCTCTGATGCAGGAGTTTCTCCCTGAGGCGCCGGCGGTGCCGACGGAGTACCGGATCGTGGGGTCGGGCGACGAGGTGCGCGAGTTTGTTGGAGGGCGGACGTCCCGTCCGCCCAGCCCGGGGGCGGACGAGACGTCCGCCCTCCTTGGAATCTGGATCGAGCCGAAGACGATCGACGGTTTCGACGCCCCTCTCGCTGTCTCTCTGTCGAGAAAACCCGCCGAATCCGTGATTGTGCCGAACGAAAACGAGTTCCTCCCCGCGCTACGCGACCTGTTCGCGAGCGATCGCGTCTTCGTTGCGTACGACGCAAAAGCGCAGGAGCGCCGCCTGCGCGCCGGCGGGTTGCCCGTGCCGAAGCAGTGGGCGGACGTGATGCTGATGTCGTACGTGATCAATCCCGGCCTGCCGAGTCACGCGCTGCCGAACATCGCCCGCGACCGCCTGAAGCTCGACGTGAGCGTGCGCAAGGACGTGCAGAAGACCGCGCCGCTCTTCGCGCTCGATCACGAGATCGGTTCCTCGCCCCTCGGCCCGCTCCAGCAGTACCTCGGCGAGAAATCCGACGTCACGATCGCGCTGCACTCCGTGCTCGAACCCGAGCTGCGCCGCGAGCCGGCGCTCGTCGACATCTACGAGCGCATCGAGATGCCGCTCTTCCCCGTCCTCGGACGGATGGAAGAGCGCGGGATCCGCATCGACGTCGGCCTCCTGCGCACGATGTCGTCGACGATGGGCGCACAGCTCGCCGAGCTCGAGCAGCGCATCTACAAAGAGGCGGGGACGGAGTTCAACATCAACTCCCCGATCCAGCTCGGGCACATCCTGTTCGAGAAGCTCCAGTATCCGTCCACGAAGAAAACGAAGACGACGAAGAGCTACTCGACGAGCGTGGAAGTGCTCGAGGAGCTGGCGAGCCACGGATTCGCGGTCCCGCAGCTGATCCTGCAGCATCGCGAGCTGCACAAGCTCAAGGGCACGTACATCGACGCGCTGCCGCAGCTCGTCGCGAGCGACGGCCGCGTGCACACGACGTTCAATCAGGCGGTCGCGGCGACGGGACGCTTGTCCTCGTCCGATCCGAATCTGCAGAACATTCCCATTCGCACGCAAACGGGCCGCGAGATTCGCAAGGCGTTCATCGCCGACGAAGGCTCGGTGCTGCTGTCGGCCGACTATTCGCAGGTCGAGCTGCGCATCCTGGCGCACATCTCCGGCGACGCGTCGCTCATCGAGACCTTCAAGCGCGGTGCGGACATCCATCGCGCGACCGCGTCCGGAATGTTCAACATCCCCGAGAACGAGCTCACCGCCGAGCAGCGCCGCGCGGCGAAGACGATCAACTTTGGTGTCTTGTACGGCATGTCCGCGTTCCGCCTCTCGAATGAGCTGAACATCTCGACGGGCGAGGCGAAAGCGTGGATCGACGCGTACTTCTCGCGCTATCCGAAAATTCAGGAGTACCTCGACCGCACGCTCGACGAGGCGCGCCGGACGGGGAAGGTGACGACGCTGTTCGGGCGCGTGCGCTACATCCCCGAGATCCAGAATCGCTCGTTCACCGTGCGCGGCAACGCGGAGCGGATGGCGACGAACGCGCCGATCCAGGGAACGGCCGCGGATCTGTTGAAAATGGCCATGATCGCGCTCGAGAAGCGCCTCGGCGCGCACAAGGACGGGCCGCGCATGCTGCTGACGGTGCACGACGAAATCGTGATCGAGTCGCCTGAGGGGAGCGCGGCCGAGGTGGCGGGCATCGTGAAAGAGACCATGGAGAGGATCTACCCGCTGGCCGTCCCGCTCGCCGTCGACGCGCACTGGGGGAGGAGCTGGTACGACGCGAAAGAATAGTGGCGCGCCGAAGTCTGGTCATCGTCCTGATCGCGATCTGCGCGGCGTGTAAACCGGCCGCGAAGAAACCGGCTTCGCCCGACGCCCGTCCGCAGGTCCGCGCAACGGTCGTGACCATCCGCACGACGATTCAGCCCGAGAACAAGACGTTCACGCACGCGCTGGTGATCGGCAAGGACCGCGCGCGGTTTCTCGGCGAACGCGATGCGTGGCGCCTGTTCGACACGAACGCGAAGCGCGTCACGTTCGTGAACGATGCGACGAAGACCACGCGCACGGAATCGCTCGACGCGATTCTCGGCTCTCGCCGGAAAACGCTCGCGAACACGCTGCCCGCGCATTACCCACGCGCTACGGTGAAGCGAGGCGAGCGCAGGCCCATCCTCGAAGTGAACGCGGAGCAGTTGCTGATCGAAGCCGGCGCCTGGCGCCGCGAGCTCTGGTTCGCCGAACATCGCGCGATTCCGGACGCGCTCTTCATGATGATGCACGCCAGCGATCCGCCTTCGTCACCGCTCGCGCCGATGATGAGCGCTGCCGAGGACGCGCTGTTGCGCGCGAAGGGTTTTCCGCTTCTCGATCGCAGCGAGATCGCGTACGGCAAAACCACGCGCGTCGTCGAACGCACGGTTCTCTCGATCGTCCAGCGCAACGTTCCCGCGTCGGTCCTCGAAGTGCCAAAGGGCTATCGCGACACGACGCCGCCAACGTAGCGTCGTGAGTAGCGCGGCCTTCCAGGCCGCCGTTCCGCCGATCTCCGATCGGCGGTTCCCTTTCCGCCGGCTGGAAGCCGGCGATACGGCGGGCCGGAGGCCCGCGCCACACGTCGTGAGTAGCGCGGCTTTCCAGGCTGCCGTTCCGCGGACATCCTGTCCGCGCTTCGTCATCGCCGGCTGGAAGCCGGCGGACCGGCCGATTGAAAATCGGCGTTCCGGCCGGGCAAGCGGCACGACGTCGTCGCCGCGATGCAGGACCGCGAGCGCGAGGTAACGGCGTCACGCCCACCGCCGATCGTGCGCAACGCGCCCGTCGTCACAGTGGACGCGGCGCCCGCATGACGGAACGCCGACTTCCAGTCGGCCGGTCCGCCGATCTCCGATCGGCGGTTCCCCCTTCCGCCGGCTGGAAGCCGGCGATACGGCGGGCCGGAGGCCCGCGCTACACGTCGTGAGTAGCGCGCTACAGCACCACGCGCTGATCGCCCACGCGCTTCGTCGCGCCTTCCCTGTCGAGATACTCGAGCAGCGGAATCGCGAC
>DATLFB010000102.1:0-4066 GCA_035525285.1 Thermoanaerobaculia bacterium
TTTCACCCCGCGGAAGCGCCGAGTACCGTTCGCTTGAACCTCACCATCATTCGGGTCGGAATTGACGCCCTCTGGCGGCACTTCCATATCGCCTGCCTCAATGCGCACGGGCGATTTCGGGCATTTTAGGACAGGAACTAACTAATGCGTGTCTTACTGATGGCGATCATTCTGGGGACGTCGCTCCCGGCGGCGGCCGGCGTGCCGGTGTGGAAGCTCGACGTCCGCGAGCGCGCCGAGCGCCGCGCCGATCCCGTGCGCAACGCCCGGCATCACGCGGCATTTGCCGCACGCGGACAGTGGATCGAGGTGGGAAACAGCGTGGTCGACGGAAGTCTCGACCCCGGGATTTTCGCGCCGATCGAGCTGATGGATCAGGTCATCCTCGTGTTCAACGCCGACCCCGATCGGCGGCAGAAGTTTCGACGGGAATGGACGGCGCGCGGTGCGCCGGAGCTCCTCGGCAACGACTTCTGGAACCGGCTCCACGTCATGCTGGGACCCGCTATTGCGATCGAGCGTGAAAACCGTCGCGTCGGTGCATTACCGCCCGCAGAGCGAGACGAGGTGATGCAGTCACGGGCGGCGCACCAGCCGTTCAATGATGGAGGCGAATGCGCGGCGCGCGCCGATGCGCTGGCCGCCGCACGAGCAGCGTGGGGCGAAGTCTTCGACCGGTTCCTGTATGAAGTCGTGGCGCCCGGAGTCCGTTTCTGGACGTCGTGCTCCGACCCGGCATTGCTGACGAGACCGGAGTCCTGGCTCGACAAATGGGAAGAGATGGGAAAGGGATGCCGATGAGAGGGATCGTCATCGCATTGTGCCTTCTCGTGATGTTCTGGGTCGTGCCCGTCGAAGCCGGATTCAGTAACTGCAACACAAACATCACCGCCCAGGCCGATTTGTCGCTCATTACAGTGATCGGGCGCTGCTCATGGACGATATTCGGATATCAGGACAACAACATCAGGATTCGCGGCGAAATGACCGTGACGCCGAGCCAGCAAAAGACCTATTGCGCGAAGTGGGGCTACTGTGGCATGTCCCTGAAGCCGCCGTACGAAGCGAGCACGCGATACACGTCCACGGCCAAATTCGAAGCGTGGGAACAAGACCTTGTTTTCCTGGAAGAGACCACGGTGACGGACTCGGAGACGACGCCGGACGCGACGAATCCGCATACGACGTGCCCCGGATGTTGCGAGTATTCACCAATCCTCATCAGCGAGCGTGGCGACTATGCGTTGACCTCACTCGACGACGGCGTGACGTTCGACATCGACGCAGACGGCCGGCCGGAACGAGTTTCATGGACCGCGCCGGACAGCGAGGTTGCATTTCTCGCTCGCGACCGGAATGGCAATGGACTGATCGACAGCGGAGCAGAGTTGTTCGGGGACACGGCGGCCGTCAACGGGTGGGAGGCGCTCGCGACACTCGATCGCAACGGCGACGGCGTGGTGAGCTCGAGCGACCCGGAATGGCGACAGTTGCTGCTGTGGTACGACCGTAACCACGACGGTGTCTCGACACCCGCTGAGCTTTTGCCGGTCCATGCATCGGGCATTGTGGCCATCGGCATCTCGTACCGCTGGCTCGGCCGGCGCGACGCGTTCGGAAACATGTTTCGCTATGCCGGCGAGATCACGTTCCGGGCCGGACGGCGGCAGGCGTACGACGTCTACTTCGTCGGGTACTGAGATGCTCTATCAGTCGTCGCCTGGATTGTCATGCGACGCCTCGCAATCTCGCTTCCATGAACATGTCGACGAATAGCGAAGTACCAGAGGCGCTTGCGCTACTCCAGGCGGAACTGGCGCGGATTCGCGACGCATCTCTGGGCGCGAACCACCTCATTCACGGAGCGCTCGACGTATTCGCGGTTTCCTTATCATTCGCCGTTGTGACGTGGCTTTTCGTGATCTGGATGCTTGCGCCCACCGCGTAGGCGAATGCGAGACAACCCAAACCGCCGCGCATTGTTGAAGCGCCTTCATTCGGCTGCATCGAAGACATCGGCCGCAATCCTCACACCAGCAAGCTCAGCCGGCGCAACTACCGGGGATGCATCCGAGTGATAATCTGACCGCACGTGGATCTCTGGACGCTCATCGCATCGGCGGTTTCTTCAACGGCGGTCGCACTCCTCGCGGTGCGGTGGCTGACCAGCCGCATGATCGATCACAGGCTGGCGAAAGACCTGAAGGACCACCAGAAGCGGATCGATACCGATCTCAAAGATCATCAGAACCGGCTCGACTCCAATCTCGCGGCGAGCAAGGCGGAAATCGACTCCCGGTTCCGGCAACGCGTCGAGGAGTATTTAGGCGATCAGGCAGCGGAACGCCAGTACCGGCTGGAGGCGCGGAAACGGCTGTATACGGCCGTTGGGCCTTTGCGATTTCAGCTCATTCTTGCGACCGGTGATCTGCTCAATCGAGTTGCACGGATCGGCTCCGGCAAACAGCAGTATCCGATCGGGTACAAAGGCTACTTCGGCCGCAGTACGCTCTATCGCCTGCTTCGTGTATTCGGAATCGCGGAGTTGATCGAGCGCCAGGTTGCCGACGCCGACTTCGCGGTCGACCCCTGGATGGCGAATCTCATCAAGTTCAAACAGGTCGCGTTCACGTGCATGTCCAGCAGTACGGTCTCGTTGGGACACCCGCAGGAAAACTGGAATGAACAGCAACAGCACCTCTTCTACGACGAGCTCGCGATCATCGCCTCGGACATGATTGTCCTCGACCCCGTCGCAAAGATCCCCCGCGTGATGCGTTTCGACGAATTCGCCGATGTCGACATCGACCTGACCGGATTGGGTGCGTTTCGCGCGATGCCAAGATTGTTGAAGGATTTCACGCCGCAGGCGAAGCCGATCCTCTGGCTGCGGCTCCTTGCGCTCGGCGCATTGTGCAATTCCTTCGCCGGGATCGAAGGCGTTCGGATCGGAATCCTTCCCGAACCGTTCGACGCCAGCGCTTTCCTCGACGCAGGCAGCGATCCCTGTATCCACGAGAACCGCCCGGCCTACGAGAAGATGTTGGGGCAAGTCGGACAGGCCTTCGCGACGCCTCCTCGACAGGGCTGACGTTCATCGAACGTCATGAACCCCGTCGTTTCCGTCAGGATCAGCGCCGCTACGCCGCTTCTTCGTTCCTGTGATCGCTCGTGATCCGGCCGTCGCGGATCTCGACGATGCGGCTGGCGCGGCGCGCGAGCGCGGGGTCGTGGGTGATGATGATCAGCGTGCGGCCGCTTTTCCAGAGCTCGGTGAAGATCGTCATGATGTCCGTACCCGAGGTCGTGTCGAGGTTTCCGGTCGGCTCGTCGGCGAGGATGATGTCGGGATTCATCGCCAGCGCGCGGGCGATCGCGACGCGCTGCATCTGCCCGCCCGAGAGCTCGGTCGGCTTGTGATCGAGACGGTCGCCGAGGCCGACGCGCGTCAGCAGCTCGATCGCGCGCTCGCGGCGCTCCTTCGGCGAGACGCCGCCGAAGAGCATCGGCAGCTCGACGTTCTCCTGCGCGCTGATGTGCGGCAGCAGATTGAAGTTCTGGAACACGAATCCGACGCGGCGATTGCGGATCTCCGCGAGCTCGTCGCGCGTCACGCCGCCGACGTTCTCGCCGCCCAGCTCGTACGTCCCGTCGGTCGGCGTGTCGAGGCAGCCGAGAAGATTCATCAGCGTCGACTTGCCGGAGCCCGACGGCCCGACGATGGCGACCATCTCGCCCGGATGGATGACGAGGTCGATGCCCGACAGGGCTTCGACCTTGACCTTGCCGGTGTCGTAGACCTTGCGGATGTCGGACATTCGGATGATGGAGCCGTTCGTGTTCATTGCACGTCCTTGGGCGATTTGATTTTAGATTTTGGATTTTGGATTTTGGATTGAGCTTGCAGATTGGCGGAGCAATCCAAAATCCAAAATCACTACTGTCCGGTTAACTTCGGACCTGCGGCGCGTAATTATCACGAAGGCAAAGAGATAGCTGAGATTTTTGGTGGTTTCGATTTGAACGCGAAGGTGCTCGCCGATGATGGCCTCGGGCAACGGTTCCC
>DATLFB010000106.1:0-57210 GCA_035525285.1 Thermoanaerobaculia bacterium
CTCCTGCGCGAGCACCGCCAGCGGCGTCTTCAATCCGTGCGCGAGACCTCCTGCAGTGGTGAGGGCCCTTGCCACCGCACGCTCGCGATCCTCGAGCAGCGCATTCAGATCGTTCACGAGCGGCTGCACTTCGGACGGATAGTCGCCGTCGATTCTCTGACTGCGTCCCTCGCGCACCGACGACAGACCGCTGCGAAGAGTCCTGAACGGCGCAAGCGCTTTTCGCACGAGGAACAAGCCCCCGACCAGGAACGCTCCGGCGACGATTCCCATCGCGATGTGCGTCGCATGGCGCATCGCGAGCTCGGGATGGTTCCGGGTCAACCTGACCACCAGAGCAATGACCGCGACATGAGCGCCTCCATCGTGGCGTTTCTCAAGAGTCCCTCCGATCCGAATGTGATCGCCGGCATCGCCCCGCTCTATTTCGTGGTCACGGCGCTCATGACCGTCCGCCTCGGCTCGTCATCGACCCGCCGGATCAATGTTGCGGCGCTTGGCGTGGCAGTCTCACTGGCGCTCTATTCGACCGTGCTCGGCGTCGTCGCCCTTGACAGCCCTGGTCGTGGCGCCAACGGCGTCCCGTTCGTGATTCATTTCATATTCGCCGTGCTCTTTTTGATGGCAGCGATCGGCGACGTGCGCTTCATGCGAAACGGCATGCCTCGCGGCGCGCAGCGCCTGGCGCGCCATCTGTGGCGGATGTGCTTCGCGCTATTCATCGCCGCCGGTTCGTTCTTCGCGATCCGTGAGCGCGTGGCCAAAATTCTTCCGGAGCCATTCACGACCGGTCCGATGCGCGCGCTACCGATCCTGCTGCTGTTCGGCGCGATGTTCTATTGGTTGTGGAGGGTCCGCGCCGGCCGCACGTTGCCAGTGCTGGAAGTGCGCGCGCACCCCACTGATCGGTGAAGGGCGCTGTAAGATTCAGCCATGTCCGAGCAGAAAGGGTCCGCTCTGCTCAACCTCGCCAAAAGCACGAACCTCGGGTCCGGCAATCTCGACGCAGCGCTGCATGAGATCACCGAGGCGGCGGCGCGCACGCTCGATGTCGAGCGGGCGAGCGTGTGGCTGTATTCGGAGGACCGGCGGGAGATTCGCTGCATCGATCTGTACCTGCGGGGCGAAGGGCAGCATTCGCGAGGCGTGGTGCTTCTGGCCGAGGACTATCCTCGCTACTTCGAGGCACTCGAAATGAATCGCACGATTCCGGCGGACGACGCTCACATCGACTGGCGCACGTACGAGTTCTCCGCGGGATATCTCCAGCCCATCGGCATCAACTCGATGCTGGACGCGCCGATCCGCATCGGCGGCACGATGATCGGCGTCGTCTGTCACGAGCATGTCGGACCGGCACGGCAATGGACGCTCGACGAACAGAACTTCGCCGGCTCGATCGCCGACTTCGCGGCTCTGGCCATCCAGTCGAACGAGCTCCAGCTCGAGATCGCCGCGCGCAAACAAACCGAGATCGAGCTCCGCCACGCCCGTCAGGTCGCGGAAGAGGCCAGCCGCGCCAAGAGCGTCTTCCTGGCGAATATCACCCATGAGCTGCGAACGCCGCTGAACTCCATCATCGGATTCAGCGATCTGTTGCTGGAACAAGCGGAGCCGGCGCTTGCAACGAAACTCACGGCCATCGAGAAGTCGGGGCGGGCACTTCTGGAGATGATCGACGAGCTTCTCGAGCTGGCTTCACTCGAAGCGGGACTGACGGGGCTCGATGTGCAACCGGTCGATCTGCGGATGCTGATCGAGGAACTGGCGGCCGGATCGGCGGGCGCTCTGGCACGAGAAGGGAACCGTCTCGAGATTCGTTCCGCGCTCGATTCCATTCCGATCCACGGCGATCCCGGCAAACTGTGGCGCCTCCTGTCGAATCTTCTCGAGAACGCGAACAAGTTCACGAGCCATGGCGCGATCACGATCGACGTCGATGCCAGCGCCGCGGAGTCGGTGCGCATCTCGGTCCGCGACAGCGGGATCGGCATTGCGCCGGATCAGGTGGAACGGATCTTCGAGCCGTTCACGCAGGCCGATTCATCGCTGCGACGGCGACACGGCGGCGCCGGCCTCGGACTGGCCATCAGCCGCCGTCTCTGCGAGTTGATGGGCGGGCGCATCGAGGTCGAGAGCACTCCGGGCGAGGGATCGACGTTCATCGTCACGCTGCCCGTCGTGCCGTCGCGCGAGCCGGTGAGCGTGAGGTAGAGGTCGGAGGCGAGGAAGTCGGCGTTCCGTTACGCCGGCCACTGCTGCGAGGGGCGCGTTGCGCACGATCGGCGGTGCGCGTGACGCCGTCACCTCGCGCTCGGGCAGGTCCTGCATCGCGGCGACGACGTCGTGCCGCTTGTCCGGGCGGAACGCCGATTTTCAATCGGCCGGTCCGCCGACTTTCAGTCGGCGATGACGAAGCGCGGACAGGATGTCCGCGGAACGGCGGCCTGGAAGGCCGCGCTACTCACGACGTGTAGCGGGGCCTTTCGGCCCGCCGTATCGCCGGCTCCAACCGGCGGAAGAGGAACCGCCGATCGGAGATCGGCGGACCGGCCGACTGGAAGTCGGCGTTCCGTTATGCGGGCGCCGCGTCCGCCGTGACGACAAGCGCGTTGCGCACGATCGGCGGTGGCGCGGGCGTCCCAAGTCGCGCTCGGGTAGGTCCTGCATCGCGGCGACGACGTCGTGCCGCTTGTCCGGGCGGAACGCCGATTTTCAATCGGCCGGTTCGCCGACTTTCAGTCGGCGATGACGAACCGCGGACAGGATGTCCGCGGAACGGCGGCCTGGAAGGCCGCGCTACTCACGACGTGTAGCGCGGGCCTCCGGCCCGCCGTATCGCCGGCTTCCAGCCGGCGGAAGGGAAGGGCCGATCGGAGATCGACGGACCGGCCGGCACTGAGGTCATTTCTGTGACCTTGTACCCTCGCTCGCACTCGTGATTCGGTCGAGCTCCGTCCGCACGTGGCTCCACAGCTTCGGTCGGGAACGCATCGCGGTCACGGCTTCATCGATGTCGTCGGGCCGGTCGATGAGAAGGACCTCGATCACTTGTTGCGCCTGTGAGATGTCCTTGCGGGCCTTCGTCTGGTCGGAAACGGGACGGTTCTTCGCGACCCACAACTTGTGCAGCGCATACCGGCCGGGAAGAGGGACGTTCACGAGAATACCGCTCCCGCCGACGACCGCCGCCTTCGTCGTCTTTTCGATGAGGTAGTCGAGGCCCTCGAGAGGTTGTGCGGCGACCTTCAGGTGGGGAAGTGGAACAGGTTTTTTCCGCGTGCCTCGCCGGGTGGTCGTCAGGAAATCGATCCGCAGATCACGCCCCCGAACTTTGAGAGAAGTGGAGGGGTCACGCGGATCGAGTTCCGGCACGGCGCCGAACCGAGGCTCGATCGATTTCAGCCGCTCCAGAAGGTCGAGTGAGCCTTCCTGCGCAACGGCCACCGAGATCCCGGCGCTTTCCGCGATATCGATATCGGCAGTCCGAAGACTCTCTGCATCGAACCGCACTCCGAGCATGTTCGCGTAGCACATGAATGCCTGGGTGCCGACGAGAACGCCGCCAAGCCGGAATACGAATGAATCGGCCAGCACTTCGAGCACGGCGGTGAACGACGCGGACTCCGACGCCGCCCCGCCCGCCGTCAACATCGCCACGAGCTGTCGACGCCGTTTCCGATCCGCTTGTTGCTCCTTCGCAGCGGAGATCTGCTGCAACAGCTCGGGAGTCTCGGCGCCGAGGTACGTCTGTGTCCGATGGCCCTTTTCGTCCCGCTGCAGGTACCAGTACCTGCCGCCGCCGATCGTCTTGGAGACGAACGAGCCGCCGATCGGCAGGTGCAGATCAGTGTCAGCCGCTCGGAGCTGGTCCAGCAGCTCGGCATACAGGACCTGGACGGTCTCGGGCAGCCGGCGCATGCGGGCTGATTATACGCTCGCCAGTGAAAAGCGTATAAGAAGAAACGCCCGATCGATCATGAGCGTGATCACCGGTCCGGCGAGGAGACCTTTTTCATAAACGAGCGGTCATGGCTGCGATTCCGGAATTCCTCCGCCAGCCGTTCCGCGATCGCCTTCCTCGTATTTGCATGGCAGGATCACGCGGAACGTCGATCCGTGGCCGGGCTTCGTTGCCAGCTCCAGGCTCGCGTCGAGGAGCTCGCAGAGACGTTTCACAATGGACAAGCCGACGCCCTCTCCGGTGTGGTCGCTCCTCGTCCCTGCGCCGGACGCCGAGGCGACGGTCGCGGGGCCGGCCATGTCGCGCCGGCGGTCCTGGCTCGCGTTCCTCGCGTCATCGGCAACGTCAGTCGCCTCGTGAAGGTCCTGGGCGATCGTTGTGGCGTCTGTGTCGTCGATCCCCGGCCCGGTGTCCTGGACCGAGAACGTCCAGCGGTCGGTGTCGCGATTCGGATCGACGCCCCACGTGACCGAGATCCCCCCGCGCTCGGTGTACTTCACTGCGTTGAGGAGCAGGTTCTGGACGATGCGCAGCACTTTCGGCTTGTCGCCCTCCACGGGCAGCATGCTCGGGCCGTCCATCTTCAAAAAGAGTCCGCGATCCGTTGCTGCGGCCTGTGATGCGGCGCAGAAATCACGGAGGAGCACCGCGGCATCGAACGCCGTCACCGTACGTTGCTCGTGGCCCGCTTCGAGGCGCGCGAGGCTGAGCAGGTCATTCAACATCTCGTTGAGGGACGACACACCCTTGCTCAACATCTCCGCAACTTCCACACGTACCATTTCGGGGAGATCTGAGCCGCTCGCGTTGAGAGTCGCGGCACCTTTGACGACAGTGACGCTTCCGCGGAGATCATGAGCCGCGGTCCGCCACGCTTCCGCACGTGATTGCTCCATCGTATGGAGTGCGGTGAGTGCGCGTTCGAGCGCGTCGACGTGCCCGGCGGACTCGGTCTGCTGAAGCCGCCCGTACTGCGTCGCGCTTGCGGTGACGCCGTCCGCACACAGCTGCGCCCAGATGCGCCGCGCGGTCGGCATGACCGTAGGCTCGAGTGACGGATGCTCGACGGCATGGCGTTCGAGCTCGGCGGCAACGCACATCTGCAGATATCCCCACTCGCGGAGCACCTCGCTGAGCGAGTAGCCTTGCTGCCAGCGCTGGAGGCCGTGCTCCGAGACCTCGTCGGTTTCGATTTCCTCGGTGATCGGGTTCGTCTCGTCGGGCCACGCGAGGAGGCTCTGCGAGAGGCTTTCGAGCACCGATGGGATATGGTCGTTGAATTGCGCCTGAGAGAGCGAGGCCGCGATGTTGCGGCCGGGCACCACGTCGCCGTAGGCGCGCCACGCGTCGAGGATCGTGTCCCGGCGCGCACGCAGTTCCGCCGCCAGCGCACTCAAATGCTCACGCGCGGGATTCGCCGGGAACACGACGTGGATGACTCGAGCGGAGTGGGCCCCCGCTGAGGGCGCCTTCGATTCGTCAACGGCCATAAGGTTCTCCTGTGAGGCTGCCTGATCGGCACCAAGCCGCTGGCCGCTGGCCGCTGGCTACACAGTCTGTTCAGCTGCAATCCACGATCCACCGAGAACGCCCGACGCCGCGCCATCTGTGCGCCGTCATGGTCGTCGACGGCCCTGGATCTTTTGCATCGCCGTCTACCAGCGACTCATCATGCCGCGACTCGCTGCGCCGATGTTTTCTCGAGCATGAGGCGGACGCACGTCAGAACCTCGGCGAGAACGAACGGCTTACTGAGGAACCCTGTGGCACCGGACGCCAGCGCCCGTGCCATCTGAGCCGGATCGGCGGTCAGAACGAGGACCGCGACCCCGGCCCCGGCCTCTTCTTCGAGACATCGCAGGCCTTCCAGCACTTCGAATCCGTTCATGCGCGGCATCTGAATGTCGAGCAGGATCAGGTCGTAGTGATTCTGGCGGTGAAGGGCACACACCTCCGCCGGGTTGCCCGTGGAAGAGACGGCGACATAGCCGCCGCGACGAAGCGTGTATTCGAGCAGACGCACATTCGAATCCTGATCGTCGACGATCAGAATTCCGGAGCCGAAAACGTCAGTGCGTGCGGGCATGAGCTTCCTCGGCGAATGCGAGGGCCACATTCAGCGTGTCCATGAACTCGTTGACCCTGATCGGTTTCGTGAGATAGCGGAAGAACCCTGCCTCCAATCCCTTCTCGATGTCGCGCGGGATGGCATTGGCGCTGAGAGCAACGACGGGAATGTGTGCGGTGGCCTTGTCTTCGCCCAGGATTCTGAGAGCCTCGATCCCGCTGATGCCCGGGAGGTTGATGTCCATCAGAATCACATCCGGCTGACAGGTGCGCGCAAGCTCGACGCCGCGACTCCCATCGATCGCGCTGAGCAGGCGCAGGTCGTGGCGGCGGCCGACGAGTCTCTCGACCAGCTTCAGGTTCGCGGGATTGTCCTCCACATAAAGCAACGTGCGCATCGTCGCGCCGGTGGGTGCCGCCGATTGGGCCACTGTCGTCGTTTCAACCCGCGCCGAGGCGAGTGGTGCGGTCGAGAGGAGCTCGACCCAGAAAACACTTCCGGCTCCTACTGTGCTCTCGACACCGATGACGCCCTCCATCAATTCGACGAGCCGTTTGCTGACCACGAGGCCGATGCCGGTCCCTTCCTCCGCGTCCTGCCCGAGACGATTGAACGGCTGGAAGAGCTGCTCCACCTTTTCCGGCGTCAATCCCGGTCCGGTGTCCGTGACCGTGACGCGAACATGGCCCGCAGTGGTCGTCGCGCAGCACTCCACGTCCACCGATCCTCCCACCTGGTTGTACTTGATGGCGTTGGTGAGAAGGTTGATCAGAACCTGTTTGATGCGGGTCCGATCGGCCCTGACCAGATGCGGGACGTCGAACGTCGGGAAGGTCATGTGGATGCCCCGCCTCTGCGCCAGAGGCTCGATCATCGACTGGCATTCGAGCAACAACTCGACCAGCGAGACCGGCTCCAGGGACATGGACAGTTTCCCGGACTCGATCATGGCCAGGTCGAGGATCTCGTTGATCAATTCCAGCAGATACCAGCCGGCGTTGAGGATCTGGCTCACGCTTTCCTGCTGTGAGGGCGTGGGCGGAGGCACATCGGATTCCATCAACTGAGCGAAGCCGAGGATGGCATTGAGCGGTGAGCGAAGCTCGTGGCTCATGCTGGAAAGGAAATCCGACTTGGCCAGGTTGGCTTTTTCCGCGATGGCCTTGGCGTCGGTCAGCGCTGCTTCGACCTTGTTGCGTTCCGTCAGGTCGCGGGTCAGCTGGGCGAAGCCGCGCAGACCGCCGGCCTGATCTCGAATGGCGGTGATGACTCCGTTGGCCCAGAAGGTCGATCCGTCCTTGCGGAGACGCCAGCCCTCATTCTCGTGCCGGCCGCTGGCCGCGGCGAGAGCGAGGTCGCGTTTGGGTTTTCCGAGATCGACCTCGTCGTGCGGATAGAACCGCGCGAAGTGCTGGCCGACGATCTCGTCCGCATGGAATCCCTTGATCCGTTCCGCTCCCGTATTCCAGCTGACCACGAGTCCTTCGGGGTCGAGCATGACGATGGCGTAGTCGGTCACGCTCTCCACCATCAGCCGGAAGCTCTCCTCGGTCCAGCGCAGTTTCTCTTCGACGTGCTTTCGCGCGCTGTTGTCGGTGCCGATGAGCAGATAGCCGATGATCGCCGCTCGATCGTCGCGCAGCGCCGTGACAGAAACGATGGCCGGGAAGCGGCTCCCATCCTTGCGGATGTAGGTCAGCTCGTAGATGTCTTCGATGCCGCGCGAGGCCTTGAAGGCCAGGGCGTCGAAGCCGGGCGTGATCGTCGTTCCGAGCTCGAGGCTCAATTCCGCGGCGCGGGCGATCACTTCCTGGGGATCGGAAATATCGGCCGGGGTGATCTGATCGACGACCTCCGCCGCCGCATAGCCGAGCATGCGCTCGGCGCCGACGTTGAACAGTTGGATGACGCCTTTCTCATCCGTGGCGATGCTCGAGAAGTTGGCGCTGTTGAGAATCGCATTCTGCAGCGCGCCGGTCTTGAGCAGAGCCTCTTTCCGCCGAATCTCCGTGACCGCGGTATTCTCCTGCGCGCTTGCCCGGGTGTGGAGTAAACGCCTGGCGTAAGGAACCCTTACTTTCACCGATGCAGTCATGAACCGTTCTTTCTGTCCTCTCGCCGGAGGATCGACGAGCGAGGTCCGGCGGTGGCGGCGCCACCAGAGCAGCTCGTCATGCTCTTGTGAGGGGAGCGGAAGGAGAGTACGCAACGCGTGTGCCGCCGGAGCGACACACGGCGGATCAGGCGATCACGCGCAGCGACTGCACGCTGGTGAAGTCGCGATCGTGGGTCACGAGTGCGTCGGCGTTGACGGCGAGAGCACTGGCGACCTGAACGGCATCCGCGAGTTTGAGTCGGGACGATGCGCGCACGCGTGCGGCACTCTCGGCGATTCCGGCGTCCAGAGCCACGACCTGCCACGATTCGAGGATGCTGCGGTATCGGCGGACCAGAGTCTCGTCACCCACGCTGAGCGGGCCGGTCAGGACTTCGGCAATCGTAATGGTCGTGACTGCGAAGCGCACTCTCCCTTTCGAGTGCTCCTCGAAGAGTCGTTCAAAACGACGAGCGAACTTCGGATGATCCTCGAGGAAGTAAATGATCGGCGCCGAATCCAGAAGGAGCAGCGCGTGCTCTGGCAGGAGCGAGAGATCTAACGGCTCCATTCGTCACGAAGAGCTCGAAGCGTTCGGGAGCTGTTCTTGCCCCAGAGCCCTTTGCCAGACCCCTTCCACGGCAGAAGCGACCGCTGCGCGCTCCCGCCGGCGAGCTCATCGACAGGGACGAGCGCGGCAACCGGCCGGCCGTGTTTCGTGATGATCGTCGAACGCCCTCGTTGAGCCGCCTCCAGAAGATCGGGAAGCTGGTTTCTGGCTTCTTCCGCCCCCTTGCGTCCGGTTCGACTCATGGGCACCCTCCGAGAGAACTGTACGGGGCTGTACGGATCATGTCAATCGATCAGGCGGCCGGTTCGAAGCCCCAACGGCAGGCTGGCACCCATGCCGGCGAATCGATTCGACACAATCGACCGAATCGAGCGTCACAGAAACGGCTCCGAGCAGGAGGTAGGATCGCCGTGGGTGCAGACGCGATAGGCCGGCAGCGCCCTGCGCGCTGGCTTCCAGCTTTGCGCCGGCCCAACCTCCAGGTGGAGGCACAAGCATCAGGAGAATGGAATGCGAATCTATGCTTCGATCCCTGCAATCCTCCTCGTGTTCGCCATTGCTGCATGTCAGGCGGAGAAGCTGGGCGACGTCGCCACTGCGACGACGCAAACGACGAACAGCGAAACGATGGCGCCCACAATCTCCACCAGCGTAACGACGGAAACCGTTACGAGCACCACGACGTCCGCTCCGGCTGCGACGGCTCCGGGATTGCCGGTCGCAACGAAGCCGGTCGCAACGAAGCCGATCGCAACGAAGCCGGTACCCGCGCCATCCACCCCGGCCGCATCCACACCAGATGTGACGCCCCCGGCGGCCGTGACTCCTGCGCCACCAAAGGCGGCGACTCCGGTCGTCGAGCCGGCGCCCAAACCGGCAGCACCCGCACCCGCAATGACGACGGAACCTGCCGCCACGACGCCACCCCCGGCCGCCCCTGCAACCAGCAGGAAGGTGCCGAAGAACCACACCGTCGACTACGGCGGAGTGAAGCACGCGGCGGGCGCCGGCAACGCCGCACAGAAGTGCGCTGTCTGTCACGGCAAGGATCTCAAAGGCGGCCGGCTCGCGAAGGTCTCCTGTTTCGAGTGCCACAAGCAGACCTGGAAGTGACGGGTTCCTCGATGATCGTCAACAACAGAGAGTGACCGGAGCGGTCATTTACGGCTCCGATGGGCGGATGTCCATGGTCCGCCCGGCGTCCACGTGCCGTCGACTCCCATCATGACAGGCATGATGAAGCGGCGAATCCGCTCGACGATGTCAGCAAACGCCTCGCCCTCGTCCGGCGCAACCCGTCTTGCGAAGGCGCGCCATTGTTTCTGCTTGTCGGGTGATGCGGCGAACGAATCGGTCAGCGAGGCCGGCACGTCCTCGGGCAGCTTCGTACCGCGGCGCCGGAACGTCTCTTCGATGGAATGGCGCAGGATCGACGCTTCGAACGGCAGTGCTCCGCAGAGGCGGTCGATATCGTAGAAATCCTTCATCCGGCTGGTTGCCGTCCCGAGCGTAGCCATCGCATGAAATTTCTCCGCGATCGACGTCTCGGGTCGATAGGCACGAAGACGCGGAGAAGGAAAATCGAGAATGACGGGAAGCTCGACGTACGCCGGCTGCGGTGAGACCGCGTCTCCGATCCCTACATCGATCTGAAGCGCGACACGGGAGCGCCCGATCCGCGCTGTTGCAGTCATTCGCTGGCCACCGTATTGATCATTCGCGCGGATCGGCGCAATGCCGATCGACGAGACCTCGAACGAGACGCCGTCCGGCTCCACCGCTTGTTCGAACATCTCACGGAACATCGCATGGAGCGTCGTTGCGGACATGTCGCCGTAGCCGGCGAGATCGGCGTCGCGCGTCGGACGGGCGCTGTCGCCGAGCCAGAGCGGCATGAGCGTGGCGCCTTTGAGGACGAACGAGGTCACGTGGCGCGAACGTGACAAACGATAGAGAAATCGTTCGATCACGAATCGCGCGAGCAGTGCGTTCGAGTCGATGCCGAGAGCGCGCGCCCGTGCGGCGAGTCGCGTCATTACCGACTGCTCCAGACCGCTATGCCCGGCGGTCATGCAACGAGTGCCTCGAGGTAGGGCCGCATGACATTCGAGACGCGGCAGATCCGGGCGTACCGTTCGATCTCCTCCATGCGGAAGCGTCGCCGGCGCCACGCGTCGGAGAGTGCTTCGAGAGCGACGTCGAGACCGATCTTGTTTCGAAACTTGAAGCAGTCGGCAATCGTTTTCGCCACACTGTAGATGCGCACGACGCGGCCTTCGAGCCGGTGTTCATCGATCCCGGCCCGCAGCGCCTCACCCGAAAAACGAACGATCCGGAGGCGCGGATACTCGATGTGCGGTTCCCACGTTCCGCGACCGCGCGCGATCCACACCTCGGACGGAAGTTGCGTTCCAATGTCGTGAAAACCGAGCGACGAGAGCAGGCAGATCACGCCGTCCGGAACGGCGGTCGCGGCCAGAACGAGACTGTGGTGACGCGTCATCTCCGCGCCGGTGAGCCTGTACTGACCGCGCGCGACACGCTCGATGACCCCGTTACGCGTCATGCGCGTCAGCACCGAAGTGTGGACGCCCTTCGCTCCCGCCTCGGCGGAAGTGAAAAGCCTGCCGCGAGCTCCAATCTGGAGCACCCGCGACCGCGGCGACTTCTCCATGCGGCTAATCCTCTACACTTGTTGACAAATGTCAAGGTTTTGCCGCAGACGAGTCGGAGCCTGTGCACCATCCAGGGAACCTCTGCACAAGTGTCATCCTGAGCCGCGGAGACGGCGAAGGATCCCCTTCCGACTTGCGCGTCTCTCGCAGGTGGCAGGGGATTCCTCACCGTCTTCGCGGTTCGGAATGACACATGGCACTTATGCAGAGGTTCCCTCTAGCGGAGTCCCGCCCACCCCACGATCGTCCGCATCATCGCCTCCGGATTGCGAATGCCCTGCTCCACCATCCACCCGCGGCTCGCCGCGGACAGCGTCGCGCCTTCGTCGCCGCCGAGGATTTCGCCGAGGCGGTGGCGGACGCAGGCGACGTGGAGGAACATCTCGTGGGCTTCGCCGAGGGACTCGACGTCGCGGAGGAGCTTCACGGCGGTGTCGGGGCGGTTGCGCAGGAAGGCGGCTCCGGCGCGGAGAAGTTGCGAGAGGACGCGGCCCCATTCGGTGCGTTGCTTTTCCACGCGTTTCGCGGCGCGATCGGCGATGTCGAGAAAATGCGCGCGTTCGCTGGGGGAGGTCGCTTCCGATGCGGCGGCCAGCGCGGCGCGGCCGCGCAACTCCTGCAGCACGATTCCGGTGAACTGCACGCGTGCGACGAGCGAGCCGCTTGCGGCGCGCCAGCTTTGCGCGAGGCGCGTCCACGCGAGCATGCCGCGGCCTTCGTAGATCGCGTTCTCCACGCCGGCGCGCAGATGCCACATGTGCTGCACGTGGAAGCCCGCGTGCGACCAGCCATGCATCGCCGCCTCGATCTCCTCGGTCATCTTCTGCGGATCGTCGGCAGCCAGGTTCACGTAGTGCGAGAACAGGACGATGTTCGTGGCGAAGTAGCGGTCGCCGCGCTCCTGCGCGTCGCGAACGAGTGCGGGGAAGCGTTCCGTGATCACCCGGATGTCGCCGCGGAACTGATGGCAGCGCAGGCCGAACGATCGCGATGTGCCGAGTTCCCACGTCACGCCGGTGCAATGCTCGAGGAGCTGTCGCTCGGCCTGTTCGCACATCTCCGCTCCGACGCGCCAGCGGCCTTCGAGTGACGCCGCGATTCCTTCAACGAGATCGGCGTTCGCAAGGATGTAAGGCGTCCCCACGCTCTCCGCGACGCGTCTCATTTCCGTCATCAGCTTCTGCGTGCGGCGGCGCGTGCGCGAGCCGCCGACGGACGAGTAGCCGCTCTCCAGCGCGAGCGCGTGCGCGATGCGATGCGGATCGCCGGCGTCGAGGGCGAGCAGGAGATAGCGCGTCTGAAACACCGCGCCGCGGATGGTGTCGACGGAACTGAGGCCGGTCCCGACGGCGCGGCAGGTATCGACTCGCAACAGCTCGCTCACCGGAATCTCGCCGGCGGCGCGCGGCTGGAACTTCAGTCCGCGGAACTTGAGTTTCAGACGCGCTTTCAGCAGCGCGATGATCGTGTCGCGGCGCGTCTCGGGAAACGGCTCGCCGATCAGCGCGAGGATCATGCGCACGACCGCGAGCCCTTCATCGACGTGACCGCTGAAGAGCAGCTGCTGCGCGGCCTTGCGCTTGAGCTCCATCTCGTCGGAGAAGTCTTTCCCCTTCGCCGCCAGATACTCCATCGCCGATTCGCGCCCGCGGCCGGCGTTGCCGAGGACATCGCCGAGCTTCTGGCGGATCGAGTGGAGGACAGGCAATTCTGCCTGTCCGGACAGGCGGGATTGCCTGTCCTCCTCGAGAGCCATGGCTCGCCGGTAGAGCCGCGCCGCGCGATCGAATGCGAGTGCGCGCGCCGCGCGATCGGCCGCGCGGACGAGGTACGTGATCCCGCGATCATGCACGCCCGCGGCGACGAGGTGATCGGCCAGCAGTTCGTCGTCGCTCTCCTCGAACCCCTCCAGCGCCTCGGCGAGCACCGCATGCAGCCGCTGCTGCTCGTCTTCATCCATCAGCGTCGCCACTGCATCGGCGAGCCGGTCGTGGTAGACCTCGAGCTCCTCGCCGTGATCCGTCTCCCGCGTTCGAACGAGATGCTCGGAGACGAGTGTCGCGACAGCCGCGTCGTAGTCGATGGATGCGACCGCGCGGCGCAGAACTGCCGCGGGCAGCGGCTGGCGATTGATCACGACCAGTCGCAGCAGCGCGTGGCTGTCGGCGTCGAGCCGCGCGAGGCGAAGTCCGAGCAGGTCGCGGATGTTCAGCTCGCGCGCGTCGCTGTCTTCCGCCCCTCGGCGCGCCGCCTCGCGAACGGCCGCCTCGTCCGCGAGTTGCAGCGAGCGCACGAGCTCATCGATGAAGAACGGACTGCCGCCCGACTCGTCGGCGATGAGTCGCGCCATGTCGGGCGTCGCATTGGGAACTGAGTCGAGGAGCTCGCTGACGAGCTGCCGTGATTCTTCGGCGTTCAAGGTTCCGAGGCGGACCTCGCGCATCTTTCGCGAGTCGTCGAGGAACGCGCGCAGGAACGGACTGCTCTCCTCTTCCTCGCCGCGATACGACGCGATGAACAGCAACGCCGGCGCATCCGGCGGACGCAGGATCTCGCGGAGCAGCTCCGCGCTGTCGACGTCGCCCCACTGCAGATCATCGATGGCGACGACGACGGGCGCGCGGTCGACGAGGCGCAGGAAGAGCTCGCGCATGGCCGCGAACGCGCGGCGGCGCAGCTCCTGCTGATCGGGAACGACGGCGATGCGCCGGCGCGCGCGCACGACGTCGCCGAGGTCGGAGAGGACGGGGAACAACTGCTCGGCGGCGAGGATGTCGCGCGGCAGAATCGCTTCCAGCTCCTGCGGCGCGACGCGCGAGAGCACGCGATGCAATGCGTCGATCAGGCTGTCGACGCCTTTGTACGGCACCGACTCGCGCTGATAGCAGCGGCCGGTGAGGATGATCGCGCCGGGAACTTCCTGGCGCAGCTGCTCGACGAACATGCGCAACAGCGACGTCTTGCCGATGCCCGAGGGACCGGCGAGGCACACGGTCGTCTGCACGCCGCTGAGCGTGGACTTGTACGCATCGTGGAGCGAGCGCAGTGGGCGCTGCCGGCCGACGAACGGTGTGGATGAAGACGGCGTCTTTCGCCGGCCGCTCGACGTGACGACGAGGTTCGTGCGTCCGAGGCGATTCAGGATCTCTTCGCCCGCGGGACGCTGCGAGGGATCGCGTCGCAGCAGATCGCGACAGAGATCGTCGAGATGGCTCGGAACTCCGGGAAGAACCGTGCCGGGCGGAAGCGGATCCCGATTCTGTTTCTCGGTCAGCACCTGCAGATACGGCCCGTGAAAGGGCACTTCTCCGGTGAGTGCCTCGTAGAGCATCACGCCGACGCTGTACCAGTCGCTCGCTTTCGTCAGCGGCAATCCGGCGGCCTGCTCGGGCGACATGTACGCGGGCGTGCCGGCGATGCGGATGCTCTCGAAGGTGCGATCGTCCTCCGTCGCGGTGACGAGTCCGAAGTCGAGCAGCACGACGCGCGGCTCGGTGGTGACGAGCACGTTCGACGGCTTGATGTCGCGATGGAGTTTCCCCGAAGAGTGCAGCGCCACGACTCCGTGCACGAGCTGCGTCAGTGCCGGTCCGAGGAGCGCCATGTCGGCGGGAGTCCGCTCCAGCGATCGCGCGAAGCTGTCGCGCGAGGTGACGGCGTGTTGTGCCGCGTCGCTGTCGCTCCCGATCTCCGTGGGATCGTCACTCATCCCGAAGAATCGAAAGGCACCGTCGCCCCACACGTACTCGACGAAGTTCTTTCCGCGGATCAGCTCCATCGTGACGAGCCACTCGTCGCCTTCGGCGATCAGCTCGTAGAGCTGGACGAGATTGCGGTGCGCGATGTCGGAGAGCGAGCGAAACTCGCGCTTGAAACGAAGAAGCGCGTCGGAGGACTCGGCGCGCAGTGCCTTGATGGCGATGGTCGCGTTGCGCACGCCGTCGAACGCTTCGTACACGACACCGAACGCACCCGAGCCGATCCGCCGCCGGACTTCGAATCTGGTGCTGCCGATGAAGTCGCCGCTCAGCACGCGACGATGATGATAGTGCCTAAAATGCGATCACACCGTGAATCGAGCTCTCACACTGGCCGCCGTGCTTTTTGCCGGAACAAACGCGTTCGCGCTCGATCCCGCCCGCGCGCTGACGCAGGCGCGCATGTCCGTCTGGACGAGTGAATCCGGTCTGCCGCAGAACACGGTCGACGCGATCGTGCAGACCCGGGACGGATATCTCTGGATCGGAACCGAGGAAGGGCTGGTGCGGTTCGACGGCGTGCGGTTCGTGCTCAGCGACCGGCAGACCGCCCCCGCGCTGCGCAGCTCGTTCATCTCGTCGCTCTTCGAGTCTCCCGACGGAACGCTGTGGATCGGCACGTACGGCGGCGGCCTCGCGCGAATGCGCGGCGGCCGGATCGAGGCCTTTCACCCCGAGCTCCTCGGATCGGATCGCCTCCGTGAAATGCATGCAGCCGCGGATGGAGCGATCTTCGCCGCAACCGCGGGCGGCGGACTGCTGCGCATCGACGGCGTTGGAGGGCGGACGTCTCGTCCGCCTGGCGGACGGGACGTCCGCCCTCCTTCAGTGACCCGTTTCACCACGCGCGACGGACTTCCGACGGATCGGATCTGGACGATCGAGCAGGACGGCGAAGGCGGTTTGTGGGTTGCGACGCACGGCGGAGGAGTGGTCCGCTGGCGCGACTCGAGAGTGCAGCAACGGATCACGACGCGCGAAGGTCTTCCCAATGATTTCGCGCGTGCGCTGTTGCGCGACGCGGACGGCACGCTCTGGATCGGAACCGACGGCGGCGGCCTCGCCGCGTGGCGCGACGGAGCGATCGTGCGCATCCTGACCACGGGCGACGGGCTGCCGAGCAATCTCATTCGCTCGCTGCAGCGCGACCGCGCCGGAAGTCTGTGGATCGGAACCGACGGCGGACTCGCGCGCTGGCGCGGCGGGCGAGCGGAGACGCTCGGGATCGCCGGAGGGCTCCCGAGTCCGATCGTCCGCGCGGTGTTCGAGGATCGCGAAGGGTCGCTGTGGGTGGGAACCACGAGTGGTCTCGTGCGCCTCAGCGACACGCGGTTTCTCTCGTTCACGCGAAAGGAAGGAATCACCGGCGACGCGATCCGCGCGATCCTCGAGGACCGCGACGGCCGCATCTGGGCGGGAACGGAGGGCAGCGGACTCTGCGAGATCGTGCCTGCCGATGTGCAGTGCCTCACGAAGGCGGATGGACTGCCGCACGACACGGTCTACGCGCTCGCCGGGAGCCGCGACGGCAGCCTTTGGGTCGGCACAGATGGCGGCGGAGTTGTTCGATTGCGCGACGGGAAGTTCGCGGAACTGATCGACGTGCGACGCGCTGGTCTGCCGAACGATCGCGTACGCGCCATCGTCGAGACCGCGGATGGAGACCTTTGGGTCAGCACGACCGGCGGGCTCGCGCTCGTACGCGAAGGAAAGGCGTTCCGAGTGAAGGAGCTCGATGACCGCCAGCTCCGGCCGCTCCTCGCACTGCCTGACGGAAGCCTGCTCGTAGGCACGGACGGCGCGGGGCTTTGGCGCGTCAACGGGCGCGGAGCGACGAGCATCGCCGGCACCGGTCGAGGTCTGGAGAGCGATCGCGTGTTCAGCCTTGCGGCGGACGCGGACGGCGGAGGAGTCTGGATCGGGACGTCCGGCGGCGGTCTCGCGCGTCTCGATCTCGCGAGCGGCGCAGTGCGATCGCTGACGCGGCGCGATGGATTGCATGACGACGTCGTGTTTCAGGTGGTCGACGGAGGATCGGGCGGCGATTTGTGGATGACGAGCAATCGCGGGCTGTACCGCGTGCAGCGCGACCGCGTGCTCGCCGCGATGCGTGGAACGGCGAGCGATCTCCGCGGAACGGTGTACGGAATGGCGGACGGGATGCCGTCCGCCGAATGCAACGCCGCCTTTCCCGCGGCGATCCGTGCGCGCGACGGACGGCTGTGGGTGGCGACGGCGCGCGGTGTCGCCGTAGTCGACCCGCGCGCGACGATGCGCAATCCGGTTCCTCCGCCGGTGCATGTCGAAGAGGTGCTCATCGACGGAAATCCTGCGCCGGCGGGTCCGCTGCGCGTTCCTCCCGGCACGCAGCGCGTGGAGTTGCGTTACACGGCGCCGAGTCTTCGCGCGCCGGAGCGGGTGACGTTTCGCTATCTGCTCGAGGGCTACGACAGCGATTGGGTCGACGCGCACACGAGTCGAGTCGCGCATTACACGAAGCTCGCTCCGGGCGATTACACGTTCCGCGTGATCGCGGCGAACGAAGACGGCGTTCGCAGCGAAGGCGAGGCACGCCTCGGCGTCACCGTCGATCCGCGATGGTTCGAGACCTGGTGGGCGCGCTTTCTCGCGATCGCGCTCGTCGCCGCCGCCGTTCTGGGAGCTGTGCGTCTGCGCTTCGCCGCGCTGCGCGCGCGCAAGAACGAGGAGCTCGCACATCTCGCGCGCGAGCTCGAGGACACGAACCGCCAGCTCGCCGTCGCCAACGAGCGCCTGCGCGGGTTGTCGTATGTCGATGGGTTGACGGGTGTCGCGAATCGCCGCCGCTTCGACGAGGCGCTGGAGGAAGCATGCGCCGCGGCGAGCAATCAGGGGTCGCCGCTCTCACTCGTCCTGATCGACCTCGATCACTTCAAGCGGCTCAATGACTCGCAGGGCCATCAGCTCGGAGACGAGGCATTGCGGACGGTGGCGGCGCTGCTCACCGATCGCGCCGAGTCGCGCGGCGGCCTCGTGGCCCGCTTCGGCGGCGAAGAGTTCGCGTGGCTGCTCCCCGGCGTCTCTCTCGACGCGGCGAAGGCGGAGGCCGAGGCGTTCCGGATCAAGGTTCGTGAAACCGCCATCCGCCACGACGCCAGCGAATCCGGCGTCGTCACCGCGAGCCTCGGCGTCTCGTCGAGCGGCGGAACGACCACCCTCACGCCGCTGTCACTCGTGGCCGCCGCCGACGCCGCGCTGTACCTCGCGAAATCGCGAGGGCGGGATCGGGTGGAGGTGGAGCCGATGGAGGAGATCGCGTCCTGAACGCGAGGCTTCCAAGGGCCGAGTGTTCACTTTTGCCTTCTGTTCACGTAAAGTGAACACAGTAAAAAAATGGACAAGGAAGGCAAAAAGATCGTCGACGCGGCGGTCGCGACGCTGAACGAGCTCGGATTGAAGGCGAGCGTGAAGCGGGCGACCGGCGCTCGGAATCGCGCCGACGCAATCGTCGTGCTTCGACACGACGGCAAGACGATGCGATACCGCGCCGAGATCAGGCGCAGGCTCACGCCCTCGCTCGTCGGCCCGATCGCCCTCGCGCTTTCGCAGGACGCCGAAGAGCGGCTGTTGATCACCGACCATGCCACGGCACCGGTGGCAGAGGCGCTGCGGCAACGCGGAGTGCAGTTTGTCGATGCCGCGGGGAACGTGTTCCTGAAACGGCGTGGGATGCTCGTTTTCGTCACGGGACGAAGCCCTCGCGTGATCACTCCGGCGAGAACGCTGCGTGTATTCCGCCCGAGCGGCCTGAAGATCCTGTTCGCGCTTCTTTCGGTCCGCGACCTCGTTTCCGCGCCGCAGCGGAAAATCGCGCAAAGTTCCGGCGTCTCACTCGGCAGCGTGGCGCCGGTCATCGACGGACTGCGCACCCTCGGGTTCGTGGCCGACATTCGCGGGACCCGCCGCATCGTGAATCGCGAACGCCTGCTGGATCAGTGGACCGAAGGATACGTGCGACTGCTCCAGCCGTCGCTGCAACTGGGACGGTTCTCCGTGTCGTCACCTGACTGGTGGCGGCGTGCCGATGTGACGAGATACGGTGCTCAATGGGGCGGAGAAACGGCAGCCGCGCTCTTGCACCGACATCTCGTTCCTGAAGAGACGATCGTGTACGTGGACGCGATTCCTGCCCGGCTCCTGTCCCAGGAGCGTCTGAAAGCCGATCCGAATGGCCGGGTCGTCTTTCGTCGCCGCTTCTGGAATGCCGTGCCTTCGCCGCGCGAGGATGTCGTTCCCCCTCTTCTCATCTACGCCGATCTGCTTGCTGCCGGAGATGCGCGGTCGGTCGATGCTGCAAAGCAGATCCGCGATGGATATCTCGTTTGATCTGTCCGAAGTGACTGATCTTCGCTCGCTCGGACGTGTCGCCGGCACGTTGAATGCCGTCACGGAGGATCTCGCGAAGCGTTCTCTGATCGTTGGAGCGACCGCTCGCGACCTGATCCTCCATCACGTTCACGGACTTCCCATCATTAGAGCCACCGTGGATCTGGACATCGCCGTCGCCATCGCAAGCTGGCAGGCATTCGACGAATTGCAGGCCCGGCTCATCGCGAAAGACGCAAGACGCGATGTCCGTATCGCTCACCGCTTCGTTCTGGATGAATGGAGCATCGATGTCGTTCCGTTTGGCGGAGTCGAGCAGGATGGTGCCATCGTCTGGCCCAGGACCGACACCGGGATGTCGGTCATCGGCTTCGAGGAAGCCAGCCTGCATGCATTGCAGGTCCTCCTCCCGGGAAACGTTCGAATGTTCGTTGCGTCCCCCGCGGGCCTGCTGATCCTGAAGCTGATTGCATGGGAAGAACGGCACATCACCGAGCCGCGCCATGATGCAGTGGACATCCGTACTCTGCTCGCCAGCTACGCCGAGGGTTGGAATGAAGACCGCCTCTATGGCGAGGCGGACGATCTGCTGCAACGATTCGGGTATGACAACGCCCTTGCAGCGGCGGCGCTGCTCGGTCGCGACTGCGCTGCGATCGCACGAGCAGCGACACTCGAGCGGATCACGACGATCGTTGCACGAGAGTCATCGGGTGAGGCGGTCGTGCTCGCCGCGGACATGGGCGGCCGCGCGGAACAAAACATCGCGCTTCTGGGCGCGCTTCTCACCGGACTTCGTGAGGCCAGGTAGTCGCGCCCGTGCTTCGCAAATCGACGCTCGCTCGTGGCCGCCGCGGACGCCGCGTTGTACCTCGCGAAATCGCGAGGGCGGGATCGGGTGGAGGTGGAGCCGATGGAGGGGGGGCCGGCTCCATCGCACTGATCGGGGTTACTGTATGTTCGATGTCGAGACGACCACGACTGGCAACGGCAATCCGTCTGACCCTGGCTGCATTCAAGAGACACAACGCATCGCGTTTCGGCGCCGCGCTGGCCTTCTACATTGTCTTTTCCATCGCGCCGGTGCTGCTGATCGCGATTGCCGTTCTCGGAAATCTGTTTGGACGGCAAGACGCTGAACGCGAGCTCCTCGACCGAATCGGCGTGAGCATCGGATCGTCGGCCGGCATGGCCATCGCGGCGATGATCAAAGACGCCACGCTGCCGCGGGCCGGATGGCTGGCCACGACGCTCGGGCTGATGATGCTGTACTTCGGCCTTGCCGGTGTGTACCGGCAGATTGACGATGCACTTCGGACGATCTGGCGCGAAAAGCCGGATGACGTCGGGCTCATGAAGAGCATCTCGTCGAGGGTACTCGTCATTGCGGTTGGCGGGGTCGTGCTGCTGTCGGCGATCGCCGATGCCGCCATCGCCGTCACGGGCAGGTATGCCGCCGAACGTCTCGTCGGCGGCGAGTTGTTGTGGCAAGCCACGCAACTTCTTCTGTCCGCGCTGGTGCTGACGGTGCTGTTCGCGGCCGTATTCCGTTACCTGCCGGCGGCGCGTGTGACGTGGCACGACGTGCGCCTCGGCGCCGCGGTGACCGCGGTCCTCTTCGTCATCGGCAAGTTCGCGCTGGGCATCTATCTTGGCAAGGCCGCTGTCGGCTCGGCGTTCGGCGCGGCCGGCTCGATCGTCGTGGTGTTGTTGTGGTCATACTGGTCGGCGCAGATCTTCTTCCTCGGCCTCGAGTTCACGCACGTCTACGCACAGGAACGCGACCCGGCGTGATCCGGGGTGGCAACTCTCACATGGTTTGATGACGATCGTCATACCGGGAGCGACTGGCCGGCCATACCTTGTCTCACCGAGGGGCGTCGCGCCTGACGCTCCGCTCACCGCGGAGGCGGTATGGAACTTTACGTACCGAGGCTCATCCTGGTTCCCACGGACCTGAGTGATCCCGCGGCCCATGCTCTGCGCTATGCCAGCGCGCTCGGCGAACGGCTCGGTGCGCACCTCCTCGTGATCTACGCGGATTCATTCATCCCACCCACGGACTTTACGGCCAGGACCGCGGGGGTCTTTCACCTTTCGCGCGACGCCATGCTGGCCACGGCGCGAGAAGATCTGCGGAAGCACGCCGGGCAGAACGTCAGCTCGCGCGTTCCCTTCGATCAACGCGTCATCATCGGTGAGCCGCTCGACGCCATCATGGCCCAGGTGCGCGAGTCGGGCGCAGACCTCGTCGTCATGGGAACGCACGGCCGGACCGGTGTGAGCCGGCTGATGTTCGGGTCCGTCACCGAAGCGGTCATGCGTGTAGTCCCGGTGCCCGTCATCGCCGTCAATCCGACCGCGACAGACACCGCGGACGTCGAGAAGGTCCTGTGCCCGGTCACCTACACACCTGCCTGTCGCGATGCACTACGGCACGCGGCGGCGCTCGCCAGCGGCCCCGGCGCTCCGCTGGTACTCCTTCGTCCCGCGGACGACGACCAGGCCCGCATGGGCGTCGACGAGCTGAACCAGCTGCACGGTTGGCTGCCGGTGGAATTGGCCGATCGCTGTCAGATGAAGCTCGTCTCTGCTGCGAATGAGGCCGAGCAGATCGTGGAGGCTGCAAGGAAAGTGCATGCACAGCTGATCGCATTCGGCGTACCGGCCGGTCGAAGCGCGACGGACAGTCTCCTCGGCACGATCGCCGAACGGGTCGTGCAGCAGAGTCGTTGTCCCGTGCTGACGGTCAATCCCTATGCGGCGCGAGTGCTGCCGAACAGCAGTTGCGTTTTCCCCCTCCCCGGCGTCTAAGTTGCGATCATGCTTCGCAAATCGACGCTCGTCCTTCTCCTCGCCGCCCTCTTCGTTTCCGCCGCGCAGCCGAATTCGTACGAGACGCTGAAGCGGGAAGCGGAAAAGTACTTTGCCGAGAAGTCGTTCGCGCGGGCGAAGGAGGTGTACGAGAGAGCGAGCGCGCTGCAGCTCTCGGCGGACGAGCGGCGGTGGGTCGAGTTTCGGATCGCGGATGCTGCGCTGCGCGACGGGGATGAGGCGGCGCGGGAGAAGCTCGAGGCGATCGTGCGCGGCAAAGAGCGCGATCGCGTGTTCGCCGAGGCGAGCGAGGCCCTCGGCGACTATTACGTAAGGCGTTACGACGTCGGACAGGCGCAGCGGCACTACGCCGCCGCGCTCGACTGGTGGGCGGGCAGCGACGAGCTCGCGCTCGCGCGGCAGCGCTACCTCGCCATCGTCTTCCGGGCGGCCGGAAGCGGGAACGTGTACGCGGTGCCGCGCGAGATGCTCGTCAACGCGCTCGCGATCGCGGAGTCGAAGGAAGACCTCGCGCACATCCGCTTCCTCCTCGCGTCGCAGCTCGGGCAGCGAGGCGGCGCGGATGCCGAGCGCGCGCTGGAGCTGCTCGAGGCGATCATCGCCGAAGGGAAAACGACCGAGTGGTACGACGACGCGTTGTGGCAGGCGGCGTCGCTGTACGCGCGGGGACAGAACGTCGTCGTCGAGGACGGCACGCTCCAGAACCGCGCCGATTTCGCGCGCGCGCTCGAGCTCTACCGGCGCCTCGTCAGCGAGTACGCGAAAGGGGAGTCGCCGTGGCGCGATGACGCGCAGCGTGCGATCGACGACATCCTCGCGCCGTCGGTCTCGCTCGCGGTCGGACAGACGTTCCTTCCCGGCTCCGAACAGGAAGCGATTCTCAGCTGGCGCAACGTGAAGGCGATCGAGCTGACGCTCACCGCCGTCGATCTGACGAAGGATGTCCGGCCGGCGCGCGGCGAAAACCAGTGGACGGACGCGATCGCGACGGAACAAGGAACGCTGGTGCGCCGCTGGACGCACGAGACGAACGACAAGGGCGATCACGAGCCGGGCATGACGCGTCTCCGCCTCACGCCGCGACTCAAGCGCGGCGCTTACGTGCTGGCGGCGCGCGCGAACGGCAAGAGCGCGCGGCAGCTCGTGCTCGTGAGCGACGCGCACATCCTCGTGCACACGTCGCCGTCGCGCATGGAGGTGTTCGTCTCCGATGTCCTGACGGGCGAGCCGATCCCGAACGCGCGCGTGTGGATGTGGCAGCACCGCAACGACGAGCCGATCGTGCGGACGGCGCAGGCGAACGCGAACGGACTGGCGTCGATCGACGTGCCGGCGAGCCAGGGATCGGTGTTCGTGACGGCGGCGAGCGGCAACCGGCAGGCGATGCTGCAGACGTATGCGTACGGCTCGCGCAGCTCGCGCGACGAGGCTCCGTGGAAGATCTACGCGTTCACGGATCGCCCGGCGTACCGCCCCGAGGAGACGGTGCAGTGGAAGATCATCGCGCGCAGACGGGATCGCGAGCAGTGGGCGACGCCGGCGAACGAGAGCCTCACGTACGAGATCCACAGTCCGCGCGGCGAGAAGGTCGCATCCGGCGAGGCGAAGCTGAACGCGTTCGGCAGTTTCTGGTCCGAGCTTCCACTCACCGCATCGATGCCCCTCGGCGTCTACACCGTCAACTTCCGCGCGAAGGACATCGTCGGCAGCGCGCCGCTGTTCCGTCTCGAGGAGTACAAGCTCCCCGAGTTTCTCGTCAACGTCCGCACGCCGAAGCTCTACCGCCTCGGCGAGACGATCGAAGCGACGATCGAGACGAGCTACTACTTCGGCGGACCGGTCGCGAACGCGACGGTCGAAGCGGTGATCTACCAGCAGCCGTACATCCGCTACTGGTTCCCGTGGCGCGAGTTCCCCTGGTACTACGACGCGGTGTGGAGCGGCGGCTCGCCGATGGTGTTGAAGCGCGAGACGCTGAAGACGGATGCGGATGGGCGGGCGGTCGTGCGCATCGAGACGCAGCGCGACGGCGGGGACAAACAGTTCCGCATCGAGGCGCGCGTGGTCGATGCGTCGCGGCGTGAAGTGCGAGGCGAGGGGAACGTGCGGGTGATGAAGCAGCGCTACTCCGTCGGCGCGTTTCCGGAGCACTACATCCATCGTCCCGGCGAGCAGGTCGAGGTGGAGTTCCACGCGATGGATGCGAACGATCAGCCGGTGAAGGTGGAGGGAACGGTGAAGGTGACGCGGCGAAAGGAGGGCGGACGTCCCGTCCGCCCCCTGGCGGACAGGATGTCCGCCCTCCTTTATGCCGACGAAGAGGTGACGAACGCGAAGGTCACCACGAACGACGAAGGCAAGGCGACCTTCTCCTTCACGCCGCGCAAGGAGGGCTACTACGCGATCCGCTGGAGCAGCCACGATCGCGATCCCGGCAAGCCGGTGCGCGCGCGCGATCTCGTGACGACGGAGACCGCGGTCTGGGTCGCCGACAAGGCGACGACCGATCTCGGCTATCGCACGGGCGGCGGCGCGCTCGAGATCATCGCCGACAAGGAAACGCTGAAGCCGGGCGAGACCGCGAATCTGATGCTCGTCACGCCGGCGAGCGGGCGGTGGGTGCTGCTCACCGCGATGGGCGACGACATTCTCGGGAACACGCAGGTGATCCGCCTCGACGGCACGGTGAAGCTCGTGCAGATGCCGATCGACCGCCGGCACACGCCGAACTTCTTCGTCACCGCGTCGTCGATGTTCGACCGCGTGCTGTCGACCGACACCGAGCGGTTCGTCGTGCCGCCGGTCGAGCACTTCGTGACCGTCGACGTGAAGACGGATCGCGAGGAGTACGAGCCGCGCGACGAGGGGACGGTGACGATCACGACGAAGGATGCGTCGGGCAGGCCGGTGGCGGCCGAGGTGTCGCTGGCGGTGTCGGATGAGGCGGTGACGGCGATCCAGCAGGATCTCGCGATCGATCCGCGCCAGTTCTTCTTCGGCGAGAAGCGGCAGCAGCGGCTGGTCGTCGCGGCGAGCGTGCAGTATCAGCATTACGTGCGGCTCATCGAAGGAGAGGACCGGCAGCTCATCGACGATCGATCCAAGGATCAGGCGGTGCAGTATCGCCGCAACGGCTACGCCTTCGCGGCGAAATCGGGGGTCGTGGGAGGCATGGTCGGGAATGCGCGCAGCGAGGCGATCACGGTGACGGCGGATGCGCCGATGATGCCGAGGCCCGCTCCGCCGCCGGCGGCCGAGGCGGCTGCGGACATGGCTGCGCCGCAGGAAGCCGCGCAAATGTCGATCGAAGTGCGCACCGACTTCCGCTCGACCGCATTCTGGAAACCGGACGTCACCACCGACGCGAGCGGCACGGCAACCGTGCAGGTGCGCTATCCGGAAGCGCTGACCACGTGGCGCGCGACCGCGCGCGCGGCGACGGCCGGCGCGCAGTTCGGCATGGCGTCATCGACGGTGCGCACGAACATGCCGCTGATCGTGCGGCTGCAGGCGCCGCGCTTCTTCGTTGCCGGCGACCGCACGGTCGTCTCCGCGGTGATCAACAACAACACCGATGAAGCGATGCAGGTCGCGCCGAGCATCGCCGTCGAAGGCCTGACTCTGAGTGGAGGACAGGCGATCCCGCCTGTCCTCGTCCCCGCGCACGGCGAACAACGCGTCGACTGGACGGTCGTCGCCGAGAAAGCGGGCCCCGCGAAACTGCGCGTCACGGGACGCGGTCCGAAGCGCGGCGATGCGATGGAGAAGTCGTTCGTCGTATATGAGCACGGCATCGACAAGCTGATCGCGCGCTCCGGCAAGCTGCGGGGCGACGAAGCGCTCGTGCGTCTCGACCTTCCACGCGAGCGTCGCGCGACGGAGCTCGTCGTGCAGGTCGCGCCGAGTCTCGCGGTCACGATGCTCGACGCGCTGCCGTATCTCATCCAGTATCCCTACGGCTGCACGGAGCAGACGATGAGCCGCTTCCTGCCGGCGGCGATCGTCGCGCGCACGCTGCGGAAGATGGGGCTCGACGCGCGCGCGCGCATTCCGAAGCTCGACGACGTGACGAAGCAGGGGATGGCGCGCCTGTACGACATGCAGCACGCCGGCGGCGGGTGGGGCTGGTGGAAGGACGGATCGAGCGACGTGTGGATGACCGCGTACGTCGTGTGGGGCTTCGCGCTCGCTCGCGACGCGGGACTCGACGTCGATCGAGCGCGCATCGAGCGCGCGATGCAGTGGCTCGACGAGCACGTGCGCGAGAACGAAGGCGACTGGAACACCGATGCCTGGATCCTGCACGCGATGTCGGCGTGGAATCCGAAGCCGACCGCGAATGCGAAGGCCTCGTTCGATGATGTCTGGAAGAGCCGCGAGCTCCTCACCGCGTACTCGCGCGCGCTGCTCGCGCTGACCGCGCATCGCTACGGCGATCGCGAGCGCGCGACCGTGCTCGTGCGCAATCTCGAGAACGGCGCGCAGGTCGACCGCGCTCCCGATCAATGGAGGGCGGACGTCCCGTCCGCCTCCATCGACGGCGGACGAGACGTCCGCCCTCCTCGCGAAACGACCGCGGAGACGATGGCGACCGTCCACTGGGGCGCGAAAGGACACTGGTGGAATTGGGAGCAGGGTCCCGTCGAGTCGACCGCGTTCGTGCTGCAGGCGCTGGTGACGATCGATCCGAATCACAAGTACGTCGAGCCGGCGATGAACTGGCTGGTGAAGAATCGCCGCGGCGCGCAGTGGAGCAACACGCGCGACACCGCGATCTCCGTGCTCGCGTTCGACGCTTGGCTCCGCGCGACCGGCGAGACCGCGCGCGATGTGTCGTACGAGATCACCGTCAACGGGCGCGTGATCGCGACGAAGACGGTCACGGCCGAGCAGATGCTCGCCGCGCCGAGCCGCTTCCCCGTCGACGACAGCGCGATCGACGACGCGCAGCAGGAGATCCGCATCCGCCGCACGAGCGGCAGCGGGCCGCTGTATTTCTCGGCCGAGGCGCGGTTCGTGTCGCTCGAGGAACCGGTGAAGGCAGCGGGGAACGAGCTGTTCGTCCGCCGCGAATACTTCCGCCTCGCGCCGCGTCCGACACTGCTCAAGGGCGTGCAGTACGACCGCGTGCCGCTGCGCGATCGCGAGTCGATCCGGAGCGGCGAGCGCGTCGAAGTCGTGGTCACGATCGAGACGAAGAACGCCTACGAGTATCTGATCTTCGAAGATCTCAAGCCCGCCGGATTCGAGGCCGTCGCATTGCAGAGCGGCGAGCCGCTGTACGCGACCGGCAAGGAGCGATCGGCGTGGGTGTACCAGGAATTGCGCGACCGCAAGGTGGCGATGTTCATCGATCACCTGGCGCAGGGCGTGTGGGAGATCCGCTACACACTCCGCGCCGAGACTCCCGGCTCGTTCCACGCGCTGCCGCTTCTCGGGCACGCGATGTATGTGCCGGACATTCGAGCGAACGGCGATGAGGTGCGGGTGACGGTGGACTGATCAGTCCCCTCTCCCCGCTTGCGGGGAGAGGGTTAGGGTGAGGGGCGTCCCTCATCCGAAGCCCCTCATCCGGCCTTCGGCCACCTTCTCCCCGCACGCGGGGAGAAGGGACTGGGGATCACGCGCGCCGAACGACCACCAGCGTTACGTCATCACACGTCACTCCGCTCTCGCGGAGGATGACGCTCGCGAGCTCGTCGGGCGAGAGCGTCGCGTGCTGCTGCACGATGTTGCGCAGGCCTTCGACGCCGAGGTCGCGCTGGGACTCGGTGATGCCGTCGCTGTAGAGAACGAGCGTCTCGCCGCGCGCGAGGCGCGTCGACCACGACGACCAGCGTGAAGTCGCGAGCATGCCGAGGACCGGGCCGGTGGAGGCGATCTCCTCGACGCGGCCGTCGCGGCGGATGATCAGCGGCGGGCAGTGGCCGCCGTTCGCGATCGTCAGCGTGCCGTTCTCGCGCAGGTGCGCGATCACGCCGGTGGCGAAGCGATTCGACGGCAGCAGCGGACGGAGAAACTCGTGCAGACGCTGCATCGTCGCTGCGGGATCGCACTGCGTCGCGGCGCACGACGTGATGCGATGCTCGAGCTCCTCCTGGATCATCGCCATGAATACTGCGGCGGGCAAACCCTTTCCGGCGACGTCGCCGTGCGCGAGCCAGAGGCGGTCGCGATGGCGATGCGTGAAGTAGAAGTCGCCCGTGAACGTGCGCGCGGGACGCGAGACCGCGAAGACGTCGGCGATCGGGCGCAGCTTCGCGGGACGGAAGAGCGTCAACTGGCCACTGCGAACGGCTGGCATCTCCGACACGGTCTGAATCCTTTCGCCAGTGCGGGCCCGGCCGCGTGAAAAGGGACGCGGTTTTCCTCGCGGATGCGGCGTGCGTCTTTGCACGTCGGAAAGCAAACGATCTTCGTGGTCTTCGAGCCGATGAAACGGACGCCTTCGCGGGCGAGGGCCTCGAGCGCATCGACGTCGACGCCTTCGCGGCGCAGCAGCTCGCGCTTCATCGCGCTGCCGAACGCGTAGTTCCCCACGCCGCCCGCGGCCGGAACGACGCGGTGGCACGGCACGACGAACGGGACGACGTTGCGCGCGCAGATGTTGCCGACGGCGCGCACGGCCTTCGGACGTCCGGCCTGCCGCGCGATCCATGCGTACGTCCGCACTTCGCCGCGCGGGATGCGGGTGAGGATCGTGAGCACGTCGCGCTCGATCTCCGAGAACTCCTCGTTCCAGTCGACCTGCGGTTTGTCGACGCCCTCGCCGCGCAGCGCCGCCACGACCTGTTTGCGGAACTTCTCCGGCAGTTTCGCGCGATCGAGTCCGCGGCCGTGACGCTTCGCGTAGCGGTCGCGGAAGTCTTCGAGCTCGCCGCCGCGATGGAGCATGCGCAGCCCGCGATCGGTGAAGGCGACGCACACGGTCTCGCCGCTTTCGCTGACGACGTCGAACGAGTCGACGCACTTGCCTTTGACCGCGTCGCGGCAGGAGCGCGGCGGCGCGAGGGCGATCGACTTGACGCTTCGGGCGAGGCTCTCGACGTCGGCGACCGACTCGTTGCAGCTCGAGCAGCGCTCGAGATGCTCGTGCAGCGGCTCGTGCTCTTCGCGCGCGAGCTCGCCCGTGCGCAGGGCATCGATTCGAGTGAGGACGGATCTACACCGCATGCGTGACTCCTTTCTTCTCCAGCGCGTCCCGCAGCAGTTTCAGGGACCGGAATACTTTTCCGCGGAGCGAGGCCTCACTCGTTCCGACGGTCTTTGCGATGTCCGAGTACGACATCTCTTCCATGAAGCGGAGGACGATGAGCTCGCGCGCTTCGACGGGGAGGAGCGAGAGGGCGCCGCGCAGCAGCTCGGCGTCCTGTTTGCGCTCGAGGTCGTCGCCGTGCTCGCGCACGAACGGGCCGAGGCGGCCGTCGTCGAAGGATTCGAGAGGCTGCTCGAGCTTGCGCGTCTTCGATCTGCGTTTGTTGAGACAGAGGTTGCGGGTCATGCGGAACAGCCACGGCCGCAGCGCGAGGGCGGCGACGCGCACGGCGTCGTACTGGCGCGTGAGCGCGCGATGGGCGCGGAGCATCGCGTCCTGCACGACTTCCTGGGCGTCGAAGGCGTTCTGGAGGATGCCGTACGCGTAGCTGTACAGCGCCGGCTCGTAGCGATCGATGAGCCGTTCCAGCGCTCCCGCCTCACAGCGGTGTACCGCCACGGCCAGGTTCTCCTCGGCAGGCTCCGAGAGGAGCGCGGCCTGTCCGCCGGTCCAGGAGTTCTTCATACGTTCAACAACACGGGCTGCGCGGGTTTCGTTCGCGGGCGCATGAGATGCTGTAGCGTAACGGATGCCGGTTCTCCTCACCGCCGAGTCGCTCTCCAAAGCCTACGGCGCGCGGCCGCTGTTCGAAGGGCTGTCGTTCGCGCTGTTCGACGGCGACCACGTCGGTCTCGTCGGCCCGAACGGCTCCGGCAAGACGACGCTGCTGAAGATCCTCGCCGGCGCGGAGGATGCCGACTCCGGCAACCGCGCGGTGCGCAAAGGCGTGCGCATCGGCTACGTGCCGCAGGATCCCGTGTTCACGCCGGGACGCTCCATCGAAGACGTGCTCCTTTCAGCGCTGGAGGACGAGAGGACGCTCGATGAGCACGAGAAGTTCGCCCGCGTCGCCCTCACCCTCGGCAAGGCAGGATTCGCGACCCGCGAGATGCAGACGGACACGCTCTCCGGCGGCTGGCGCAAGCGTCTGGCCATCGCGCATGAGCTCGTGCGCGAGCCCGACGTGCTGCTCCTCGACGAGCCGACGAATCATCTCGACGTCGAGGCGATCCTCTGGCTCGAGTCGCTGCTGTGCGAAGAGCCGAAGGCGTTCGTGGTCGTCAGTCACGATCGCTACTTTCTGGAGAACATCACGAAGCGCATGCTGGAATTGAACCGCGCCTACGTGGGCGGACTGCTGCAGGTCGACGGTACGTACTCCGACCTGCTCGAGCGTCGCGACGAGGTGCTGCGCAACGAGGCCGCGTATCAGGAAACGCTGGCCAATCTGGTGCGCCGCGAAGTGGAGTGGCTGCGCCGCGGCCCGAAGGCGCGCACGACGAAGGCGAAGGCGCGCATTCAGAACGCGGACCGCCTGATCGAGGAGCTCGACGAGTCGCGCGCGCGCTCGACGTCGTACAGCGCGGACATCGACTTCACCGCATCGCAGCGCAAAACGAAACGCCTCTGGTCCGCGCGCGGTCTGGCGAAGCGGCAACTGTTCTCGCATCTCGATGTCCTCCTCACCCCCGGCACGCGCCTCGGCGTTCTCGGCCCGAACGGCTCCGGCAAGACGACGCTGCTGCGGATGATCGTCGGCGAGCTCGCGCCGGACGTCGGCACGATCGAGCGCGCCGACGGCCTGCGCGTCGTCTATTTCGAGCAGAACCGCGAGAGTCTCGATCCGAACGTGACGCTCAAGCGCGCGCTCGCGCCGGTAGGCGACAGCGTGATCTATCGCGACCGCGCGATTCACGTGGCCGGCTGGGCGAAGCGTTTTCTGTTCCGCAGCGAGCAGCTCGAGACCGCGGTGTCGAAGCTTTCGGGTGGCGAGAAGGCGCGCATCGTCCTCGCGCGGCTGATGCTCCAGCCCGCCGATCTGCTGGTGATGGACGAGCCGACGAACGATCTGGACATCCCGACGCTGGAGATCCTGGAGGAGTCGCTGCTGGAGTTTCCCGGCGCGCTCGTTCTCGTGACGCACGATCGGTTTCTGCTCGACCGCGTGTCGACGCGGATTCTGGCGCTGGATGGCCGCGGCAGCGCGGAGTACTTTGCGGATTACGCGCAGTGGGCGGCGTCGCGAACGAAGCCGGAAGGTAGAGCGCAAAAGGCGGAAGCCGCGCCGGTGCGCGCGAAGAGCAGGCGCCTCAGCTACAGCGAGCAGCGCGAGCTCGACGCCATGGAAGAAACGCTGCTCGCTGCCGAGGAGCGTCTGGCGGAAGCAAAGACTCGCGCGGACGATCCCGCGATCGCGACCGACGCAGCCGCGCTGCAGGAGCGATACGCGGCGCTGGCCGCCGCGCAGGCGGAAGTCGATCGCCTGTATGCGCGGTGGGCGGAGTTGGACGCGAAGCTCGAAAGCACGGGCTAGCTTGTCGGCCGGATGGTGTTGTGGAGGACAGGCAATCCTGCCTGTCCGGCCTTCAAGGACAGGCAGGATTGCCTGTCCTCCACTTCTTCCAGCTAGTTACGCGTGCACGCCCGGCGCTTCCGCGCCGGTCGCTTCCACGTACTCGACGTACGAACCCCCGTAGGTGCGCGGCTTCTCGCCGAGCTCGAGGACGCGCGTCGAGAGTCCGCGGAGGAACGTGCGGTCGTGCGAAACGAAGAGCATCGTGCCTTCGAAGTCTCTGAGCGCTTCGACGAGCATCTCTTTCGTCGCGAGGTCGAGGTGGTTCGTCGGCTCGTCGAGGACGAGGAAGTTGGGCGGGTCGAGCAGCATGCGCGCCATCACGAGGCGCGATTTCTCGCCGCCGGAGAGCGAGCGGACTTTCTTGTCGACGTCGTCGCCGGAGAACTGGAACGCGCCGAGGAGACTGCGGAGGACGCCGATGCTCTCGAGGGGGAAGTCCTTCTGGATCTGCTCCCACACGGTGAGCTCGGGATCGAGGAGGTCGAGCGACTGCTGCGCGAAATAGCCCACCTTCAGGCTCGCGCCGAGGCGCACCGTGCCTTCGTCGGGTGAGAGCGCGCCGGCGATCATCTTCAACAGCGTCGACTTGCCCGCGCCGTTCTTCCCCATCACGCACCAGCGCTCGCCGCGGCGGATGTGGAAGTCGAAGCCTTCGTAGACCGTGCGCGTGCCGAACGCCTTGTGCACGCGCGCGAGCGTGACCACGTCTTCGCCCGATCGCGGCGGATTGCGGAAGTCGAACTTCACCACGCGCCGCTTCTTCGGCAGCTCGATGCGCTCCTGCTTCTCGAGCATCTTCACGCGGCTCTGCACCTGCGCCGCCTTCGCCGCGTGCGCGCTGAAGCGATCGATGAAGCGCTGCTCCTTCGCCAGCTTCGCCTGCTGCCGCGCGTAGGCCGCCTCCTGATTCGCATCGCGCAGCTCGCGCTCGCGGACGTAGAAGTCGTAGTTGCCGGAGTAGGTGAGGATGTCGCCGTCGTCGATCTCGACGACCTTCGTGACCAGGCGGTTCATGAAGTCGCGGTCGTGCGAGGTCATGAGGATCGTGGCGGGAACGTTTTTCAGGAAGCGCTCGAGCCAGACGATCGACTCGATGTCGAGATGGTTGGTCGGCTCGTCGAGCAGCAGGACGTCGAAGTTGCCGAGGAGCACCTTCGCCATCGACACGCGCATCTTCCAGCCGCCGGAGAGCGCGCCAACGTCGCCGTCGATCTGCTCGTCGCTGAAGCCGAGGCCGTGCAGCACTTCGCGCGCGCGAGCTTCGAGCTCGTAGCCGCCGTTGTGCTGATACTCCTCCTGCACCTCGCCGTAGCGGGCCAGCGCCTTCTCGTCATGGAGATGCTGCTCGAGCTCGATCAGCTCGTGATGCAGATCGCCGAGGCGGCCGCTGCCGGCGATGGCCTCATCGAGCACCGGCCGCCCGCGCATCTCGTCGACTTCCTGCTTGAAATGGCCGATGGCGAGCTTCTTCGGCACGCTCACCACCCCGTCGTCGCAGCCTTCCTCGCCGGTGATCATCCGAAAAAGCGTCGACTTGCCGGCGCCATTGGGGCCGACGAGTCCGGCCTTTTCACCGGGATTGAGCTGGAACGAGGCCTCGACAAACAGTACTTGCTTCCCGTACTGCTTGCTGACGTTGGCGAAGGAGATCATGCCGCCCGCTCAACGCATGCCACGCGCATTGTGTTCCGAACGTAGGGACCGGCTTCAGCCGGTCCTCGCCCGGCTAAAGCCGGGCGCTACGTTTCGCGGGCGCTACCTTTTACCCGTTTCGACGACTGCCCGAAGCTCCCGCGCCGCCGCCAACAGCTCGACAACGGCAGCCCCGGCCCCGCTACCGACTTCGTCGTCGTCCAGATCTCCGAGCCCGCTGTCGCGTTGCGCGCGCACGCCTTCGCGCAACAGGTCGCGAATCTCTTCCGCGTTGTCGACGCCGCGGAAGTACGCGACGTGCATCGGCTCGGCGACGCGGCCTTTGCGGTCCATGTCCGACTTTCCGCCGCCGCCGGCGGTTTTCACTTCGACGTCGGCGATGCCGAGGACGCGTTGGAGCGGGCCCTGGCGGACGGCGATGTTCTGGATGTTCGCGAGGACGATCGTTTTCTCGGTGACGGTGAGGATCCCTTCGCGGATGCGCAGGGCGCGGTCGCTGAGCATGTACCAGCGCAGCTCGAAGTCGAGGCGGACGATCATCCAGCCGAAGAGGATCTCCGCGGTGAGCGCGAGGGCGCCGAGGACCTCGGCGGCGAGGAAGATGCGCTCGGTCCAGGAGTTGAAGACATCCGCCCGGTGGAAGGCGAAGACCGCGAAGAGAAGACCGGCGACGGCGACGGCCTGCTTGATGCTCCAGCCGATCACGCGCAGGGCGAAGAAATTCGGCGCGGCCCGGAACACGCGCGGCGGCGAGCCGGGCGGCGGCGCGGGCGTGGGCGGCACGCGCATGACGCGGAGCACCGTGTCCCGCCAGCTCATCGCTTCTCGAGCGCCTCGCGGATCGCGCGCAGCTCGCCCGCGACTTCGCGCAGCGCGGACGCGAGATCCGGTTCCTGCGCGCTCGCCGGCTGCGCGATGCCCGCGCGCACGCCGCGCATCTTCGAGTAGAGATAGTCGCGGACTTCCGCGAACTCGTGCAGCCCTTCGATGGTCATCTCCGCCGAGGCGCTCGCGCTCGCGGTCTGGATCTGGATGCGCGCGAGGCCGAGCCAGCGCTCGATCAGGTTGCTGGTCAGGTGGATGTCCTGGATGCGCGCGTAGGTCAGAGTGATCTCGCGGCGAAAGAGAATCCCCCAGCGCATCGAGATGCCTTCGTCGTCGAAGTCATAACGCATCGTGTGGTAGCGGAAGTAGTAGGGGATCAGGGCGATGAAGAAGAGCGGACCGAAGAGGAATGAGAGAAAGACGTAGTACTTCATCAGCGCCGGCGCGGGGCGGTGGATGTCGCGGACGTCCATCCGCGGATGCTACACGGGATTGGAGGGCGGACCTCTGGTCCGCCTGGGCGGACGGGACGTCCGCCCTCCTACCGCGCCGCCGCCGCGCGTGCCGTCGCGGTTCCCTGATCCCGCGCGGCGACGAAGTTCAGGTGAGCGACGAACTCCTTGAACAGCTGCTCGCTCGCGTCGGGAGGCGATTCCTCCTTCGACAGCTCCTCGATCGGCTCCGCGCCGGTGCGCAGCTGGAGGTTCGGGTCGCGCAGCATCATCTGGATCAGCATCTCCGAGACCGCGAACTGCTTCGGCAGCTTGACGCTACGCGCCTTCGCCGCGGCGGTCAGCGCGGTGCGCGTCGCGGGAGCGAGCTCGCGCAGCGCGCCGACGAGCGTGGTCTCGATTTGGCTCGCGCCGGGCGTGACCACGACCGTGCGCGCGCGGCGCGGATCGAATTCGTCGGTGGCGTCGATGATGCCGAGGGTCGCGGGGAGGAAGAGCGGATCGCCGGGCTCGCGATTCAGTTTCAGATAGATCTCGGGACGCAGCAGGCGTCCGGAGTTGCACGCGCTGATGATGATGTGGCGCACGCCGACCGGCTCGACCCACTCCTGCAGCGCGGCGACGGAGATGTACGAGCGATCGTCCGTCTCCTTTTTTCCCTTCTGCAGTTTCAGACCGTGGCCGTTCGTGCCGTGCGTCTCGAGGATCAGCGTCCGGATGCGGCGGCCCGGCTCGGCCATGTTGTGCGCGTGAATCTCGCTGAGGACTTTCAGCCAGTCCGCGCTTTCGAAGCAGGCGAAGCCGAGGGCGCGGTAGAAGCGGCAGTTGCCGGTCACGCTGAGGTCGGGGCTGAACACGATGCCGACGCCGGTGCCGATGTTCTGCAGATCGGCGTAAGGCGCGGCCGGCCACGCGCGGGCCAGGAGCGAAGAAGTGCGCTCCGCCTGCGCCGTGAAGGCAACGAGGAGGAGTGCGAGAACCAGCGGGGCACGTCTCATCGCCCTCTCGCTACTTCAAGATTCAAACCACGACACGGCTGAGTGCGGCAGGCGGCGCACGGAAAGTGTATCGTCCCGCCGCATGGAACGCTTCATTGGAAAACTCGCGCCCGCTTTCTTCGCATTGCTCCGGATCGTGGCCGGCGTGATGTTCGCGATGCATGGAACGCAGAAGCTTCTCGGCTGGCCGGGCAGCAAGCCGCCCGCGACGGCGGCGCTGTCGATCGCGGCGGGCGTGATCGAAGTCGGCGCGGGGCTGCTGATCGCGATCGGCCTGTTCGCCAGCTGGGCGGCATTTCTTGCCAGCGGCACGATGGCGACCGCGTATTTTCTGCGCCACGCGGAGGACGGGATCTTTCCGATCGTGAACCGCGGAGAGCTCGCGGTGCTGTACGGCTTCCTCTTTCTCTTCATCGCCGCGCACGGCGCGGGGGCGTGGAGCATCGATCAGCGGATGCGCGAGCGCGCGGCGTTGTAGAGCTGCGCGTCGCGTCCGTAGACGTCGCGGCGAAACTCGATGTGGCCGTCGTCCGCGACGAAGGCGGTCCAGTAGAGGATGTAGACGGGAACGGGCTCGGCGAGCGGGAAAGACTTTTCCCGGCCGGCTGCGATCGCGGCGAGGAGGGCGGACGTCTCGTCCGCCCCGGGGGGACCGGGCGGACGGGACGTCCGCCCTCCAGGCAACGCCATCGCGAGCTCGAGCGGTTTCTCGAGCCGGATGCAGCCGTGGCTGAACGCGCGCAGGTCGCGCGCGAACAGCGATTTCGCGGGCGTGTCGTGCAGGTAGACGTTGTAGCGGTTCGGCATCTCGAACTTGATGCGGCCGAGGGCGCACCACGGGCCGGGATCCTGCCGCAGTTTTCCGCCGGGAAGCACGCGGATGTGCTCGCGCGCGAAGTACGACGGATCGCGCCGCTGCTTCGGCCACAGCTCGCCTTCCGCGATCGACTCCGGAACCCGCCCTCGCCCGGCTGAAGCCGGGCGCTACGTCAGTTCATGCATGCACCAGCTCTTCTTCGCGATCGCGCGCGCTGACTTCGAGCTCCGTGCGGGCGTGGCGGACGACGGTCATCACCGGACAGCGCGCGAAGCGCGTGACGCGCTGGGTGGTCGTGCCGATGACGGTGGCGTCGGAGAAGAATTTGTGCTGCGCGCCGAGGACGATGAGATCGGCCTCGAGGTCGGCCGCGGTCGTGAGCACTCCCTCGGCCGGATCGGTTTCGCCGACCACGAGCAGCTGATACTGCGCGCGCCCGCGCACGGCCGGATCGACCCACAAGCTGAAGGCCGCCTCGACTTCCGGCAGCTGCGGCGGCTGAATGCCCTCGGCCACGTACACGACCACGAGCTCCGCACCGAACGCCTCGGCCATCGCGCTCGCGTGATGCAGCGCCTCGCGCGCGATGTAGGTGAAGTTCACGGGACAGACGATGCGCCGGAAGTCGGCGCGCTCTTCGTCCTGCAGCACGCCCGCGGTGACGGTGAGGACGGGGCGGTCGATCTCGTGCAACACGCGCTCGGTCACCGAGCCGAGAAGCGCGCGGCGCCAGCCGCGGCGTCCGTGCGTTCCCATGACCACGAGATCCGCTTCCATCATCTTCGCCGTCTGCACGATCGCGCGCGCCGGCGCGTCCTGCACCACGGTCACGTCGACGGAGACACCGGGCAGGCGCTCGTTCGCATACTTGCGCAGCACCTCCTGCAGCTTCGCCTTCGTCGCCGGCGCGTTCTCGAGGTAGTAGCCGAGGGGCACTTCGAGCGCATCGAGCGGGAGGTAGCTCTCGTCGGCGTACAGGAGGGTGATGCGCGAGCCGAGCCGCTCGTTGAGAAGCGCGGCGTAGCGCAGAGCGACGTTGCCGAAGTCGCTCATGTCGGTGGGCACGAGGATCCGTTCGTAGCCGAAGTTTTCCATATGCCACAAATACGGCAGCGCGCCGAATCGTGCCGCGATGCGCCTCACGCGTGGGCGTGGGCCGAATCACATGCCGGTCTGCGTCACGCGGAGTCCCCTCTCCCCGCACGCGGGGAGAGGGTGGCCCTGACCCCGAGCGTAGCGAGGGGGAAGGGCCGGGTGAGGGGTCGTTCCTCGAGGAATGAAGGGCCCCTCACCCTAACCCTCTCCCCGCACGCGGGGAGAGGGGACTGGGGTGAGCGAATCACACACATCAGTGACCTCCGCGCCGTCCTCGCGCCGGAATCGGAACGACATTGTCGATGGAGGTGCAGCATGCGCACCGCTTCGATCGTTCACTGGCCGCACGCGATTGGAATCCGTCAGCGGAATCTGATCGAGGGAGTGTGGCGGCTGGTCGATCCGAAGATCGCGCTGGCCTCCGTCATCCCGTTTCTCGCCGGGCTCGCGCTGGCGATCGATCAGGGCGGCTCGATCCGATGGGGGATTGCGTTCGCCGCGTTCGCGGCGATCTTCCTCGTCGAGGTCGGGAAGAACGCGGTGAACGATCTCTGCGACTTCACCTCCGACGTCGCCGTCCGTCCGCACGAGCGTTCGCCGTTCTCCGGCGGGAAGCGGGTGCTGGTGGGCATGCTCCTCACCGAGCGCGATCTCGTGGTGATCGCGTGGATCGCATTCATCGCGGCAGGCGCGATCGGATCCGAGGTCGCGCGGCGGTCGAATCCGATGCTGCTGCTCCTCGGCGCGGCCGCCGCCGCGATCTCGATTCTCTACGCCGCGCCGCCGGTGAAGCTCGCCTCGCGCGGCCTCGGCGAGCTCGCCGTCGGCTGCGTCTACGGTCCGGGCATCGTGCTCGGCACGCTGGTGCTGTTCGACGCGAGCGTGATCGCGGAAGCGGTTTTCGTGTCGATCGCGCTCGGCATGCTCATCGCGAACGTGCTGCTGATCAACGAAATCCCCGACGAGCGCGCCGATGCGCAGGCGGGCAAGCGCACGCTGATCGTCCGCCTCGGGCGCGATCGCGGCGAGACCCTCATCGGGCTCGTGTTCGCGAATGCGTTCGCGATTCCGCTCGTCGTTGCCGCGTACGGACTCATTCCGTTCCGCGTGGCGGCGATGCTCGCCGGCGCGCCGGCGGCCGCGCTCGCGATGGTGATGCTGACGCGCACGCGCACCGGGCCGCCCGTCGCGGCGCAGGCGCTGACACTGCTGACGTACGTGCTCACCGGAACCGCGTTCGCGGCGGTGATTCTTCTGTCGAGGTGACTGATGCGAGTCCATGCACACATTCCGATCGGCGAGATCGCGGCCTCGCTGCCGCAAACGACGAAGCTCTTCGACGTCATCGGCATCGACTACATCTGCCACGGCGATCTGTCCCTCCGGGATGCGTGTGCCGAGGCGGGCGTCGATCCGGCGATCGTGCGGAAGGCGATCGAGTCGATGCCGCGCTCGGAAGCGGACCGGCCGAGCTGGTCGGACGCGTCGATGCAGGGACTGCTCGACGAGCTATGCGACCGCCGGCATCCGCTGCTGCGGCGCATGCTCGGGCACACCGCGACGCTGCTGGCCGAGGCGCCGCCGACGGCGGAGATGATGCAGTTGCGCCTCGCCTTCACCGCGCGCACGGCTCGATGTGCCGCGGTGCGGGAGGTCCTCGTGACGGACTCGGTGCCGCAGGATCACGCGTGGCCGAAGCTGCGGGTCGTGTCGGTTGCAACACTGCTCGCGTCCGCGATCCGTCACATCGCGTCGCTGCACGAGCCGGCGATGGTGTGATGAAAAAAACGTAGCGACCGGCTTCAGCCGGCGTTCCGTTTTCTGTAGCGCGGCCTTCCAGGCCGCCGTCTCGCTGGCTTCCAGCCAGCGATGTCGCCGGCAGGATGCCGGCGTTACGGCGGGCAGGATGCCCGCGCTACACGGCCGGTCCGCCGACTTCCAGTCGGCGCGAAGGCGGGCTGAAGCCCGCCTCTACGTTCACTTCTCCGCACAGCCCACACGATCGCGTGCGCCGGGCTTCTACAATGGCCCAGTGTTCTGGTACGTCCTCCTCTTCGCGGTCGGCGGCAGCGTGTTGTCGCTCGCGGGCGGAATGGCTCTGCTCCTGCGCGAGGAGTGGGCGCGGCGGTGGTCGGGAACGCTCTCCGCGCTCGCGGCGGGAACGCTGATCGGCACCGCGTTTCTCGATCTGCTGCCCGAGGCGAGTGAGCGCGGCGGCGCGGCGGCGGCGCTGGCCTCGGCGCTCGGCGGCTTCCTGCTGTTCTTCATCATCGAGCAGGTCATCGTGCTCTTTCACGCGCGCGAGGCGACGCCGCATCATCACGATCATGTGCGCGCCGCCACGACGCCGCTGATCGTCGCCGGCGACACGATGCACAACTTCATCGACGGCATCGTGATCGGCGGAACGTTCGCGGCCGGCGTGCCGCACGGGATCACGACCGCGATCGCCATCGCGGCGCACGAGATCCCGCAGGAGATCGGCGACTTCGGCGTGCTGCTCGCGAACGGGATGAGCCGGCGCCGCGTGGTGCTCGTGAATCTCGCCAGCGCCGCCGCGACGGTCGCCGGCGCGCTACTGGCCTTCGCGGCCGCGGCGCTGCTCCTGCCGCTGCTGCCGTACTTCCTCGCCGCGACGGCCGGCTTTTTCGTCTACATCGCCGCGGCGGATCTGATCCCGCAGATGCAGCACGCGGCGCTCCACCATCGCGGCCGGGCGCTGCTCGACGTGCTGTTTCTTCTCGGCGGCGCGGCCGTGCCGCTCATTGTGCGTCACGGATGAGCAGCACCAGCGTGTCGGTGTGACGCAACACGTACTCGGCCTTGCTGCCGATCGGAATGCGGCGGGTGATGCCATGCGAGCCCATGACCACGAGATCGGCCTTGTGCTCATGGATCGCCTCGAGGATCTCGCGATTGGGTTCGCCGGGCGGATGTCGCGTTTCGCGCTCACCGCGTCCGTCGACGACTCGATCTTCGCGAACGATGGTGAATCCGATGAGCGCGTTGAGGACGAGCACCGCCGCGACCGCGAGCAGCAGCACGATCACGCTCGCGAATTGATGGAGGAAGATGCGCCACGCGGGCGGCCCGGGTCGCGCACGAGGACGTTCGCGCCGAAGGTCTCGCGGCGCTCGGCGACTTCGCTTGCCGCGACCCCGCGCGCGAGATCGACACCCAGCTCGCGCGCGACTTCGTGCGCGGGCTGGGCGTGGGGAGCGTCGGGGATGCGCATTGCGCGCTATGCTCCCATGTGGACTGCGGCGACGCCAGTCGCCGCTTTCCGACGCCGCAGCAAGGCTGCGGCGCGCGGCAGCTTGTGCTGCCGCGTTGGAAAGCGGTGGCCTTGCCACCGCACTCCACACGCTAACGCGTGAGTTGGCGGAGGGCGGCTTTGAGGAGGGCCGAGAACTCCGCCTCGGTGCCGAGCTCCTTGTGCGCTTTCTCGAGGGCGATCTCCGCGTCCCGCGGGCGATAGCCGAGATTCACGAGCGCCGAGTGGACGTCATCGTCGATGGTCACGCGCGGCGGCACTGCGGGAGCGGCGGCGGCGACGGGGAGCTTGTCGCGAAGCTCGAGACAGATTCGTTCCGCGGTCTTCTTGCCCACGCCCGGAATCGACGAGAGCTTGCGCGCGTCGGCGCGCGCGACCGCGTCGGCGAGATCGGTCGCGTCGATCCCGGACAGAATCTTCTGCGCGAGCGTCGGCCCGATGCCGGAGATCGAGATCAGTTTCTCGAACGCGAACTTTTCGTCTCCCGACGCGAAGCCGTAAAGCGAAAGGGCGTCCTCGCGCACGTGCGTATAGACATCGAGCGCGACGTCGCGCTTTCCCTCGAGCCGGTAGTACGTCTGCAGGGAGATGTGGACTACGTACCCGACGCCGCCCGCCACGACGAGCGCACGCGTGGTGTCGAGGTGTTTTAGGGTGCCTTCGAGATAGCCAATCATGGTTCGGAATTGAAAATTGAAAATTGAAAATTGAAAAAAGAGAACCGGCGACCGCGCGCTTTTTCAATTTTCAATTTTCAATTTTCAATTTCAGTTTCGCCTCCTCCACCGCGTTCCCGCCGGCGTGTCCTCCAGCAGAATCCCTTTCGCCGACAGCTCGTCGCGAATCCGGTCCGACTCGGCGAAGTTGCGCGCTTTGCGGGCCGCGATGCGGGCTTCGATGAGGCGTTCGATGTCGGCGTCGAGGACTTCGTCGCGGCGGGGGTAGATGTCGAGCACGGGGTCGACTTTCATCAGCGCGGTCTCGAGTCCCGCCGCGTCGCTGCTGGAGATGCGGCCGGCGTCGATGGCCGCGTTTGCGTCGCGGATCATCGTGAAGAGCGCGCCGAGGGCTCCGGCGGTGTTGAGATCGTCGTCCATTGCGGCCTGGAACTCGCCGAGGAAGCGGCCGATCAGCGCGTCGGCGTGGTCATCCGCATGCGCGGCGTCGCGCGGGCCCGACGCGATCACATCCTCGAGGCGGAGCAGGAACGACTCGATGCGCGAGACCGCCTGCTTCGCATCCTCGAGCGACTGATTGGTGAAGTTGAGCTTCGTGCGATAAGGCACCGACAGCAGCGCGTAGCGCAGCGCGAGCGGGTCGTAGCCCATCTCCTCCACCTCGGCGAGCGTGTAGATGTTGCCGAGGGACTTCGACATCTTCTGCTGATCGAGATTGAGGTGCTCGCCGTGAATCCAGTAGTGCACGAACGGCTTGCCCGTCGCCCCCTCGCTCTGCGCGATCTCGTTCTCGTGATGCGGGAAGATGAGATCGACCGCGCCGGTGTGGATGTCGAACGTCTCGCCGAGGAGCCTCATCGACATCGCCGAGCACTCGAGATGCCAGCCGGGGCGGCCTTCGCCGAGCTCGGTCTCCCACGACGGCTCGCTTTCCTTCTTCGACTTCCAGAGCACGAAGTCGCGCGCGCTCTCCTTCTCGTACTCGTCGGACTCGACCCGGCTGTACTCGCTCGTCGTGTCGATCTCGACGCGCGAGAGCTTGCCGTAGCCGGGCAGCGTCGAGACGCGAAAGTACGTCGAGCCGTCGGCCACGTACGTGTGCCCGCGCACGGTGAGCTGCTTCACGAGATCGACCATCTGCGGGATGTACTCCGTCGCGCGCGGATACGCGTCGGCGGGGCGGATGCGCAGCTTCTTCAACCCGTCGTGAAAGGCGTCGATGAACGGCGCGACGAACGTGCGGATGTCCTGGCCCGCCGCGTTCGCATTTTTGATGATCTTGTCCTCGACGTCGGTGATGTTCATGACCTGCGTGACGCGCAGTCCGCGGTACTCGAGATAGCGGCGCAGCAGATCGCTCCAGAGGAACGTCCGGAGGTTGCCGATGTGTGGGTGGCCGTAGACCGTCGGACCGCACGAGTACATCCGCACCTCGCCGGGGCGGACGGGAGTGAAGAGCTCCTTCTCGCGGCTCAGGGTGTTGAAGAGAGTGAGGTCCGACATGCGCGGGCGATTATAGTTGCGCGGAACCAATGCTCACCCGAGCCGCATTTGCGCAGCGATTCGCCACCCGCGCGGTGTTCGGGATGGTCCATCTGCGCGCGCTTCCGGGCGCGCCGCAGTTCACGTCGATGGATGCGGTGATCGACGCCGCTCTGCGCGATGCGCGGGCGATCGCGGCGGGCGGCTGCGACGGCCTGATCATCGAGAACTTCGGCGACCGGCCGTTCACACGCGGGCGCGTGGAGGCGGAGACCATCGCGTCGATGGCGCGCGCGGTCGCGGAGATCGCGCGCGAGGTGCACGCGCCGTTCGGCGTCAACGTGCTGCGCAACGATGCGCTCTCCGCACTCGGGCTCGCCGCGGCCACGGGTGCATCGTTCATCCGCGTGAATGTGTATACCGGCGCGATGCTGACCGATCAGGGGATCATCGAGGGAGATGCATACGCGACGCTGCGCAGGCGCGCGTCGCTCGCGCCGCATGTCCTCATCTTCGCCGATCACATGGTGAAGCACGCCGTGCCGGTCGCGGAGAGCGATCCGCTGCAGATGGCGAAGGACCTGCGCGTGCGCGGTCTTGCGGATGCGCTCATCGTCACGGGCGTCGAGACCGGCGCGGCGGTCGATCCCGGACGCCTTCGCATTCTTCGCGATGCCGTCGATGCTCCGTTGCTCGTCGGCAGCGGGCTCACCGCGGAGAATGCCGCGGCCTTCGCGGATGCCGACGGCGCGATCGTCGGCACGGCGATCAAGCGCGAAGGGCGCGTCGACGAGGCAGTCGACCCCGCGCGTGTCGAGGCGATCGTGCGCGCGTTCAAGAACGCGCGCTGAATACTCCGTGCGCCCGAGTGTGCATGCGAGTCCCCTCTCCCCGCCGTGCGGGGAGAGGGCCAGGGTGAGGGGCGGTTCTCGCAGGCTGAAGGGAGATCCCCTCACCCTATCCCTCTCCCCACTGCGGGGACTGATTCGGGTGAATCGCGCGCTAAGTCGCAGCTCGTTTGCCGAACAAGGCATCAACCGCCCACGGCCCCGGCCCCGCGAACGCGAAGTAGAAGAACACCCAGCAGTACAGCGCCGCGAGCTCGCCCTGATTGATCGACGGCCAGATGCTGTTGGGCGCGTGCACGGTGAAGTACGCGACGGCCATCTCGCCCGAGGCGAGGAACGCGGCGAGGCGCGTGAAGAGTCCGATCGCGATCAGCGCGCCGAGGACGAGCTCGAGCACGCCGGCGATCCACATCTTCGACATCGTCTCCGGCGCGCCTCCGCCCGACGACGCGTCGGGGAACGCCATGAGCTTCTGCGTTCCGTGCAACAGGAACATGAGACCGGCCACGAGACGCAGCAGACTGCGGATGCGGGGCGCCCATGCATATGTGAACTGTGCGACTGCCATGCTGCAAACTCCTTACTTCGGTTGCCAGACCGAGGCTTTCTTCGCCCACGAGCTCTCCGGAAATCGGGAGCTCAATTTCTGATTCGTCTCCACGAGCGCGCTGGGATCGTTCGTGCGCTTGTAGCGCGACACGCCGGACCAGTAGATCGCCTCCGCCGCCACTTCCGCATCGTCGCGCGCGGCGACCATGCCGAAGCGCTGCTCCGCGTCGGCGAAGTCGTTGTGTGCGAACGCGGCGTGCGCGAGTCCGAGCTCGAGCTGCGCGAGAAACTCGTCCGCCGGGAGGAAGCCTTCGATCTTGTGGCGCTGCGCGCCGTCGGGATCGAGGATCATGATCGTCGGCGTCCACTGCGCGCCGAAACGCTCGAAGTTCCGGGGCTGCTCTTTCACGTGAATGCGTACCGGAACGAAGTTCTTCGTGACGAACGACGCCACGCGCTCATCGGGATACACCTCGGCATCCAGCCGAGCGCATCCGCTTCACATCGGCGCCGCGCTGAAATCGAGCAGCAGCGGCTTCCGCTCGCGCTTCGCGTCCGCGAGCGCCGGGTCGACGTCCCTGCGCCATTGAATCTCCATGGGGTCACTCCTCCGGCGAGGGCGCGTGCACAGACTGGGCCGCTTCGCCCGCCGCGACGATGGCGCCGCGGAAAAGCACCGGGCCGGCGAGCTGATTCACGATGATCGTGCCGAGGACGATCGTGCCGACGACGGCGCCCCACGGCTCGAAGTCGGCGAGCAGAAGCGCGACGAGGGCGATGGCGACGCCGGCCTGCGGCAACAGCCCGAGCGTGAGCCGGTTCGCGAACGCGCGGTCGAGTCCGGAGATGCGCGCGGCGACGCGTGCGCCGGCGTAGATGCCGAGGCCGCGCGTGAGCGCGACGGCGAGCGCGATCGGCGCGGTGTGCAGAAACGCGCCGAGCTGCACTTCCGCGCCGACGACGGCGAAGAAGATCGCGAACGTCGGCAGTGCGACCCCCTCGGCGGCATGCGAGAGCAGCTCGCCGCCGATCGGCGTGACGTTCTCCAGCATCAGCCCCGCGGTCAGTCCGACGAGCAGCGGGTTCAGATGCAGCGCCGCTCCCGCCTCGGCGGCGATAAAGAGCAGCGCGAACGTGACGATGCCGCTGCGCGTCCCGATGCGCGCGACGTAGATCGCCAGCGCGCCGCCGGCAAGGAGACCCGCGAGGATCGAGCCGAAGATGTGCGGCACGAGCAGCCCGAGCCCTCCTCCACCCGCGGCGCGAAAGACGGAGTGTCCAATCGTGCTCGAGAACGCGTAGGTGATCACGATGATCAGATCGGCGATGACCACGATCGACAGCGTCATCTCGCTCAGCGGCCCGCTCGCTTTGGTCTCCGACAGAATTCCGACGACCACCGCGGGCGAGTAGGCGATGAGCACGTTCGCGGCGATGAGGGCGACGACGAGACGCTCGATGACGGAAAAGCCCGCGGTCACCGGCAGCACGTACGTGATGCCGTACATCAGCGCGAAGAGAAGCAGCAGCGCGGCGAACATCGTCAGCGCAGTGACGGTGCCGATCGCGCGCAGCTTCGGGCGGAGCCGGCGCAGGTTCAGCTCGCAGCCGGCGAGAAACGCGATCAGCGCCGTGGCCGTGCCTTTGACGAGCGCCAGGTCGGGGAGCATCTTCGCCGACACGAGTCCGATGAGCTCGGGGCCGAAGAGCAGTCCGACGAGGATGTACCCCGTGAGTCGCGGCATCTTCAGCGCGTCGCAGAGATGCGCCGCCTGCACGGCGACGATCAGCAGGAATCCGAACGCCAGCGCCGCGCCCGAGCCGGTGATCATCGCGCCATGCGGCACGAACGATCGCGTGGCGTACGTGAGCGTGACGACGGCGCCGATCGTGAAGAGAGCGCGCGTGATCATGCGAGCGTCTCCTCGCCGGCCAGCCTCCGCTCCCGCCGCTGAAACGCCTGCACGGCGATCTCGGTGAGGATGCTGCCGACGATCACGGCGTTGATCGCCCAGCGGACAGCCGGCGTCTGCGCGCCGTCGATCGCGGCCGCGCTGAAGAGCACCACGATCGCGATCGTGCTCTCCGGCAGGATCGAGACCGCGAGATGTTTCCAGTCCGGGAGCTCGGGCTCGATGCGCGAGCCGATCCGCGCGGCGAGGACCTTGCCGTACGCGCGCGAGAGCGCGAAGGCGATGCCGAGAACCCATCCCTGCCATTCGTCGGGCCGCCACGCCGCGCCGACGACGAAGAGAAACAGGAGATACATCGGCCGCTCGACCTCGCGAAGCGTGCCCGCGATCCGCTCGCGGTGCGGCATCGGAAAGTTGATCAGCACCGCGCCGGCAATCGCGCAGACGACGGCGACGGAGAGCGCGAGATAGCCCGCCATCCCCGACGCCAGCGCGACGCCTCCCAGCAGCAGCGCCAGCTCCTCGGTGCGATCGTCGACGTTGCGGATCAGGAAGTAGATGACGATGCCGAGGAGCGCGCCGAGGCCGAGCATCATCAGAAACCAGCCGCTTCGCGGGAGATACCACAGCGTGACCGTGCGATCGGGACGAAAGAGAATCGCCACGAGGCCGAGCAGCGCGAGCGCCGCGAGCTGGTCGATGCGCGTTGCTTCGATCACGAGCGGCATCGACGACTTCCATCGCCGCAGGAGCAGCTCGATGTTCGCGGGCGCGCTCACCGCGGCGCAGGCCATGAGGATCAGCCCGTCGCGAATCAGTCCTTTGCCGGGCAGCACGCCCATCCACGCGAGCGTCAGGGAACACGCGATCGCGGCGCAGAGGATCGGCAACATGGACGAGAGCGCGATCACCGGCATGAACGCGGGCGGGAGGCGGTCGAAGCGGCGGATGTCGAGGTTCATCCCGATCGTCAGCCCCACCCATCCGAGGCCGAACTCGAAGAGCGGGCGGAGATCGGTGAGGAGATCGGCCGTCAACACGCCGAGTTCGCGGAAGAGAAGTCCGAGGAGGAGGAAGGGGAAGCCCGACGTCGCGAGGACGGTGAGGCCGAAGCGGCGCTCCCACCGCATCACGCGCGGGTGGGCGCCGAGCACGGCCAGCGTGACGGCGAGCGTCAGCGCGAGGACGACGCGGGCAGCCTGAGCGGTATCCACACCGCGGAGGCTATAGCACGCGCCGGCCCGTTGCGAGGCGAACGACGACCAGGATCAGCGCGATGACGAGCAGAATGTGGATCAGTCCGCCGCCGATCTGGAACGAAAATCCGCCGAGCCACATCAGCACCAGGATGATGATGATCAACCAAAGCAAATTACCCATGCAGGCAGGCTGTGCAAATGCGAGGCCCGAGAGCTGGCTCGGCTACTGGATTTTCAATCTTGACCAGCCTTGTCATCCCGAGCGTTGAGCGAGGGACCTGGGGGGCGGGTGGCGCGACGCACGAGCTTCGTGCCACCCTTCCCCCGGGTCCCTCGCTCACGCTCGGGATGACAAGCATGGGAATCCCGTGCTTTCTTACGTGGGCTCCGCGTGAATGGTGATGATCGTCCGCGGGAAGCGTTCCCGGATGGCGCTCTTCACCGCCTCGGTCGCCTCATGCGCGCGCTCGAACGAGACTTCGCGGTCGATGCAGAGCTCGAACTCGATGAAGCGCACGCCGGCCGCGCGGCGCGTGCGCAGCTCGCGGTAGTCGCGAATCGCCGGGTCCGTGCGCTCGATGGCCTCGACGATCGCGGCGATTTCGTCTTCGGGCAAGGCGGCGTCCATCAGATCGTTCGCGGAGTTCCAGATCAGATAGACCGACGTCCAGGCGATCCAGGCGGCGACGGAGAGTCCGAAGATTGCGTCGAAGCGGGCGTTGCCGGTCACGCGCACGAGCAGCAGCGCGCCGATCGTGGCGATGTTCGCGATGATGTCGGAGGTGTAGTGGATCGCATCGCCGGCGAGCGCGCTGCTCTCTTCGCGCACGGCGGTGCGCTTCAGCGCTCGGGCGATGAAGATCGTGGCGACGATGGAGAAGACCATCGTCGCGATCGCGGCAACGCTCGACTCGATCGGACGCGGCGCGCGAATGCGCTCGGCCGCGCGGAGGGCGAGGACGATCGCGCTGCCGAGGAGGATGGCGCCCTGCAGCAGCGCGGCGAGATGCTCGGCCTTGCCGTGGCCGAACTGATGATCGCGGTCGGGCGGCTTCGCGGCGACGGTGAGGAAGAGAAAGTTCGTGAACGAGGCGAGCGCGTCGCCCGCGGAGTCGAGCGCGGAAGAGAGGACCGCGATCGACCCCGTCGCGAGACCAATCGCGCCCTTCAGCGCCGCGAGCAGGAGCGCTGCGGCGGAGACGCGGATCGCGATCCGCTGCGCATCGCCTTTCATGCGCCCATGGTGCTGTGCGCGGGCGTCGCGTGGCAATGACATCAGTCATTCCTGCCGGTGACGGCACCCTGCTTGCTCAGTCCGGCGCCGGACGCGAGCCATGGACTGGCAGGAGCTGGGGATGACCGCGGCGCGCGGGCTTCTCGTGTACGCGGTGATGCTCGTCGTCATCCGCGTTCTCGGCAAGCGGACGGTCGGCAACTTCACCGCGTTCGATCTGCTCGTCGCGTTGATGCTCGGCGAGGTCGTCGACGAGATCATCTACGGCGACGTGACGATCGCGCAGGGTCTCGTGGTGATCGTCGTCGTCGCCGCGGCGAAGTACGTCACGTCGTGGCTGACGTTTCTCAGCGAGCCGCTAAGCTAAACAAGCTGTTCGAAGGGAAGCCGCAAGAGCTGGTGAAGAACGGTGAGCTGGTAGGCGCCACGCGATCTGGCGCTTCAGATTCCCAACGCAATCAGGCGCAGCGACCGTGAAAAGTAGTAGGCGATTGTGAACAGTACGACGGCAGATACGAGGACGAAAAGGGCGTCGATACGGGACGGGTGTTGCCCTTTAGAATACGGAGCACGGCGGGCCCCCATGACGATTGTGAGTAGGCAAAGTACAGCGGCTGCATAACCGACGCTTCGTAGCAAGTCTCTTGGCGACTGGCTGAACGTTCGCCCTGGGGCGATCAGCCAATTGACCGCCCAGATCTCACCCGCGACGAACAACGCGATTACGACGTTGGTGATAGCCATCAACCGGCGCTGGTTCACCGATACGATCGAGTCGCGAGTCGGCCAAAGAGTCAAAACACCCGAAAGCAAGAACGCTGCAACCGTGCCAAGTTGAAGGGGGATCTGTGCTTCCGCGCAACCTGCAGCAGCGGCGCCTCGCCCGCCGCCGTATGTCGACATGCCCTCCGCCACGCGGCTGAGGCCGACGAAAACAACACCAAGATTAGCAATGATCGGAGCCATACATACTGCGGCAGGATAGAAGCTCCGCCGGGCAAGCCAGATGCCTACCGGGACGAAGACGAGTGTTCCGAGAATGGCGAGCCTAAACCACAGAGGGTAGGCAACGTGTACGATGTGAAACTCTGCCTCCATACCTCCCATGGTTTCTCCGGCAATCGATTTGACACCAAGTTTGTTCAAAACGATACTCTGCGGAAGCCGCGCCCACGCAGGCTTGTCGTCTCTTGGTCGTTGCACGGTCGTCTGATCGTCGCGCACTTTATTTTATTTATGTGCGCCCAAGACTCGGCTTGGCTGCGTGGCCCGCTTACACGCGATTCGCAGCACTGCACTCGCGAGCTCGCGCTGCACGAGCGCGCGGGAGCGCGCGGAGCCACGAAGCAGCGGGCCACGTCTGCCACAGCCGCATCTTGGGCGGCACCACGGAGCGATGCACGTCCGGCCGCGGGGTTGGGTGGGTGGAGGGGCGAGCTCGCGACGCCGTTGCAAGTCGCCAGATCATTTAAATCCGACGATCGATCGCTTTCACTGTCCTCCAGGCGAGATTTAAGTGATCGCGCGTCGCATTCACGCGACCGACGAAGTAAACGAACGAGGACTCCGACGCGTTCGCGAATCACCCCGGGCGAACCACAGCCGCTGGTGCATCCTCGGGCCAAACGTACAGCCAGAAATAAACTAGCTGAGCAGGTGACGAACCGAAGAAGATGAGTGCGCCCCAGAGCGCTCTCTTATCATCCGGTAAACGCTCGTTAGTGCGAACGTCTCGAATGTAAATGATCAGAAGCAGGGCGTAGACAGCCATCATCCCGTAATGCAGCTTCTGGATCGTGTCGTATTTGAAGTCGCTGAACACGAACAGGATTCCGAAAATGTAGATAAGCGGCAGCACAGTAAGGATTCCCAGGCTGCTTTTTGCGAGCTTGCCCATTTCTATTCCACCTTCTTGGTCGTGCACCACGTGCCGCCGAAGCCGCCGCCCCACGCTTTCGAGATGCTGACCGAGTTCGCTGTTCCACCCTTCGTTTTGCAGGGACTGCTATCGATGCTGTACGGACCAATCCAACTCGTCCAACCACCCGACGACCCAAGCAAGTCTTTCTCCTTGCACGCGCACGCCATCGGTTTTACACCGCTTGGTCCCGTAAAGCCCATTCCGAGCCCCGCGATGATGCCGCCGATCTTGCACTCGATTTTGACTTTCACTTCCTTACCGTTGCCGTCGCAAACGTAGGTTCCCCACGTGACTGATTTCCCAAAGATGAAACGCTGCCGAGACACCGAAGCCAGGTGCCTTGCTGAAGTTCCATTCACCGGAGGGACAGTCATCGCACTTCGTGCACAGACCTGTGGGATCGATCAGAACGGTTGGGCGACCACGGACGTAGGCGTAAAGGTTTGTGCCATCCTCAAGCCCGATGGGGTCGGGAGACGTATATCGTCCCCACGAAGATTTGTACCATCGAAAGTTGTTGTGCTACTCATTCGGTAGCCAGTCACCGAGAAAGTAAGAACCACGCGTCAATTCTTGTGCTTCGCCAGTGACGCGGTCAATCACGATGTGGCGTCGCTCCTGTCCGTCCAGCCCGGCATACAATGATGCCGCAACATACCGCGTGTCAGGACTCCAGGCTACCTGTCCAGCGAATTCGGCAGCCGCGAAGCTCCGCCGCAGGAGTGGACTGTGTTTCTGAGTAGATGCGTCATAGATGTACAACGTTCGTCCACGTCGGTAGGCAAAGTAGCGTCCATCCGCAGACCACCGGCCTTGTTCGCCTGCAACTAGCTTGCGCATAGATCGCGTTTGAAAATTGATTATTTGGATCCAACCTTGGTTGTCGTCGAACGTTAGATCCGTCGAGGCCGGTCCCCACATCAAAGACGTCTCAAAGCGCGCTGCCCCGCTGGCCACCGTCGTGATGATTGATTTACGCGGTTCCCACACGCAAACGTCGTAAGATCCCGGCTCGTTTGGTACGCTGCGCGTAAACGCTATCAGTTCGCCCTGGCGATGAAGTGCGACCGTCTGTGCGGCGGCTTGGGTTTCGTAGAGAAGCTTGCCAGTTCTAAAGTCGATAACGGATACCGAGAATGCCGTACTGTTATCCGTCAGCGACACGAGCGCCAGCCTGTCGCCGGCTACGGAGCAACTAATGATATTACGAAATCTGTCATCTAATGGGATGGGCCGCACGGCGTGCGGTGGCTTTCCGTCGATCGTCACAATCGAGTCGAGAGTCCATAGCACCAACAGACCTGGCAACGGTTTTTGAACGGCTGGAATCGGAGTACAACCGACGGCTAGCGCTCCCAGCAAGTGGACGATATAACTCGCACGACGAGACCAGCGCGACATTAAAAACCTCCTCCTTCGCCGCCACCGCTGCTGCTGCTACCTGGTGGCTTCGCGTTGAAGCCGGGAACGCTGCCGAGACCATTCGTGAAGCCGTTGTTGCAACATGCCTGCGCAGCCTGAAAGGCATACGTATTGCTGTTCGGACCTGTCAGCGCGTACTCGATTGGATAGGGCACATTGTCTGGATAATTCGCGTGAAAATCGCCGAAGCACTTTCCTGCATCGCATTTCGGCTCGCACGTCTTGCATACTCCACCTGTGTCATCCTTGAAATTGATAGATTTCTTTCCGGCTCCGTCAATCCTCTGTACGCCATAACGCTTTCCATCGACCTTGATGTAGCAATGACGTTGTTGCATCAACATGCCGACGATGACGCTCTTGATGAGTCGGCAACACACCTCGGCCTTCAACCCGGTGGCGTCGGACACATTGATCGGGTTGCCGTGAGTGTACGCAAAGAGATTCACGCCACCCTGCAGCCCGATTGGATCTGCTTGAGTGTACCGAGCAAACGAGGGCCTGTACCAGCGATGAATGTTGTAACGCTCCTCCGTGCCCTCCCAGGTCATCGCTGCTTCCTGCCCCGGGAATCGCAGCGGCTGGTCGATGATCGGGGCGGGACTTTCGTCGTCGGGTGCCGTGGGAACGCGCAGCGTCCAGATCTCGCCGTACGGCTGATACTCCGCGTGCCAGACGACAGCGCCCGCCGTGTTCGTCTGCATCAGCGGCGTGCCGAGATGGTCGGCGAAATACCAATGGGGGCCGTCGGCGAAGTCCGGTGAGAACTGTGCAAGCGGGCGGCCCGCGAACCAGACGAAATCGTGCTTCGCGGCGGGGAGGGAGTTGGTCCGGACGCGCCAGCCCCATACGTTCGGCACATCGTCGTACGTGATCGAGAGCAGAGTGAGCTCGGGGCTGTAGGTGAAGTAGCGCCTTGCGAACGAGCCGGGCGACTGCGATTCGGCGCGGATCAGCCGTACGCCGCGGCCGTCATATTGGTATTCGAGGCGGTGCAGGTCCTCGAACGTCTCGCCGGCGTCGGTGACTGACGCGAGCAGGTTGCGCGGCGAATACGTGCGCGCCGCGACGTAAGCCACCTCGTTGCCCGCGTTGTCGTACGTGACGCGCTGATAGCCGACCGCGTGCGTGACGATCCTTTCGAGACCGTCCGAATCCTCCGGAAGTGAGGTGCTGCGCACGGTCTCGATCTTTGGCGTGTTGCCCACGTACGTGAAATGCGCCTCTTCGGCGCGGACGTTCGTTTCCGGATCGCCGATCCTCGAGGAACGCATGTTCCCCATGGCGTCGTACGTGAAACTGCCGATGCCCCACAGCGCCGGTCCGGTATTGGCTGTCGTCAGGCGGTGCAGATCGTCGTAGACGAACGTGCGGCTGTAGTTGCCGTCGAGCACATCGGCGATGGAGAGGATGTTGCCCACTCCGTCGTGCAGGTAGTCATGCTCTGCCAGCGTGCTTGCAGGTGCCGCGAGCTTGTTCTTCGTGAGCCGATAACGCGCATCGTACTGCATCGTGTGATGCGTCCCGTTCCCATACACGATGTCCGTGAGCGGTCCGAACGGCAGGTATTGAGCGGATGAGACGAGAGTCACGCCGCTGCTGGTTGTGACGCCGACCGGGCGACTGGAATAGTCATGCGCATAGCTCGCGAGCAAGCCTGATGGATACGCGACTGAAGAACGATTGCCGTCGGTGTCGTACGTGAACGTCGTCGTCGAGGTCTGAGACACTCCCACGAACGCTCGCTCTTCGCGGCGCAAGAGGCCCCGCCGCTCGTAGAAATAGCTCGTCGATCCCGCCGGATCGGTCATCGAGGAGAGTCTACCAGTGGCGAAACGTCCCGCGGCCGGGTTGTCGTAGGTCCACGACACGGTTTCATCGGGCACACCGCTGCGCGTCGAGATTGCAGTGACCGGACGGCCGAGCGCATCGAAGGTGCGCGTCGTCATCGCGCCGTTTGCGTCGGTCATCCTCGTGAGGTTGCCCGCGATGTCGTATTCGAAAATCGTGGTACCGGTCACCGCACTCTGCTGAGAGATCATGTTGCCGAAGTCGTCGAAGACGTAGCTGGTGATGTTCCCGTTGGGATCGATCGCGGAGCGGAGATTGCCATGAATGTCGTACTCATAGCGGGTCGTGACGAAACCCGCGCCGAGAGTCTGCGTCACCTCTGCGACTCGGCCGGCTTCGTCGTAGCGATAGGTCGTGTTCGGCGAGGCGTGGTTCTCGTCGCGCACGCCCTCCAGCCTACCCTCCTCATCGTATGAATACTCCACGAATGTCGCGTCGGGATGCGTGATCCGCTGCAGATCGCCCTGGATGTTGTAGGAAAACGACTCGCGTTTCGTCTCCACCCACGCCGCTCCGTCGCGGCGGAGATACTTCTCGACACTTTTCTTTCCCGTCAACGGGTCGTAGCTCGTCTCCATCCGCTCGCGGAGATCGCTGACGGATGGACCGCGTGAGACGGTTTCGATCCTCCCGCGCTGGTCATAGCCGTACACGGTGACACCGCCGCCGGGACGTGTTTCGGTCTCGAGCGGCCCTGCCGCCGGAGAGTAGGTCAGCGTCGTCGTCAAGTCGGTTGCGCAAAGCGGATCGACGCTCGTGTCGCATCCGCTCACTCCGCGGGTCGTGCTCGTCAGCGGGCGTCCGAGAATGTCATAGGTCATTTCTGAAGCGACGCCATTCGGATCGACCATGCGCGTCACGTTGCCGAACAGGTCGTACTCCTCGAAAAGCGTGAGATGGCCAAGGGCGTTCTTCGTTGCCGCAAGCCGTCCGCGCAGTTCCGCGGGAACGGATGAATCGATCGGGTAGTAGACGAAGGAGGTGACATCCTCCACGTCCGTCCTCGGACCGTCGATCGATTTTCGCAACAGCGCCGGCTGCGGCAGCGACAGCCATTCAGGGAGAAACGTGCCGCCCGGATCGAAGGCGGGCGCGAGGCCGCTCAGTGGGTCGTCTGCGTCTTCGGATGCCTCGTAGAGTTTGGTCACGATCGTGCGCTCGGACTGCACGAGCATCGTGCCGGGGACTTCATCGTCCACTCGCGGCGGCTTCTGTGCGATCTTCCAGCTGCGAATGGCGCGAACCACAGGTTCGCCCGTGGCGGGGTGATACAGAACGTCCTCGCGACGCGGCTGCCCGAGGGGACTGAGGCTCGGCGTCACGACCGACGTCACGCGATCGGGCCAGTTCACGTCCGCGTATTCGTAGCTCGTCGCAATGGTCGAAGGCGTCGTCTCGAGACTCGTGCTTGCGAGCGTCGCGGGTTCCAGCAGACAGTGAGTCGGAGAGCTTTCCGGATCGCATCCCGCAGGCTTCAGCGGCGTCTCGGTGGAGGCGAGCCGTCCGCCGCTGTAGGTGTGTAGCGTGATGTAGCCGCTCGCGTCCTGCGATCGCAGCAGATGCCCGTCGCTGCTGTACGCGAACACCGCGTTTCGCATCCCGCACGCGGAACAGCCGCCGACGACCTTCGCGGTCCGATACGCATTGCCCACCGGCGTCAGAACGTAATCCACCACGGCGCCGCTCTTCATCGTCACCCGGGTGATCCTGTCGTTGCCGCTCGCGCCCGCGACGTTGTACTGAACGCTCTGGATCTCGTCCTGCGGACCGGTGCTGTCGGTCGCCGCACCGGCAGGATTGAACGCGTGGCTCTCGATCAGATTGCCGCTCGCATCACGCGCCGCGGTCATGCGGTCCGCCGCGTATTCGTAGCTTCGCCATGCCGCGCTGCCCGGCGCGAGGACCGTCTGCAGGTTGTCGTTCGCGTCATAGAGGTATTGCCAGACGAGATCGCCGATCGTGATCGAGGCGATGCGCCGTCTGACGGCATCGGTTGCCACGATCCACGTCAGCTCCGTCCACGAGTCGGTGACAGAGATCGGCAGTCCCTCGCTCCACTCCACGCGCATCTCGCGGCCCGTGCCGAGCTGCCGCAGTCCTGCGAAGCGCCCGTCGCTCGCGCGATAGAGAGTCGCAATCGTGCTGCCCGCCTCGCGCAGCACATAGAACGCTCCGTCGAACGACAGCGAGTCGGGTGCGGATGTCCCTTTCGGCGAGAGCTGCTTGTAGACGCCGTGACGCCGCAGAAACACGACCGACTCGTTCGTCGCGGTGGTCATCGCGATCGTGTCGCCGGCCGCCGCGCTCTGGATCACGAGCCGGGCGTCGAAGAAGCTCCACCAGCCGCGCCCGAAGAGGCTTCGGAACTGATGGTACGTGTCATAGGTTCGCGTCAGTTGAATCGCGCCGAGCTGCGGCGGCAGCGGGTCGGCATCGGTGTACCTCATGTTGCCCGTGACGAAGGAAACAGGATCTCCCGAACCGGTGGGGGGAGCAGGCGACTTCTTGCACCCGCCGCAATCCACCTCCGTCGTCGCCTCCGCTTGTCCGTTGCACATGGAAAGGGTGGCCTTGACTTCCACCTGCAGCGCATTGGTGACGGGGATGAAGTCCTCCACCGCGAAGGTTCCCGACGGCGCCGGCGCGGCGATGTCGAGCACGGGGCCGGGCGAGACGAGCACACCGTTCTCGTCGGGCGTCGGAATCTGCTGCACGACGAGGCGGGCGTTGGGCGTGTTCGGCGGGACCGTGTACGTGCCCCAGAGCCGGATCCTGCCCGTCTCAGGGTCTTTTTCGTTGTAGATGTTCACCGTGCCTTTTTCCGCGGGCGTGGTGAAGGTGCTGGCCATGTGGTCCCGAAACTCCGGCTCGCTGCGTTTGCAGGCGATGGCGATCGCTTCGACGGGATAGGTTCCCGGCGGCATGCAGCCGAGCGGCAGGTTGTACGTCACCGTCCCTTCGCGAGGCCCGAAGAAAAACGGGCCCTGAAAACTGCCGC
>DATLFB010000138.1:0-12541 GCA_035525285.1 Thermoanaerobaculia bacterium
TCTTTCTGAGATCTATCTCGTTTAAAATCAGTTGTTTAGCCACAACGATTCTAACGAGGCGGCTCAGAAAAAGCAACCCCGATTGCGCCGTATCTACCTTCTTTTACTTCAACTTAGCCACGCCAGGACAGGAACTAACTAACACTAACTCCACAGGAGCCGACGGCGGGCTGGCTGTCCGGCCCGCCGGCCGAGCCGGCTCCAGCCGCGTTGGCGCGGGTCGGGTAGACCGAGGCGATTGCTCGCCCCGGCCCCCCTGCAGATCCGGACGTGCGGGATTACCGGCTCCTCGAATCACGGGATTTGCTGCATTGGCAGCCCTGATCCGCTATTCGTCGACGTTGCGTTTGCACAGAACTACTCGAGCACGATGTCTCGCTGTGTTTCCTTTCGACGATTCCGCACTCCGCTTCCCTCCACTGGCTCCCGTGGGCGACAGTTCGCCAGCTTCACAGGTACTATCAGAGTGCTCCGACTTCCCGCCGTCCTTCCCGCCTCGCTCCCTTTTCCCTCGCCGGGCAGTACCACGGACTGCTGTTCGTCGTTAGGCAGCGGGGAGTTGCTGTTGCCGGCTCCTCTTCGGTACTGCGCCGGTGCCTCAATCCTCTGCCTTCGTCTCACACTCGTGGAGACTGCGGGATCTCCCAGGTTCCTCGGCAACCCCTTTGCGAACATGCTCTGCTCTTCGACCCCGGCGGACCGGATGCGCCAAGGCCACTAACGACGCATCCGATGTTGCCTTCCGCTCAGTTGACGGCGTCGGCTCCGCATTCAGTCACCTTTCGAGGCTCAATCACACAGCCTGCTCGCTCGCTGTCTACGCTTCGCAGCTCGGATCGCTCCGATCGAACACCACGCAAGACTCGCTTCCCACTGGCGGCCAACCTTGTGGGGACAGGACTCTCGCCTGCTGGGTTGCTTCAGGAGGTTCCACTCTGTGCTTCAACTCACTTCGTTTCCTCCTCCTCGAAGCTTTCCTGGCGCACCAACTGTCGTGCCGCAAGGCTCCTGCGAGCCGATAAGCGGCTCGCAGGTGAAGCGACGAGCGTCAGGCCGTCACAGAGTTTCGCGTGTCGGCAACGGCCCGCCGTCAACAGCTGAAGTTCAACAGCTGAAGTTCCGCCGCAATCTGATTGCCTCAGCCCTGGGCGCGGGTATACTCCGCCGTGCCAGACGTCGACAAAATAGGGCCTTATAGGTTCTACTTCTACAGCAGTGAGAGGGACGAGCCTGCGCATGTTCACGTTCGGCGGGACCGCGCGCTGGCAAAGTTCTGGCTCGAAGATGTCTTTAGCCAGCTCGAAGGGCTTTGCTGCACATGAGCTGCGGGAACTCGAGCGGTTGGTTGTCAGGCATCGCAACGAATTTCTGGAGTCATGGAATGAGCACTTTGGTTGAGACTACTGCGCTTGCAAAGGAAGTGACAGTTTCCGAAGATGAACTGACGGTACGTCTTGTCGATGGTCGTACCATCTCCGTTCCGCTCGTTTGGTTTCCACGCCTGCTCCATGCCACGACCGACCAGAGGGCGAAATTCGAGTTGCCTGGCGATGGGGAAGGCATTCACTGGCCGGATGTCGACGAAGATATCAGCGTGGCAGGTCTCCTTCGAGGCGTGAAGGCGCCACGCCTCAAGCCCACGCCCGCAGCGTAGCTCCATGAGCCGGTCGCGACGTACAACTTCAATTCGTGGGATCACGAAGGCCTGATCGGCGTGTCACGAGCGTCTCGATTCGAGGCGCTGACCCCTCGTCGCGAGTCACGCACGTCTCGATTTCTATCGAGCCAGTGACAATTCGTGACACATGCGTCTCGATTCCTGTGAAGTTCTAACGATTTGAGTGAGACGTGTCTCGTCGCGAGTCACGTGCGTCTCGATTTCTATGGAGTCGGTGACAATTCGTGACACATGCGTCTCGATTCCTATGAAATTCTAACGATTTGAGTGCGTCGTGTCTCGACGCGAGTCATGCACGTTCCATTTTGAGACGATCGACATTGGGATGAGTCAGGCCTGGCTTTTTCTCAGCGCCCCCAACCGTGCAAGAGCGGCAAGCGATCTCGGTTGGAGGGAACCGGTCCCGGCTCGGACGCGAGGCGCCACGAGACCGCGCGGCAGAAAGCGGTCCAACGTGCGGTGACCGGACAAGGAGGCTGGGCCAACCAGCGCTGCCGGCCGTGCCGGCCTATCGCAGCGTGCGGACCTCGCCGGCGATCACGCCGTCGAGGCGGCGCCGCGTCGCGGGCACTTTGCGCATGTACTTCTCGGTCTCCGGGAGCGTGCGAATGAGGCCGGCGAGCATGCGCTTCACGTTGTGCGAGCCGCCGTTGTAGAGCGCGGCGGTCATCTTCTCGACGTCCTTCTCCGACTTCGCGAGCGTCCGCGCCTCGGAGGCTTTGCGGTCGAGATGGCGCACGAGGAAGCGGGCCATGCTCTTCGCCGAGAAGCGGTCGTCGAGATTCTCGCCGAGGTACTCGCTCGCCTCGTAGGCCATCGTGCGCTTCACCGTCTTGTGATCCATGTCGAAGTGCTGCTCGAGCATGCGGTCGCGTTTCGCGATGAGCGCCTTCTGATACCGCACCCACGACGTGAGCTGCGTCTCCTTCAGCGCGCGGTACTCCTTGCGGGTCTCGTTGCGGAACGAGCGCAGCTCCGCGCGTGAGCCCTTCGCGAGCAGGCGCTCGAGGCGCTTGAGAACGGCCTTGTTGTGCTCGTCCATCTTCGCGATGTCGTCGTAATACTTTTTCGACGCGAACGGATCGAGGAGGTCGAGCTCGTCGATGCCTTCGCGGCGCAGCTCCTTCGCCGCGCGAAGCAGGCGCTGCGCTTTCCTGCGCGTCGCGGGCGTGTCCTTGTCGACGACCAGCGACGCGATCATGTCGGCGTCGCCGAGGGGCTTCTTCATGATGTACGCGCGCGAGCCGATCAGATAGTCCTTCGTGACGAAGAGCTTCCCGTCGAAGTTCTCCTGCAGATACGCAACCGGCGTCGCCTGCGCGAGACCGACCGCGCCCGCTTCGGAGACGTCGAGGATCTTCCCGTTCGTCTCGGCGTGCGCGATCGCGAGCAGCATCGTCACCGAGGGAGCGGAAGGCATCGAGCGCGCGGCGTCGTCGATCACGACGACGAGCTCTTCCGGATTGCGCGTCCACATGTCCGCCATCTCGCGAGCGAGGGCTTCGATGCGGAGCTGGATCTTCTGTTCGCTTGCTTTCACGAGCGTCGGAACTTCGCTGGAGGGCTCGGAGGCGAAAGCGCTGTCGATGTCCAGTGGCTCGGGGATGAAGACCGGCTGCGGAGCCGAACGCCGCGGCGGCGGAAGCATGCGCGCCTGCATCACGTCGGCATCGGACGTGGGCAAACGCCAGAGTCCGTATGCGAGACAGCCCAACACCACTCCCAGCGCAGCCCACCACCACGAGTTTTTCCGCATGGCTTCCTCAACGCCCAGAGTAGCATTGCCTCTTCCATGAAGCGTCAACGTTTCAGTGAAGGGATCGTGATGGTGATGCTGCTCGCGTGCTGCCGTCGCGAGCAAAACGTAGGGGCGGGCTTCAGCCCGCCCGCCGAAGACGCCCGGCTGAAGCCGGGCGCTACGTCAGTCACCGCGACATCGCGCACCATCGGCGACACGATGGAGCTGACGATCACGCCTGTAGCGCGGGCCTCCGGCCCGCCGTCTCGCCGGCTTCCAGCCGGCGAGGACGAGCTCCGGCAGGATGCCGGCGCTACGGCGGGCTGGAAGCCCGCGCTACCTACGCCCTGATGCGCAAGCCGAAGTCCGTTCAGGCTCCGCCGCACGGCGACCGTCCGCTGAAAACGCTCGAGCGCGTGCTCTCGAAAGCCGGCCTCGGCTCGCGCACCGAAGCGCGGCGGTGGATCTCGGAAGGACGGGTGAAAGTGAACGGCCGTGTGGCCGGCGATCCGAATCGCTGGGTCGACCTCGAGCGCGATCGCATCGCCTTCGACGACGAGCCGCTGCGCAAGGCCGAGTCGACTTACCTGCTGCTGTACAAGCCGAAGGGATACCTGACGACCTATCGCGATCCAGAGGGGCGGAAGACGATCTACGACCTCCTTCCCGATCGCGACCGCTACCTCTTTCCGGTGGGACGGCTCGACCTCGACACGAGCGGGCTGCTCCTCCTCACCAACGACACCGCGTTTGCGGAGCAGCTGACGAATCCGGATTACAAAGTTCCGAAGACCTATCTCGTGAAAGCCTCGAAGCACCTCGGCGACGTGGAGCTCGACCAGCTGCGCAACGGCGTCGAGCTGCGCGACGGGCCGACGCGGCCCGCGGACGTCACGCGGTTGCGCGAGTCGGGCGGGAAGACGGTGTTCGAGATCACGATCACCGAAGGGCGCAACCGCCAGGTTCGGCGTATGGTGGAGGCGTTGGATGCAAAAGTGCTGAAACTCGTGCGCACCGCGATCGGACCGCTGCGGATCGGCGACCTCCCGATCGGCGGCGTGCGCGCGCTGACGCCGGAAGAGGTGCGTAATTTGCGAGGATCGAAGTCATGAGAAAGATCGCCCTGATCGCGTTGTTCCTGATGGCCTGCACGCGCGAGGAGCCATCCGCGCCCGCGACCGCCTCCGCGCCGCCGAAGCCGGCGGTGCCGCCGCCGTCCGCCGCCGAGGCGCGCACGATCATCATGGGCTCGATGGAGTTCGGCGAGTTTCAGTTCACCGAGGCCTCGTATTCGCTGCCGGTGTCGGGCGTGATGATGAATGAGCCGCAACGCAAAGCCGCGCGCGACCTCGCGAACGCCGGCTGGGTCAGGCTGGAAAGCTCGGGCGACGTCGCGCTGAACGACAAGTCACGCACCGATCGCCGCTTCCTCATGCGTCCGAACGGACTGCTCGACATCGTGCCGCTCGCGAAGAAGGAGATGGGCGCAGTGCAGGCCGTGCGCACGAACGACGACGGCACCGTCTCCGCCGACTTCACCTGGAGCTGGATCCCCAACGAGATCGCGACGACGTTCATCCGTGAAAAGTACGAGGGGACGCAGGCGGCGACGGCCACGTTGATGCACGATGGAACGAATTGGACGGTGTTGAAGATCGTGACGCGCTAGTTTGTAGGAGTCTGCGCGGCAGAAAACAGTGGAGGACAGGCAATCCTGCCTGTCCCTGAAGGCCGGACAGGCAGGATTGCCTGTCCTCCACTACACCATGCTGCCGGCCGTGCCGGCTAGCTTAACAACTTACGCGCGAGCTCCTCCGCCACGGGCCATGCGGCGGCGCTCCACTGCTCCTCCATCAGCACGCCCGCGGTCGCGAGATAGATCGCGATGTCTCTCCGATCGTACGACCCTTCCAGCTCGCGCACCGCCTCGCGCACCTGATCGACGTCCGGCACGGTGTACTCCTCCACTTCGATCGAGCCGTTCTCGTGCGGGATGTTCCAGCGGTCCAGGAACGCGGCCATCATTTCGTTGCGGGCGTGCGTGTGGTACTGCATGAGGGCCATCTCCAGAAACTGATCGAGCTCCGGCAGGCCGATGCGCGAGGCGAGCAGGTCCGCCTTCTTCTCCGGCGGCATTTTGCGGATCGTCTCCTCGCGGAAATGGAGCAGCTTCGCGAGCTGCATCTGGGCCATGACCTGCGCGTGCGTGTCGCCGTGTTTCCAGAACGCGGTGAGGATCGCGCGGCGCCGATCCGCGTCGGCGAGCTCCTTCAGAATGCGGCGGGCGGTCCACATGCGGGCGCGTTTTAGCACACAATCAGCGGCGTGGCTCTCGAACCCGGCAGTCACGCCGGCCGAAGGGTAGCGCGGGCCTCCGGCCCGCCGTAGCGCCGGCATCCTGCCGGCGCTGGGAGGCGGGCTGGAAGCCCGCGATACGGCGGGCGCGGGACGCCCGCGCTACCTGATCGCCGGGACCTCCGACTCCTTCACCAGCTTGTTCAGCGCCGGCACATCCTTCTCCCACACCTCGCGCAGCTTCGCGAGCTCGGCATCGATCTGCTGGACGAGCTGCGCGTACACCGCGCGCTGCTGCGCGGTCGGCGCAAAGTCTCCCGCCTCGGCGGACGACGCCACGCCCGCGAGCTTGTCGTTGAGGCGAATCGGGAAGTTCAGCGGATCCTGCGCGCTCCGATTCTTCGTCTGATACAGCGCCTCTTCGACCGCGGTCATTTTCTTGTCGAGCGCCTTCGCGGCATCGACGATCGGAGCATTCCCCTTCGCGCGCTTGCGCAGGTCGTCGAGCGCCTTCCGCGTCGTGCGGATGCGCTCGATCTGCTCGTGCATCTCGGTGAGCTTGTTGCGCGCCGCGAGGAGGAAGTCGAACTGCGCTTTCAAATCGTCCGCCGTCGCGCTCGTGCGCGGGTCCTGCCGCAGCTGCGCGGTCGTCGTCATCGCCTCCTCGCCCACCGTGAGGCGCACCGTGTACGCGCCGGGGATCACGCGCGGTCCGTCGCCGTCGCCGCCCCACATGATCAGTCCCTCGAATTTCTTCGCCTCCGGGTAGCGGAGGTCCCACGCGAAGCGGTTGAATCCCGCGCGCACGTCCTTCAGCTTGTTCTTCTCTTTTTCCTTTTCGGCGGCGAGGTCCTTCTCTTCCGGATCCTGCGGCGGCTCCTTCTCGAGCGCGGCCTTTTTCTCTTCCTCCTCGCGCTTCTTCTTCTCCTCTTCCACGGCTGTGGGCACTTCGCCTTCGAGCTCGCGGATCACCGCGCCCGCGGCGTCGAGGAACGCGAGCTTCACCTTCGTTCCCGCTTTCGTGTCGGGGTGAATCCAGTAGTTCACGATCACGCCGGGAGGGGCGTTCTTTCCCTGATTGCGCGGGGTGTTCTCGGGCGCCGATCCGAACATGCGCCATGCCGCGCGCGGCGCGAAGAGATGCGCGCGCTTCGCGAGCGTGTCGGACGCGTACTGCTGCAGCGGCGTCACGTCGTCGAGAATCCAGAACGCGCGGCCCTGCGTCGCGGCGATGAGATCGTCGTCACACACGGCGAGATCGGTGATCGGCACGATGGGCAGGTTGAGCTGCAGCGATTGCCAGCTCGCGCCGTCATCGAACGAGACGTACATCCCCCGCTCCGTGCCGGCGTACAGCAGTCCCTTGCGGCGCTTGTCGGAGCGGACGACGCGCGTGAAGTGCTCGCTCGCGATGCCGCTGGTGATCTTCGTCCACGTCGCGCCGTAGTCCGTCGTCTTGTATAGGTACGGGCGGAAGTCGTCCGATTTGTATTTCGTGCCGGCGACGTAGACCGTGCCTTTGTCGAAGGGGCTGGGGTCGATGCTGTTCCACATGATCTGCCCCTCACCCTGGCCCTCTCCCCGCCGGGCGGGGAGAGGGGACTGAGGAGGCGTCACGTTTTTCCAGGTTGCGCCGTTGTCGCGGGAAACGTGAATGAGTCCGTCGTCGGAACCGGTCCAGAGCACGCCGCGCTCGAGCGATGATTCGGCGACGGCGAAGATCGTTCCGTAGTACTCGACGGAGGTGTTGTCTTTCGTGATCGGGCCGCCCGAGGGGCCCATCTTTGATTTGTCGTTGCGCGTGAGATCGCCGCTGATGCGTTCCCAGCTCGCGCCGCCGTTCGTCGAGCGGAAGAGATGCTGCGAGGCGGCGTAGAGCGTGTTCGCGTCGTGCGGCGAGAAGAGCAGCGGGAAGTTCCACTGGAAGCGCTCCGCCGCTCCTTCCGCACCATGCCCCATCGGATTATCCGGCAACGGATTCACATCGCGGAACTCCTCGGAATCGTGGTTGTACATCGTCAGATAGCCGCCGTACGAGCCGCCATAGACGAGATCGGGATGGTCGGGCTTCGCGACGATGTGACCGCTCTCGCCGCCCGCGGTCTCCTGCCAGTCATCGCGGCTGATGCCGCGGCCCGTCGAGCGATGGCGGATGCGCACCGCGCTGTTGTCCTGCTGCGCGCCGAGGATGCGATACGGAAACGAGTTGTCGGTGCTGACGCGGTAGAACTGCGCGGTGGGCTGATTCTCCTGGCCCGTCCAGCTCCGGCCGCCGTCGTTGGTCACGTTCGCGCCGCCGTCATTGCCTTCGACCATGCGCAGCGGATCGTTCGGCGCGATCCAGAGATCGTGATTGTCGCCGTGCGGCGTCGCGATCGTGGTGAAGCTCTTGCCGCCGTCCTTCGATTTGTGGAAGCGGACGTTGGGGACGTACACCGTGTCCTCGTCCTTCGGATCGGCGTAGATCCGCGTGTAGTACCAGGCACGCTGGCGGAGATCGCGGCTCTCGTTCGTTTTCTCCCACGTCTCGCCGCCGTCGCGCGAGCGGAAGACGCCGCCTTCGGCCGCTTCGATGATCGCGTAGACGTTCTGCGGATTCGACGGCGAGACGGTGACGCCGATGATGCCGAGGCCGGCACGGCCGGCAGCGCTGGTTGGCCCAGCCTCCTTGTCGCCTTCTCGCGAGTCGGATGATTTCTGCCGTGCCGGATCGCTCGGGAGTCCCTTGCCGCGCGAGATGTTCTTCCACGTGTCGCCGCCGTCGTTCGACTTCCACAGCGCGGAGCCTTCGCCGCCGCTCTCGAGTGAGTACGGCGTGCGGCGCACGCGCCACGTCGACGCGTACACGATGCGCGGGTTGGTCGGATCGAGGATGAGATCGATCGCGCCGGCGTTCTCATTCGCGAAGAGCACGCGCTCCCACGTCTTCCCGCCGTCCTTCGTGCGATAGACGCCGCGCTCCCGGCTCGGGCCGAAGAGGTGCCCAAGAACCGCTGCATAGACGAGATCGGGATTGCGCGGATGAATGCGGATGCGCGGGATGTGCCGCGAGTCTTTGAGACCAACGAAGGTCCAGGTCTTCCCCGCGTCGGTCGACTTCCACATCCCGTCGCCGTGCGAGACGTTGCCGCGCACGGTTTTCTCGCCGCCGCCGGCGTAGACGACGTTCGGATCCCAATCCGATACCGCGACCGCGCCGATCGAGCCGCCGAAGAATCCGTCGGAGACGTTCTTCCACGTCTCACCGCCGTCCGTCGTCTTCCACACGCCGCCGCCCGTTCCGCCGAAGTAGTACGTCTTCGGCTGCGAGGCAATGCCTTCGACCGCGGCAACGCGCCCGCCGCGATACGGGCCGATGTTGCGCCACTCGAGGGCTTTGAATTGGGTCGCGTCGAGCGCGTGGAGGGTGGTGGCGGCGAAGAATGTGAGGAGGATGCTGATGCGCTTCATGGGCGCGAATAGTAAAACAAGGTTGCTGGGTTGCTGGGTTACCTGGGAAACCTCGGCACAAGTTGTCATTCCGAGCGTGAGCGAGGAACCCGGGCGGTTGGGCGGCGCGAGAAATGAGCATTCATGCGGCCGCCCGACCCCCCGGGTCCCTCGCTCACGCTCGGGATGACAGCAACCGCCTGATCACGGCCACCGCGAGCGCGAGAAACGCCGCAAACGAGATCCATCGCCCAATCACGAACGATTCGGGCCAGTACACGAGCCTGATCTCATGCCGCCCCGCCGGAACGTAGATGCCGAGGAATGCGACGTTCGCGCGTTGGATCTTCACGCGGCGGCCGTCGACGTACGCGCGCCAGCCTTTCCATGCGCTGTTCGACACGACTACCCAGCCGTCGCGCTCCATCTCGACGTCGAGGCGGCTGCGCGAGCGCATCCACACGCGGCCCGGCCCGTTCGCGCGCAGGTATGGTTTCACCTCCGGTGCGGTGAGCCACGCGCGCTCGCGGAAGTCGGTCACGTTCGCCATCTCATCCAGCGCGGCGGAGTCTTCGAGTCCGAGGACCACCGTGCGCGGGATGAACGCACGCTCGATCACGTTCAGGTTCTCGAGCAGCACCGCCCACTTCTGGCGCGCGGCGACGCGCCAGCCGGGCGGCGGCGCGACCGAATCGTGCGCGAACGCGAAGCGGACGTTCATCATCGACAACATCGGCTTCGAGAGATCGTCGACGCGATTGAAGAACACCGGCTGGTGCACGCACCAGAGCCGATACGTTTCCGCGTACGGCAGGAACGTCAGCGCCTCGTAGCCGCGCACGTCCTCCCATCCATACAACGCGCTCGCGCCGGGCATCATCGCGAATCCCTGTCCCACGATGCGAAACGGTTGGAGCACGTTGCGGAGAGGCTCGAACAGCGCCAGCTCGGGATACGCGGCGTCGCGCGGAAACGACTTGTGCACGCGGCCGTCGCTCATCATCCGCTGGACGACGAGAAGCGCGACGAGCGTGGGAATCGCGACGCGCATCGGAACACGCAGGGCGAAGAGCAGCGCGGCGCCGCCGAGGAACGCGAGCTCGGCGAAGATCTTGTACTCGCCCCACGTGCCCTGCATCGGTTCCGTGACGAACGACCGGAGAATCCACAGCGTGCCCACGGTCAGGACGATGAGGACGACGGTCAGGGTCACGGCGGCCGCGCGGAAATCCGCACGGCTCACGATCGCGTCGACGGCGACCGCGGCGAGCATCGACAGCGCGAACGCGGCCGCGAACGCGAGACGCTCGTGAATCGCGAGCTCGAAGAGCGGCAGGTGCGAGAGCACCTTCGTCACCGGCGCCCACGCCGCATGCGCGCCGAGGGAGACGAACGCGAGCGCGGCGAAGAACCACGTCGTTCGCGACCGCACGCGCCAGAGCGCGTAGATCGCGAGCGCGAGCACGATGCTGCCCACGGCCGGACTCTCCGCCTTCGCTCCGGAAAGCGGGGGATCGATCCAGCGGTGGAGGTGGAGGAACGGGAAGAAATCGGTGGCCAGCGAGACGAGAACCTGCGCCGTCGTGCCGACGCGGTCGGAGGCGTGCCACAGGAGGCGGAACTCGTACTCCGCCGACTGCGGCATCGCTTCGAGATACGGCAGCAGGTAGATCGCGCAGACGAGCAGCGCGACCGCGCCCGCGGCAAACGCGGCGCCGATCGCGCGCATCGTGTTGCGCCGCACGCTGAACAGCTCGAAGAGCGCGTAGAGGATGCCGATCGCGACGATGTGCAGCACCGACTCCGGATGTCCCGCCATGACCAGCAGCACCAGCGCCGTGGTGAGAATCCCCCACGAGCGCACCGACGGCGCGTGCACGATGCGCCGCGTCGCGAACAGGACGAACGGCATGAGCGCCCAGTTCAGACCGAGCGGCCAGAGGACATAGAGCGCGATGCTCGTCGAGTAGGTGAATCCAACGGCCGCGACGGCCGCCGCACTCTCACGCAGTCCGAGCTCGCGCGCGAAGAGAAACGTGCCGAGCGCCGCGGCAAGAAACGTGATCGCGGCCGTGAAGGTGAAGCTGATCGGCGCCGGGAGCAGTAGCGCGAGGAGCGTGAACGGGTGGTAGGGCGCCGGCTGAGCCGCCGCGGCGAGGATGTCACCCGAGAGAATGGACGGATTCCAGAGCGGCCACTCGCCGCGCATCACTGACTCCCGCACCGCATGCCGCCACGGAATCATCTGCGCGAAGATGTCGGCCGTGGCCGGGTTGTGCGTCTGATCCGACAGCCCGTGCCACGCGCGCTTCACGGAGAGGATGACGTCGAGATACGTCTTGTCGATCGGCGCGTACACGCGAGTCGCCACCAGCGCGTGCCCCACGAACGCGAACGGCAGCAGAAAGAGGAAGCCCGCCGCCGCCCGGGAGAGCGGCACGAGCAGCCGATGCGCGAGCCACACGAGCGCGATCGCAGCGACGCAGTAGAGAAGGAGCAGCAAGCGCGGGCGAGGGTATCAGAGGCCGGTATCTTCTCTGCGTCGCTTCACCGCTTCCAGGATTTCGACTTCGATGCGGTCTTTCGCGCGATCCGCCGCACGCTTCATTCGAATCACGTCATCCAGCGATGCGATCAGCACACGGAGATCGACTGCGAGCTCGACCTCCGTTGCGCGGCTCGCAAGATCTTTGTAGCCGGCAGTGCCGGAGGGAATTCCAAGGCAGTCGAGCGGCCCGGCACTCGTCTCGAAGGTGAACGAGTCACCGAGGCCAATCGTGCGTGCATCGAGAATGAACGGCAGTTCCTCCGGGGCACCACGAAGCGTGGCCCCGAGCGAGACGAGTGCACGCGCGAGGGCTTCCCTGTTCTGGATGCTCCGCTCATAACAAAGATCGAGATCATTCGTGATCGTCGGGGAACCCCACGCGCGGCCGGCGATTCCACCGATGACAACGAACCGGACTCCGTGCTCGAGCAGTACACGCAAGGCACGCAGCGGATCGAATTCGGCGATCATTGCCGCAGCCTGGCATCGAGAGCCGCGAGGTTCCGCGCTTCCTTCACGAGAAGTTGAATCCGTTGCGCTGGCGTCAGTGCGAGAAGGCGATCGATGAGAGTGATGTCGATCCCACTTGACGACGCGTCCCGAATTTTCGGCGGCTGCACCTTCGGCATCTTCATTACTCTCCCTCGGCCCCTTCCCGAAGTCAAACCGCCCAACCAGGATTATTCACGAGCCGAGGCAAACGGCCGGCAGAGTGTCATTCCGAGCGTGAGCACAGCGCAGGGCGCAGCTGATGGTGAAAGAAACCTGTAGGCTGAGCGAGCGGATTCGATGCCGAGGCCGTCAACGCTATGGTGCCTTTGAGCCCGATTCCGAGCATGGTCCCGGGAGATCG
>DATLFB010000010.1:0-3483 GCA_035525285.1 Thermoanaerobaculia bacterium
CCTTGGAAGTTGAGCTGTTCCCCGTTACACTCTGTCTGTTCCACGCCGCCGCCTCCCATGCTTCGAAGTTGTTGTTCACACTCAACTTAATAGCATGGAACGGCGGCTTTCTCTTCTGCAGCGTGAGAAATGCGGGTTAGCTCGCGAGCTCAACGGGCTTGATCTCACTCGTCTTCTGTTCGTAGCACGACGCTCCAGTCGCCATTTCGATGCCGAGCCAATTCGACTTGCCATGGCTGGCAGCACACCGGGCAGTCCTGGATGTAAGACTGCCGGCCGCCGCCACCGTCATCGATATCGAGATCGACGGGCTCACCACAGTAGGGACAAGTCGTTGCTGAATGAGCCATCGTTTGTGTCAATGATACCGCCGCGTGGCGCGCATCTTGTACGCACCGGCAGCATGAACTGGCTCGTCTGGCTTGGTCTCGCAGTTGTCATCGCCGCAATCGCCGCCGTCACAGGAATCAAGCCGAAAGGGACGCGACCTGTCGCTCACACGCGCATGATGGGAGTCGGTCGAATCGCTCTCTTTGCGATCGTCGCCATCCTGGTTTTTCTCGCTTATCGCGCAAGAGGAGGATGAGGTTCGCGTGTACCAGGCGTCATCGCTTCATAGAGGAATCGATCGAATCGCTCGCGCCCGAATTCCTGACGCGCCGCCTCGATCGCGGCCGCACGACTGCGACACGAATTGTGATGCTCGAGCTTCAGAGGGAGCGTGAGGTACCCGACCTGGAATCGCATCAGGCGCTCCTGCGACAGCCATGAACCGACGTCCGCGGAGCGCGATCCGCCGTGCCGGTCAGCAACACGAACAACGCAGCGACCACGAAGCGACGAGGCATGAGTCCTCCCGTGCTCCATGGATACGGAGGCCGATGCCGCGAAGTTGCAAATCACGCGACCCGCGCGGATGCTCAGCTCGAACGGGTGATGCGGTACAGAACGCGTCGCGGGCTCTGTGGATCGGAATAATAGATGTTCCCGGTATGCAGATCGATCTGGAGGTCGACACTCCGGGAGTCATCACGAAGGTAGACCGACCAGTCGTCGCGGCCGGTTTCCTTGAAGCGAAATCGTATCTGCTGGCTCCCCGCGGCGCGCTCGAGCCATTCCTTTCCGGCCTGCGTCAGCGACCCGCCCGGGCTGCCCGCAAACTCGACGCGCCTGACCACCCAGCCGTTCGTCTTCGCATGGCTTGCAAGGATGGACGACAGCTCGCGGCGCTGGCGATTCGTCGCGTCGCTGTACATGACCTTCTTCGTGTGGAGGTCGAGCTGGATGTCCACACCCCGCGATGCGTCACGCAGGTACACGGACCAGTCGTCGCGGGACATTTCACGGAAACGAAAGCGGATTTCCGCGTGGTCGACGGCGGTCTCCACCCATTGCCCCGCTGCCGACTGCCGGAATGACCCCGCCTCCGACCCGGCGTCCCCGAAGATGACCATGTTGACGTTCCGGCCAGTCGGCGATTGCGCCGCGAGCGGAAAGACGACGAACAGAACGGCGATGCTGATGCGGAAGAAGCGAGCCATGACAGACCTCCTCGATGCAATGACCTGTGGCCAGTGTGGTGTTCCACAGCGCTCGAGACACGAGCGACGGGACGCGCTGCGCTATTCATGGATTGCGGTGGACGACTTCGCGACTATACATTCGCGCAGGTGCGTGCGCAAGCGTCGTGGTGCCAGACGCAGAGCCGTGCAGTAGACTGGGAGCTCCTCACTGGAATGGGAGCAGAAGGAGGTCCCGATGCGCTCGATCGTTCTCTCGTTGTTGGTTCTGGTCATCACGGTAGCAGCATGCAGCCGGGAATCTGCTGACATGCCACCCGCGACCGCCGCCTCTGCCGAGATAGCCACTGCACCTGCCGTTCAGCGCGCCCGAGATCGTGCGGATGGCGGTCTGGACATCGCTGGTACGGACTCGGAAGCGCTATGCAAACGTGTTGTTCCGGCGGATCTTCGCGCGCTGGGAGTGAGCGACCGTTGGTCGGCGGACCGCAGGCTCGTGCACCGAAAGCTCTACGGCGACAGTCGCGTGGCGTGTGCCTGGGAAGGCTTTGACCCCGAAAGACCGGCCAGCCGCGCGACCACATTCTTCAGGATCGAGATCGAGTGCGGGAAGAATGCCGAGCAGCTATGCGCGGACAAGGCTGCGGCAGCGAGGCTGCAGCCGGGAACTGCACCTTACCCGGAAAGCGTGGAAGGCGCCCTGTGTCACACGCTCAGCAAAAACGCGAGCAACAATTGGGTGATCGTCGACAACGGCTGTTTCGTGATTCTCTATGAGGCAAAGCCCGACATCATGGGCATCTCGGCCGAGGAACGCGAGCGGCGGGTCAGGGAAACGAAACTGGCCGTTGCTCGTGCGGTCGTGGCCAACCTCGAGTAGAGCTCTTCACGGTTCTCTTCGCGATTGAATCGGCGTCAACGCCGCCGGACAGCCAGCTCGGCGTCGGCTCCTGTGTGAGTTAGGGTTAGTTGGCAGGCATTATTCACCGCCTGCATCTTGTGGCAAAATAGATGTCACCTCGCACTGAGAAACGCCTCAAGTGCTCGAAGCTCGCGAATCATTTGTTGGCGTTCTTCCTGTAGCTTCCGATCGAGGTCGCGGTAGAAGTCAATCAGCCGCAGAAACCACGGACATGTGACTTCGTCGCCGATGAGAGAGCAAAAGTGTCGATAGTTCATGATCGACCCGTCGTCGCGCCTTACGTAGCTGCCGAACGAATCCTGAAGGTTTTCCCATATGCCGAACTCGCCACCGACCGCTTGACGAACCTTACTCAAGAGGTCGAGTAGCCTCCGATCGTCTCCGGAGCTGAGGTTGACGAATGGCAGATCTGCACGAATCTTGCTCGCGCACGCAAAATAGACGACCGTGATGTACAGCGTTGACAGCGCAAAGTGACCGAACCCGTTTGCCCAACGGGCGTATTCAACATCGACGTGTGACCGATTCTTAACGTCATTCATGGTGTTGGCAAGCAAGACGTCGTTCCGCCGGATCCGGTCGTCGATATCCTCCAGCCGCTCGCGGAAATCGGCAGTGGCGATCACGAGTGGATTCAGGTCACTACTGTCCGGTCAAAAGTTGAATAGATTCAGTTGGTTGAGTGGATCGTGTTCATTTGGATCGGGGTGAGACGACGTAAGTGCCTGAATCAACTCAGTTTTCTCGAAAAGGGTGACGGAGAGGATCTGTAAAAGAGAGTGCATGGATGCGGCGAGATCGAGTTGTTTCTTGATGATCGCTACGAGCACGTAAACCGACACGGCAATCCAGATTTGAGTCTTCACCGCATTCTCGGACGTGCCGAAGAAGCGCTTGATGCGTAGGTGTTGCTTGATCCACTTGAAGAACAGTTCGACATGCCAGCGGCTCTTGTAAAGCGCGCAGATGGTGAGTGCTGGAAGTTGGAAGTGGTTCGTGAGGAAGATCAGTGTCTTGCCGGATTCTGGATGTTTGAATCGG
>DATLFB010000022.1:0-10244 GCA_035525285.1 Thermoanaerobaculia bacterium
CGGCATCCTGCCGGCGACCTCGCTGGCTGGAAGCCAGCGACACGGCGGCCTGGAAGGCCGCGCTACGAAAAGCGGTGCGCCGACTTTCAGTCGGCCGGTCCGCCGACATTCTGTCGGCGGTGTAGGACAGCGGTGACTGGCGTCACCGCACTCCACACCTCAAAGCCGCAGCGTCTTCGTCCGCAGCGCTTCGCCGTTCACGATCACGAAGTCGATGATCCCGATTGCGGCGCCGCTCTCCGACTCCGCGGTCACGCGCCAGCGTCCCGGCGTCACGTTCTGCTTGTACGTGTAGCCGCGATAGCCGCTCTGCCGGCCGCCGGCGATGCGGAACGCGCGCAGCGTCGTCGTCCTCCACTCCTCGCGCGTTTCGTCGTAGAGCTCCCAGCGATGGCGGATCGTCGTCGCGATGCCGGGCGGAACGAAGACGGACGTGAAGCAGTACACCGGCTCGTTCCCGCTGCGATGAAAGGTCGCCGCCGACGTGCGCCAGAAGCGCCAGCCCGGAGACTCGATCGTCGCGGCGTACGCATTGCCTTCGCGATGCACGCGGTGCGCGATGAGCATCTGCTTCTTCACCAGCGGCACCGGCGGAATGATGTTGAACGCGTGCAGGACGAGCGTCACCAGGGCCACGCCGATCGCGGGCTTCGAGCTGCTGCTCTCGCGCGTCGACGTCCGTCGCAGCGCGAGGACGAGCAACACCGCGAGCAGCGTGCCGAGGTAGAACCAGAACGTGTTGATGCTGCGGAAGAGATGCGCGAGCGCGAAGTTGAAGAACATGATCGCGCTGAGCGCGAAGAAGGCCCACGACAGCGTCAGCTCGCTGTACGCGCTCTCGAGAAACTCGTTCCCGATCAGCAGCGCCGCGAGCCCGAGCACGACGAGGTAGCCCGCGAGGCTGCTGGAGCTCAGGAAGTAGAAGATGAACAGCGCGCTGAAGATCCCGCCGAAGAGAAACTGCAACACCGCGTTCAGATACTGAGAGCCGCGAAACGAGACGCCGCGGCCGATCGCGACGAGAATCGCGGCCGCGGCGGCGAGATAGCCGAGGAGGATGAAGAGGTCGACGGACTTGATCGAGCGGCCGAGGGTGAGAGCGTCCCAGAGGAAGCCGGCGAGGAAGAAGAGTACCGGCGCCCATCTCCGTGCGCGAGAAAACGATGAGCGATGAACGATGAACGATGAACGATGAATTGGTTCCGCGCCAGATTCATTGTTCATCGTTCCTCGTTCATCGTTCATCGTTGCTCCTTCGGCATTCTCAGCGCGGATTCTGCGTTAAAAACCCCCGATGCTGCCTCCCTCCCCTTCACCGGACGAAGCCGTCCTCGCCGAAACGCGCGAAAAGGTCGAGGAGCCGCCGCTGTTCAAAGTCCTGCTGCACAACGATGACTACACGACGATGGAGTTCGTGGTCTGGGTCCTCGAGTCGATTTTCGGCATGCCCGAGGAGCAGGCCATCCAGGTGATGCTGAACGTCCACCTCCGCGGCCTCGGCGTCGCGGGGATTTATACGTTCGAGATCGCGGAGACGAAGGTCGAACGCTGCACCAGCCTCGCTCGCGAACACGAGTATCCGTTACTTGTAACGATGGAGCAGGTTTGAGGGGAAAGAGGAAAAGCGTAAAAGGTAAAAGGTAAAGGGTGAACGCGCCAAAGGCTTTGGGCACTTTTACCTTTTTCCTTTTACCTTTTACCTGAACGCAAAAATGATCGGCAAGACCCTACAAGCCAGTTTCGAATTCGCCGTGAACGAAGCCGTGTCGCGCAAACACGAATACGTGACGCTCGAACACCTGCTCTTCGCGCTGCTGCACGACCGCGACGTCGTCGACGTCATTCACGCGTGCGGTGGGGAGGTCGAGATGCTGAAGACGCAGCTCGACGACTTCATGCAGAAGACGTACGAGCAGTCGGCGGACGACGAGTTTCAGCCGACGCTCACTTCGATGCTCCAGCGCGTCATCCAGTATGCGCAGCTGCACGCGCAGAGCGCGGGGCAGAAGGAAGTCGGCACCGGACAGATGCTCGCCGCGCTGTATCAGGCCGAGAAGTCGCACGCCGTGTTTCTGCTGCGCAGCCAGGGCATCACCAAGCTCGACGTCCTCAACTATCTCTCCCACGGCATCGCGAAAAACGCGCCGCAGCACGAGCCGGCGTTCGTCTCGCCCGAAGGCGAAGAGGCGCCGTCGCGCGATCCGCTGAAGAGCTTCGCCGTCGACGTGATCGCCCGCGCGAAGAACGGCGAGATCGATCCTCTGATTGGACGCTCGCTCGAGCTCGAGCGGACCATCCAGATTCTCTGCCGGCGGCGGAAGAACAATCCCCTCTTCGTCGGCGAGCCGGGAGTCGGCAAGACCGCGATTGCCGAGGGGCTCGCGTTGAAAATTCAACAGGGCGATGTGCCGCCGGTGCTCAAGGATGCCGAAGTGTGGTCCCTCGACATGGGCGCGGTGCTCGCGGGAACGAAGTATCGCGGCGAGTTCGAGCAGCGCTTGAAAGCAGTCATCGCGGCGCTCGTCGAGAAGAAGGACGCGATTCTCTTCATCGACGAGATCCACACCATCGTCGGCGCCGGCGCGGTGAGCGGCGGGACGATGGACGCGTCGAATCTCCTCAAGCCCGCGATCGCGACCGGGAAGCTGCGCGTGATCGGGTCGACGACCTACGGCGAGTACAAGGCCTCGTTCGAGCGCGACCGCGCGCTCGCGCGGCGCTTCCAGAAGATCGAGATCGGCGAGCCGAGCGTGCCGGAGACCGTCGAGATCCTGAGAGGCCTGAAGGGCTACTACGAACAGCACCACGGAGTCACGTTCACCGACGACGCGCTGCAGCTCGCCGCGGAGCTGTCGGCGAAATACATCCACGACCGCCATCTGCCCGACAAGGCCATCGACGTGCTCGACGAAGCCGGCGCACGCGCGCGCATGCTGCGCGGTGGAGGACAGGCGATCTCGCCTGTCCAGGACAGGCAGGATTGCCTGTCCTCCACGGACGTGATCGACATCCACGAAGTCGAGACCGTCGTCTCGCGCATGGCCAAAATCCCGCCGCGCACGATCGCCGTCTCCGAGAAGGAACGCCTGCAGCACCTCGAGGCCGATCTCCGCCGCGTGATCTACGGCCAGGATCATGCGATCAAGCAGGTCGTGAGCGCGATCAAGCTCTCACGCTCCGGCCTCGCCAATCCCGACAAGCCGATCGGCTCGTTCCTTTTCTCCGGCCCGACCGGCGTCGGCAAGACCGAGCTCGCCAAGCAGCTCGCCCAATCCCTCGGCGTCGAGTTCATCCGCTTCGACATGAGCGAGTACATGGAGCCGCACACCGTGTCGCGTCTCATCGGCGCGCCTCCCGGCTACGTCGGCTTCGATCAGGGCGGCCTGCTCACCGATGCGATTCTCAGGACGCCGTACGCCGTGCTCGTGCTCGACGAGATCGAGAAGGCGCATCCGAATCTCTTTTCGATCCTGTTGCAGGTGATGGATCACGCGACCCTCACCGACAACAACGGCAAGAAGGCCGACTTCCGCAACGTGATTCTGATCATGACCACGAACGCGGGCGGCCGCGAGATGACCGACGCGAGCGTCGGCTTCCGCAACAATCCCGCGAGCGGCCGCGGGCGCGGCGCGATCGAGAAGACCTTCGCGCCCGAGTTCCGCAACCGTCTCGACGCGTGGATCGCATTCGATCCTCTGAGCTTCGAGACGACCCAGCAGATCGTCGACAAGTTCATCGCCGAGCTGCAAGCGCAGCTCGTCGCAAAGAATGTGACTCTCGAGCTGCGCGCCGAGGGCCGCGCGTGGCTCGCGAAACACGGCTACGACAAATCCTTCGGCGCGCGGCCCATGGCACGCCTGATCTCGTCGAAGATCAAGGAGCCGCTCGTCGACGAGATTCTGTTCGGGTCCCTCGCGAATGGCGGGAACGTCGCGGTCGACGCGGAAGGCGACGGGCTGCGGTTGATCTACCAGCCGTGAGTTTCGAGAACCGCTGGGACTGTCCGATCCCGCTTCGCGAAATCCTCATGCACTACGCGCTTCTCGCGCTGCTCAGCGCGGTCGCGGGGGCGATGATGGGCGCCGGCCGCCAGCTTTTCCGCGGTCTCGGCTGGATGGCGGCGGTCGCTCTGCTCTTCTGGGCGGTGTGCTACACGATCGCGGTTGGGCGGTGGGGCATCACGCGCGCTTCCGATGTCCCGCTCGATCTCTGGTCGAGAAGGATGTCGGCGTTCGCATTGATCGGGCCGGACGCGCTGCTTCTCCTCATCGTCATCAGCGTCTCTCGATGGCGAATGCGAATCAGAATGAAACGACAGGCGTGAGATCGCTCGAGAATGCGCCGGCCGTTCTGCATGATTCGATAGTGTAGCGTCGTCATGTCGCGCTTTCCCGATCCCCGCTACGCCCCAGGCGACGTCGTCGCGATGGGCGAAGACCTGCGCGTGGAAACGCTGCGCGAGGCATATCGCAAGGGGATTTTTCCGTGGCCGCACGACGGCGTGCCCCTGCCATGGTTCTCCCCACGGCGGCGCGCGGTGCTGTTTCTCGACGATCTGCACGTCGGGCGCACGCTGCAGAAAGCGGTGAAGCGGAATCCCTTCACGTTCACGATCGATCGCGACTTCGCGAGCGTGATCCGCGAATGCGCGTCGATGGAGCGGCCGGAGCAGGACGGCACATGGATCGGCGCGAACATCGTGGCCACGTACAAGCGCCTCCACGAGGCGGGCGATGCGCACAGCATCGAGGCGTGGGAGGACGACACGCTCGCGGGAGGGCTGTACGGCGTCGACGCGGGAGGCGTGTTCACCGGCGAGAGCATGTTTCATAGCCGCCCCGACGCATCGAAGCTCGCGCTTCTCTTTCTCGCCGATCACCTCCGCGCGTGCGGCGCGACGCTTATCGACTGTCAGGTGATGACGCCGCACATGGAAGCGTTGGGCGCGCGCACGATCCCGCGCGGACGCTTCCTCGATCTGCTCGCGGAAACGCAGGCAAAGGGACTGAAGCTGTTCTAAGGAGGGCGGACGTCTCGTCCGCCCAGAAGCGGCGGACGGGACGTCCGCCCTCCTTATGCCCGAGCGCCGGGAATCAATCCCAGCGGCCGGTTCATCAGCCGATCCGCGTACTCGCCGTGTCCCGCTTCCACGAGCAGCGTGAGCTCGAACATCCGCGCGAGGCGATCGATCCATCCCCGCGCGTCGCGCTCGTCGAGCGACCCGAACGAATCCGCGAGCGCATCGGCTTCACTCGCAAACTGTCTGCGAATCCGCGCGAGCAGCAGCTCGTGGCTCGCGTCCTTGTGCGCGGCGCGAAGCGCGTCGAGCACGAGGATGTTCGTCGTCCCTTCCCAGATCGGCAGCACCTGCGCGTCGCGCAGCAATCGCGGCAGCGGACTCTCTTCGATGTACCCGTTTCCGCCGATCAGCTCCATCGCCTCGGAGACGCACGGCACGGCGAGCTTGCCCGTCACCGCCTTCGTGACCGGCGTCAGCAGCCGAAGCAGCTTCGCGGCTTCCTCGTCGCCCGCGTCCGCGCGTCCGAGGGCGTCGACGGTCTCGAAGGTCAGCAGCAGCGCGGCGACATGCTCCGCTTCGAGATCGAAGAACGTCTCCTGCGCGAGCGGCCACTCGATGATCGGACGTCCGAACACCTGCCGCCGCTCGATGTAGTGCCGCGCCTCGTACACCGCTCGTCCGATCACCGCGCACGATGCAACGGAGTTGTAGATGCGCGAGAGGTTGAGCATGTCGGTGATCGGCGCGAAGCCGCCCACCTGTTCCGCGCGCGCGTTCGTCAGCGTCACCTCGCCCGTCGGCATCGAGCGGACGCCGAGTTTTTCTTTCAGGCGCTCGATGACGACGCCGGGATTGTCGCGCGTGAGCAGCAGAAACGTGCCGAGGCCGTGCGTCCCCTCGCCTGCTCCGTCGATGCGCGCCGTGACGAGCGCCGCCTCGGCGTCGACGTTCGAGCAGAACCACTTGTGTCCGTCGAGGCGCCACGTGCCGTCGGCGTCCTTCCGCGCAACGGTCTGATTCGCGCCGACATCGGAGCCGCCCGCGCGCTCGGTGAGAAACATCGCGCCGGTCCACAGCGTGCGCCGATCCGTCGACGTGAGATGCGGCACGACGCGCATCACCTGATCGTGCGTTCCATGCCGCGTCAGCACGCGCGCGACGCCGTCGGTCATGCAAAGCGGGCAATACAGACCCATCTCCGCCATCGCGAAGAGATAACCGAGCGCGAAGCCGGTGAGTTGCGACGCGTGCGAGTGCTCGTGCGTCTCGTACTTCATCGCGATCATCCCCGAGCCGTACGCGATGTGCTCCATCTCGCGATACGCGTGCGCGTACTCGACGCGGTTCACGCGCTCGCCGCGCGCGTCATGTGAGATGAGCCGCGGCTGCTCGCGGTCCGCGATCGCCGCCAGCGGCGCAACGTCTCTCGCCGCGCGCTCCCCCATCGCCGCAAGCTGCGGCTCCGCCCACGCGAACGCGCCCTCGGCAAGCCTGCGCTTGCAGAGGGCGCGAAAGTCGGGCGAAGCGTCCCAGTAGGAGGTGGCCGGCGCGTCAGGGATGACCTGCTCAGACATTCCCGAGAGGATACAGCGACGGTTCAAAGGAGGGCGGACGTCTCGTCCGCCACAGGGCGGGCGAGACGCCCGCCCTCCTCTCCCGCGGCTACTTCTTTTCGACGATGTCGCCCTTCAGCCCCGACACCGCGCCGAGCACTTCGTTCTTCTCCGCGACCGGCACCTTGAACTTGTCGAGCGTCTGCACGAGCAGCGCGACGGACTGATTCCAATCCGCTTCCGTCACGCCGAGACCCTTGTGCGAGGTCTTCATGTCGCGGCCGGTGTAGATGCACGGTCCGCCGGTGGCGGCGCAGAGAAAGTCGACGATGTGCTGACGGATCCGCTTGACCGAGTCCTCGCTGTGGCCGGGGAAGAAGCGGCCCAGCTGCTTGTCGGTCGCGAGGCGTCCGAGGAAATCATCGCTGACCGCGGCGATGGCGTCGTATCCGCCGAGGCGCTGGTAGAGCGACTTCGGCTTCTCCATGTGCTGATCCGCGAGCGCCGCGCCGGCGATCAGCGTGATGCAGACGAATACCAGGGCTTTCTTCATTCGAGCCTCCTGTCGTAACGTGTTTGAAGGATCTACGCACCGCCCGAAGGAATGGATTGATGCGACTCGTCCCGCCGAACCCGCATCCCGGTGTCGCCCTCTTCGGCGTCGTGATCGGGTTCTTCGGCTACATCGCCTGGAACTTCCATCCACTCGCGTCTGTGCCGTTGTTCGCCCTCTCCGCCTGGCTCCTCGCCTGCTTCCTCCGCGGCCTGCGCATGCATCTCGCCCTCGGACGCGAAGGCGTCACGTCCGTGGGACGCATCACGAAGATCGTGGAATGCCACGGCGGCAAAGGACGTCCGGAAAACTGGTGGATCGTCCACTACGAAATGCGCGACCAGCACGGGACGCTGCATCGCGGGACGTTCGACGAGGAGAATACGCTGCCGTGGAAGGAGGGAGGGAGCGTCACGCTCCGCTATCACCCGGAGGCGCCGTCGATTTTTCGGGTGGAGTGAGCAGAGCGGTTGCCGCGATTCGCCGCGCCGGGTGGTTCTCGCTCCTCCTCCGGCAAGTCCACCAGCCCCTGCAACTGCTGCTGCGATTTCGACTAGGGCGTTCACCCAGGACAACCGGTCTTACGATTTAGGCACACCATCTGGTGCGTGGCGCCCACGCGGCTGTCGCGAACTCAACCCGGTCTGCAGGGACCGACGTCGACTGACACGCCCTACATCGGATCTCGTGGCGGATCATTTGCTAGAATCGGGTCCAGCATGAACGTCACCGTCGAGGAAGTCGAGAAGCATCCGCACGAATACCTTCACCGTGTTCTCGGAGGTGAGACGCTCGTTCTCTTTCGCGAAGAGCAGCCCGTCGCCGAGATTCGCCCCCTTTCCGCAGACGCTGGACTGCGTCCGTTCGGTCTCGCGAAGGGTGAGTTCGTCGTGCCTGATGACTTCGACGCACCGCTTCCCGACGACGTCCTCGATCAGTTCGAGGGGAAATGAAGTTACTCCTCGATACGCACGCGTTTCTCTGGTACATCACTGAAGATTCCCGACTTTCAGAATCACTCGCTAACGCCATTCGTCAGAAGTCGAATGAAGTTTTTCTGAGCGTCGTGTCGGTCTGGGAGATTCTCGTCAAGCATCAACTCGGCAAACTGCCACTTCCGGCGCCACCTGACGAGTACATCCGCGACCGTCGGGAGAAGCATCAAGTCGGTAGTCTCGCTCTGGAAGAAGCTTCGCTCGGATATCTTCTCCGGCTCCCGATGCACCATCGTGATCCGTTCGACCGTATGCTGATCTGCCAGGCGCTTTATCATGATTTGCACATAGTTACGGTTGATCAGGATTTCTCGCAGTATCCCGTTAGCATTTTGCCCGCCTAAGCTGCCAGCAACCTGACAAGCCGCCGCTCCGTGTCCCGCCGGCCGAGCCCGGCTCGGGAACATAGTACCTGCACGGCGGCACGTCGGCTGCAGGTCGCGCCGCCGTCAAAGGCACTCGCGGCGCGGCAGCCGCCGCGCCGCGTCGCTCTTGCCGCGTGAAGGCGGCTTGCAGGTGAGGCGCCCGTCGTTACAGTAGCCGGACGGATCATCGATCTTTGATATTGGCAAAGGCGAAGGAACGACGCGAACACACGTTCACCAACGGCATCGCCACGATGCGGAGAGTAGAGGCACGTCACCTTGCGCGCAGCGGTCTCGCTCCGCGCAACGGCGCAGTTCGATGAGGCTATTTCGGCAAACAGTGGCTGCAGTCGTCGTAACCGTCGTCGTGGGCTGCCTTCAGTGTGTTGTACGGTTTGTCGTTCTTTGCGGCGATGATCTCGTCGATCTGGCATTCATTTTTGCCCGTCTTCTCGTTGTCCAGGTCGTGCACTTCCTTCTTCGACTTGTTTCCGAGGTACCGCTCACCGTTCATATTGCTCTTCGTACGCCTCGTCATACATTCCTCCCGATCTCCACCACTCGGCGCGAACGCTCAAAATGGCGTTGACCGCGAGTGGAGTAGTCGAAAGACACGCTTCGCAGGAAAAAGTGGGTCGGGCCGTCTACGACAACGCCATGATGGCGGCGATTCCACCCGCGGCCCAACTCCGCACAAGAACCGACGGCGGGCTGACCTTCCGGCCCGCCGGCCGAGCAACGTGGTGCGGCACCAACCGGTGTATCCTTACGGCCTTACGTCGGAGAGGAGGTTCTCATGGCTTCTGTTCCGAAGCGGGTAGCGGATCGTTTGACTGCGGGCCTGAAGCGCTATCAGCCTGTCCTCGACAGTGCCAGATCGCGAGACGTGAATGAGTCGGACACGTCGATGATCGTATCTGACATGCTCGCCGACGTATTCGGGTACGACAAGTACAACGAGATCACCCGCGAGCTCTGTGTCCGCGGTACGTACTGCGACTTAGCGGTTCGCATCGACCAGAAATTTCAGTTTCTGATCGAAGTAAAAGCGGTCGGTGTCGAACTGAAGGAGCAGCACGTAAAGCAGGCCGTGGACTACGCTGCCAATCAGGGCATCGAGTGGGTGGCTTTGACGAATGGCGTCAACTGGAAAGTCTTTCGGGTCAGCTTTGGAAAACCAATCGACAAGGAGCTCGTCGTAGACCTGAACCTGCCGCTGTTGTCCGGCAAAAATGAAGATGACGTAGCCAGGCTTTTCCTGCTGTCGCGCGAGAACATCGTGAAGTCGGCTCTCGAGGAATATCACGATCAGAAGCAAGCCACGAACAAGTTCGTTCTTGCTGCCGCCATCCTGAGTGATCCCGTTCTCGACGTTGTGCGCCGCCAGCTGCGTCGGATGTCACCAGATCTTCGCGTTGAGACCGACGATCTCCGCATGGCGATATCGCAGGATGTGCTCAAACGCGAAGTGATCGAAGGCGACCACGCGGACCAGGCGCGTAAGAAGCTCGCTCGCGCAGCCAACCGCATGCTTCGCGTAATGAAGTCAGGCGAAGAGAGCGAAAGCTCTGAGACTACGACCGCAGAAACAGTCGCCAGTCCGAAAACCGAGTAAGGCAGCGACACGTAATAAGTGCTGCAACTTGGACGCGATCTGTGTATGCTGTGTGGTGTGAGCACGGACTCGGAGATCAGACAGAGATTCGAGCGGTTGGCGCCGATGCTTGACGAACGGATGCTACGGCTTTTTGCTGC
>DATLFB010000051.1:0-15359 GCA_035525285.1 Thermoanaerobaculia bacterium
CCTCTCCGTCACCCTTTTCGAGAAAACTGAGTTGATTCAGGCACTTACGTCGTCTCACCCCGATCCAAATGAACACGATCCACTCAACCAACTGAATCTATTCAACTTTTGACCGGACAGTAGTGATCCAAAATCCAAAATGCTCTCGTTCATTCGTACCTCAACGTCGCCGCCGGATCGACGCGTGCCGCGCGCCGGGCGGGAAAGTAGCCGGCCATGAGGCCGATGAGTCCGAGGATCAACGTCGTCGCCACGCCGATCTCCAGCGAGAGCGTCGGCTTGCCGAGGAACGACAGCACCTCGTTGCTCTCCGTCGGCAGGAACGTCGCCGCGGCGGTGATCAGGGTCGCGATCATGATTCCGAGCGCGCCGCCGATGAACGTGTAGACCAAAGCCTCGAGCACGAACGGCCAGATGATCCAGCGCGACTTCGCGCCGAGAGCCATCTTCACGCCGATCTCGCGCGTGCGCTCCTTGATCACGGCGAACATGATGTTCGCCACGCCGACGCCGCCGATGAGCAGCGTCAGTCCGCCGATGATGCCGAGAAAGAGCTGGATGCCGACGATCATCATCCGCATCTGCTTCGAGGTCTTCACCATGTCCCACGTGCCGAAGGCGCGGTCGTCGGTCGGGTCGTAGCCGTATTTCTTGCCGAGGATCTGATTGACGCGCGCGAGCGCAGCGGTCATCTCTTCGGGATTGTGCGTCTGGATCACGAGCACGTTCACGCGGTCGCGTCCGAACTGCGCCTTGAACGTCGTGTACGGAATGACCGCGTGATTCTTGTCCGGACCGCCGTACACGCCCATCTGCGTCTTTTTCTGCATCACGCCGATGACGTTGTACGGCGCGTTGTTGACGAGCAGCGTTTTCCCGACCGGATCGACGTCGCCGAAGATGTCCTTGGCGATCTCGTCGCCGAGGAAGATCACCCGGCGGCGCTGTTCCTCGTCGTTGGCGTTGATCCAGCGTCCGCCCGCGATCGGATAGTGCACGCGGCTCTCGCCGTACGAGCGTTGCATCTGCGAGCGGATCAGATCGACGTCGTCGGGCGTCCGGGCGGCATGCCCTGCCACGCCTCAGTCCCTCGCCGAAGGCGAGGAGCAGGAGGATCGCGACCGTGCCCCACGCGCGCCGATCACCCGGCCGTTGACGGTCTTGCGCCCGTACTGCAGCGCCGATCCGGCCGCGCATCGGAAGCGGCAGCTCGACAAGAACCGCCGCTCCACCGGCGAGAACCTCGCCGTGATGTGGCCGGGCGAGACGACGAAGCGGTGCGCCACGAGGTGATCTCGCCGTGCACGCTCTTCAGCTCCGGCACGCGATCGACGCGATCGTGAGGAAGGCGCGCTTCCTCTGCAGCTGGCTCGCGCGCGCGAAGAGGGTGCCGATGACGTGCAGGTCGCGGTTCATAGGGCCTCGGGTGCTGCGTGCTGCGTGCAGCGTGCTGCGTCATCCCCGACTGGCGGCAGGTCACGCAGCACGCAGCACATAGCACGCAGCACGTTCATAGTTTCATCGCAATCACGGGATCGAGTTTCGATGCGTCGCGCGCGGGGAAATACCCCGCGATCAAACCGACGATGCCGAGGGCTGTCGCTGTGAAGAGCGTGACGAGAGGCGAGACTTCCGGCTTGCCGACGTACTCCTGCAGCGAGGCGGGGAAGATCGCGCAGACGCCGAGGGAGATCGCGAAACCGATCGCGCCGCCGATGAGCGTTACGAACATCGTCTCCAGCAGGAACTGCCGGAGGATGTAGCTCTGTTTCGCGCCGAGCGCCATCTTGATGCCGATCTCGCGGGTCCGTTCCTCGATGATCACGTTCATGATGTTCGACACGCCGATGCCGCCGACGATGAGCGTCAGCACGCCGATGATGCCGAGGAAGGCGTTGAATGCGAGCATGAAGACGTCGAAGAACTGGAACTGTTCGGTCGTGTCCCACATCGACATCGCCTCTTTGTCTTTGGCGTCGAAGCGAAGGCGTTTGCCGAACGCGCTGGTCACGTCGTCGATGACGCGTTTGGTCTCCTTCGACTTGCCGGCCTGGAAGACCATGTTGTCGACGTACTTGTCGCCGGTGATGCCGCGGAAGGTCGACGAGGGGATAAAGGCCTTCTCGTTGTCGCGGCCGCTGTAGCTCGAGTCCTGGCCCTTTTTCACCAGCACGCCGATCACCTGGAACGGCGACTGGTTGACGAGCACGGTCTTTCCGATCGCGTCGGACGTGCCGAAGATGTTCTCCTTCAGTTTGGCGCCGAGGAAAATGACGCGGCGCAGCTCGCCGTCATCGATCGGATTGACGAAGCGTCCGCCCGCCGACGGAATCAGATTGCGCATGCCTCCGAACTCGGTGGTCACGCCGGAGACGTCGATCGACATCGTCTTCGTGCCGTAGTCGAGGCGCATGTTGGTCATGTACTCGCCGGAGATGGCCCTCAGCCCGCGCACCTCGCTCCGCACCGCCGCAATGTCCTCCTCGGTCACCCGCAGCCTGCGCCCCTTGCCGAGCCCCTCGTACGGAATCGAGGTGAGACCCGGCCAGGCGATGACGATGCGATCGCCGAGTCCCGCGGTCTGCCTGATCATGTTCTTGTGCAGCCCCGTCCCGAACGCCAGCATGAGGCTGATCGCAACCGTGCCCCACACGATGCCGAAGACCGTGAGGAAGGTGCGCAGCTTTTCGGTGCGCACGTCGCGGATGAGCTGGCGGAGGACGTCTTTCATGACCGGGCTTCCCGGCTTCCCAGCTCCCCGGCTTCCCGGCACCCAATGCTGGGCAGCCGGGTAGCCGGGCAGCCTACGAAATCTCCTTCGGCGGCCTCTCCACGACCTTATCCCCGCGCTTCACGCCCGAGACGACCTCGATGTTCAACCCGTCTGAAATCCCCGTCTTGATCTCCACTTTCTTCGGCTCCGCTTTCGCGGTCGCGCCGGGGAGCTCGACGAAGGTTTTCTTGCCGCCGTCTTCGAAGAGCACGAGGCGCTCGGGGAGGACGAGGACGTCTTTCTTTTCGCGGATGATCACGTCGGCGTTCGCGGAGTAGCCGGCGCGGAGCGTGACTTTCGGGTTCGCGTCGAGCTCGATCTCGACGTCGAACAGCGTCGCGCCTTCCTTCTGCTGTGCCTGCGGGGCGATGCGCGCGACGCGGCCGGTGACGACGTCGGTCGGCAGCGCGCCGACTTTGATGCGGGCCTGCATGCCGGTCGAGAGCTTGCCGACGTCGATCTCGTCGACCGTGCCCTTGAAGATCAGGTCGGACATGTCGGCGACCGACGCCATCTCGGTGCCCGGCTGATACGACGTGAGCGGGACGATGGGATCGCCTTCGTTGACCATGCGGGTGAGGATGGTGCCGGCGGCCGGCGCGCGAATGATGGATTCCTTGCCGCTGGTGCTGGACAGATTGCCTTTACGCGTGAGCTCGCGGTCCTGCTGCGCTTTCATGCGCGCGACGCGCGCGAGCTCGTACGATTCTTTCTTCGCCTCGACTTCCGACTTCGGCATGACGCCGCCGCGCGAGAGCTCCATCGCGCGGTTGTAGTCGCCTTCCGCCCGCCGGAACGACGCCTCGGCCGACTCCACGCGGCGGTCGACTTCGCTCACCTCGAGCGGCGTCGGGTCGGGAGCGATCTCGAAGAGCGGATCGCCGGCCTTCACCGTGTCGCCGACCTGCACCATCGCCCGCCGGACGATGCCGGAGATCTTCGACTTCACCTGAAATTTCTGGCGAGGCTGGATCTGGCCGACGGCGACCGCTTTCTCGACGATCGTGCCGCTGACGACCTCGACCTCTTTGAGTCCGCCTTCTTTCTTGTCGCCCTTCCGCACGACGGCGTACACGCCGACCGTGCCGACGGCCGCAAGGATCAGAAAAAGAAGGATTTTCGAGAGTCTGGACATGGTGAGGCTTCTCCTGGCGGACAGATACGCGGGTAACAACGAAAAGTTTCGGACATGCGTTCCGGTTAGGATGCGCGCCGTGCTGATCTGTCCAAAGGAGGGCGGACGTCTCGTCCGCCACGAAATGGCGGACGGGACGTCCGCCCTCCACTGCGATTTGTGCGGGCGGCGCTATCCCGTCGAGCACGGCATCGCCGACTTCGCCGAGGGGGCTTACTACGATCAGTTCGACGAGTCGACGACGCTCAGCGAGGCGCATCTCGAAGGGTTGCGTCTCGAGATCGACGGGGCCTCGCGGCGCATCAACGACTTCTATCTGCCGCTGATCGAGGGAACGCGCGTGCTCGACTGCGGATGCGGAAACGGGATCTCCGTCGATCTGCTGCAGGACGCGGGATTCGATGCGTGGGGGAACGATCTCTCCGCGCTGCGGAAGTGGCAGTGGCGCGAGCGCGCGCATCGCGATCGTCTCGTCGTCGCAAGCGCGCTCGCCTTGCCGTTTCCGGATGGGTACTTCGACGCCGTGCTTTCGTCGGGCGTGATCGAGCACATCGGCGTCGCCGAGTCGGCGAATCCGTATCGCGTGGCGCCGCTGCCCGATCGGGATGCGCAGCGCGCGGCCTTCATGCGCGAGTTGCTGCGCGTGCTCGCGCCGGGCGGTGTGCTCTTTCTCGATTGCCCGAACGGCGCGTTTCCGATCGACTTCTGGCACGGCGATGCGCCGGGCAAGCCGCGATTTCATTCGACGCGTGAAGGATTCCTGCCGTCGTTCGCAGAAATCGATGCGCTTGTGGGCGGACGCGCGGAGGCTTTGAGTCCGTACAAGCGATTACAGTTCCGGCAGGCCGCGCAGCACTGGTACGGGCGCGCGTTCAGCGCGCCGATGGAGTGGTTGTTTCGCCTGATGCGAGTGCGCGGGTTTCGGTGGCTCGCGAAGAGCGCGCTGAATCCTTTTTTGGTAGCGCGGGCGTCCCGCCCGCCGTAGCGCCGGCGTCTCGCCGGCGCTGGTGGAGACGCCGGCTGGAAGCCGGCGTCACGGCGGGCTGGAAGCCCGCGCCACTCCTAAATCGGCGGACCCGGCGGAATCGCCGGCGGGCGTGGCGGCTGCCACGGTTCCGCGGGGCGATTGAGGAAGCGCTCGATGTCGTCGCGGGTCGCGCGGCGATGCGCGTTCTCGGCATGGTCGGCCGCCGTTGCGCGCAGGCGTTCGCCGAGGCGGCGGAGTGCGTCGACGGCTTCGGCGCGCACCTGATCGTCGGCGTCGCGATTCGCGGCGAGCTCGGAGAGTCGTGTCACGAGCAGCGAGCGCGTCGCGCGCGCGATCGGTCCCTGCTGCATCGCGAGGCTCACCAGCGCGTCGGTCACCTCGCGCATCGGCAGCTCGTTCTGCCGCACGAGGCGCGCGCAGCGCGCGGGATCGAGCAGCGCGGCGAGCGTGAGGTCGACGGAGGTCATCGCGGCCGCGATCGGATCGAAGACCGGATCGGTGCGGCGCGGGAAGAGCTCCGTGTTCGGATCGCCGTGCGCGTACGAGGGCGGCGGGATGAGATCGACGATGCGCTGCGGAATCGCGAGGAACTCCGGATCGAGCGTCGCCAGCACCGCCGCGAGCGCGTCGCGCTGCTGCTTCGCCGGAACGACGCGCGGCGGGGTCGCGTAGGTGAACGACACGCCGCCGATCGATTTCGCGGCCGCCTCGAGCTGATAGCGATGATGCAGATAGAGCGGCAGCAGTTTCTCCTCGAGCGCGGAGAGCGGCTCGCCGGCGTTGAGATTGCGCATGCCGAACTGCTCGAGAGCAATGCGCCGCACGTCGATCTCGTGACGCAGCATGGCGATCGGATCCGCGCCGTTGTCCCACACCGAGCCGAGGGGATGCGCGCCGCTGACCGGACGCGAATGCGGATCGGAAACGAACAGCGGCGTCGCGCGCGCGAGCTCTTCGAGCTCCGCCTCGCTCTTCACCGGCGCGTACGCGTACCGGATCGCCGCGATGTCGTACGCACCGACTCCCGTCGAATACGCCTCGGAGAGGTCGAGCTTCCCGTTCGTGATCTTCACGTACGGCGCGGGATAGTCCATTACCGACGCGCGGCCGTACGTCGATGCGGCCATGTTGTGATCGAGGCCGATCGTGTGGCCGACCTCGTGCGCGGAGAGCTGGCGGATGCGCGCGAGCGCCATGAGCGACGGCGAGGTCGCGGGATCGAGCTCGTCGTAGACCGGCATGAGTCCGCGCGCGAGGAGCACGTCCTGCCGGATGCGGAGCGATCCGAGGAGCACGTGGCCTTTGAGAATCTCGCCGGTGCGGGGATCGACCACACTCGAGCCGTAGGACCAGCCGCGCGTCGATCGATGCACCCAGTTGATCACGTTGTAACGCACGTCCATCGGATCGGCGTCGGGCGGGAGCACCCTCACCTGAAATCCGTTCCTGAATCCCGCGGCTTCGAACGCTTCGTTCCACCACGCCGCCCCTTCGACGAGCGCGGTGCGGATCGGCTCGGGCACGCCGTTGTCGACGTAGTAGACGATCGGCTTTTCCGCGTCGAGGCGATGCCGCGCGATCCAGCGTTTCGTGATCGGGCCGGTGAACGGCGAGGCGTAGTCGTAGAAGTCGATCGAGAGCACGCCGACGCGCGGATCGGCGCGCCGCGGCTGATAGCCCGGCTCGGGCAGCGCGACGAACGAGTGATGCTCGCGCACCGTGACCACGTCCGACGTCGGCGTAACCTGCCGCACGAGCGGTCCCGGCCGATCATTCGTCGTGAACGTGAGCGTTGCCTCGACCTCGGTGTTGCGCGGGAAGCCTTTCGTGCGCGGCAGGTAGATCGCGCTGCGGTTGCGGTCGAGCGTGTAGTTGCCTTGCTGCGTGTCGCGCAGGCGCCGCGAAACGCCGTGCGCGTCGGAGAGGAAGAACTCTGTTGCGTCGACGACGACGGCGTCGCCGTTCATCGATTCGACTTTGAATCCGGCGAGGATCGACTGCGCGAACGACTCCTCGACCGCGCGCCGCTCCGCTTCGTCGCTGCTCAGCGCGCGGTAGCCGTAGTTCGGCTCGATCATCAGCACGCGCGGCCCGACGCGCTCGAAGCGGACGATGTGCGTCGCGCCGAGCTGGTGCCGGTCGAGGCCGATCGGATTCGAGCCGACGCCGGACGCCAGCGAGACCTGCCAGATCATCTCCTCGCCGAAGCGCGAGATCTCCATCAGCAGCTTGCCGTTCTGCTCATCCCATTGCAGCGGGATGAAGCCGTCGATGCGCGAGGCGGCGGGCGTTGGCGGAGTCGTTGTGGGCGCAGCAGGCGGTTGCACCGTGGCGCATGCGGTAAGGAGAAGTAGAGCCAGCGCGGTTCTCATCGCGCGCGATTGTAAAGAAAACGTAGGGGCGGGCTTCAGCCCGCCCTTCGCTGGCTTCCAGCCAGCGAGGTCGCCGGCAGGATGCCGGCGTTACGGCGGGCAGGATGCCCGCGCTACACGGCCTGCCTCCGTACGGAACGCCGACATCCTGTCGGCCGGTCCGCCGACTTCCAGTCGGCGGGGTCTTTGACGCCGATCGGAGATCGGCGGACCGGCCGACTGAAAGTCGGCGTTCCGTTTTTCTGTAGCGCGGCCTTCCAGGCCGCCGTGTCGCTGGCTTCCAGCCAGCGAAGGGCGGCTTCAGCCCGCCCGCCCACGGGACGCCCGGCTGAAGCCGGGCGCCACGTTACTCGCCCAGCGCCGCGTATCGCACCAGGCGCCAGCGCGCGCCTTCGGCTTCGCGGATGCGCGCCGCGAGCTTGTCGTGCACCTCCGGAGTCCATGTCGTCCAGCGCTCGAAGAACGCCGCGGCGGCGGCCTTGTCGCCGTCGTGCTGCAACTTCAGCACTTCCTTCAGCAGCGAATTCACCGCTTCGGGATAGCGATCGTAGTGAATCGAGAGGCGCGCGGTTTTCGGATCGGCGGAGAGGAGTCCTTTGTCGAGGAACCAGTTGAACTGGATCAGCTGCATCGTCTGATACGGCTGATCGGGACGCGGCTTCACGTTCTGCAGCGTGCGCCGGATGCCCGAGGCCTGGATCGCGCGCAGCGACGGATGATTCATCCGCTGCAGCGCGAAGAGCGAGACGAGATCCGACTTCATTTCCTCGAGCGCGTCGGCGTAGCTCTCGAGCGCGACGTCGAGCTCGCGGCCGTCCTTCGTCCGATCGGCGCCGAGGTAGTGCCCGATCTCGTGCCACAGCGTGCGATGCACATTTCCTTCGGGGCCGAGCTCCTTCGCGTGCGCGTCGGCGGTCGCCGCGCGCCAGACGCGCTCGTTCGCGGCGACGATGTTCGGATGCGTCATGATGTTCTCGCGGAGCATGATGCGCCGTCCGTAACGGCGCGAGAAGAGCGCATCGTTCGGCAGAATCGTCGCGGTGTTCGTGCCGCGCGCCTGGCCGAAGTCGGCGATCACTTCGTACACGCCGATAGGGATGTCCTCGCGCACGCGCTTGTGCGCGTCGTACGGCAGCGCGTCTTCGATCGCCTGCAGGCCGGTGAGCGCCTTGCGCAGTTCCGCGGTCGCTTTCTCGTTCTCGATCAGCACGCTCATGCCGTAAAACGCCTTCACGCCGTACAACGCGTCGTCGTACGTCTCGTACGCACCGATCTGCGCGTTGAGACGCTTGAAGCGGCCGGTGATCCATGACGCGTCGCCCGACTCGTAGTCATTGCTGAGGAAGTCGCGCGCGCGATTGCGGAGGTAACGCGCGAGCTCGCTGTCCTGCGATTCGACGCGCGCCGCCGCGTTCGTGAGGCGGATGAAGATGTCGATGGTCTGGTCGGCATGCGTGATCGAGTACGGGACGGCGTAGATTCCCGATCCGTCGGCCGGAAGCTGGCGCGAGCGGAGGTGGTCGTACACCTCGGACGACAGGTACCGCAGCACGGGAAACGCGGTCATCGGGTTGATGTCGTTCGCGAGATTGCTTTTCGTCTCGCGCCGCACGACGGTGCGCGGCGCGAGGATCCGGTCGCGCATGGCGGGGTTCTTCGCGAGGAACGCGTCGAGCTCCGCTTTCGTCAGGTCGGACGGATAGACATTCTTGCCCGGCGTTTCGGCGGAGACGGGGAGGAAGGCTTCGCGCTTGTTGTCGAGCGTCGTCGCGATCGGTCCCTGGAAGAGGCGATAGAGCTCGCGCAGATTTTTCGTCCGCGGCGGACTGCCGGCGCGCGCATCGAGTCTGCGCAGCTCTTCGAAGGCCTTCAGCGCGTCCGGATGCCGCTGCTGTTCGTACAGGCGCTGAATGAGGATGCCGGCTTCGAGGAGCTCTTTCACCGCGGCCTGCTCTTCGGCGCTGAGGCGCGAGAGGTCGGGCGCGAGGCGGATGGTCTCGGTTTTCTCGAGGATCGCCGCGGACTTCGATTCGGGCCAGTAACCCTCGGGGATCTCCGGCTGCTGCGCGGAGAGCGGGAGAGTAAGAGTCAGAGCCGTCACTGCGAGGAGCGTTTTCATGGCGGCGGAAGGTATCACCGTTCGAGAGCCGTGTTTCGAGCCGCAGGGGACGGAGGCCGTGGGACGCGCGCTCGCGGTTCAATGGCGGTGAGGATTTGGGTTGCCCGGTTACCCGGTTTCCCGGTTTCCCGGTGTTCGGACCGCGCATTGGGCGTGCCGAAAACGCGCTCCATGTCAGCGGCGAGCTGTTCGAGATCTGTCCTGCGACGGCTGCGATTTTCCGCGAAGGCGGACATCGGCAGTGCGAGCGAGAATGCGAGTGCAAGCGCGATAAGCTGTTGAGAGCTATGGGACATAGGTTTTTCTTTTGATTTTGGACAGCGGGGTGAATCGCAAGCTGCTTGCCACCGGGTCACCGGGCCACTGGGCAACCGGGCAACCCTACTTCGCGGCAATCCCCGCCACGAGATCCGCCAGCCCCGCCACCGCAAACGGCTTCCGCAACACGCCGCCCACCGCGTTGGGGTCGATGAACTGCAGCGACTCGTCGGTGGCGGCGGTCATGATCACCGTCGACTTCAGGAGATCGGGGCGGCGGAGCATGAGGTGGCGCAGGACGTCGAAGCCGCTGAGGCGCGGGAGGGTGAGGTCGAGGAGGATGCAGTCGTAGTCGTTGTGCGAGAGGCGCTCGATCGCGGAGTCCCCCTCGGCGACCATCGTCACGGCGCACGTCGGCTGCAGGACCGCCTCGATCCGTGCGGCGATGAGGTGCTCGTCTTCGATGACGAGCACGCGATACGGATTCGCGATCGACGGCGTGGATTCCGATACCACCGGCGCCGTCGTCGCCTCGGACTGCGCGGTGCCGAAGCGCGTGACCGCGGCGATCAGCTTGTCGCGCGTGAGCGGCTTGCAGATCCAGCCGTCGGCATCGGAGGCCTCGAAGAGACGGCGCACGCGATCCTCGCTCAGCGCGGAGACGAGGACGATCGGGACGTGGCGCCGGGCGCGGATCAGCGAGCCGAGGCGATGGCCGGGGATCTGCGGGAGCTCGATGTCGATCAGGACGAAATCGGGATTCGTGGTCGAGAGCACGGCCATGAGCTCGGAGATGTTGCCGGCGGTCGCGGTGCCGAAGCCTTCGCGCTGGCAGAGACGCGCGGCCTGCGCGCAGAAGCTCGGGTTGTCGTCGACGATGAGGACGGTGAACATCGGACGCCGCGACTTTACTAGACTTCGCGGCGATGTGTCTCATCGCGCTCGCGCACCGCGCCTCGGAACGCTTCCCGTTCGTCCTCGCCGCGAATCGCGATGAGGATCACCTGCGTCCGACGCGCGCCGCGCATTTCTGGGACGACGCGCCCGACGTGCTCGGCGGACGCGACGTGCTGGCCGGCGGCTCGTGGCTGGCGATCACGCGCGGCGGGCGATTCGCGGCGGTGACGAATCTGCGCGGCGCCGTACCGGGGAAGCGCTCGCGCGGAGCGCTCGTGCGCGCGTTCGCGACGTCGGCGACGCCGCCGGAGGAGTTTGCCGCGGAGATCGTGCGCGACGCGGCGGAGTATTCGGGATTTCATCTGCTTGTCGGCGAGATGGGACGGTCCGCGCACTACTGCGCGAACATCGCTCGCGCGTACGAGCCGGGAATCTACGGATTGAGCAATGCGCCGGACGGCGAGCACTGGCCGAAGGTCGAGGTTGCGACGAACGAGTTGTCGCGTGCGCTCGTCGATGCGCGCGATGCGGAGGATCTCGCTGCGAGGTTGCTGCGATTTCTCGGTACGCCGCGCCATCGCGGACGCGTCGAAGAAGAGGTCTTCATCGTGGGTGAGCGCTACGGCACGCGCTCATCGACCGTCGTGATCGCGACAATGGACGAGATTCTCTTCATCGAACAGAGCTACTTGCCGAGCGGGGTCGCGGAATCGCCGATGAACCGCTTCGTTCTGTAGCGCGGGCCTGCGGCCCGCCGTTTCGCCGGCTTCCAGCCGGCGACTCGGAGCGCCGGCTGGAAGCCGGCGCGACGGCGGGCTGGAAGCCCGCGCTACATGCGACAATCCGCGCCGGATGCCCGACATCGAGGAGCTGCGCGCGCGCCACGAGCTCCTCGGCGAGCTCACCCGCGGCACGCTTGCCGGCTTCGTCATCGAGTACTTCCTCCGCCGCCCGTCGTGGCTCACGCGCGTGCATCATGCGATGTCGATCATCACGCTCGGCGCGGTTGTCGCTGTCGCCATCGCGCGCGACCTCTCCGTGCTGCGCTGTCTGCGCGATTTCGGCGCCGCGCTCGTCGCGCTCTTCCTCTTCGTCCTTCCGTTGCACGAGCTCCTGCACGCGTTCGCGTATCGCCTCGTCGGAGCGCGCGACGTGCGCTGGGACTACTCGCTTCGCCTCGCGGCCGCGTGGGTCGTCGCGCATCACTTCGTCGCCGCGACGCGTGCTTTCGTCTTCGTCGCGCTCGTGCCGTTCGTCGTGATCAACCCGCTGCTCATCGGAGCGGCGATCGCGTTTCCATCACTGACCGTGTTCTTCCTGTTCCTCCTCCTGTGGCATCTGCACGGATCGAGCGGCGACTGGGCTCTCCTGAACTTCGTCTGGCTGCATCGCGAGCGCGGGTTCTGGACGTTCGACGACGCGGTGAGCGGCACGTCGTATTTCTTCGGACGCGCGCGATGAGCGTACGATGAACGGCATGAGAGCGTTCCTGCTGACACTCGCGCTCCTCGCCGTTTCGTGCCGTTCCGCGACGGATGTCATCGACAGCCGCGTTCTCGGATGCGAGAGCGGCGGCGATCTGATGATCCGCGCCGGGTTGCACGGTCTCGGCACCGGCGGCGAGCGGCTCGACGACCGGCTGACGATGTTCATCGAGGTCAGCAACAATGCGCGGCACGAGATTTTCGTCAAACAGATCCGCATCGAGCAGCCGGACGCGAACGCGCGCGGATACCGTCTCGATTCGCTGCTGCAGAACGTCGATCGCACGATCGCCGAAGACGACGACTACACGTTCGAGCTGCCTATGACGGGCCGCGGCGTGCGGAGCCTGAACGACCCGGTGATGGACGGGCACCTCGCCGTGGTGATGTCGCTTTACCTCGGGAACGGCGACGTATACCGCTGCCCGTTGCAGGTTCCGCTTCAACGGTGACCCGGCGCTCGCCGCTCGGCCCTTCGCCGAGGTAGATCATCGGGACGCGCGTGTCGGGTGCGATTCCCTCGAGCGTGGCGCGCGCGTAGCCGCGCAGCACGAGCTCGCGATTGATGAACATCGCGTCGGGCGAGCGCCAGACGAGGAGCTCCCCGTTCGCGGCAGGCTCGAGCTTCACCCAGAAGCCGAGCAGCGTCCAGCGCAGCAGCTCGCGCGCGTGCAGCTCGTCGGTGACCGCGACGCCGGCGAGGCGAACGCTCGTGCGCGTCCCGTTGCGATCGACGGCGACCGTGCGCCCGTCCTGGATGGCGACCACGCGCAGCATCTCCGCCTGCGCGGGCAGCGTGAAGAGAAGAACCGTAAGTGTGAAGAAAATGGATTTCATGCGTCGTTCGGTGCGGAGGCAACGACGCGGTGCGGTGTGGAGCGCGCAGGATAACACAGGAGGGCGGACGTCTCGTCCGCCTTTCTTTGGGGGCGGACGAGACGTCCGCCCTCCTAACTTTTTACGAATGCCTTCGTATGACTGTGCGGAGGGGAACCGTGATGAGGAGCGGAACGCTCGTGCTCGCACTGCTGATGAGTGTCCCGGCGATGGCGGAGCTCCCGCCGCCGGTGTCGATTCCCGAGGCGCAGGGCGCCATCACGATCGACGGCGATCTGTCCGACGCGGCCTGGCAGTCGGCGGCGAAGTTCGAGACGTGGTACGAGATCAATCCCGGCGACAACGTCGAGCCGAAGGTGAAGACCGTTGGCTACGTGACGTACGACAGGAAGTTCCTCTACGTCGCGATCGAGTCGAGCGACTCGAAGCCGTCGGACATTCAGGCGGCGTACGCGGATCACGATCAGATCAGCGGCAACATCGACGACTACGCGGGAATCGTCATCGACACGCGCAACGACGGGAAGAGCGCCTATCTCTTTCTCGTCACCGCGCGCGGCGTGCAGTACGACGCGATCACGGACGACGCGGGCGCGGGGGAGGACAGCTCGCCCGACTTTTTCTGGGACTCCGCCGCGCGGCCGCACGCGAACGGGTGGTCGATGGAGATGCGCGTGCCGTTCTCGTCGCTCCGCTACGAGAACGCGAATCCGGAGCAGTGGGGACTCGTGCTCTATCGCAACTGGCCGCGCGACCGGCGCTATCAGATGTTCACCAGCAAGCTGCCGCGCGACGCGAACTGTTTCGTCTGCAGCTTCGGAAAGATCACCGGACTGCGCGGCCTGCCGACGGGCGATCACTTCGTTCTCGCGCCGTACGCGACGACGCAAAAGCTCGGCGAGCTGCGTCCACTGGCGGACAACAGCGGCACGCACTTCGTGAACGATCCCGTCGGCGTCGAGGCCGGTCTCGATTTCAAGTGGACGCCGGCCGCGGACATGGCCGTCGACGCGACGATCAATCCCGATTTCTCGCAGATCGAGTCGGATGTGGCGGTGATCTCGACGAACGAGCGCTTCGCGATCTTCATCCCGGAGAAGCGGCCGTTCTTCCTCGAAGGCGTGGAGCTGTTCACGACGCCGATCCAGGCGGTGTACACGCGCACTCTGACCGCGCCGCGCTGGGGCGCGCGCACGACGGGGAAGAAGGGGAACTACGCGTACACGCTGCTCGTCGCGCAGGACCGCGGCGGCGGGTCGGTGATCATCCCTTCGGCGTTCGGCTCGGACTTCGCGCCGCAGGAGCTCTCGTCGCTCGCGCTCATCGGCCGCGTGCGCCGCGATTTCGGGCGCTCGTTTCTCAGTCTCCTCGCGACGACGCGCGAGTCGGAAGGCGGCGCGCACAATCGCGTCTTCGGTCCCGATTTCCAGTGGCGCATCGGCGAGCATCACACGCTGACCGGGCAGTTGCTCTTCAGCCGCAGCGAGACGCCGGAGCGCGAGGATCTGCATCCGGAGTGGAACGGGCAGTCGCTGTCGGGCCACGCGATGTACGCGTGGTACGCGTACTCGACCGCAACGCGCGATTTCTTCGTCAACTTCAGCGACTACGGGCACGACTTCCGCGCCGACAACGGTTTCGTGCCGCAGGCCGGCTACCGCGGAAGCTACATGGAGGCGGGACACACGTTCCGGCCGAAGGGATTCTTCAACCGCTTCCGCGTCTATGCGTTCGGCGAGGTTCAGGACACGCAGGATGGCGATCTGTTGTACCGCCTCGTGTCGGCAGGTTTCGGCGCGGATGGGAGGTTCCGCTCATTCACGCGCCTCCGCCTGGCGAAGGATCAGGTGAGCAATCGCGGTGAGGTGTTCGACCGCGACCGCCTCTATTACACGGTGCAGTTCGCGGCCGGCCGCATCCTGAGTCAGGTCGCCCTCGACGGCTGGATCGGCGATGAGGTCGACTTCGTGAAGAACCGCCTCGGCCGCGGCGCGAACGTCAATCTGACTGCAACCCTCCGCCCGACGCTGCATCTGCAGATCGGCCTGACGAGCGGCCTGCGCTGGCTGAACATTCGCAGCGACCGGCTGTTCACGTCGCAGATCGAGCGCATCCGCGCGACGTACACGTTCAACTCACGGATGTTCCTGCGCGCGATCGTGCAGAACTCGCGCACGAACAGCGACGTGCCGCTCTACGACTTGCCGCCCGGCAACATCGCGCAGCACAGCGGCTCGCTCGCGACGCAACTGCTGTTCGCGTACAAGCTGAACTGGCAGACGGTGTTCTACATGGGCTACGGCGATCTCGACACCGTCGAGGCGGAGGCAGGGGATTTCATCCGCAACAACCGGCAGTTCTTCGCGAAGGTGAGCTACGCGTTTCAAAGGTGACTGCCGACCAGTCCCCTCTCCCCGCTTGCGGGGAGAGGGTGGCGCGCAGCGCCGGGTGAGGGGGCGTACGAGGGGACGCCCCGCACCCGAGCCCTCTCCCCGC
>DATLFB010000057.1:0-66868 GCA_035525285.1 Thermoanaerobaculia bacterium
CTATGACCTCATTCGCTCTCCGACAATCTTGGACAGCAGCTTTACGTGATCGAGAGGGGGTCTGATTCTCGAAGCTGCTCAAATCGTCCCTCAGTCTCCGCTAGCCGCCGATGTGAAGATGGCTAATTTGGACAGCAGTGAGTGGATATACGAATAAATCACGCCGAGAACGTAAATTTTTCGATGGCATGCGGCATATGCTGCGACAAAGAGCCACTGCCAATGCCGCCAGCCGGCTGTCCGCCGACTCGACGCAGCGAGCGAGTCATGCAAGCGCAATATGAACGCCTAACGCCGCCGCATGCCGGGAGAGCGGGATGACCATCGTCACGCTTCGCTCCCGGCTTTTCGACTTATTCGCTTTTCACCGGCGGCCGGCTGTGGAGCAGCAGAACACGGCGGCCGGTCCGCCGACCCTGCATAGAAACTCGTTGTCAACCGCGTTTTGCTTCGGTGCGATCGCCATCGGCGTCATCGCACTAATCGGCTATGCCCTGGGCAACGCATCGATCGCCTCACTCGGCACCAACGGGAAACCGGTCGCTGCCGTCGCCGCTCTCGCTTTCATCGTGCTCGGCGCCGGCCTTCTTGCGCTTCGTTCGCCGGTTGCCGCTGGCTTGTTGACGGCGCGCCGCGCCGCCCTCGCCGTTGTCGTCCTTGCGGTAGCGGATCTGCTGTCGGCGGCGTTCTCACGGCACATCGAAGAATGGCAGGTCTGGGCTGCACGCGGCGGCGTGATTGTTCACCCGTATCTCGTCACCGGATTGCTTCTCCTCGCGTTGGGTTCAGCGCTTGTGTTCATCACAACGCAAAGGGACTTTGCCGGTCACGTGATCGGGTCCGCGGTTCTGTTGATTTCCCTCTTCATCCTGCTCGGACACGTCCTGAAGATCCCGTCATTCCTCGACCGCTCCAAAATCGCCGCCCCCGTTGCGGCGACGGGTTGCGGGCTTGTCCTGATCTCGCTGGCCGTGGTCGTCGCACGGCCGCGGGGCTGGGTCGTTCCGCTCCTCTCGCGAACGCCAGCGGGACTGATGTCGCGACTCCTGCTGCCGGCAGCGATCGTCGTTCCTTTGCTCGCTTTCGCTCTTCGCGACCTGAATTATCGTTGGTTCGCTCCCGAGGCGGGTCTCACGGTCTTCGTCGCCATACACGCCTTCTTCGGTGCCGCAATTGTTCTCGGCGTGGGAGTGGTCCTGCTCAGGCGCAACGTCGATCGCATCCGGCTGGCGTCGATCGTCGATTCGTCCAACGACGCGATCATCGGAACATCGAGCGCCGGTCTCATCGAGAGCTGGAACGCCGGCGCTGAAAACATGTACGGGTACATGGCGGCCGAGGCCATCGGACGCTCTGCGACCATGCTTGCACCTCCGGAACGGCACGGCGAGGCTCCTCTCATCCTCGAACGGATTCAGCGCGGCGAGCGCATCGATCCCTTCGAAACGGTGCGCGTCGCAAAGGACGGCCGCCGCATCGATGTGTGGCTGAGCGTCTCACCCGTTTTGGACGATGAGGACAACGTGGTCGGGGCATCCTCGATCGCGCATGACATCACGGGCCGCAAGAAAGCCGGGGAGGTCATTCGCCTGCAGGCCGAGCAGTACGCGACGATCCTCGCCACGTCATCGGATGGATTCTGGCTCGTCGATCTCGAGGGCCGGCTGCTCGACGTCAACGAATCCTATTGCCGCATGAGCGGCTACTCGCGTGAGGAGCTGCTCGAGCTCCGCATCCCCGACATTGAGGCACTCGAAACGCCCGAGGAGACCGCCAGCCGCATCCAAAGCACCGTGGAATCGGGGGTTGCTCATTTCGAGACGAAGCATCGGACGAAGGACGACCGAATCCTCGACGTCGAGATCAGCGTTTCGTTCTGGCGGGCGGCGGGCAGGATGTTGGTGTTCTCGCGCGACATTACACGGCGAAAACAGGAACAGGAAGCGCTCCGGAGAAGCGAGGAGCGCCTGCAACTTGCGCAGCAAGCGGGCGGTATCGGTCACTTCTCCTGGGACATTCAAAACAACACCAGTACGTGGTCCGACGAAATGATGGCGCTGTACGGTCTCCCGCCCGGCGCCTTCGGAGGACAGTATGAGAGTTGGAGAGAGCGGGTCTTCCCTGACGACCTTCCAGCCGCGGAGGCCGCGATCCAGCAGTCGCTGACCTCGGGCGAATTCACTCGCGATTTCCGTGTGGTATGGCCGGACGCGAGCATCCATTGGCTGCAGGCGCGTGCAAGAGTGTTCTTCTCTGAGGACGGCAAGCCGCTCCGCATGGTGGGGGTGAACATGGACATCAGCGAGCGCGTGCGGGCCGAGGAAGCACTCAGGATCAGCGAGGCTGCACTCAAGGAGGCCCAGTGCATTGCTCACGTCGGCCATTGGGAATGGTCCGTGGTGACCGGCGCGGTGACATGGTCTGACGAGACGTATCGGATCCTGGGGATTCCGCAAGGCTCCGTGACGGCAAGTTACGAGCTTCTCCTGCGCACGATCGTCCCGGAGGATCGGCGCAGGTTCGAAGACGAGGTCGCTCGTGCAATCACCTCAGCCGGCGAAGGCGACATTTACATCGATCTGGGGATCACCACGCCCGCCGGCGCCGCGCTCGTGATCTCCGCGCGCGTCTTCGTAGATCGCGATGCAGGCGGGGAAGCGGTGACTCTCCACGGAACCATCCAGGACATCACGCGGCGTGTCGCGACCGCGCAGGCCCTTCGCGACAGCGAGGCAGCGCTTGCCGAGGCGCAGCAGATCGCCCATATCGGAAGCTGGATTCTCTATCCGGAATCGGGTGAGCTGTTTGCCTCTGCCGAAACGTTCCGGATGTTCGCGCTCGATCCACTTCCCGTCGTGCCGGTACAGCTCTTCCTCGAACGAATTCATGAAGAAGATCAAGCCCATGTCGCAGCCGGCCTCGCCGCGTCGCGTCAAACAGGGATGATCGACTTCGAGTTCCGGATCGTCACGCCGCAGGGCACGCGCATGGCTCATGCCATCGCCAGGCAACGCGAATCTGGCGAGCCACGCCTCAGCCTGATTGGAACGACCCAGGACATCACAGAATGGAAGGCAGCCGAGGAGGCGCTTCGCCAGCATAGCGAGATTCTGGAACGATCGAACCTCGAGCTCGAGCGCTTTAACCGCCTCGCCGTCGGCCGCGAGTTGCGGATGATCGAGCTGAAGCGGCAAATCAATGATCTCTGCGCGCAGTTGGGACAACCGGCGTCGTATGTTCTTCCCGAGGAGCGCGTACTGGCCAAGGAAACATCATGACGAAACACAAGCAATCGCACGCTGAGCTCCCAAAGTCACCCACCGGCATCCGCGGCCTGGACGAGATCACGAATGGCGGGCTCCCGCGTGGAAGGCCGACGCTGATCTGCGGCCCGGCCGGTTGCGGCAAGACCCTTCTGTCGATGGAGTTTCTCGTTCGTGGGGTCCGCGAATACGGCGAGAACGGTGTGTTCATGACGTTCGAGGAGACCGGAGCCGATCTAACAGACAACGTCGGGTCCCTCGGGTTCGATGTCGGTGCGCTGATCGCGGCCGGCAAACTACTCATCGATCACGTCCACATCGAACCGAGTGAATTCCGGGAAACCGGCGAATACAACCTCGAGGGCCTTTTCATCCGGCTCGACCACGCCATCACGTCGATCGGAACAAAACGCGTCGTCCTCGACACGGTCGAAGCGTTGTTCTCGGGCCTTCCGAATCCGGCGGTGCTCCGCGCTGAGTTACGCCGGCTCTTTCGTTGGCTCAAGGACAAAGGCGTGACGGCGATCATCACGGGCGAGCGGGGCGAGAACACGCTGACACGCTACGGAATCGAAGAATACGTATCGGATTGCGTTATCGTTCTCGATCATCGCGTGAACGACCAGATGTCGACGAGACGGTTGCGGATCGCGAAATACCGCGGCTCGTCACACGGGACGAACGAATACCCGTTTCTCATCGACGAGAACGGGATTTTGATTCTTCCGCTGTCGTCGATGAACCTGGCGCACCAGGTTTCGGCGGCGCGGATTCCGAGCGGAATTGCGCGACTCGACTCGATGCTGGGCGGGGAAGGCTACTACAGCGGCAGCAGCATTCTCGTCTCCGGCACGGGGGGCAGCGGGAAGACCAGTATCGCCGCACATTTTGTCGACGCGGCCTGCCGCCGCGGGGAGCGATGTCTCTATTTCCTGTTCGAGGAATCGCCCGAGCAGGTCATGCGGAATATGCGTTCGATCGGGATCGATCTGCGGCGCTGGGCGAAAAGAGGCCTTCTCCAGTTCCACGCCGCTCGCCCGTCGCTGACAGGCCTGGAGATGCATCTCGCCGTAACCCTCAAAGCGATCCGCGACTTCGAGCCGCGCGTGGTTGTCATCGATCCGATCTCGGCGTTCGCAGCGACGGGAGACGAACGCGAAATCAAGTCGATGCTCATGAGGGTCGTCGATTTCCTGAAGACGAACGGTATGACTGCGCTGTTCACGAGTCTCACTGCCGACTCCGCCGCCCTCGATCTCGAGCATACGAACTTCACCTCGCTGATCGACACATGGCTTCTGCTGCGCGACATCGAGCAGGACGGTGAGCGGAATCGAGCCGTGTACGTGATGAAGTCGCGAGGGATGAAGAATTCGAATCAGGTTCGCGAGTTCGTGTTGACCAGCCAGGGTGTGGAACTGATGGACGTCTACGTAGGCCCGGCTGGAGTGCTGGTGGGATCGGCGCGCCTGAAACGGGAGTTGCTGGAGAAAAACGAAGCCACGGCTGCGCGCCAGGAGAGCGCCCTGAAAAAAAACGATCTCGAACGCAAACGAAGCGCGCTGCAAAATCAGATCGCTGCTCTGCAGGATGACATCCGAGCCGCCGAGCTCGAGTCCAGCGAGCTCGAGCGCCAGACAACCGAGGAGCAGTCGAGGGCGGCGGCGGATCGAATCTCAATGGGCAACCTCCGGAAGGCTGATGCTTCTGGCCAGGCCGGTCGACGCTTATCGAAGATAGAGAGGAACGATGAAAAACACAGGGAAAAAGAAGCCGGGAGTGAAGGAAACGGCCAAAGCGGAAGACGGCGTATGGGAGCTGCGACTCTACGTCGCCGGTCAAACGCCAAAGTCCGTAATGGCGTTCGCTAATCTCGACCGTATCTGCAAGGAGTACCTCGCCGGTCGATATCGGATCGAGGTCATCGACCTGACGCAGACACCGCAGCTCGCGGTGGGCGATCAAATCGTTGCAATCCCGACCGTGATGCGGAGGCTTCCGCTGCCGGTACGAAAAATCATCGGAGATCTCTCGAATACAGAACGGGTTCTCATCGGGCTCGATCTCCGTGCGCCGACAGCACAACCATGACCGTCGATGATCGTGTCCCTGCGGAAGCCCGTGAGATCGAAGATCTCCGCATGCGGCTCGAAGAAGCCGAGGAGACTCTGCGCGCCATTCGCATCGGCGAGGCCGACGGCGTCGTGGTTTCCGGGCCCCAGGGCGATCAGGTGTTCTTGTTGCGCGGATCCGAGCACCCGTATCGGCTCTTCGTCGAAGAGATGATCGAGGGCGCTGTTACCATCACGGCGGCTGGTCTCATTCTTCTTTGCAACCGCCGTTTCGCTGATCTTCTGAACACGTCGGTCGACGCGATCATCGGTCAAAACATCGACTCGATTCCCAATCCCGAGGTGAGAACCTGCCTCGCCACACTCCTGGCAAGCACCGGGAAGCGATCCGATCCCGAAGAAATCAGCTATTCCGCGGATGGAGCCGTGCGCTCCCTGAAGTTCGTCGGTGTCCGACTTGTCGACGACGCGAGTGTGGCGATTCTCGTGACCGATGTATCGGAGGCTCACGCCCGGGAAGCCGCTCTGCGCCGGTCCAACGAGGAGATGGAGGATCGCATCCGGGAGCGGACCGCTGCGTTGGCGAGCAAGGTCGGGGAGTTAGGCGCGGCGCGATTGGCCGCTCTGAACATGATGGAGGACGCAGTCGGCTCTGCGCGCGCGCTCGAACGTGCCAATCGCGACCTGAAACTGCAGATCTCGGCCCGCCGCGAGTCGGAAAAAGCACACCGGCGGTTGGCCACCGTGGTCGAGCAGGCCGCCGAATCGATCATCATCACCAACACGTCGGGCGTGATCGAGTATGTGAATCCCGCATTCGAGCGCATTACCGGATACACCCATGAGGAGTCGCTCGGACAGACGCCGCGGATTCTGAAGAGCGGCAAGCAGGACGCTGCGTTCTATGAAACGCTCTGGAGCGCCATCACGGCAGGTTCCGTCTGGAACGGTCACTTCGTCAACAAACGCAAAGACGGCAGCCTTTATGAAGAAGACGCGACGATTTCCCCGGTGCGCGATAACGACGGCACGATCACTAATTTCGTGGCAATCAAGCGCGACGTCACGACGGAAGTCGCGTTGGGAGAGCAGCTCCGCCACGCGCAGAAGATCGAAGCCATCGGGACGCTGGCGGGAGGTGTCGCGCACGATTTCAACAACCTCCTGCAGGCGATGCTCACGATGGTTGAACTTCTCAAGAGAAAGAGCGCCGAGCCGGGCAACCTCGAGCATCTGAAGCAACTGGAAATGACCATCCGGCGCGGCTCTTCCCTCACACGACAGTTGCTGCTGTTCGCGCGCCGCGAAACCAGCAGGCGCGAGAATCTCGATCTCAACCAGATCCTGGGTGACCTCTTTGCGTTCCTGCGCCGCGTCGTGCGTGAAAACATCCGGCTGTTCATCGAGCCGGCCACCGTTCCCCTCTGGATCAGCGCAGACCGTGGACAGATCGAGCAGGTCATCATGAATCTCGCAGGCAACGCCGTCGATGCGATGCCCGAGGGAGGTGCGCTGTCCATCGCAGCCGGCCGCGGCGAGAACGCCGCGTGGCTCAAAGTCTCCGATACCGGAACGGGAATTCCAGAGACGATCCGCGACCGGGTCTTCGAGCCGTTCTTCACGACCAAAGCGGCCGGCAAGGGAACGGGACTCGGCCTGTCCGTCGTACACGGAATCATCGCTGCGCACGGAGGACGCATCGACGTCGAATGTCCTGCGGAGGGTGGAACCACGTTCCAATTCGAGTTGCCGCTTCAGAGTGTCGTTGCGGCAGTCACTGCCGCAACGCCGCCAGAGGGAGACCTTCCGAACGGCCGCGGCGAGCGCGTGCTGCTCGTCGAGGATGAGCAGGCCGTGCGCGAAGGCTTGTCCGCGATTCTCGAGCTGCTTGGCTACGCAGTCGTTGCGGTCGGCACAGGAGAAGAAGCCATCGAGATTGACGCACTGGCGCCCTTCTCGGTCCTGCTGACCGACTTCATGCTTTCGGGAATGCCTGGAATCGAAGTTGTTCGCAGACTTCGCGAGCGCTGGCCGGACATGAAAGCGATCCTGGTGACGGGCTATGCGGCTCCGGGCGTGATTGACGCCGCGGTCGCGGCAAACGAGTTTGAATTCCTTCAGAAACCGTTCGACATGGCCGTTCTCGCCCAGACCTTGCGGGCGGTATTGGATCCTCCGGGCGCTCGGCGCTGAACGCCGGATACGCCCCCGTCGCATCGATCGGAGAACCCTCGGTGATGAGCTCTCCCGGCTCTGCCGGCCGATGAACGAGCATCGTGCTCGAGAAGATGAACATCAGCAGCCGCTCGCGGCGAATCAGTGGTGGTCATCGTGAGACGGCGGTGCGGGTGCGGCTTTGTCCTTTCGGATCTCACCGCAGGACCGCATCGATTGGAGACAAGTCAGGCATGGTCCTTCTCCCGTCGTTCGCACTGTCTCCCTGAGCCTTTCGTCCGGCAGCTATCGGCCAGGCTGCGCGCGCCTCCTCGCAAAGAACCAGGCGACAAGGACAACAACCACAATCAGAACCGGGAGTTGCCAATAGAGCCCCATCCCCGCCATTCCAAACCATCCTCCGTGGTGCATCAGGAACCTCCTCAGTCTGTGTTTTCGCTTCGATGCAGATCGTTCGGGTGAGTCAGTGCTTGTGCTCTGCGGCAGCCGGTGCGGGAGCCTTGCCGGCGCCTTTCATCATCGGGCAGCTCGACATCGAATGGGCCATCCCTTTCATCATGCCGCTCTGCATGTGCTGCGTCATGTGCTCCATCATCTTCGGGTGCATGTCCATCATCTGCTTCTGCATCATGGAGCGCTGCGCGACGAGCTCAGTGACGACGGCTGCCGTCTTATCGACCTTCGCCGAGCCTTTGGCTTTGTTCATGTCGGCGACGAGCGTCTGAAGTTTCGCGTCCATTTCCGCCATGTGCTTCTGCATCGCGTCGTGCTGCTGCATCATCGCGGCACAATCCATCGTCGCCGGCTTCTCGCCGGCGGGCATCTGAGCCACAAGTGCGGGCGCAAGAAGGAATGCCACGCCGAATACCAAAATCATTCTTTTCATTGTGAGTCTCCAATTGATTTCCGTTACAGAGTGCGCGGAATTGCGCATCCGTCTGTCATCCTTCGTCCAGGCCTTTTTTCCGGGCGGGTACGACAACCCTGGTCGCCGGACTCCGAGCGGGTGCCTCGGCGGGCTCCCTTCACCACAGTGGCCGGCGTTCAGATCCGCCTCGTGAGCGAGGGTGTCGCGACCGGTTGTTGCTTCTGCTCCGGAGGATGCCGACCGTCTACAGACGTGCGTGCACGTACGTTGCCATCCAGGAAAAGCGCTGACCGATTCGTTGCCAGATGTGGAAGAGCCGATCGATGCGACAACCGTGATCACGATGACGAGGGGCACGCCATTCAGCCGCGCCGGCCGGCGTTACAGTAAGTGCGACGATTCGTAGCACGAGCCATGGCCGGCTGAAGCGCGGTGGCCGGACCGTCGTGCACACATCGAAAATCATGAAGTGGTTTCGCGACGACTTCGAGAAGTGGGGCGGCGGCGCTGGCTGACTCGAATCTTTCTACATCCCACTCCGCTCCGGCACCGGCAAAAAGTCCTCCCCCGGATTGATGAACTGATCGGTCTCGAGGTTGTACTGGCGGTCGTACAGCTGGCGGTAGCGTCCATTCGCGGCGAGCAACTCGGTGTGGGTTCCCCGTTCGACGATCTCGCCGCCTTCGAGCACCAGGATCTGATCGGCGCCGCGAATCGTCGACAGGCGATGCGCGATCACGAACGTCGTGCGGCCGCGGCGCAGGGCGCGCAGGCCATCCTGAATCTTTGCCTCGCTCTCGCTGTCCAGGCTCGACGTCGCTTCGTCGAGGATCAGGATCGATGGATTGGCGAGAATGGCTCGGGCGATGGCGATTCTCTGGCGCTGCCCGCCGGAGAGTTTGATTCCACGCTCGCCGATCAAGGTGTCGTACTTCTTTTCCAGCGGCTCGACGAACTCGTCGACGTGCGCGACGCGCGCCACCTCGAGGATCTCGGCTTCCGTCGCGTCGGGGCGTCCGTAGCGGATGTTCTCCGCGATCGTGCCGTCGAAGAGGAAGTTGTCCTGCAGGACGATGCCGAGGTGCGAGCGGTAGTCGCGATGGCGCAGGACGGAGAGGTCGCGGCCGTCGACGAGCACGCGACCGCTCAACGGACGATTGAACGTCATCACCAGGCTGATGAGCGTGCTCTTGCCCGAGCCGCTCGATCCCACCAGCGCGGTGGTCGTGCGCGCGGGCGCGACGAACGAAACGTGCTTCAGCACCGGCACGCCCGGCTCGTACTCGAAGGAGACGTCTTCGAATGCGATGTCGCCGCGCACGTTCCCCGCGGGCTGCCGCGTCGCGTCGTCATCGAGCTCCGTTCGCTGCTTCATGATCTCGCGAATGCGATCGAGCCCGGCGAAGGCCTCGGTGATCTGCGTTCCGATCGAGGCGATGCTCATGATCGGTGCGGCGAGCAGGCCGGTGAAGAAGATGTACATGATGAAATCGCCGAGGGTCATCGTTCCGGCGAGGATGGCCCGGCCGCCGATGAGCATCATGATCACGCCCACCACGCCGAGGATCACCGTCGCGAACGCGCCGACGCCGGAGACGGCGGTGATGGTCTTCGCCACGTTGCGGAAGAGGCTGTGCACGCCTTTCGCGAACACGATGTCTTCGCGCTTCTCGGTGGTGTAAGCCTTCACCACGCGAATCCCGCCGAGACTCTCGCCGAGCCGGCCAGTGACCTGGGCGTTGATCTCGCCGCGCTTGCGGAACAGCGGACGGACGCGTTTGAACGTGAAGGCCATCACCGCGCCGAAGATCGCCAGCGTGACGATCGTGATCAGCGTCAGCTTCCAGTTCAGGTAGAACAGCACGAACAGGGCGAGCAGCGCGGTGACGATGCCGCCGATCAACTGCACCAATCCGTTTCCGACGATATTCCGGATGCCCTCGGCGTCGCTCATGATCCGCGAGATCAGAATCCCGGACTTCGTCGAGTCGAAATACGACACCGGCAGCCGGAGCACATGCTCCTCGACGCGCTTGCGCATCTCCGTGATCGCGCGCTGCGCCGCCACGCCGAGGATCTGCGAGAGTGCGAACGAGGTCGCCGCCTGAACGAGCGTGGCGACGATGGCCGCCAGAGCGAGGAGCGGCAGGAGATCGTGTCTTCCCTTGCCGATCACGTCGTCGACGAGGTACTTCGACGTGGCGGGAAGCACCATCCCGGCGATGCGGCTGACGAGCATCAGCGCCAATCCGAGGGAGAGCCTCCCGCGCCGTTCCCATACGAGATCGCGCGCCTCGCTCCACACTTCATCGAAACGAAGACGCTTTTTCGGCTCGGGCATCACGCGGCGGATGATACCTGTGTGAACGTAGCGGCGGGCTTCAGCCCGCCGGGGGGCGACCGGCTGAAGCCGGCCGCTACATCAGGGAATGCATACTTGTTGTGAAGGGTGATCATGACCACACGCTCCGTCACGCACGTCGTCCACGCCATGCCGCAGCTGGAAGGGGAGGGGATGATCGTGACGCGCCCGTTTCCCACCGCGCGCCTCGATCATCTCGATCCGTTTCTGCTTCTCGACCGAATGGGTCCGGTCACGCACGGCCCCGGCGAGGCGAAAGGCGCGCCCGATCATCCGCACCGCGGATTCGAGACCGTCACGTACGTTCTCGAGGGCGCGATCGAGCATGCCGACTCGCAGGGCAATCACGGCCGCATCGGTGCCGGCGATGTGCAGTGGATGACCGCCGGGTCGGGAGTCATTCACTCCGAACTGCCTTCCGAGGAAATCCGCCGCGAGGGCGGACGGATGCATGGGTTCCAACTCTGGGTCAATCTCCCGCGCCGCGACAAGATGATGAAGCCGCGGTATCAGGAGCTGCGCGCTGCCGGGATTCCCAACGCGGCGAGCGCGGATGGCAAAGTGAACGTGACGGTGATCGCCGGCGAGTCCCTCGGCGCACACGCAACGATCGACACCCGCACGCCGATCATCTATCTGCACGTCCGTCTCGCCGCGGGCGCGCGTTTCACGCAATCCGTTCCTGCAACGTACAACGCGTTCGCGTTCCTCATCGGCGGTGAGGCAACCTTCGGCGATCGCGTGATGCGCGAGAACGACATGGTCCTCTTCGATCGCGACGGCGACGAGATCTCGCTGACCTCGGCAAACGGCGCCGAGCTCCTACTCATCGGCGGCGTTCCGCTCGACGAGCCGGTGGCACGCTACGGCCCGTTCGTGATGAACACTCCGGGAGAGATCCGCCAGGCGATGCTCGACTACCAGAGCGGGCGGTTCGGCGAGATCGGTTGATTGAAGTCGATTAGCTCAGGCGGGTTCCCCCGGACTGCCTTCGGTGAATAAAGCAATGTATGGAGCGTAACGGAAGCGGCGGTTTCGGGCATAGCCGGTCATCTCTTCCAGAACGCCCACCTGCACCAGCCGCGACACGAGTGCATTCGCCGCCGCGAAGGTCGTCCCTGTCAATGCGCGCACGTCGTTCACACTGAGGATCGGCCGGTCGTACAGCGATTCGAGGACCTTGTGACCGTTGCCTGCGGTGCGGCCGAGGCGTTCGGTGATCGCGGCGCGATGCTGCTCGCGCAACTGAAGAATCCTGCGCGCCGTCTCCGCCGCCTCCACCGCCACCTCGGCGACGCCGCGGAGGAAGAACGCGAGCCACTCCTCCCACGCACCGCGCTCGCGCACCGCCTGCAGATGATCGTAGTAGGACTGACGATGCCGCCTGAAGTAGTGCGAGAGATAGAGAACCGGTTTGTGAAGAATCCCGCGCTCGGTGAGCAGAAACGTGGTCAACAGCCGGCCGACGCGGCCGTTGCCGTCGAGGAACGGATGAATGGTCTCGAACTGCACGTGCGCGAGTGCGATTTTGATGAGCGGCGGCAGATCGTCGTCGCGATGGATGAACTTCTCCAGCTCCCCGAGCGCCTCGGGGACGACGTGGTGTGGCGGAGGAACGAACGTCGCGGTGGCCAGCGTCGAGCCGGCCGGACCGAGCCAGTTCTGACTCGTGCGTAGCTCGCCCGGCTGCAACCGTCCGCCGCGGACGCCCCGTAGCAACTCCGCGTGGATCTCGCGAATCAGCCGGACGGACACCGGCAGCTCGTGCAGCCGCCCCAGACCGTGATTCATCGCGCGCACGTAGTTGACGACTTCGTCGACGTCGCGCGGCAGGTTCTGATCGAAGAGCTGCGCCTCGGCCGCGAGCAGGTCCTGGAGAGAGCTCTGCGTCCCCTCGATCTGGCTGGAGAGCACCGCCTCCTTGCGGACGTACATGAAGACGAAAAGATCGGGATTTGGCAGCGTGAGCACCGAGCCGTCGAGACGGCCGAGAGCGCGGTCGGCCGAGGAGAGGAGGCGATGCAGTTCCCCGGTCAGGTGCAGAGGCGGCTCAGGCGGCAGCGGCGCAGGGATGAAGGCGCGGTAGCCCGTCGTCTGACGTACATAGCGCCCAGCCCGGCTCGACTCTGCGGCGTCTCCCATGGTTCTCGCTGCCTTGAATATGGATAGAAACCGCGTCCATATGATAGGCAGGCTTTAGTATAACGAAGAAAGGGGTTGCTTGTTATAGCCACGGCGACAGTGGCATGCCGGTCCTCCGCGAATCCGGCGCTCCTCATCGCGAATCTCGTGCTCCGCGTCACGCTCACCCCTTCCACCCTCCCTCATCATTCCCGCCATGCTCGCCGCACTTCTCCTCCTCGCCGCCACCACCACCGCGAATCCGATCCTCTTCGTGACGCAGGTACCGATCGCCGCCGACTTCACCACGATCGCGTCGACGTTCGGCAATCACCTCGCCGAGATCGATGCCGTGCCTCGGGGCGGCGATCTCTGGATCCGCTATCCCGACGGCACGCTCAGGAACCTCACGCGCGCCGCGGGGTACGGCGTGCAGGGGATGCAGAACGCGAACGCGATCGCGGTGCGCGAGCCGTCCGTGCACTGGAGCGGCACGAAGGCGCTGTTCAGCATGGTCGTCGGCGCGCCGCCGCGGCAGTACGAATGGGGCGAGCACTATTGGCAGATCTACGAGATCACCGGCCTCGGCTCGAACGACACGCCCGTCATCCGCAGGATCCCGAATCAGCCCGCGAGCTACAACAACGTCAGTCCGTTCTACGGCACCGATGATCGCATCCTCTTCACGTCCGATCGTCCCCGCAACGGCGCGCGGCATCTGTATCCGCAACTCGACGAGTACGAGGAAGCGCCGACCGTGACCGGCATCTGGAGCCTCGATCCCGATTCAGGCGATCTGCGCCTTCTGAATCACGCGCCGTCCGGCGCGTTCACGCCGTTCATCGACAGCTTCGGCCGCATCGTCTTCACGCGATGGGATCACCTGCAGCGCGATCAGCAGGCCGACGCCGACGAGCAGGAGGGCGGCACCTACGGCACCTTCGACTACGCCGACGAAAGCGAAAACGCCGCGCGACTCGCGCAGCGCGTCGAAGTGTTCCCCGAGCCGCGCTCGAGCCGCACCGATCTGCTCGCCGGGACGAACCTCGAGGGTCTCAGCATCAATCACTTTTTTCCGTGGGAGATCAACGAGGACGGCACGTCCGAGGAGACGCTCAATCACATCGGACGCCACGAGCTGCACTCGTACTTCGACCGCAGCATCAACGACGATGACGCGGTGATCGAGTTCTCCGGCGAGCGGGACGTGACGAATCTCTTTCAACTGAAAGAAGACCCCGCGCGGCCCGGCCGCTACTTCGGTGTCGACGCGCCGGAGTTCGACACGCACGCATCGGGACGCATTTTCAGCCTCGTCGCCGAACCGTCGCGTCCCGCGGACGAGATCGAGGTCACGGCCATTACCGCGGCGAGCGATGGCACGCACTATCGCGATCCGCTGCCGCTGTCGGACGGAACGCTCCTGGCCGTCCACACGAGCGAGACGCGCGACGACGACAACGACGGTACGCGCGAGCAGCCGCAGTCGCGCTACGACTTCCGCATCAAGGCACTCGATCTCCAGAGCGGTAGCTACGCCGCCGGCGCGCCGCTCACGCCGGGCATTCAGGCAAGCGTGACGTGGTGGGATCCCGACGTGCTCGTGACGTGGTCCGGCACGTTGTGGGAGTTGCATCCCGTCGAAGTGCGCGCGCGTCCGCGGCCGGCGCGGCGCACGCCGCTCCTCGAGGAGCCCGAAGCGCGGATCTTCCGCGAAGAAGGCGTCGATCCGCAACGCTTCCGCGACGATCTCGCGGCGAAGAACCTCGCCCTGATCGTCAGCCGCGACGTGACGACGCGCGACGCCGCCGACAAGCAGCAGCCGTACAACCTGCGCGTGGCCGGCGGCGGCGCGGCGCACGTGACGTCGAACGGAAAGGTGTACGACGTCGCCCAGCTCCAGCTTTATGAAGCGAGGCAGGTGCGCGGCATCGGCGGCGTCGACTCGCCGCGTCCCGGCCGGCGCGTGCTCGCGCGCGCGGCAGGCACTGCGACGATCGCACGCGACGGCTCGGTGGCCGCGCTGGTCCCCGCGCGCCGCGCGCTGAGCTGGCAGACCGCGGATGCGAACGGGACTCCGGTCGTACGCGAGCGCTACTGGCTCACGTTCCAGCCCGGCGAGGTGCGCGTGTGCGGCTCGTGCCACGGCGTGAACACGCGCGACCAGGTCGGACAGCCCGCGCCGTTGCATGCACCCGAGGCGCTGCGGGCGCTGCTGAAATCGTGGAAGAGCGAGCAGCCGCAGACGCCGAAACGGCGAAGCGTGAGGAAGTAGCGCCTCACTCCAGCCGCGCGGTCATCGTGATCTCCGCATTGAGCAGACGGGAGATCGGGCAGCCGGTCTTCGCGTTGTTCGCCGCGGTGTCGAAGCCTTCCTGCGTCGCGTTCGGCACGTTTGCCGTCACATCGAGATGAACCGCGGTGACGGTGAAGCCGGCCTCCAGCTTTTCGAGCGTGACCGTTGCCGTGGTCGCGACGCTCGCCGGAGGCGTGCCGGCATTCGTGAGCTGCGCGGAGAGGGCCATGGAGAAGCAGCCCGCATGCGCCGCGGCGATCAGCTCTTCGGGATTCGTTCCCGTGCCGTTCTCGAAGCGCGTGCCGAATGAATACTGAGCGTCGTTGAGAAGTCCGCTCTCCGTTGAGATCGTGCCCTTCCCTTCCTTGAGAGTGCCGTTCCACACCGCGGATGCTTTCCGTTTCATCACGACTCCTTTGCCAACAGAACGAGCAGCAGCGCCACCGCCCCCGGAAGCGCCTGCACGAAGAGGATCGATCGTTTCGCCGTCATTGCGCCGACGATGCCGGCGATGACGACGCACGAAAGGAAAAAGACCTTGACGCCGAACGCGTGCTCCCCCGGCATCAGTCCCCAGATCAGCCCCGCCGCCAGGAACGAGTTGTACAGGCCCTGGTTCGCGGCCAGTGCCTTCGAGCTTTCCGCCAGTTCGCGCGTGAGCCCGAAGACCCGGCGGCCCACCGGCTTCGTCCAGAGAAACGACTCGAGGACGAAAAACGCGAGGTGAAGGAAAGCGACGATCGCAACGGCGACGAGTGCGAGGAGCGCAACCACGGCGCGCATCATCGCACAGGAGCGAAGAACAGATGATGGACTCTACAAGTGATGATGCACCAGGGAACCTCTGCACAAGTTGCATCGCTTGTCATCCCGAGCGTGAGCGAGGGACCTGGGGGGGCCGGGGGGCGCATGAATGCTCGTTTCTGGCCCCGCCCAGCCACCCAGGTTCCTCGCTCACGTTCGGAATGACAACTTGTGCAGAGGCTCCCTACACGCCGGGATACGCCGCTACCACATCCAGCATCACCAGCGCCCCGGCGGGCAGCGCGAGGCCGCCGAACGCCGTTCGCGCGGGGAGGGGCGTGACGCCGAGACCGGGGAGCCATGCCGCGTAGAGGGCGTCGATCGCTTTGAAATCCTTCAGGTCGTGCATCAGGAGGGTCACCTTCACGACGTCTTCCTGCGTGCAGCCGGCGGCATTGAGGATCGCCTCGACATTCGCGAGCATCTGCCGCGTCTGCGCTTCGACGCCCCCTTCGACGACCTTGCCGGTCCGCGGGTCGCGGCCGGTCTGACCGGTGACGAACACGAGATCGCCGATGCGGATGGCCTGGGAGTGCGTGCCTGTCGAAGGAGGAGCGGCGTTCGTCGCGATCTTGATCTTGTTCGCCATCAGATCCGGTCCGCCTTCAGTGGAATCTCGAACTTCACGTTGACCGGACCGCCGGCGAGCGGCGCGAGGTCGAGGAGCTGGGTCCGTCCCGGATAGATGATCTGCAGCACCACGACGTTGCTCGTGTCCGCGAAGTCGAGGTCGAAATAGTGGAACTCGGTGATGTTGGAGCAGTAGATCCAGAGGTTGTTCTGCTCGCGAATGTAACTGCGGAAACTGTCGCTCTCCATCGGTTCGGTGCGGATGTCGATCGGCACCTCGGTCAGAATCTTTTTCGTCAGATCGAACTGCTCGAACGCGTACTGCCAGCTTTGCTCGTAAGGCCGTTTTGTCGAGCCGCGCTCGCGCGGGAGGCAGCCGGCCTGCTTGAGCCGGATGTTGTCGCGGACGAATTCCTCGAGCTCGCTTTCGACGTCGTAGCCGGCGTCCGTAAGGCGAGCGAGGAAGTGCGGAACGTCGCGGCTGGTCGTCATGACGCGACGGATGATCTGGAAATAGGAGATGGCGGCCGGATTCACGTCGAAGATCGTGATCCGCTTCGGTTTCCAGAGCGGGATCAGGTTCAGTCCGTAAAGTCCGCCCACCACGCTCATCATATGGATGTCGTCGCGCCGCGACGGCTCGACAGCGGCGTAGTGGGCTTTCATCCCGCCGAACTCGGAGAACGAACCATCCTGCGCCCCGTCGTCGGTGCCATAGAAGACGTTTTCCGGATGGTGGTGGTACATCTCACGATTAAACGCCCGCGGCGCGAGCGGTTGTGCTTCCGTAGTCACGATCGTCCCTCCCTTGCCCGAATGATCGGCATGACGTCGCGGCCGAAACGGACCATCTCGTCCAGCTTCGGCCAGCCTGCAATGATGAACTGAGTCACCCCGATGTCCCCGTACGCGAGGAACGCGCTCGCGAGCTCCTCGGGCGTTCCGACGAGTGTCATCGCCGAAGAGCCGTAATACGGAACCAGTCCCGCCCACAAAAGGTCGTCGAGCCATCCGCGGTCGTCGGCGGCGGCAAGCGCGTCGTGCAGCGTGCGCGAATCGCTTTCCATGAGAATCGCGCGCTCTTCGCGGCCGATGCTCTCTTCCGGAAGAAGCGCCAGTGCCGCGTGCAGCGCCTCGTCACGCGCCGGCCTGCAGACGACGCACAGCCGGAGGGCGACTTCTTTCCCCGTCTCGCGGAACTGCGCGACCTGCGCCCGCAGTGTGTCGGGCGTGTCGATCAGCCGCAGCCAGCAGGATCCCTGCGACGCGGCGAGACTGCGGGCCTGATCGGAATGGCCGGAGACGTAGATCTCGGGAGCGCTGCCGTTGTCGCCGGACCAGGGCGTGGAGATCTTTCCCCCTTCGAGCTGGTAGTAGCGGCCGTTGAATCCGACTTCGTGGCCGTTGTTCGTTCCGTTCCAGAACGAACGGCAGATCGCCAGAAACTCTTCGGCGCGCGCATACCGCTCGTCATGCTCGAGGTAGTCGCCATAGCCGCGCTGCTCGGCGACGGAGCTGCCGGCGACGATGTTCAGCGCCAACCGTCCGCGAATCAGCGCGGACAACGTATTGATCTGCTGCACGAACGTCGCCGGCTGCATCAGGCCGGAGCGATACGCGACGATCGATTTCAACCGCGCCGTGGCCATGCCGATCGCGCAGGCGATGAGGATCGTGTCCGGCTCGTACCGGCTGAACGAGAGCAGGACGGATTCGATCCCCGCGTCTTCCGCGCAGCGCGCGAAGCGCGTCCAGCCTTCCATGTCGGGGATCGCTGCAGGCGACGTGTCGCGCGTGGTCAGCACGCGCGACGTTTCCTGCGCGGTCTTCATCCCGACCTCGCCGCCTTTCGGCATCATCCAGTGGAACCTCAGGGGCATGATTCCTCCCGGCGGATCAGCGGCAGGACTTCTCGTCCGAATGCCGAGACCGTGTCGACTTCCGGCCAGCCGGAGAGAATGAACTCCGACACGCCGGCGTCGCGCCAGGCGAGGAATGCGTCGGCCAGCTCGCGCGGTGTTCCGAGGAGCGTCGTCCACACCGGTCCGTAGTGCGGCACGAGGCCGGTCCACAGCGATTCGCTGAGCCACGGGTTTTGTGCGCCGTGTTTGTGCATCTGCGAATCGTCTTTCAAGCGGACCGTGCGTCCCTGTCCTTCGAAATCGCCGCCGGACAACAGCGATTGCGCGGCTTCGAGAGCCTCCTCGTGCGTCGGGCGACAGAGGATGCACATCCGCAGGCAGACCGGAATCCCCGCATCGCGCATGCGCTTGACGTCGGACGCGATCTTGTCCGGCGTGTCGGCGATGCGCAGCCAGCAGGAGCCTTGCGTCGCCACCAGCCGCAATGCGGCTTCGGAATGACCGGAGATGTAGATCTCGGGCGCCTTCCGGCCGTGATCGAGAAACGGTGTGAAGAGGTGTCCGCGCTCCACGCGGTAATAGCGGCCGTCGAAATCGACTTCGCTGCCGCCATTCCGCCAGAAGGCGTGGCAGACGCTCAGAAACTCCTCGGCGCGCGCATAGCGCTCGTCATGCGAGAGGAAATCGCCGTAGCCGTGCTGCTCGCTGGTCGAGCTGCCGGCAACGAGATTCAGCGACAGGCGGCCGTCGATGAGACCGGAGAGAGTGTTGATCTGCTGCACGAACGCGGCCGGCTGCATCAGGCCGGAGCGATACGCGATCATGAAGCGGAGCCTCGACGTCGCGCGGCCGAGGGCACAGCTCACGAGGAACGGATCGGGCTCGTAGCGGCTGAACGAGATCAGAACCGAGTCGATGCCCGCCGCTTCCGCGTGTTGCGAAAAAAAAATCCAGCCGTCCATCTCCGGCCGCGGCGCGGGCGAGCCGGGATCGACGGACGCGACGCGATACTGCATCGCCTCCAGCGGCGATTGCGTCGCGCCGGGGACGACTTCGCCGCTTTTCGGCAGCATCCAATGGAAGCGCAGCGCCATCAGCGGTTCCTCACCACACAGCAGTGCTGCCACTCCGGCTTGACCGGCGCGTGAATGGTGGCGTCGGGAACGAGCGACCGCATCGTCTCCGTCGTGAAGTACGAACAGTACGACTCCCATGGAGTACCGAGGCGCGACTGAGGCGAGAGCTCGGGTCCGGGCTCGGCGTAGAGCTCTCCATCGAGCGCGACGCACCAGCTCGCGCGCTGCGCGCGCTCGACGAGCGCGCCGATCTCGCGCGGCGTGTGCTTCGCCTCGCGCTCGAGATTCTTGCGGACGTCGGAGCCGGGCGGCAGCTCCGGATCGGAGAGCGAGCGGTCATAGCGGGGATCTGAGAACGTGAACGCGAGGACGCCGCCCGGAGCGAGCATGCGCCGCAGTGCGGCGACGAGCTCGATCAGCTCGAGACGGTGCACGTGCGTGAAGACGGAAAAGGCGAGGATGAAGTCGAACGCGACGCCGCAATCAGGCACTGGCAACAGCCGGACGCCGGCGGGGTTGTACTCGGCGCTGTAGCGGTCGTAGTGAACGAAGTGCGCGCGTGGAAACTCCGCGCGGCCGCGCTCGAGCATCGGCTCGTTCACGTCCATGCACCAGTAGTCGGCGTGATCGACGCCGCGCGCGCGGCGCAGGAAGATTCCGAAGTTTCCTCCGAAATCGAGGATCTTGCGGCCGCTCCAGAACGGATGGCCGAGAACTTCATCGAAATACGCGAATTGCGTTTCGCGGGTCGACGTAATGTGATCCCGCGTCAGGACGGGCACACTCATGCGTCCACCGTCCAGGGGATCTCCCGCGGATGCACGCCGTGCCGCTTCGCGAGATCCTGCAGCGCCCACGGCGGAGTGTCGATGTCGCGATAGCCTCCGAGGAGCTGCCGCGCTACCGGATTCTGTTGTTTGAAACAGGCGGCGTCGAGCGTCTCGAGGTAGATCTCCTGCTTCATCCAGCGGAATGCATAGCCGTACATCAACACCTTCGATGTGCGGTTGCTGAGGTTCGGCGCGGCCGTGTGAAAGAGGCGGTTGTCGAAGAGAAAAATGTCGCCGGCATCGAGCTGCAGGTCGCACAGCTCGACGTCCTCCGGATCGACGGCACCTTTACGGATCACCAGTGGTCCGGTGCGTTGATGGCTTCCACGCGCCAGCAGGGTCATGCCGGAATTCGGCTCGCGAAAGCCGGTCAGGCAGTAGCAGATCTTGATGCCGACGAGCGGCAGGAACTGATGGCCGAGGTCTTTCGGGATGCGGATGTCGCGATGCCACCCGCGGCGGAACGCGGGCGCGTCGGAGCTCGAGGGACGCTTGTAGATCAACGCCGTTGAATGCAGATGAATGTTCGGCCCGAGCAACTGCAGCATCAGAGAAACGCCGGTGGTATGCGAGACCAGATCGAGCAGCGGCTTTTCCGAGAGGACGCCGGGCCGGAAATCGAGGTGGTTGTATTCGGGGCGTTCCAGCACTTCCCGTTTCGCGAGAAATGCCTCGGCCAGCCGGTCGCCGGCGGCGGTGCACTTCGCGACCGTGGCGGCATCGAGCACGCCGCGCACGACGAGAAAGCCGTCGTCGGCGAACGACTTTCTCTGCTCCGGCGTGACGTGGACGAACTCCGTCATGAGGCCTTCCTCAGAATGCAGCAGTGATGCGTCTCGCCGTACACGGGGGGACGGAACGAGGCGTGGGGGAAGAGCTTTCGGAGGTAGTCCGTCGTGTAAAACGTGTGATGCGTTTTCTGGTCTGCGATTTCGTAGGGAGGGATCTCCTCGGTTTCGACGTAGAGGTCTTCCCCGTTGATCAGGATCAGCCATTCCGCGTAACGCGATTGCCGCAGCATCGCGCGCGCTTTCGGTGAGGAGACCTCTCCCCGCTCTTTTTCGAGGCGCCACTGGAAATTGGTGCGCTCATCCTCGCGCCAGGAGCGGTGATGCGGATCGATGTACGTGAAGGCGAGCGCGCCGCCGGGAGCGAGCAGGTCCTGTAGTTGTGGGACGAGCTGCAGCATGTCGGTGCGGTCGGTGTTCGTGAACACCGAGTAGGCGATGATGATGTTGAACGACTGGCCGAGATCGGGAAGGGGGAGGCGTGGAACGCCCGTCGGATTGAAGAAGAAACAATAGCGGTCGTAGAAGCTCCAGTGCGCCTCCGGCCATCGTTCGCGGCCTTTCGCGACCGACGCCTCGACCACGTCGAGGCACCAATAGCGCCGCGTGTCGATCGTCGACTCCGGATCGCGCAGCATGTTGCCGATGTTGCCGCCGAAATCGAGCACGTCCCGCCGGCTCCAGTCGCCGTCCGCCAGCTGCGCCGCGAAATAGGCGAACTGGCCGGTCTTGCGGGAGATGAACGGGGCGGCGCTCATGCGGCGGGACTCAGCGGTTGAAACGTTTCGAGACTGGCGAACGAAAAACAGGTCAGCCGCGAGCGCGGATTGCAGTTGTAGATGCGCGGGATCCACGGTTGACGAGCGATGTGATTGAGGCCGTGAAAGGGGATGCCATACAACTCGGGAGCATTCTGCGAGGCATCCCACACATCGAAGTGGCGGCCGTTGTCCTCATAGAAGTCGTAGCCGAGGAGATAGATCGGATCGCCGCCGAGGAGGATGGCGGTATGCACGGCGGTGCAGCCGGCGCCGCCGCCGTAGAAGCCGTCGCGAAAGGACCGGCCCACGAACGTGGACAGCTCGGTCGTCGTCTCGCTCAGCTCGAACGTGTCGACATTGTGCCGGATGGCGAACGTGTTCCGCCTGCCGCGCGGTGCCGCGTTTTCTGTCGCGATGATGATCCCCTCGTAACGATCGAGCGCGGCGGCGTGCGTGTACTGCGCCGTCATGTCGACCATGTGCAGGACCGGCGGCCGGTAGTACTCGATGATGCGGTTGATGCCGATCGTGATGCGGCCGTCGAGGCGCGAGAAATCGAAGCCGCGAAGGCTCGTGCCGGTCGAGAGGATGAAGATCGGCTGGCCGGCGTAGAGCCCATCGAGCGGATGTTTTTCCATGGTCTTCACGCAATCACGCTGTTCTTGCGGAAAATGCGGATGCGGCCGCGGCTGTCGAACACGTGCAGGCGGTCGCTCGCTCCGGCTGCGTGGACGACGAGGCTGCGCAGCGTGTCTTCGTTGCCGCGGAAATTGGGACTGCCGCCCTTGACCGTCAGGCGCGCGCGGCGCGACGGTTTGACAGGCCAGTGCTCGGGATGCGGGCTCGGACGGCGGCGGACGCCGTTCTCGAAACACCACACCAGCTCGTGGACGATGTCCATCAGGCGCAGGTGCTGTTTGAAGAACGCCGTCTGACCGACGTAGAAGCCGCCGATCACCTTGTTGCCGTGGTTCACGCGGATGTCCTTTCGCAGCATGCGCCGGACGAGTGGACCGCTGATCTCCCAGGTCACGTCGACGTTTCCTTTGCGCGGTCCGAACAATACGGCGTCGGGGCGCGCGGCAATGCATTCCTCCACGTACGCGATCCAGTCGCACTCGAGCTCGATGTCCGCATCGAGCTTGACGAACCACGGCGCGGTTGCGATCCGGTTGATGTCGCGGATCGAGAACAGCTCGAAGTTCTGATAGCCGTCGGGACTGTGCTGCGGCCTGTGCAGCACGTCGTAGAGGCCGTGCAGCTTGTACAGGTCGATCTCGGTGAGGAAGCTCGACGCGAGATGGACGGTGCCGTACGGCTGCAGTTTCGGCATGAGCAGCTTGAGCGCCTCGACGTGCTGCGTGCCGCCGCAGATGAAGATGTCGAATCGTTGTTTGTAGTCAGTGATTCGCATGCGGAAGAGGAAGCGGCGGCCCATGAGGGCCGCCGCTCGTTCGATCGCTATTCGTCCGGTGGCTTCGGCGGCGTGATGGAGGTAGGCGGTGCCGGCGAGTCGATGCTCGGCGGCGCGTTGAGCGACGCCGGGATCTCGTCGCCCTCCGGCTGCGGGTTCTTCTCGCCGTGCGAGCGCGGCAGCGCAAGGAAGCGGTCGCTCTCGCTGACCGCGTTCGGCGGCGGCGCGCCCGGCGCAACCGCCATCGGCGTCGCGGGTACGAGCACGAGCTCCAGCGGGAACGAAGCCCGGCCGCCGTTCGGCGAGACCGCGGTGATCTGCATCGGCTGATTGCCGACCGTCGCAGAGTTCGTCGTGAAGTACCAGATGCCGTTTTCCGTCACCGGCACGTTGGCGCTGAGCAGCGTTCCCTGTTGCCCCTGATTGCCGAGGAAGAGCGAGACGGTTGCCGCGCGCTGGCCGTTTTTCGGATTGGCCTGCGAGTCGACGAATACGGTCGTCGATCCGGAGACCGTCAGCGTTCCCTGGCCGGTGCCCGAGACGAACTGCGCGGCCGCGATGCGCACGGCGTCGGAGCCGCCGTCGAAGACGCGGAACACGCCCCACAGACCCTGTTCGAGATAATTCGCGGGAGTCGTGCGCCACAGATAATCGCCGCCCACCGGACGGATGCCGCCGGCGCTCGGCAGGTCGATCTCGTACGCCATGTTGGTGCCGTAGTTGTCGCGCGCGCCGAGATACTGCGACAGCGGGTTGTTGCCGATCGACGTCGACGTCGCGGTGTACGGGAGCTCCTGCCACACGTGGCCATGCAGCGCGAGCACCTGCTGGTTGCCGCTGCCGGCCGGGTGGAGGAGGCGGAAGCGCGTGGGCGTTCCCTTCGCCGCGGCGAAGATCGGCGTCTGCGGCTCCGCGAGGACCAATCCGTTCCAGAAGCCTTGCCAGATGTCAGGACGCTTGACGAAGTTGTTCTTCGAATCCGCGAAGCGATACGGCATCGGCTCGGTGCGGTAGTTGACGGCGACCTGCGTGGAGCCGCCGGGTGCAGTGAAGAAGGCTGTGCCGGCGAGCGACCAGTTTCCGCCCTCCCATTCGACGTTGGCGAGATCGTCCTGCGTCAGCAGCAGGAATTCGCGGAACAGCAGCTTGCCGGGATTCGCGCAGGTGCCGCCCGCGTAGATCGTCGCCGAGCCGTACTGCTTGAGGCCCGATTGCCCGTTGTACGTGTCGACGCAGGCGATCGAGCCGGCAGGCTCGATGATCATGCCGCCAACGAGACCGTGCAGGTCCTGCTCGAGCGGATCCGCCGGCGTGAGATTGACCGAACCGAGCTCCATCGGCACCCCGGTGATCGTCCCATTCTGCGCGACCGTGGTCTGTCCCGCGTACCAGTAATACGTGCGCTGGCTGAACTGCTTCGGGTTCGCCGAGAACTGAGCGGCCGTGGCGACCGGCACGAGCTGATCGGGATTGAAGCCGACGTTGAGGCCCGTGCTCTTCATCGCGTCGTACGACAGGAGCGCGGGCGTCAGTCCGACGTACTTCGACGGACGAAGCGAGATGCTCGAGTCGTATGCCGGGTTGCTGGTCTGGTTGAACGTCTGCGAATTCGGGTTGAAGGCGTTGACCACCGTCAGGGCGATGCAGTCGCCCGCGTTCGCGCGCAGGAACAGCGGCTCGGTCGTGTTGATGTTGTCTTCGAGCGCGTACATCAGCGGAAAGAAGTTGGTGATCTGCGTGCCGTTGAAGCGGTCCTTCGGCCCGGTACCGCGCGAGTTGAACGTGAGCGTGGCCGGCGTGCGCGACTGCACGCGGAACGGCTTCATCGGCGCATTCGGCGGACAGCTGTAGCCCGCGACCTGGCTGGGCGGCGGGTCGGGGAGCGGCGTCGGAACCTGGCCGGTCGTTAGCGGCATCAGGTTGTCCGTCTTCGACTGGTACGCACGGAAGATCCCCCAGGTGCCGTCGATGAGCCCGTGTTTCTGGTTCGACGCATCGGGCATGTAGAGGTAGTCGGCCCAGTTCACGTTTGCCGTCTTCGACGGGCTCGCGCGCGGCGTCCGGAAGAGCATCTCGAAGTGTTCGGAGATTCCGATCGACTGGCTGCTGCGGTGACCCGAGTCGCCGAAGGAAGGCTCGAAGAGCCACTTCATCCCGCCGACGGTGAACGCGTGCGGCAGCATGTGCGCGCCCGCGATCAAACGGATCTGGATGCGGTCCCCTTCATACGCGCGCAGGAGAGGCGTGTACGGATCCTTGGGCTGCATGCCGAAAGTGAGCGGCTTCTTCGGGAAGATGAAGGCCGGATTCGGCTCGGCCGGGTTGATGAACGAGCCGGGAACCGGCTGCTGATTCAGATAATCGGGTACGGGAGCGTTCGGGTCCTGGTTCCGCTTGACGGTGGACGAGAACACGTACGCGAGATCGGTCGCGTTGGCGTCGCCGCCGGTGCCGCTGGCTACGCGCAGGCCGAGCGGCTCATTGCGGTAGTTGAACGACGTCACGCCGGAAGTCGGTCCGGCGCTGATGATCTGCGGCTGCAGTTTGTTCTTGTTCCCGAACGGTGCTTCGATCACGTTCGGCGGATCGGACCAGCCGGGGGTCGACGTCCCGATCGGGTCCGGACTGGTCTTGCTCTGGTAGGTGTACGCGAACTGGAAGTCCTGCATCGCCAGCGCGAACTCGCGATACGTGTTCTCCTCGGAGCCCGGCGTCACGATGACCGCGTTCCACGTCGTCGGTCCGCCGTCATCGCGGGTGCGAAGCGGTGTCCCCGTTTCCGACTGGAACCAGCTGCTGTTTTCAGGCTCGACGAGCAATGCGGCGTAAAGGCCTGTCTGCTGATGGGTCGACGGGCCGAAGTGATCGTGCGTGAACACGGTGCGCAGCGTGCGCGTGCCGTTCCTGGTGTTGTCCGCTTGCGGGAACGTGCAGTTCCCCGACTGCTGCGGAGTGCACGGGGTCTGGTCGATCGGGTCCGCGAACCAGCGCTGGACGGTCGTCTGCGCGCCGCTCCAGCCGCTGCACGGCGCCTTGCCCATCTCGCTCGGCGGACAGATCGCGTCCGGCGGAGCCTTCAACGCCAGAGTGGTGCGGTTCGTTTTATCAGGATTCGTGGGATCGCATTTGGTCAGCGTGCTCAGACTGCTCGCCAGACCGCCGCACTGATTGATGTGAGGAACGAGCTCCTGCACTTCCTGATAGCTCAGCGTGCCGTCCTCGTAGTTGTAGCCGTTCGCCGCGCCGTCCGAAGAGGTGACGTCGAACTTCACGAGATGGATGTGCTGGCCGATGATGTCGGTCGGAGTGTTGACCTGATAGTCGTCGACCTTGTAGTACGCCGGCACGAGATTCGTGTGCCAGTACTCGACACCCTGCCGCGCGTTCGCGCGGATGAAGAACGGCTCCTGCGCCACCTCGCTCCGGTACGTCGGCAGCACGTCGCGCCACAGGGTGAGGAGGCGCGACTGCGGGTAATGCCACGCCTTCTTGTTCAGCACCAGATCGAGCTGGATGACGGCTGCTTTGTAGTTGATCCAGTTCGAGATCGGCAGACAGGGGCTCGCCGGCGGACTGTTCTCGTCATAGGGCACGAGACCCGGATCGGCGTACGGCGCGCCGGAGATCGCCGGCAGCCCGTTCGTCCGGAATCCGTCGTTCGCTCCTGACGCCGTTCCCTCCGGCGTGAACGACGCATGGAAGCACTTGCTGTGGAACTGCTGCGCGGTCAGCTCGACCGGCGTGCCCTGCTCCGGCAGCTCGAACGCGTTCACGTCCTTGTAGTCCTTCGTGAAGTCGAGCGTGTTGTGCTCTTCGGTGGTGATCTTCGCGTTGATGAGGAGATGGCGCGGAAGGCCGCCATCCTGCGGGACGCCTTTGTAGACCGCGAAGTCGAGCGGCGGATGCGGCGCGCGCGTGCCGGCGATGCCGGGGATGAAGAACGGAAAGCCCGGATTCACGTTCTGCTCCGCGGGCGCGACCACGGCCTGATATCCGACCGGAGGCACGCCGCCGTTCGGGTCCTTCACCGGAACGATGTTCACCTCCGACGGCATCGGCGCCATCATCAGCGTCGGCATCGGGATGAGCGCGGGGATCGGCGTGCCGGCGGCGATCTCGCCGTCGGGGAGCGCACGCCCCTTGTACTTGTTCATCTGCTGCGGGAACTTTGTCGACTGGAACGGCGAGCCCACTTCGAACACGTCGTGCGAACGCCACATCGCCCACATGCCGGCCGCGAAATGCGGATAGAAATGGCAGTGGAAGATCGAGTCGCCGACGACCTTGTTGCGGTTGCCGCCGCCATTGAAGGTGATCTCCAGCGTGTACGCGCTGCCCGGGTTGATGAGCTGGCTGTCGAGGTACGTGCTGCCGTCGCTGTTGGGTGAATGCACCCACTGGTGCGCGTGGAGATGGTGGACGTGCGATACGCCGGTGCCCGTATGCAGGATCCGGAACTTCACCCGGTCGTTGATGTAGCTGTGGTAGACGTTCGACGGGTCGTCGTCGTAGAGCGCCTTCGTGGCCTTGCGGTACGGCGTGATGCCCGCCGGCGCGTTGCCGGCCACGCCGAGAGTGCACGGAACGTTCGTCGGGTCCCCCGGTGCCGGTTTCTTCGTCACCGGAGCCTGCTGGTTCTGGATCGGGACATTGGAGCAGGGGAGGTTCGCCGGAATGTCGACGAGCATCGCCGCGTCGCCCGACGTCCACGCGCTCAGGAAAAACTCCTCGAAGCGGCAGTCGGCGCAGCTTCCCATCGGGCCGAGGCCGAAGCGGTTGGCGAGGATCTCCGCGCCGATGCCGCCCGAGCCGTAGTTGATCGCGAACGCGTCGCCGGCCGCGCCGAGCGTCGTCGCCATGTCTTCCGGTTTCGACTCGCCGAAGATCGGGAACGCCTGCACGGTGTCCATCAGCTCGTGGTACCCGATTGTGAACTCGCGATACGGATCGAGGCGATTCGGCTCGATGTTGATGCAGCCGAGGTTTGGATCGCACGGCGGCGCATTCGTGAACTTGCCGGCGTTCGGACCGGTGATCACCGCCGTGAGATCGGTGTGGACCAGGTTGTTCTTGCTGTCGAGCATCGCCAGGATCGGCAGTCCCGCGTTCGGATTGCCGGGCGGGTAGACGGCTTTGTAGTTCAGGAACGGCTGGCCGAGAGAGCTGAAGCCGCCGCTCCTGCTGGTATCGACCGCCATCTCGAGATCGGCGTGCGTGACCTGGCTGCGATACCACTCGGAGCCTTTCGGCTGGACGTTCATCGCGCCGAAAAGACCCGCGGTTACCTGTGCGCCGTCGTTCGGCTGGTTGGTCCCGCCGAACGCCGCGCCTTCGCTGTTGATGAGGAACGTTCCCTCCGCGGTGGCGCGAAGGACGTACGTGATCGCCCCCCCGGGAGCGACGATGCTGTTGGTATTCGACGCGACGAGCGAGCCGTCGGAGTCGATCGATCCGACCATCTCCATTCCTGCGACGTGAAGGGACGCGTAACGCGTCGCCGGCTGCGTCGACACCGGATTCTTCGCGAGCAGGTTCCTGAATCGAATGGAGACGCAGTCGCCGACATTCGCCCGCAGGACGATCGGCCGCGGCCGCTTGCCCGTACGGAGCATGACGTTGCCCTGCACCAGGGGGTCGCTGCAGGGGTTGCCGCCTGCACACGTCTTCGAGACGACGTCGCGCTCGAGGGCGTAGACCATGCCTTCGGGCATCGCCGCGCCGAGGCGGTTGACGAGGAACGGTTGATCGAGGGCGACGACGTTCGCCCAGATCATCCGGTCGCAACCGTTGTCGTCCGCGGCGAACGTGGGGAACGCACTCGCGAGACAGAGGAGAAGAAACGCCGGGCTGCAGTGCTTGCGCATGGCTACGTCACTCCTTGCCGTGATGTAAGGAAGACGCGTTCGGGGGGCCGTTCGTGAACGCGGAAACGTCACTCCGGAACGACGCCCCGGCGGCGCAGGTACTGCTCGCAGGTCGCCTGCTTCGCGGCGATGTACCGCGCCACCGTTCCGGCGTCGGCCGTGGAGTAGGTATCGTCGAAGAGCGAGCACGCCTCGAGCGATTTGGTAGAGACTCCGAACTCGAAGAGCGCGTACTTCACGGCGTCGACGGTTTCGTATCGAAGGAGCGGCATCCGGTATTCGATCCCGTACTGTTCCACGAATTGCCGGACCGCGGCGTTGGCCGCGGGCATCTGCTGCAGAGCATGCTCCTTGTAACGAACGACACCCGAGACGAGCAGCGGGATCTTCTCCCTCCGGCAATACAGGATCGCCTCGGTGTGCGAGACCAATGAGTCGCCGAGGAGGATCAGGTTGCGGCGGTAGGTCGCGAAGTCTTCTTCGATGTTCGCGAACGCGATCCGGCGGAACAGGCCGAACGTCTCGCGGATGACGTGTTTGCGGATCGACGGGAACTGATTCCTCAGCTCGCGCACGCGGTGCGCGATGATCCCGGTGCCGACGGTGGCGCCGTTGCGCGTGGTCAGGAGGTCGACGTGCGCGCAGGTGTCCGCGACGAGGCAGGCCGCGAGCGATGAGTGGCGGCCGCCGGAGAAGAGGACGGCTGCCGTTTCCGCCTGCAGTGTTTCAGAAGTCATTCGAAGTTCTCAGACGCAGACCGCGTCGATTTGCCGTGCCCGTTCCAGCACCGTGTGGTTTTCGTGCACGAGGTCGTGCCCGCGGCGGCGGATCGCATCCATCGCCGTGAAGTTGCGCCGGTCGAGCACGCGCTCGACTACTTCCTCGAGATCGTCGGGTGCGGCGCTGACGTAGTGCACGCCGTCCTCGAAGCCGAGCATCGCGAGCTGCGGAGCGGCGGCGCGGTCCGCGACGAGCAGCGCTCCCGTTGCGGGGATCTCGAAGTATTTGGCGACGAGATACAAGTAGCGGGTGCCGTCGGTGAACGCGGCGAAGCAGCTGCGGATCGTCTCCGCGTAGCCGCGGCCGACGCGCTTGTCCTTCTCGTAATCGAAGTTCGAGCGGTACTTCGGATGCGGCTGCACTGCCGCGAGCTCGGGGCGGCGGAGGGCGAGCTCACGCATCGCATGGCGGAACGGGTAATGTTCGCGGTCCACGTTGCCGCTGACGAAGATGACCGGCCGCGGACTCTCCGCAATCGGAAGGACGAAATCGGGACCGGCGGCGTGCGGGATCCAGAAGAGGCGTGCGGGATCCTGGTCCGGATAAAAGGCGGCCAGACGCGGCGCGTACGGCGAAAGGATTCCGTCGGCCACGCGGAGCGCTTCCGCCATTCCGTGGAAATCGACGTGAAGATCCTCCGTCAACACGTAGATGCGGGCTCCCGCGTCCGACAGCGATCGGCGGTGCCTCAGAAGCTCCGGGTACCCTTCGCGAAAGAGGACCACATGCGGCAGCGCGCCGAAGCGGCGCTGCAGGACGTCCGGCAGCGATCCGTATTCCCGCGCGACTTCCTCGATGTCGAGACAGTCCCACCCGAACGCCTCCGCGAGAAGCGTGAACGTCGCCCACCATTCGCGGCTCACGTATCTGCGCAGCTCGGCGATCGGCGCGATCAGGAGTTTTCGCATGCGGAATCCGGACATCGTGGGTCCGCGATGCCGCGGACGCAACGCCGTTCACAAACGAAGCGTCCGCGCCGTCTCGGTTTCGGGGATGTTCCGCGTCATCGTGAACTGCGGCCGCTGCGAGGAGTTCATCGGCGAGTGTCTGGCTTCGCTGCAGCGGCAGACGCGCACCGACTGGCAGGCCCAGGTGACGATCGATCGCGACGGCGACGGCACGTTCGAGCGCGCGGTTGCCGTACGCGGGAGCGACGAGCGGATCGTCATCACGCGCAACCCTTCGCGCCTTTTTCCGATGCGGAATCTGCTCGCGGCGCTCGAGAGAAGCGCGGCCGCGCCCGAGGACGTCATCGTGATTCTCGACGGCGATGACTGGCTGATCGACGAACGCGCGCTCGAAAGGATTGGCCATGCATACGACGACGGCGGTTGGGTCACCTACGGAAGCTGGATCTCCAATCATGCCGAACGGCCGGGATGCTTGCCGCCGTATCCGGACGATACGCGCGACTTTCGCGAGGCGCCGTGGCTCGCCACCGCGGTGCGGACGTGGAAGAAGTGGCTCTTCGACCGCATCGACCCGAACGACTTTCGCGATGAGCGCGGCGAGTCTCTGCGCGTGGCGGAGGACGTCGCGTGTATGTTCCCGCTGCTGGAGATGGCCACGACGCGGCGCGCGCGCCACATCGCCGAGCCGCTGATGCTCTACAACTTCCTCAGCGATCACGATCCCGGACCGGAGCTCGCGCGCGAGGCGGATCGCGTGAAGGCGTGGCTTCGCACCCGGCCGCGCTACGCGCCGATTCACAATCGACCCTTCTGATCCGTCTTGCTTCTCAATAGTGTGAAGGAGGCTACGACATGGGCACGTCTTCCTCAGGCAGCGACGTCATCGTCGTGACGATCAGCCGGTCGTGCGCGAAACAGTTGCTGCTCGCGCTCACCCTCGCCCTCGGCGGCACGCCCATCAAGCTGATCTCGAAGGGCAAAGGGAAGGGCAAAGGCGGCGGCGGAAAATCAACGACCTCGACCTCTGGCAAGACCCAGACCGGCAAGACCCAGACCGGCAAGACCCAGACCGGGAAGAGCCAGGCGGGCAAGAGCCAGCTCGGCAAGAGCCAGACCGGTAAGAAGAAATCGCGGTAGTCCCTTTTCCCGAGGTCTCGGTGGTTTGTCATCCCGAGCGTGAGCGAGGGACCTGGGGGAATGGGCGGCATCAAGCCCGCTCGTCGCGCCGCCACCCGCCCAGGTCCCTCGCCTACGCTCGGGATGACAAGCTTGGCAACGCACGGTTTCAACGTTGACGGTCCACTGGCCGTCGATCGGGGTTTCGCGCTGCTGTTCGAGGAATTCCTCGCGCGGCGCGAGTACGAGCGGCGCTTCGCGCTCCGGTTGCGTGACACCGCGATCGACCGAAGCGCATCGTGGCCGGTCCGCCGCGTCGCAACGCTGATGCTCGAGCATCAGTTGCTGGCCGGCAACGACCTGAAGTTCTGGCTGCGCGAGCTGAAGATCCGCGAGCTCGATGCGCGTTCGCTGCGGCGGCGGCTCGCGCGCAACTCGCGCGTCCACGAACGCCTGACGCGCTCCGATGCCTCGATCGCGGACTTTCTTCACCTCGCAGGACGCGATTGCCGTCTCACGCTCGCGCGCTGGCTTTGGACTCCTCAGGAGATTTTCGCGCGCATCGACGAAGCCGTGCAGCATTCAACCGGCATCCGAAGCCGGCCCGATTACGGACACCGCTGGGTCGACGTGGAAGCCGCCGCGGTGATCGAGGGATTGCGGCCGTTGGAGCGCGACCTCGTCATTCGCCTCGGCCACAAGGCGGTGATGCGTTGGGTCTCGCCGCGGACGAGCAGCGAGATCAACTCGCTGATCGAATATCCGCTCGGCACCGTGGTGATGACCATCAAGCCGCCCGGCAGCGACGACGAAATCGAGATCAAACGCACCGGCGTGCGCGGCGAGTTTCCGCTGAGCGTGGTCTACGAGAAGGACGGCTACGTCGTTCCCCCGTCGCATCATCTGAACGGCGGCGCGATGGAGCATCTCCTCGGCGTCGAGGCCTCGCAGTCGAGCGTGCTGTCGCGGCTCTACCGCCTCGTGCACGGCCGTACCGCGCCGATGTCGCGCACCGTCCACCTGGCGAGCGTGTTCACGATGCCCACGCGCAACGGCGAAGTCGACCTGCTCGACTACTTCACCGATCCGAGCGTGTTCGGCGATCGCTACGAGGCCATGCGCGGGAACATGGAGCGAGTCACGGCCGATACGGCAAAGCAGATGAAACAGGCGCGCTCCGCGAAGGTGAATGCGCTCTCGCTGACGGTCGAGTTTCTCGGACTGATGAAGCCAGCGCAGGCGATCCAGGTCGGGACGACCTCGTTCCGGCTCGAGCGTCTCGATCTCTATCTCGCGGATCACGGCGACGCGCGCTATTTCGCGCAGCTCGGCGTCCCGCATACGCGCCACGATTCACGACGCTTTGCCGACGAGATCCTCGACGAGATTCTCTGCGTCTACGAGCCGCCGCCCGGCCCGTTTCGCAGCTACCGCACCTATCTCGACGCCGCGTTCGCGGTGCGTGCGAACCGCGAGCGCGCCGACCGGAACTATCTCGACGTGATGGCCCAGATCGGGCGGTTCTGGGGCACGCTGCTCGCTCCGCGCGGCCACACGATGGGAGAGTCGTTCGTCGGCCGGAACTGCGGCCTGCGCAGCGTCTTCGAAGACGGCGAATGGCGCATCCGCATCATCTTCATGGATCACGACTCGCTGATCTTCGCCTCGCGCTACGAGAAGACGTACAGTCCGCGTCCCTCCGTCCGCGCTGCCGCGAAGGACGCGAAATTCATCCTCGGTGAATCCTTCGGCGGAAAACGTCCGGTCCGCGGCGAGCTCGATTCCCTTCGCGACATTTACCGCGTCACGCGCGCCACCGAGCGCCGCGGTCTCGCCGCGCTGCGCGAAGCGATGAAGGATGCGTACGACCGGACGCAACATGCCATGCGCCACGACCGCGAGGTGCGGAAGATGTTCATCCCGGAATTCGTGAACCGCCTCGGCGACTGGGACGATGTGGTTCGTCTCTGGCTCGGCGGCGGGCGAGACTGGAAGAGCGAGGTGATCTCGACACTGCTCGCGCGCGGCTACGAACAGCGCATCGCCGAGCATCACGTCGAGGCGCTGGTCACGCAGAAGCTGTTTCTCGAGAAAATGGCGTTTCTGTTCTGAGTCCGTAGCGCGCCTTCAGTTGCTCGTACAGGCATCGCGGATCGTAAGCGGCGTCCTTGTCGCGCTCGTTCCGCCGCCACATCTCATTCCAGAAGTGCAACGCCAGCGAATCGTCCTGAATGGCGGGCGGATTTGCGTCGACGAGCGATTCCCACTCGCCGTGGCGGACCGGACAGAAGATGACGGGCGGCCGGACGAATGACTGCATGCCGAGGGAGGTGACGACTTCGTCGAGGAGCCGAGGTCCGGTCTCGCCCCAGCGGATCCGGGACGGATCTTTCTGCGCGCAGATGTCCCATGCGCGCTGCATCACGGCCGATCCGGCGGGCGCCTTGATGAAACTGGTCGTGACGAATTCGCGGCCGCGCGCGTGCTCGCTCGAGAACACGTGCTCGTCGTCGAACGCGATGGGGCGCAGCGCGACCAGATCCATGTCCGCCCAGCAGCCGCCGCGCTCGAGGAGGCAGCGATAGCGAAAGTAATTCGAGAAGCCGGAGTACGAGCGATGTTCGCGATAAACGAAGACGCTCGACTCGGGAAGGATCGGATTCGCATCGCGCACGGTCACGCCGGGCGGAACACCGTCCACGTCCGCGTAGGTGTAGAGATCGACCTCGTGTCCGTGATGCACGAACGATGTGAGCGCGAGCCGCTCCAGCGCGGAGAGACGCGGGCCGATCCAGAGCGACTGAATGCGCTCGGGTCTCATGAGGAGAGCACCTCTTCCCACTGCCGCATCACCCTCGCGGCGCTGAAGCGCTCGACGATCTCCGGAGCGCGCGCCGCGAGGCGGGCGCGTCGTGCGTCGTCGCTCATGATCGCATCGAGTGCGACGGAGAACTGCTCCGGACCGCCGGCGTCGACGAGCATGCCGTCGATCCCGTTGCGCACGATGCCGCGCACGCCCGCGCCGGAGTCGATCACCACCGCCGGAACGCCGCAGGCCATCGCCTCGCAAAGCGCGTTCGGAAATCCCTCGGTCGTCGATGTCATGGCAAAGAGATCTGCGCCGCGCAGCACCTCGTAGACGTCGCGCGCGTGGCCGCGAAGCCGGATGCGCCCGTCGCCGTTCACCTGCTCGATCACGCTTTCGAGGAAGGGACGCTGCGGACCCTCTCCCCAGATGTCGAGCTGCCACTCGGGATGCCGGTCCGCGATGTGTGCGAATGCGCGGATCAGCAGGTTGAGCTTCTTGAATGCGACGAGCCGCGCGAGCGCGACGAGTCTCTTCTTTGAATCGCGCACCCGCTCTCCGGGCGGCGGCGCGACGACGACGTTGGGAATGGCGTGGCATCTCCCGCCGAAGCGCCCGAAGTACCTCGCCGCTTCGGCCGTTTGCGCGATGACACCGTCGGCGCGCGGATAGAGCCGGCGGCGCAGCGGCTCGAAGATGCCGATCGACGTGCGCCACGGATCGCACCGCTCCGAGACGAAGCGGCGGATGGGGAGTCCTTCGGTCGCGGCGAGAACGCGGACGTTCATCACGTCGATCAGGGAGATGACCGCGTCGGGTCGCGTCATCACGATCGACCGGCGGAGGAGGACCAGCAGGATGATGCTGGCAAGCAGCGTGTCGTTCACCGGATCATCGAGATCGAGCGCGCCCGTGATCGCGCGCACGGTCTCGCGATCCATCTCCCCGTCCTCCGCCATGCGCGGCCATCCGATGTCGCGGACGATGACGCGCGGATCGAGGTCGTAGGCAATCGGACGCCCGCGCTGCGACGTCGTCAGGATCGTCGGCCGCCATCCGGGAACCGATGCCCAATGGTTCGCCATGTTGACGACCGCGCGCTCCGCGCCGCCGGCTGTGAGCGTCGACACGACCATCGTGACCTTCACGTGAGGCTCCGACGAGTGAGACGACGTGGCGCGACGGTCCGTGAAGAAGCGCGCGGCATCCGAAATGGTTCGCGACTGCATGGGAAATGGTCCGCGACCTGACCCGAAATGGTTCGCGACCGCATGGCAATGGTCCGCAACCTCACCCTAAATGGTCCATGACCTCACCTCAAATGGTCCACGACCTCATGTGAGATGGTCCGCGACCACCCCTCAAATGGAGGTCACGGACCATTTCAATGACATCCGTGGATGGCATCTTTCGAGGTTGGTCGGACCCAACGCGTGAGGTCGCGGACTCCCGACCGAGCGGTTGCGCAGGCGGCGACCATTTCGATGAGTATCTCGATCCGTGTCTTCAAATAACCAGTTGGTCCGACGCGAATCAATCCCGATGACGTGAAGTACTGTTCATCTAATACGTCTACTTCGAACGCATCGTGCCAGTTATGACCGGGTAGAGCGCACCAACCAAATTTGTAAACTCCCTGCCGTACCGCAGATTGCCGTGTATACTGACGGCCAAAATCACTCAACTCTCGTGGAGGAGATCATGCGCCGACTCTTGAGCGTCCTGCTTTTAGCTGCGGCTGCGGTGTCTTCCCGTGCGGCCGACAGATGTCTTGGTACGCTGGCAATGAATCTAGCAGGTGCAGACAACGTCGTTGAATGGTCGTCTCGAGCATATAAGGTGAACGACAATAGTTACTGCTATGAGCGAACAGTAAAAGTTGCAAATCGTATATTCATAGATTGGCCGCTTGCGAGCTTTAATAAGACAGTTCTGGCTGGCGAGAGCACAACTCGGGCATGCTGTTATTCTGGCCCTCGAGCTGAAGATGCCGCGCTCGAGTATGGGCTGAATCCCACGCGCATTCCTACGAAAGTTATCCGTGGTGAAGGAGAGCCAAAAGGTGGTGAAGCGCCAGTCGCCTCCGCAATGCAGGGCGTGACGTGGGCTTCCTTCGAAGGGGCGGCGTACCTCGATGCGCGCCCTATTATCATCGACTTTACGTATCGCGTTTCTACCCAGGACGGCATTGTTTTTACCGAAATCCAAAACCTCGGTGATGAAGTACGATTGACGGGCGACTTTCCAACGGGCGAGCTGTTCTTGTATTACGGCTTCGACAAACGAATACCTAACTTTAGAGCTCCCACATCATTGGTGCTAGTGGTATGTTACATAAATAGCTTGATGTATTACTCGCGCTGTGTTCTCATTGCATATGCGCGTTGCACCTCTCATCCAACTCTTCCCGCATGACCGCACGACGCTCGAGCAGATGGCTCGTGGGCGGCGCACTCCTGTCCGTCTCGTGCTCCGCGCGAGGATCGTTCTCCTAGCCGCCGAGGGTTTGGAAAACAGAGAGATCGCGGCAAAGCTGAACGCTTCGAAGCCCACGGTCGGGTTGTGGCGTGCCCGCTACGCGAAGCTCGGATTGTCGGGAATCGAGAAGGACGCTTCGCGTCCTGGTCGCCCGCGCAAAGACCGACGCGATCTGGAGCAGAGAATCGTCCACATGACGACGCAGGAGAAACCGCGGAACGCGACGCACTGGTCGACGCGGAGCCTGGCAGCCGTGCTCAAGATCGATCATGTGCTCGTTCACCGAGTATGGAAAGCACACGGTCTGCTCCCTCATCGAGTCCGATCATTCAAACTCAGCAAAGACAAGAATTTCGTCGAGAAACTCGTCGACGTGGTCGGCCTCTACCTGAACCCACCGGAACATGCCCTCGTTCTCTGCGCCGACGAAAAATCACAGATTCAAGCTCTCGACCGCACGCAACCCGGTCTTCCGATCAAGAAGGGGCGCTGCGGAACGATGACTCACGACTACAAGCGCTATGGGACAACCACGCTTTTCGCCGCGCTAGATATGCTCGAAGGGCGCGTCATCAGTGAGTGCATGCCGCGCCATCGCCACCAGGAATGGATCCGATTCCTCGAAAAGATCGATCGCGAAACGCCGCCGGGATTTGACCTTCATCTGATCGTCGACAACTACTCCACCCACAAACACGCCAAAGTGCAGCGCTGGCTCGCTCGCCACCCGCGCTTTCACATGCATTTCATTCCAACGAGCAGTTCATGGCTGAACATGGTCGAGCGCTTCTTTCGCGAGCTCACCACCAAACGCATCCGGCGCGGCAGTTTCACTTCGGTCGCCGATCTCATCGCGGCCATTTGCGATTACATCGATCAACACAACGAAAACCCTATGCCGTACATTTGGACTGCCACGGCCGAGTCGATCATCGAGAAAGTGGGACGGGCTCGCCTCGCGCTGAATAAATCAACAACTGAATGAAACACTACACTAGGAACGCGAAGCGGCAAGGATGGTCTGCGCCTGACACTTGCGCGGTCTGCCAGCCATTCGATCGATGGAACATTCTAGCACTCCGACTTTTGGCGAAGTATTAGCGGCTCTCGCCAAATACTTGGCCACACCCATGGGCGCAGTGAGTGTAGCGCCAGCCGCCATCTCATTCCTGGACATTTGGCTTGTAATTCTGCCGATTTCGGTTCTCGTCAAGCCGGCGGTATACATACTGCTGATGCTCTCCGTGCTATTCGGCGTATATCTAGAAACCGCAAGGTACATCAACGTCGACGCCGCAAGCCCAGGGCTCGTGGGGATGACGAAACGCGCGACGTTTGCGTTTGTTGTTGGGGTAGGGCTTTTTATCGCATTCATAGTTGGTAGTACCGCCGCAGACGAATTTCTTCCGAGTAGCCGAACAGCGATCGTGCTGCTCGCTTGGCTTTGTGCGGCACTTCTTGCCGGCGCTGTCTTCGCGTTTACAGGTGCATTTGTAACGCTGGGCTTGCGAAGCTACATTGCGATCCATCGTCGTCGCTGCGGCCTACCTCCTGACAGCACCTGTCAAGCCGGCTGCTCCACGCCAGGCGCTGAGGCGCCTACGGAACAGCAAAACGGTACGGCGTCACGGCGACTGGATTCGCACCCGCCATCAGGAACATAGTGGGCGGCAGCCGCCCGCCGCTTCGGCGTCACCACGTGGTGGCGCGGAGAATCGGAACGCCAAATTGAGGATGCAGTCGGCATTATTCACACGTAGTCATACCTAGGCCGACGAACGTGATCGGGCTTATGTTGAGACGTGGTGCGAAAGCTCGGCTTGGATGCGAAGTGGCAGGCGGCTCTTGCCAGGCTCCCCGGGTGATTGCCTCGCTTGGCGACGATCTCCCGGATGCGGTCTTCCTTTCGATACCCTTCGGCTTCTTGATGTACTCGACCTCCACCCCTTCATTGGCAGCGAGGCGGTCCACGTGAGAACGAATGGACTGGCGGAACGGATCCGCGAACAGCGGACCGTAGTCGAAGATCCGGATGTCTCGCGCATCGAGCAGCGTCGCCACCGCACCGGCGTGGCAGAGACTCGGGATCGTTCCTTGGATCACGACGCGGTCCAAGCACGAGAGGACGCCGACGATCTTGTTCGTGTAGCGATGAAGCAGGCTGGCCATCGGCTCACGATACCGCCGACCGTCTTTCCGACTTACTTTCTTGGTTTCGGCTACGTCGAGGTAGGGAAACGGGTACCTTCCGACACTCCTTCATCGAGTTCCATGACACGGACGGCCCTTTTTCTCGCTCTCTCCTTCTGCGCCGCGGCCGCGTATCCGCAGGAACAGGACGCGCGGCGGTATGCGATCGCCGATATGCCGGTGGTGACGCAGGACGGCGCGTCCGTCCACTTTTACCGCGACCTCGTGCAAGGGCGGGTCGTGGCGATGAACTTCGTCTTCACGAGCTGCACGACGGTCTGTCCGACGATGGGCGCCACGTTTGCGCGCGTCCAGAAACTCCTCGGCTCGCGCAAGGACGTGTCACTCATCTCCGTCAGCGTCGATCCTGCGAACGACACGCCGGAGCGCCTCGCCGCATGGAGCCGCCGCCTCGGGGGCGGTCCCGGCTGGACGCTCGTGACCGGACGCGATCCCGACATCACGGAGGTGCTCAAATCGCTCGGCGTGTTCACCGCCGATCCAGCCTCGCACACGCCGGTCGTGCTGGTGGGCAACGAGGCCACGGGAACGTGGGAGCGTGTCGACGGCCTGGCAGCGCCGAAAGCCATCGTCGCCGCCATCGATCGCGTTGCCGCGCAGGAAAACGGCGCCGGCTCCTACTTCGCGAACCTGAAGCTCACCGATCAGGATGGCCGGCGGGTCGATCTGTATCAGGACCTGATGAAGGGAAAGGTCGTCGTCATCAACAGCTTCTTCACGTCGTGCCCGGGGAGTTGCCCGGTGATGTCGAAGACGTTCCAGCGCGTGCAGGAACAGCTCGGCGACCGGCTCGGCCGCGACGTCTTTCTGATCTCCATTTCGGTCGATCCCTCCACGGACACGCAGGCGACGCTGAAAAAGTACGCAACGCAGTGGAAGGCGCGGCCGGGCTGGACGTTCCTCACCGGCTCGGAAGAGGAAGTCGGGGCCGCGTTGAAGAAGCTGGGACTCTATGTCGAGGACCGGGAGACGCACCAGAATCTGATCCTCGTCGGCAACGACCGCACCGGCTTGTGGAAGAAGCTCTTCGGGCTGGCGAAGGCCGACGAGATCGCGACTTCGGTCGAAAGCGTCGTCAACGATCGCGGCGCGGCCGAATGAGGCCAGGCCTCGCATGTTCAAAGGAGGGCGGACGTCCCGTCCGCCAGGCGGACGAGACGTCCGCCCTCCTCCTCGGGGCGTTCGTGCTCGTCACGGCGCTGCCGCTGTCCGCCGGCCTCACGCCGGAGGAGCTGCGCGGCCGGCAGATCTATCGCAGCGGCGAGAGTCCGTCGGGCACGCCGATCGTCGCACTCGTCGGCACGGAGGATCTCGAGCTGCCGGCGACCTCGCTGCCGTGCATGAGCTGCCACGGCCGCGACGGCCGCGGAAAACAGGAAGGGGGCATCAGTCCCTCGAACCTGCAATGGTCTTCGCTGACGCGGCCTTACTCCGTTCCAAACGCGTCCGGCCGTGCCCATCCTCCCTACACGCCCACGCTCGTGAAGCGCGCGATCACGATGGGCCGCGATCCGGCGAAACAGCGCCTGCATGTGGCGATGCCGCGGTATCGAATCTCGATGCGCGACGCGGACGATCTCGTCGCATATATGGCTCGGATCGGCACCGATCTCGATCCCGGCCTGACCGATGCCGAGATCACACTCGGCGTCCTCGTGCCGCCGACTGCCGAGGGGAATGCGATTCGTGAGACGGTCGCAGCGTGGTTCGAGCGGGTCAACGCCGGCGGAGGCATTTACGGCCGCCGCGTGCGTCTCTCGGACGATCGCGAGCCTTTCGCCATCGTGTACGCGCAGACGGCTGCAGGCGCGAGCGACATCGAGGAGATGGCCGCGACGAGAGGCATCCCGACGATCGCTCCGTTCCGGATGGGCACCGGCGACACGAACCGTTATCTCTTCGCCCTGGTCGCCGGCGTCGAAGAGCAGAGCCTCGCGCTGATCGAAGCGGCGGGGACGAAGGTGCGCATCATTTCGGACGCGCGCACCGCCGGCATTGCCGCGCGTCTCGCCGCGCACAGCGACCCTGCCTCCCGGACGATCCTCTTTCTTTCGAATCCGGACAAGCTCGCCGCGCTCGTGCGGTCCGGTACCGCGGGGACGATCCTGATTCCGGCTGCTTTCGCAAGCGATGCGATCGTCTCGACGCCGCGCGCGACGCGGATTCTCGTCGCCATGCCCGCGGCCGAAGTCACACGGCGGGGCGCCGCGGAGCTCGACGCCCTGACATCCTCTCGCGCTCACCGCACGCCGAGCGCCACCGCGCTCGCTGCCGCCAAACTTCTGACTCGCGCCCTCGAGAGAGCGGGCCGCGAGGTCGATCGTGAAACGCTCGTGGACATCCTCGACACGTTCCAGCGCGAGCCGACCGAGCTCACGCCCCCCGTCACGTGGACCTCGACCCGGCGAGTGGGCTCGAAGGAGTGCACGGTCCTGAGGGTGACCGAGGGAAAACTGCAGAAACTTCCGTAAGAAGGTAGGGAAACTGCCTCCTGGCGCAACTCCTAGTGAAGGAAGTCCCGTTTCCGCCACTCACACCGCTGCGGTAGTGACACAACGGAGGGCTGTTGCCGCATGGAATTCGCGCCTCGTGCCGGGGAACGCAGTCTGCTCGAGCAGGTCAGTCAGGGAGATCTGGAGGCATTCTGGAAACTCTGGCTGATGCATCGTCCGCATTTGCTGGCGGTTTGTTACCGTCAGATGCGGCGGGTCCATGAGGACGCCGACGACGCCGTGAGCCGCTCGATGCTGCTCGCGCACGCGAAGCTGCCGGTGTACGCCGCGCAGATCATCGACGTCGAGGCGTGGCTGACCCGCCTGACATGCAACGTCTGCCTCGACATCAAGAAAGAACGCTGCCGCGGCTCGCGCAAATCGGAGTCGCTCGACGAGCGCGTGCTTTCGCGGCGCGAAGCGACGTTGCCGAAGCCGTTGTCGCCGGAGGACGTCGTCCTCCTCGCGCAGATCGGGGATGGGATCCGCAGCGCCCTGGAGGCGCTTCCGCGGCCGCTGCGAATCGTGGCGCAGATGCGGTTCGTGCAGGAGCTGGGATACGACGCCATTGCCGAATGCGTCTCGATCACCGAGGCGAATGCAAGGAAGCGCGTGCAACAGGCGCGGGAGCTGTTGCGGCCGCGGCTCAGGCATCTCGCAGGTCCCTCACTCGGCGCGAAGGACAAGGAAATGAGGGTTGCTGGCACGCAGACCGACTGACGGGCACTCGACGTAGATGTAGTAGACGCCCTTCACGGGAGGAGTGAACCGAGTCGCGTAGCGGCCGTCGCCTTCCGCGACGAGCGGCTGCCGCTGCGACCACGAACCGCTCGCCTGCACGATCAGCACGCCGGCGTCGGCGAGCGTGCGAGCCGGCTCGCGCGTCTTTGCATCGCGCAAGCGAACCTCGAGACTCGCGGGCGCGCCGGCGGCAATCTCTATCTGCGCGGTCAGGTGCTCGATCATCAGCGGCGTTCGCGGCAAACGTGCCTGCAGCTCCGGATTCTCCGCGACCACGACGCGGAAACAAGTGATGACCCGCGGCGCATCGACGAACAGCGCCACGTCGTACGTTCCGGCCGGAGGCAGCGTGGCGTTGGCGATGAACGTGCCGGGACTCGTCTCGCGCAGACTGCGGTCGAGCACCAGGACGGCCTGCGGGTCGTGGCCGTAGTTCGTGAAGTGCCCGCTCGGCGCGGCCATTCCTTCTTTGTAGAAATGGACGCCCTCGTCGCCGGGATTCGCAACCAGCACTGCGCCGTCGCCCGGTGCCGCGACGATTCCATCGGCGATCGTCGTTCGCGGCGTCCGGCCGAACTTCACGTCGCCGCCGGGAAACTCGACCACCGCGATCTGGCGGCCCGCTTCGCCGATGTTCGCGAGCGGAACCATCAGAACGAGCTCGCTCTCGCGGCGGCGGATGTAGGCGAGCGTCGCGGTGAACGTCACTTCGAACGGGCCGCCTTCGAGCTCGCCGGTCTGGATGATGCGATTCGACGACACATCGAGGATGTGCATCAGGTCGCGGGACGGATTGAGCGTGAAGGCATATCGTCCGCCGGGAGCGAAGCGGATCCGTTCGAGCCCTGCTTCGGTCGTGATCTGGACGACGGCTCTCCGTTTCTTCGGATCGATGCCGGTGATCACGCCGTCTTCCGACGCGACGTAGGCGAGCTGGCTCAGCGGCGACCACGCGACGGCCACCGGAGCCTTGCCCGCGGGTCCCTGCGCGACCATCTTCAGCGTCGCAACGTCGATCAGCGTGGCCATGCCGCTGCCGCGATTCGTGACGATGGCTGTGCGGTTGTCGGGTGTGACCGCGATGTCATGCGGCCCTTTGCCGGTCGCGATTCTCGCGGCGATCGACAGATCCGCGGTGCGGAGCACGGTGACTCCATCGGCGGTCGCGATCCATGCGTAATGCCCGTCGGCCTGCACGACGACGCGGCGCGGCTCAGGGCCGGCGTCGAGATTCTTCAGGAGCTTCCACCGCGTGGTGTCGATCACCGCAACCTGGTTCGCGGCGGGAATGGTGACGAGGAGGCGGTCGTCGTTCGCGATGAGGGACCAGTCGAATCCCGGCCCCTCGAGCTGGAGCATGCCGAGGAGCTTCGTGCCGCCGAAACCGAACTGCGGATCGACGACCGTCAGCGAGCCGTCGCCGTTGAGCGCGATGACATAGTACTGATTGAGGCTCAGCGCCGGGCGCGTGAACATGTTGCCTCCCGCGAATGCCGCGACGCGGGCGGTGCAGCTGGCGCGATCGAGCGGCTCGGCGCTCGTGCTCGACGCCAGCCAGGCTCCCGGATACACGCCGGCCAGCGGTGTTCCGCTGCTCTCCGTGGCGAGCTTGACGTGGAAACGCGCGGGATCCCCTTCGCGAAGCGGCCCTTCGACTTTGAAATCGACGGCGATGCCCGCGTCGACCGCACGCAGCGGCCTGCCGGCTGCGAATGCCGGAGCGACTACCGCCAGAACGGAGAGGGCCAGGCTGCGGATCACGGGACAGCATGAAGACGTTCCGGCTCGCCCGGCTGTGAATTGGAGGGCGGACGTCTCGTCCGCCATGGCGGGCGGACGGGACGTCCGCCCGCCAATTCACAGCGGTTCGTTCAGGGTCGTCTTTCTCCAGAGAGCCAAGCCATGTCCCACACCACCGCGGGCGCGACGGTCGTTGCCGTTCTCGACACTCCACCGTCGTCGGGTGAGTCGATCCGCGCGTCGGCGCAGCACGCCGATTGGCTCGAGGTGCAGATCGAAGCCGACCCGGCGTGGCTCCGCGCGCACTTTCCCGGCAAACTCCTGTACTCGAGGGGCGGCGGCGCGGATCGTGTCATCGCGGCCTCGCGCGACTACGACTTCGTCAATCTCACGCCGGACGATTGCATCCCCCGCGTGCTCGCGGCGATTCCGCCGTCGCAGCGGGTGATCTCCGCTTCGTGGAAGGAAAGCGCGGACATTCTCGCGACTCCCGCGCGTCTGTATCGATTCACGGTCCCCGCGCATCGTTCCGGCGATGAGCTCGAGCCATTGCGTCTCCTCCGCACGCTGGCCCGTCGCGACGTCACCGCATACGGCACCGGTCCGATCGGCACCTGGTCGCGCATTCTCGCGCCCTGGCTCGGCGCGCCGTTCGTCTTCGAGCAGCTCGATGGCGTCGATCGTCTCGTCACCAGTTTCTGTTTCGAAGATCTGCCGCCGGTCGAAGAGCTGTTCGGGATGGTCGGATGTCCCGTCCTTCATTCGTATTCGCCGCGCATCCACAACAACGCGTTCCGCACCCAGCGCCGCAACGCGCTCTACGTCCCGTTCCACGTCGAGAACTTCGACGACTTCCGCACGAACATCCTCGAGTCGCGAGCGATCGAGTCGCTCGGCTTCTCGCTGAACGCGCTGTCCATCGTCTCGCCGTACAAAGCCGTCGCCCTCGGTGCCGCACGCGCTCACAGCCCGATGGTCGCGCGGGCCGGCTCCACCAACTTCTTCCGCCGCAATGGCGACGGCGGCTGGATCGCCGATACGACCGACGCCGACGGCATTCTGCTCACGCTGCGCGATCGCGATGTGCAGTGCCACAACAAGCGGGTTGCGGTGATCGGCTGCGGCGGTTCGGGGCGCGCCATGGCGGCCGCGCTGCAGCACGCCGGCGCGCAGGTGACGCTCGTGAACCGCGGACAGGAGCGCGGCGTGCTCGCTCGCGACCTTCTCGGTCTGCCGTTCGTGCCGTTGCGCGAGTTCTCGGGCAGAGAATTTTCCATCGTCGTGAACGCGACGCCGGTCGGCCGCGACAGCGACGAGATCTCGTTTTCGGTCGATCGTCTGCGACGCGATGCCGTCATCGTTGATCTCGTCTATCGCGACGGTCCCACGCCGCTCATCACGCGCACGCGCGGGCCCGGCCGCATCACAATCGACGGCTGGGACATGCTCGTTACCCAGGCGGTGCGGCAGTACCGGCTCATGACCGGCGACGGGATTCCGGAAGGTCTCGTGCGCCAGGCACTCGGCTTCGACGAGCCCGCGGCCGTGGCCGGAGATCAGTGAAGGAGAGAGCAAACGGATGGCTGAGCCGAGTTACTCGCGACGCGCACACGAGAATGTGACGATGCCGTTTCCGCCGCCCCGCATCGAGGCGGAGGTCATGGACGGCCGCTGGCTCAAGACCAGCGAGAAGCCGCAGTGGATCGACTCCCTCACGATCGAGACGATCGACGGCGACACCTTTCTGCAGATTCGCGGAAGCGCGCCTCCATCGCCGCCCGACTGGGGCCGCGTGCGCTGTGACCTCGTCTTCGCGAACGCCGCCGACACGGCCAATGCGCGTGCCGGGGGATTCATCGCTCACTACGACTTCGACGAAATGCATTTCGAAGTGCAGGCGAACTACAACCTCGGTCTTCTGGTCGTGGCGACGTTCGTCACCTTCACCTCGCCCGGTCCATTCACCAATCGCTTCACCCGTGAGTTCTTTTTCCGCGCCTGAGATGAGGAACCGTTCATGACTGCAATCGAGACCACCGCTGTATCGCTCGACCTCAGCATCCTCCTCGGCGACTGGCGCAACACGAACGCCGAGGGGGGGATCGCGCGCATCGTCTGCCGCGGCGGCGAACCGGGAGAGATGGTCGTTCAAGCCTACGGCCGCACCGCGGACGGCATGAACGACTGGGGAGCCGTGGCCGCGCCGGTGTTCGCGTTCACGTTCGAGTCGAAGCAGGCCGGCGCGTTCAACGCCGTCTTCGATCTCGGCTACGAGGAAGTCCACATGCAGGCGAACGTGAAGGCGGGTGTGCTCGTCGTCGCCAGCTTCAACCACTTCAAGGATCGCAGCGGCCGTTCCAATTACTTCGACCGCGAGTTCTTCCACAGGATCGGCGGCGCATGACCATCGATGCCGCGCTTCCGCGCACCGATGAGGTGCGTACGTTCGCCGACCAGTACCTCGGCGAAGCACAGCGCGCGCTCGTGCATCGGATGGCGCGCGTGGCGCGCGAGCGTCTCGCGCCGCGAGCCGCGCACTACGACCGCACCGCCACGTTTCCGCTCGAGGATTTCGAGGACCTTTTCCGCGAGGGGCTGCATGCGCCGACGCTGCCGCGCGAATCCGGCGGGCTCGGGCTCGGTCCGTACCGCGGCGACGTCTTCACGCTCTGGATGATGACGAAAGAGGTGGCCAGGGCCGACCTCTCGCTGGCGCGCTGCTGGGAAGGCCACGCGAACTCTCTCGTGCTGCTCGACGGGATGGCCGGCGACGCGCAGAAAGAGCGATGGTTCGAAGGCATCGTCGCGCGCGGAGAAAAATGGGTCGCGTGGAGCGGCGAGCCGCAGACGCGCGCGCCGGGCGAGAACATGCGCTTCGGCACGAACGTCGAGCGCGTCGAAGGGGGCTACGTCCTCGACGGCACGAAAGCGTTCTGCACGAGCGCGGGCGGTGCGCGCTGGGCGCTGTTGCTGGTCAACACCGCGGGACCGGGCGGCGCACGGCACGCCACGGCCGATGCCGCGGAGACGGTGTTGCTGCTCGCGTGCGACCTCGCCGATCCGTCGATTCACTTCGACGGAACGTGGTGGGACCCGATCGGCATGCGCTCGACCGTCAGCCATGCCGCGCGCTTCGACCGCACGTTCGTGCCCGACGAAAATCTCGTCGGCGCGCCGGGACAATATCTGCGCGAAGGGTGGCAGACCTGTTTCGTGCCGCATTACGCCGCGTCGTTCCTCGGCGCGGCGGAGGCCGCGTACGAATACGCCCTCGACTCCATTCGCGCCCAGAACAAGGGCGACGATCCGTACGTGCAGCATCACGTCGCGAAGATGGCGATGAACGTCGAGTCGGCGCATCTCTGGCTCCTGCACGTCGCGCGACTCTGGGAAACGGGGGCGTACGCCGAGGCGCAGGTGGCGGGAAGCCGCGCCCGGCACCTCGTCGAGCACTATGCGCTCGAGACCGTCGACCACTGTGTTCGCGCATGCGGCGCGCGGGCGTTGAACCGCCCCAGTCCGATCGAGCGGGTCATGCGCGATCTGGCGATGTACGTCCGCCACGACAACGACGATCAGGTGCTGGCCACGATCGGAAAATCGGTGCTCGGCCATACGTTCGATTCCTCGTTCTTCAAGCCGTGAGGAAGCCATGCCGCGCAAACGCATCGTCTGGCTTTTCGCGTTCGGCTTCCTGTTCTTCTACACGCCGTACGCGGCGCTCTCGAAGGCGGTGACGGCGGGCCTCGTGCCGGGTGTGCCGAAGGGACTTCTCGGCCTGCAGATTCTGCCGGCGGCAATCCTCGGAACGGTCCTGATGGTGCCGTTGATCATCACGCTGGTCGGCTGGTGGAAGTACGCCAGCGTCCCGACGTCCGAGATCGCGCTCTCCGGATTCGGACTCGCGCTGATCATCGGCAGCACGACGCTCGCGTTCACGTTCTCCGGAATCTCGATCGTGCTCGCGCTGATCCTGATGCGAGGCGGCCTGCTGATCATGGCGCCGCTGATCGACGCCCTGTTCCGGCGCAGAGTGCGCTGGTTCTCGTGGGCGGCGCTGGCGATCAGTTTCGGCGCCCTCGCGGTCTCGGTCGGCGGGGCGAGCGATCGTTCGCTTCCGCTGCTCGCCTTGCTGAACCTCACGATCTACCTGACCGGCTATGCGCTCCGAACACCGTTGATGACGAAGCTGGCAAAGGTCGAGGACCGCGACGTCACGCGCCGCTACTTCGTGCAGGAAGTCCTCGTCACGATCATTCTCCTCCCGCTCATTCCGGCGCTGGTCGCGTTCCTCGGCAACGGCCCCGCGGCGCTCGCGCTGCGGGACGGCTTCACGACGTTCTGGAGCATGCCGCCTTCCGCCATCGTGCCGATCGTGCTGATCGGCGTTTTCTATGCGAGCCACAACATCTTCGGCACGCTGATCTATCTCGACGCGCGCGAAAACACGTTCTGCGTTCCGCTGTTCTGCGGCGCGAGCTTCCTCGCCGGCTTCCTCGCCGTCTCCGCGCTTTCGCTTCTCGCGGCTTTCCCGCCTCCGGCTCCGCCGCAACTCGTCTCGGCGGCGATGATCCTCTCCGCGCTGCTCCTGCTCTCGCCGTTTCACCATCAGCTCGAGCGCGCCTGGGCATTCGTGCGCAACGGCGGAAGACTACGCGGCGCGCCGATCCTCGCGAGCGGACCGCAGCAGCCGCCGCGACTCGTCTTGTTCGTCTGCAGCGGCAACACGTGCCGTTCGCCGATGGCGGCGGCGATCGCGAATGCCGAGCTCGCGCAGCGCCTCGGGCGTTTCCGCGCCGAAAGCGCGGGACTCGATCCGATTGCCGGTGCGCCGATGACCGACCACTCGCGCGCCGCGCTCGAAGAGCTGGGCGTCGTCGAGGGGAAACGCCACGAGGCGCGTCTTCTCACCGCGCAGCAGGTCTCCGCCGCCGACACGATCTACTGCATGACGGCTTCGCTGCGGCTGGCACTCGTCCGCGAGTATCCGCATGCAGCGTCGAAGACGCACAGTCTCGATCCCGACGGCGACATCCCGGATCCGATCGGAAAGCCGGCCGAGGCCTATCGCGAAACGGCGCGGCGCATTCAGGCGCTCGTGCGGATGCGGTTCGACGCGATGGGAGTCACGGCGTGAGGGCGAGGTAACACGATGGCGATGCGATTCCACTGGAGCATGTCCTCGGCCGGCGAGAAGCTGCGCGGCGCGAAAGCGCGTGCGGCGGTCGGCATCCCGTCGCTCGAGACTCTCCTTCGCTTCTGCAAACACGCCGAGGACTGCGAGATCGAGTCGCTGCTCACCGCCTTCGGCTTCCACCGCCCCGACCCGCTCGTTCTCGCGGCCGCGCTCGGCGTGCTGACCTCGCGCATCAAATTCATGGTGGCCGTCCGCTCCGGCATCATGTCGCCGACGTTGTTCGTGCAGCAGATCAATAGCATCGCCACGGTCACGAACGGCCGCATCTGCATCAACGTCGTCGCCGGCCACACGCCGGAGGAGCAGCGCTATTACGGCGACTTCCTCGCACACGACGAACGCTATGCGCGCACCGACGAGTTCCTCACCGTGTGCGATGCGTTCTGGCGCCGCGAGTCGGACGTGAATTTCGAAGGGCGCCACTACCGAATCGAGAAAGGGAAGCTCAACGTTCCGTTCGTCGCGCCCGATCGCGCCAGGCCGGAGATCTTTCTCGGCGGGAGCAGCGCGCTCGCCGAGGATCTCGCGATCCGGCACGCGGACTGCCTGTGGCGGCTCCCGGACACGCCCGAGAAACTGCATGCCCGCACGCTCGAGATCGTACGGCAGGGGACGGAAGTCGGACTGCTCGTTTCGCTGATCATCCGGCCCACGCACGCGGAAGCCGTTCGCGCGGCGGCGGCGATCCTCGAAGAAGTCGGCCAGCAACCGAAGCGGACGCACGAGGAATTCGCGAAGCGATCGGATTCCGTCGCGTTCACATCGACGTACGCATTGGCCGCCGAACGCGATTGGCTGACGCCGTATCTCTGGTCCGGAGCCGTGCCGTATCTCGGCGCTCCGGCGATGGCGATCGTCGGATCGCCCGATGAGGTGACGGACGCACTGTTCGAGTTCCGCAGTGCCGGCATCACGCAATTCCTTTTCATGGGATGGCCGGACATGGAAGAAATGACGAACTTCCATCGCGATGTGCTGCCGCGGGTGCGGGCGCGGGAGCGGGAAGAGGCGGCGTGACGCACAGCGTCCTCCGTGGGCTGACACCGGACCGGATCGATCGCGACCCCTTCCCGCATGTCGTCGTGGACGAGGCACTCGATCCCGCGCTGTACCGCGAGCTCGAAGCGGCGCTGCCGCCGGCGGAAACGCTGCTTCGCGGCCGTGCGATGGAGAACAACACGCCGTACCGCTACTCCGCCGAGCACATTCTCGCGGAGGGCTCGCCGCGCTGGCGGGAGTTCGCGCGGCTGCACACCTCGGCCGCTTTTTTCGCGGACGTCGTCGCGCTGTTCGGCGACACGATCCGCACGCTTCATCCGGCGCTCGAGGCACGCGCCGGTAAACGCCTCGAAGAGATGAAGAGCAGCATTCGCTTCGTCGAGCCGTTTGCCGATGTGGCGCTCGACTGCCAGATCACGTACGGCTCGCCGGTGACGCGCGCGACGCGCTGCCATCGCGTCCACGTCGACCGTCAGGTCGCGCTCTACGCCGGGCTGCTCTACTTCCGGCGTTCCGGCGATGACTCGTCAGGCGGCGATCTCGAGTTGTACCGCTTCCGCGGAAACGCGCGCACGTACGACGAGGGGCGTTACGTGGATGACGCGCTGGTCGAACGGGTGAAGACGATTCCGTATGCAGCGAACCGGCTGGCGTTTTTCATCCACTCGCCCGAGGCGCTGCATGGTGTGTCGGTGCGGTCGGTGACGCCGCACCCGCGGCTGCATGTGAACTTCATCGCGGAGTTTCGCGCGAAGGTGTGGGAGCTCGCGGCATGAAGATCGATCGCGACGTCGCGGTGATCGTCTGCGCGGGTCCATCGCTCGACGCGTTGCCGTCTCGCGCGTGGAGCGACATCGCCGGCGCGGGCGCGATCGTCAGCGTGAACGGAGCGTGCGCGGCGGATGCGTGCATGCGCCACGACGTCCGCTTCACGCTCCTCGCCGCGATGGACGTGAACATGGGATTGTTCGAGCGCGTGCCGCGCCTCCGTTCCATCTGGAACGAAACGCCGGCCTGGCGCGCGACCTCGGTGAACGTGCTGAGGAGGGCGGACGTCTCGTCCGCCACGGAAGGCGGACGGGACGTCCGCCCTCCTGACGCCGCGGAGGCAGCGGCGGAGTCGTACATCGTCGAAGTGGACGAGGAGGACGGCGTCGCCGGCTGGAGCGACGATCCCGACGAAGGCTACAAGGGCGGCAGCACGGGCATGATCATCGGAAACTGGATCGCCAACCGCTGGTCCGGCGATACGGCTTCGATCCGCGAACGGCGCGCCATCGCCGCCGCGCGCGAAAAATCCATCCCGCCGCGCGGTTTTCGCAAGCTCGCGTACCTCGGCCTCGACATGATGCCTCTCGACGGCCGTCATGCCGCCGGAGCCGGAGCTCACGCGAGCGGGTTCTCGGATTCTCTCGATCATCACCGGCGCGTCTGCGAGTCGTGGCGAACGTTCTGCGCCCAGGCTGCCGCGCGCGGGATCGATGTCGTCAACCTCACGCCGGCGACCGGACTCGATGCCATGCGCCGCGTCAGCGTTCCGGAATGGAGCCGGGTCGCATGAGCACGATCGCGTTCGTCGCCTGCATCGAGCGGGGAGAGCTGGAAAGGAAGGCCGTCCTTCTCTGCCGTTCCATCCGCCGCTTCGCCGGCCGCCATTCCGACGCTCCCATCTACACCTTTCAACCGCGCGAAGGCACGGCGATCGCTCCGGACACGGCGAGTCAGCTTGCGGATCTCGGCGTCCATCACAACAGCGAGCGGCTGAATACCGCCTTCGCGCATTACGGCATCGGCAACAAGATTTTCGCCTCGGCGCGCGCGGAGGAGCTCGCGAGCGAGGATGTGCTGGTGTTCCTCGACAGCGACACGGTCATCGTCGACGAGCCGCGCATGCTCGAGCTCCGCAACGGCATCGATGCGGCCGTGCGTCCTGTCGATTTCCATCACAGCAGCGCGGAGCCGGAATCCGACGACGATCCGTTCTGGCACACGCGTTTCCGCCGCGTCGGCTCCTCAGGACCCGGCGATCCGATGGATGCGTACTGGCTGAAGATGTACGAGCTCCTCGGCGTCGAGGCGCGGCCGTTCGTCGAAACCGCCTGCAGCCGTCAGCGCATCCGCGCGTACTTCAACTCCGGGCTGATCGCCGTCCGCCGGAGCGCGGGACTCTTCACGCAATGGCGCGACGATTTCCTCGGCCTCATGACCGTGAGCCACATCCCTCGCAAGGGGCCGCTGCATTACATGGATCAGCTCTCGCTCGCGGTCACGCTCGCTCGCGTCTGGCCGCGCGTGGAGATCCTCGACCGCCGCCACAACTACGCGCTGCCCGCGCGCGATCTCTCGCGCGAGCCACTCCTCCCGGTCGAAGACGAAGCGCTCGTGCACATCCACTACAACAGCCTGTTTGAAACCGTCGCGCAGTGGCTCGAGCCGCAGCTCACGGAGGTCGTGTGCAGTTGAGCGGCGTGCAGCTCGCCGAGGTTGCAAGGCGCGGGTTCGTCCTGCTTCCGTCGGTGTTCTCGGTGCGCGAGATGGATCTCGTCCGCGGCAGCGTTCCGCGCGTGGTCGCCGGCGGCGGCCCCGAGGTCATTCGCGAGGACAGCGATCCCACGGTGGTGAAAATGGTGTTCGCCACACATCGTTCCGACGACGTCTTCGGCCGTGTGGCCCGCCATCCGCGCGTGATCGGTCCGGTCGAGCAGATCCTCGGCGACCGCGCCCATCTCTTCCAGTCGCGGCTCAACATCAAGTCGGCCTTTCGCGGCGAAGGGTGGCCGTGGCATCAGGACTTCAACCAGTGGCACCGGCTCGACGGCATGCAGACGCCGCACGCCGTGATCGCCGCGCTTTTCCTCGATGAAGTGAACGCGTGCAACGGGCCGCTGATGGTGATCCCCGGCTCTCAGACGCTCGGGCACATCGTGAACGACGTCTCGATGGAGATCGATGAGGCGGTCGTCGAAGCGGCGGCGAATGAAGCCGGCATCGTGCCGCTCATGGGACCGGCCGGCACCGTGGCGCTGTTCGACTGCCTGATCATCCACGGCTCCGCGCAGAACATCACGCCCTGGCCGCGGCGCATCCTCTATCTCAACTTCAGCGCCGCTTCGAATCGCGACCTCCAGCCGTGGCGCGCCTCGTTCCACTGCGACACCGACGTCCGCCCGATCCTGGCGCTCGCCGACGACTGCCTTCTCGAGAGGAAGGCGACCGCATGACGCTCGTCGATGTGCCGGTCCGCACGCGCCCGTTCGCATCGAGCTGCTTCGCCGGCGGCCGCGAGCGGGAGCTGCTGCTCGACGCGCTGGAGAGCGGTCACTGGTCCGGATTCCGCGCCGGCACCGGCGGACGCGACGCGCGTGAGATCTGCACGATGACCTCTGCCGCGGCAAGCGCGCTCGGACCGGCAGACATTCGCTTCCTCGGCGGGCGCTACGTGCGGCTGCTCGAGGCGCGCTTCGCGGAGCGTACCGGTTGTGCGTACGCCATCGCGTGCAACTCCGCGACCTCGGGCCTGGTGATGGCGATCGGCGCGATCGGGATTCAACCGGGAGACGAGATTCTGGTGCCGTGCATGTCGTTTCACGCGACGGCGACGGCGGTGCTCCCATTCGGCGGCGTGCCGGTCTTCGTCGAGGTCGATCCCGCGACTCTCTGCATCGATCCTGTCGACGCGGAGACGAAGATCACCGCGCGCACGCGCGCGATCCTTCCCGTGCACCTCGGCGGCGTGCCCGCCGCGATGAACGCGATTCTCGCGCTGGCGCGCCGGTACGGACTGAAGGTGATCGAGGATTGCGCGCAGGCGATCGGCGCGCGCCATGGCGGACGCGAAGCCGGCTCGCTGGGAGACGCCGGCGTTTTCTCGCTGACCGAAACGAAGAGCATCACCTGCGGAGAGGGAGGCGTCGTCGTGACGAACGATCCCTCGATCGCGATGAAGTGCCGCCTGATCCGGAACCACGGCGAAGGCGCGGCGGACGAGCGCTGGAGCGAGGAGGAATTGAGGAACGTCATCGGGATGAACTTCCGTCTCACCGAGCTGCAGGCGGCGGTTGCCGTCGCGCAATACGAGCAGCTCGACGAGCGGAACCGCATCCGCAATCAGAACGCGCGCTACCTCATCGAGCGACTCCCGTTCATTCCGCAACGCGTCGATCCCGGCGACGAGCCGGCGTACTACGTTCTGAAGTTCCGCGACCGCGATCGCGACGACTGGGTGCGCAGGCTCGCCGCGCAGGGCATTCCCGCGGTTGCCGGCTATCCGCGCCTCCTGCACGAGAAGCCGCTTTTCGCGGCGTACGGCGCGTGTCCTCGCTCCGAGGGGGTGAACCGGGAGCTGTTCTGGTTTGCGTTCATCCATCCGCCGAACACGCTCGATGACATGGACGACGTCGTCCGCGCTTTCGAAAAGGTCCGGCGATGAGAGATGCGTTCGACCGCGACGGCGTTCTCTTTCCGCTTCCCGTGCTGGATGAGGCGGAGCTCGCGGCCGCGCGGATCGAGATCGCCCGGCTGGAGGCTGCACACGGCGGCGTCCTGAAGCGGTTCGACCGCGCGCATCTCTTCTTTCGATGGGCGTACGAGCTGGCGCTGCAGCCGCATGTCGTCGATGCTGTCGCAGGGATCCTCGGCGACGACGTCGTGGTGTGGGGCTCGCTGATCCTCTCCAAGCCGCCCTACGATCCCGGCTTCGTCGCCTGGCATCAGGACGGCGCGTACGCCGGCTTCCTCGGCGATGCGCCAGCCGTCTCCGCGTGGATCGCGCTCAGCGACAGCACGATCGAGAGCGGCTGCATGCGCGTCGTGCCCGGCTCTCACCGTCAGCGGCTGGAGCACACGGTGAAGAATGCGCCGCTGAACATGCTCAGTCACGGCCAGGAAGTGGCGGCCGAAGTCGACGAGCGCGATGCGGTCGACGTGCAGTTGCAGGCGGGTGAGATGTCGCTGCACCACGTCGACATCATTCATGGCTCGAACGCGAATCATTCGTCGTGGACGCGCACCGGCTTCATCGTGCGGTACAGCACGCCCCGCATGCTTCGCTCGATCACGCCGGTCGTGGTTGCGCGGGGCAGAGACGTGACGCATCTCGACATGCTGCGGACGCCGCCGGCGGGCAAGCTCGAGGACTCGCTGCGCGACTATCGCGCCTCGCGTTGACGCGGATGGCCCTGCAGGTCTTTTCCACACAAACGGAGCACGACGACCAGCTCTGGGGATCGGACGGGTGGGACTGGTCGCTGCGGATGGCGGATCAGATCATCGAGGCCCGCGACCCGCGCTATGCGGCGACCGGCGATCCGGACCAGGCGGACCTGATCGTCTTCTGGGAGCCGCATCAGGACTCCCAGGTCGTCTACGCGCCGCGATTGAGAGCCCATCCGCTGGTTCATCAGCATCCCAATAAAGTGTTCGTCGTCAGCGTCGAAGATGCTCCGCTCGGATTTCTGCCGGGACTCTACACGTCGCTGCCCTCGCGGCTGCACCATCCGCAGCGGCATCGGACCTGGATCTATTACCGGCTGCAGAATCCGTATCTCCACTCGCGGCGCGACGAGCGGCGCGATGTACATCCCTGCAACCTGGCTTCGTTTACCGGTGCGAATTCCGACTACGTACGCGCTTCCCTCTTCGAGCTGAAGGATCGTTTTGCCCGCGAGCGGATTGTCGTGGCAGCGACGAAGCGCGGGAAGTTCGCCGTGAATCCGAACGACTCGCAGTTGAGAGAGTCGCAGCTCGCTTACGCCGACGCGATGCTGAATGCGAGATTCAGTCTTTGTCCGCGGGGGAACGGACCAGGAACCTATCGCGTGCAGGAGTCGCTCGCAGTGGGCCGCCCGCCGGTGATCATCAGCGACGAATGGGTTCCGGTCGCGGGTCTCGACTGGAATGAGTTTGCGGTGTTCGTCGAGGAGAGGAACGTGCGCCACCTTCCGGCGATCCTGCGCGAGCGGGAGCCTCAATGGCGCGAGATGTCCCGCAAGGCCCGAGAAACGTACGAATCGTTTTTCCGCCTCGACGCATTCGCGGTCAATGCCCTGCATCACCTCTCCGCGATTCATCGGAACCGGACGCATGACGAGCGCACCTTCTTTGCGCGATGGGACGAGATGATCGCGGCGACGCGGTAGGAACGCCGATTTCCAATCGGCCGGTCCGCCGACTTTTAGTCGGCGCCGATCGGAGATCGGCAGACCGGCCGGCTGAAAGCCGGCGTTCCTAGGAAATCGACATCGGAAGCCTGCAGTGGACCGTGACCGGCGCGCTTTCCGCCGTCGCGAGATCGAGCATCTCGGTCTGGTCGAAGTAACTCGCGAACAGCGCCGCATTCTGCGGGAAACGAAACGTGAGATCGAAGAACACGAACAGAAAAATGTTCGAGCAGTAGATCCAGAGGTCTTCACTGCTCGCAACGAAGTCCTGGAAGCTTTCCGCGTGCATGGACTCGACGCGGGTATGAACCGGCACGTCTGCGAGCAGTGATCGCGTGAGATCGAAGTGGTCCAGCGCGTATCGCCAGCTGCTGAGAAAGCTCCGCGCCGATCGTCCCTCTTCTTCGTCGAGGGTTCCGTTCTGCCTGGCGGCGATGCAGCGTCGGATCACTTCTTCCTGCGCCGTGTCTACCTCGTAGTCGGCGCTGGCCAGCCTGCCGAGAAATGTATCCGCGGTCGCGGAGTCGATCCAGACGCGGCGGATGATGTTGAAGTACGAGATCGCATGCGGGTTGACGTCGAAGAAGGTGATCTCCCGCGGACGGAAGATCGGAATCAGGTTCAATCCATACAGCCCCCCCACGACGCTCGCCAGATGAATCCGATCGCGGCGCTCGGGCGCGACGCGCTGCCGGAACTCTTCGTAGCGCGCGAAGACCTCGTAGAGGCCGGCCACATGCTCGGCGTCGTGCCGCGGCTCCTCGCGCGGACGCAGCTCGGCGAATCCGTCGTCGGTCGTGTAATAGATCTCGTGAATGTGATCGAAGCTTCCAAAGGCGGCGCGAGGAGCCACGGTCATGGTCAGTCATCTCCATTCGAAAAGAGACAGGGATAGGAGCCCGCGCGCAGGCCGCTGCCCGCGACGGCCTCGAATTCCCGCTGCTGCTCGACAGGCATTTCGCGGCGCCAGCGCTCCACATCCTCGGGCCGGGGAGAGCGAAGCAGTTTCGTATGAACGTCGCCGTCGATATCGGAGAGGTGGGTCGCGGCGTCCTCGAAGAACTCGAGCATCCGCGGCTCGAATGCCTCTCCGAGAAAATCACAGACCGCTTCGAGCGTCGCCCGGCTGTCGAGCACCAGTTCCTCGTATCGAATGATGAGGTTTCGCTCGGGACCGAGCTCGCGCGCCGCCTCGTGTGCCATCTCGACTCGCTCGCGCCAGTAGCGCGCGCGGTCGGATGCGGCCGGCCCGTGCCACCCCACTCTCTCGAGCGAGAGGTTTACGTCACGGCCATCGCGGATGATGTGGATCAGGCGCGAGCCGGGAAAGAGCGTCATCAGTTGCCGCCAGCAGAGGTAATACATCGGCGTCTTGTCCCCCCACCGCGGCTTTCCGGTCGGCGCGATCTCCATTCGGAACAATGCATCGACCAGCACGGCCAGCGGCGCCGGAGCGCGGCGGAGCAACTCCTCCCGGACCTGTGCCGCGTCGAGGTGCCATGTCCGGAAGTTCTTCTCGCCCGCGACCAGCTCCGCCATGCGCAGTGCCTCTTGCCGGTCGAGCGGCCGGTCCATGGGAAGCTCCGCGAAGATCTGCCGCAGAAAGTGCGACTCGAAGGGGATCGCCAGACGGGAGTGGCGATTGAGCATCAGACGCAGCATGGTCGTGCCGGACCGCGCTGCGCCCAGAACGAAGAAGGGCGTGTCGTCGCAGCCCTTGTTCATCGCGGCTCTCCCGGAGTGGAGGGCGGACGTCCCGTCCGCCCAGAGAGGCGGACGGGACGTCCGCCCTCCATTGCGTGAAAGCGTTTGGGCAGGTCGAGGAGAGCGAGGCCGCATCCGAATCCGCCGCACGCGAGCCGCTTCTGATCCGGTGCCCATGCCACATGCAACGGATTCATCGAATGGTCCGTCAGCTGATGGACTTCGTTGCCGTCCGCGCTGATGATCCAGACTGCCTTCGGCGTCGTCTCGTCCGGGCGCGGCGCGGGACGTGTGGACGTGAACGCAATCCATTTTCCATCGCCGGAACAGCGAGGCGCGCGGCCCTGAGCGAGTGCGGGCTCCTTCTGTTCCAGTCGCCGTGGTTTCTCGCCCGGCCGCACCACCCACAGTTGGTTCGCACCTTGTGCGAACGATCCGGCATTCCCGGCAAAGACGACTGTTTCGCCGTCCGGACTGGTTCCCGGACGGCCCGCGCAGACGTCGGCGAACGAGGTGAGCTGGACGATCGGCGCCGCCGTGCCGGGAGTCAATTTGTACAGCACACCTTCGCGGCCGTTCGCGGTCTGGCGAAAGGAGACCACGACCACCGCTCGTTCGTTCGGATAGGCGCACGGATGAATGAACGAGAGCGCGCCGGGCGGCGACTCAGGCAGAAACGGGGCGATTCGTCCGTCGCCGAGGTCGAGCGTCCAGATGGAGGTCTGATCGCGGTTGAAGGCGATCTCGCGTCCGCCGTGCAGCCACGCCGGCCGCTTCGCATTCATGTCGGAAGGCGTGAGCCATTGCGGATCTCCGCCCTCGTCCAGGCGCAGGATCATGAGCCGGTTGTTCGCGTGCTCGAGATTGCTGGTGAAGACGAGCTGCCGGCCGTCGGGCGAAAAGCAGGGCCACGCCCCTTCGGGCCAGATCGGTTCGGGTGCGACGAGGTGATCGTCAACGGCCATCGCTGACATGGCTGACGCTCGCGGCCGGATGGTCCAGATTCATCTGGTTGAGCCGTGTCGAGAACGCGATGTGGAGCGGCAGACCGTCACGGACCGAATGCGGCGGCGGCTCTTCGAGATGTTCGTAGTGCCCGTATCGACCCGTTTCCGCATACCTCTTCAGATCCGCGTCGCTCAGTGGCATGGATGAGGAATCCATTCGATCTCCGCTCCCCTCGTCGAACGAACTCACCTCAGAAGACGACTGAGCGAAACCGGTTGTGATTCTCATCCTCGGGATGTGTCATCCTGACACCACCCCATGAACGCGATCTTCGCTGCTCCGGTCCTGTCGGAGAACGCGACGCGAATCATTGCCGCGACCGCGGCGCTCGACGGCGTCACGCTCGGCGTCGTGACCCAGGATCCCTTCGAGCGGCTCGATGAAGCGCTGCGCGCGCGCGTCGCGCAGCACTGGCGCGTCGGCGACATTCTCGACGAGGGCCAGCTCACGTGGGCCGTCGAGAACGTTGCAGAACGCATCGGCCGTGTCGATGTTCTCTTCGCCGCCTACGAACAACTGCAGGTCCCGATCGCACAGGTTCGCGGGAAACTCGGCATCGACGGCATGCGCGAAGAGGTCGCGCGGAACTTTCGCGACAAGGCGCGGATGAAAGAGTTGTTCGACGAGGCCGGACTGCCGTGCGCGCGCCATGCGCGGATCACGGATGAACTAACGGCGTGGCGATTCGCGGAGAGCAACGGATTCCCGCTCGTGTACAAGCCGCTCGAAGGAGCGGGCGCGAAGTCGACGTTTCGCATCGACACTCCCGAACAGCTCCGCGACGCGCTGAGGATCTCGCCGCCCCCGGGCCTCCTCGAGGAGCACATCCTCGGCGAAGAGCATTCCTTCGAAGGCGTCTGCGTCGATGGGAAGATGGTGTGGCACTCGCTGACGCGCTACAGCCCGACGCCGCTCGAAGTCCTTCGCAGCGGCTGGATCCAGTGGTGCATCCTCCTGCCGCGCGAGATCGACGACCCGCGCTACGACGACATCCGCGCCGCCGCCGCGCGCGCGCTCGAAGTCCTCGGCATGGAGCGCGGACTGTGTCATCTCGAATGGTTCCGGCGCACCGACGGCTCCATCGCCATCTCGGAAGTCGCGGCGCGCCCGCCCGGCGCGCGAATCATGGATCTCGTTTCGTACGCGCACGAGATCGACTTCGATGCCGCCTGGGCGCGCCTCATGGTCCTCGGCACGTTCGAGCCTCCCGAGCGGAAGTGGTCCACCGGCGTCGCCTTTCTGCGCGGACAAGGCGAGGGCCGCGTGAAAGCCATTCACCGGATCGAGGACGCCTTGCGCGAGATCGGACCGCTCATCGTCGACGCCCACATGCCGGCGATCGGACAGGTGCCGGCGGGCGGCTACGAGGGAGAGGGATTCATCATCGTCCGGCACCGCGAGACCGCGGTCGTCGAAGAGTCATTGCGGAAGATCATCAGCCTCGTGCATGTGGAGCTGGGATGAGCAAGAACGTACTGCTGCTCGGTTGCGCCTATCCTCCGGAGCTTCCGTATTTCTGCCGCGGCGTCGCGCAGGCCGGCGCGCGCGTTTTCGGCGTCGACATGATGCCGGAGAGTCATTTGCCGCCGCTCACGCGCGAGAGTCTCAGCGGGTATTGCCAGATCGGCTCGATCTTCGACGAGGAGAACGCGCTCGATACCGTGCGCCGCTGGTCGGGATCGATGACCTTCGATCGCGTCGAGTCGTTGTGGGAGCCGGCCGTGCTCCTCGCGGCGCGGTTGCGCGAAGCGCTCGGCGCTCCCGGGATGCGCCACGAACAGGTCCTCTGCTTCCGCGACAAGGACAAGATGAAGCAGGCGGCCGCGGATGCGGGGCTGCGCACGCCGCGGCACCAGCGTGCGCAATCGGCGAAGGACGTTCCCGCGGCGGCGGAGAAAGTCGGATTCCCGATCTGCCTCAAGCCGGTCGCGGGCGCGGGATCGGAGAACACGTATCGCGTCGACTCGATGGCGGAGCTCGAGAGCCTTATCGCACGCGCGTACGTCGGCGACAGCAACATCGAAGAGTTCATCGACGGCGAGGAGTTCACGTTCGACGCAATCTCGATCGACGGCAGGATCGTCTTCGAGAACGTCTCGTGGTATCGCCCTCGCCCTCTCATCGGCCGGAGCGTGGAGTGGATCAGCCCGCAGACGGTCACGCTGCGCGACATCGACGCGCCGCATCTCGCGGCCGGCCGCGCCCTCGGCGTGGATCTGCTCAAGGCGTTCGGGCACGAGTCGGGATTCACGCACATGGAGTGGTATCTCAAGAGCGACGGCGAGGCGGTGTTCGGCGAGGTCGCGTGCCGGCCGCCGGGAGCGCACACGGTCGACACGATGAATTTCGCGAACGACATCGATCTCTTCCACGCCTGGGCGGAAGCGGTCGTGAACGGCGTGTGGACCGTGGAGCTCGAACGCCGCTACAACTGCGCGATCATCTTCAAGCGCGCGCAGGGACAGGGACACATCCGGCGCATCGAAGGGCTCGATCGCATTCTCGCCTCCTTCGGCGAGCACATCCCCGCGTTCGACCTCCTCCCGATCGGCGCGCATCGCCGCGACTGGGTGAAAACGCTGCTGTCCGACGGCTACGTCTTCGTGCGCCATCCCGATCTCGACACGACGTGCGAGATGGCCGACCGCGTGGGGACCGATCTGCAGATGTACGCGGGGTAGTTCGAACGCTCGTTCGCGGCGGCACGACGAGGAGTAAACTACGCAAATGCTCGCGCCAGGCGAAGTCGTGCACACGGACCCTGAGATTCTCGCGGGCGAACCTGTCTTCGTCGGAACGCGCGTGCCGCTCAGGAACCTGTTCGACTATCTCGAGGCCGGCGATTCGCTCGAGGTCTTCCTGGACGCCTTCCCGGCAGTCACGAGGGAACAAGCAGTGGCCGCCCTGGAACTCGCAAGAGAGGCCATGCCCGTAAGTGCGAGTTCTCGTTGACCAGTGCCTTCCGCGTCACCTTGCGATAGAGCACCCAGCCACCCAGCAACCCAGCAACTCTACACCGGCACCAGCTCCGTCGTCGTGTCCCTGCGCCGCTTCACGCGAAATCCCTTCACGTACTGCAGCGCGCCGGGCGTTTTGTATTTCGCCGCGTATGCGGCGTCGACCGCGCTCTTCAGACGTTCGCTGCGCGTCTGGACGGCGCGCACTGGAAGTTCACGCGTGCCGACCTGGATGGTGCCGCGCGGCTCCTCGAGGAACGTGCGCCACCAGCTTCGCGGCTTCATCTTCCATGACCGCACGAACACACGTCCCTCGGCGACCACGACCCACACGCCGATGAAGCGGTGCGGCTGCGAGCCCGCGCGGATGCCGAGGATCTTGCCGGTGCGGATCGACTCGAGAACGTCGTCCGCGAAACGCGCCCGGGAAGGCATCGCGCAACTTTACGCTAACATCGCGCCGCGCCGGAACGCCGATTTCCAATCGGCCGGTCCGCCGACTTCCAGTCGGCGCTGTCGGAACCGCCGATCGGAGATCGGCGGACCGGCCGACTGAAAGTCGGCGTTCCACGACTGCGCTGGAGTAACGGCATGACGAACATTGGCACGGTTGGCTGGATCGACCTCACGGTTCCCGACGCGGACGCCATTCGCGATTTCTACCGCGACATCGTCGGCTGGACGACGAGCGACGTCGACATGGGCGGCTACAACGACTACTGCATGGTCGTCCCCGGCTCCGAGCAGGCCGTGGCCGGCGTCTGTCACGCGCGCGGGACGAACGCGGGTCTGCCGGCGCAATGGCTGATCTACATCAACGTCGCGGATCTCGATCAGAGCATCAAGTCGTGCACCGATCGCGGCGGGACGATTCTCGCCGGACCGAAAACGATGGGAGAGCAAGGACGCTACTGCGTCATTCGCGATCCCGCTGGCGCCGTCGCCGCGCTCTTCGAGCCGAAGTAGCGCGGCGTTCCAGTCCCTCTCCCCTCGGCAGTGGAGAGGGACTGGGTGAGGGGTCATGGGGCGTGGGCGACGCCCCTCACCCTAACCCTCTCCCCGCAAGCGGGGAGAGGGGACTGAGGAAGGCCGCGCAACGGCGGCGATCCCGCCGGCGCGGTCGCCGCGCTCTTCGAGCCGAAGTAGCGCAGCTTTCCAGTCCCCTCTCCCCACGGCAGTGGGGAGAGGGCCAGGGTGAGGGGTCATGGGGCGTGGGCGACGCCCCTCACCCAGTCCCCTCTCCCCGCAAGCGGGGAGAGGGGACTGAGGGCGGCCGCGTTACTTCATCAACACCACGTCGGCCGCGGTGATCGTGTGTGCGACCACGGCGCGTTTGCCGTTGGTCGACCACGCGTAATCGACGATCGAGCCTTCGCTGAACTGCGTGAGGCGGCGCGGCGCGGTGCCGTCGAGCGGCTGCAGCCAGAGATCCATTCGTCCGTTTTCCTCGCGCACGAACGTGATCGCGCGGCCGTTCGGATGCCAGCGATACATCGTCCCGTCGAGCTTGTGCATCACCGGCTTCCCGCCGTTCGCGGGCACGAGCGCCAGCGGTGCGTGCATCGGATCGACGGAGTCGTACGAGAGCGCGATCGTCGTGCCGTCCGGCGACATCGACGCCGTGTGCGCGCGTCCCGCGATCACCGGCACGACCGCGCCGCCGCTCGCCGGCACGCGGTAGAGCCGGAGCATGCTGTTCTCGTATCCGGTGAAGAGGATCGACTTGCCGTCGCCCGTGTACGTGATCTCCTTCAGCACGCTGCCGCGTGTCGCGACGCGCCGCGGCGTGCCGCCCGCGACCGGCATCGTCCAGAGTCCCCACTGCTGCGTCTTCGGATCGACGGACGCAAACGCGAGCTGCTTCGAGTCGGGCGAGATCGCGAAGTCCGCATCGCGCGGCCCCGGAGTGAGCCGCCGGCGATCGCTGCCGTCCGCGTTCATCCGCCAGATCGTGTGCTGATTGTCCGCGCTGACGGCGTAGAGAATCACCGAGCCGTTCGGCGCGACCAGCGGCGTCATTTCGTACGCAGTGTCGTCCGTGAGGCGCGTCGTCTCGTGCGTTCCCGCGCTCATCGTCCAGAGATCCTGCTTGCCGTCGGCGGCCGAGGTGTAGACCACGCGGTCGCCCATCCACGCCACGCCGCTCGAGCCGTTCGACGCGCCAATGCCCGAGGTGAGCTGCTGCACGCGTCCCTTCTCGTCGACTTCGAAGAGATTCGCCTGGCGGATCACCTGCAGCGCGGCGAGCGTGCCGTCGTCGCTGAACGATGGGCCGTGCAGGTCGACGAGATCGCTCGTGATCGCGGTGGCCTCGCCGCTCGCCGGATCGACGTTCCAGAGGCGATAGCGGCCGCCGGCATCGTCCGACATCGCGCCGATCACGAGGCGTTTGCGCTCCGGCCACGCCACGCCGCCGAGGCCGTCGAAGTGCGGGCGCGTCTCGATCGCGCGGATCGTTCCTTTCGGGAAGCCGATGACGAGCAGTTTCGAACGGTGCGCGACGGCGACCGACTCGCCGTCGGGCGACCACGCGGGCGACCAGACTTTATCGGGAATGCGGAACGTTGCCAGCGGACGCTCGTTCGTGCCGTCCGCGTTCACCACGAACACCACGCTCGTCCCTTTGTTGAAGTCATCGCGCACGAACGCGATGCGCGAGCCGTCGGGTGCGATCGCCGGACGCGTGTCGATGTCGCGCACGATCGCCTTCGGCTCGCCGCCGAGGATCGAAATGCGGTAGAGGACGGCGATGACGTCGCGGTCGTAGCGCGTGAAGTAGAGGTACTCGCCGTCGCGCGAGAAGGCGAGACCGGCGTAGTGCGCGTCGCTCGCCGGAGCGAGCGTGAGCGTGGTTCCGGTGGCGATCTGTTCGAGGATCAGCGTGCGCCCCTTCGCGTCGGAAGAGACGTACGCGGCATAACGGCCGTCGGGGGAAAGCGCGGCGCTGGAAGCGCGGCCGTCCGTCGTGAGGCGGCGGAAGGTCTGTTCTTGCGGCTGGCGATTCGGAGTGGGGAGGAAGAGGAACGCGAGGATGGGAAGAGAAGCCACGAGCGCGGAGATCGCGATGAGCTTGACCGAGCGGCGCGACACTGCCGGCTCGGGCGGCGCGAGGCCGGCGTTCCACTGGCGGAGATCATTCGCCGCGTCGCGGATCGACTGGTAGCGCTGATCGCGATCCCTGGCGAGGCACTTCTCGATGATGCGCTGCAGCTCGGGCGGTGCGTCATCGAGCGGCGCGGGGTCGTCGTGCACGATCTTGTAGAGCGTATCGACGAACGTCTCCGCCTCGAATGCGCGCGAGCCGCCGATCGCCTCGTAGAGGATGCAGCCGAAGGAGAAGATATCCGCGCGCGCGTCGAGCGCCTTGCCGGTCACCTGCTCCGGCGCCATGTAGCCCGGCGTGCCGAGGAGCTCGCCGTGTGCGGTGAGCGCGCGGAGTGTGGGGGAGTCGGCGCCGATCGGATTCCACGTCGTGTCGATGAGCTTGGCCAGGCCGAAGTCGACGATCTTCGCGTATCCGTCGCGCGCAACGAGGATGTTGTCGGGCTTCAGGTCGCGATGGACGATGCCCGCGGCGTGCGCTTTCGAGAGTCCGTCGGCGACCTGCGTGAGGATCTCGAGCTTGCGCCGCAGCGGCTGCGCCGTCGCGAGCACCTCGCGCAATGTGTCGCCGTCGACGAGCTCCATCGAGATGTAGTGCACCTCGCCCGCGCGCGAAGGTCGCTCGCCGATCGGCTGCACGCTCACGACGGGACGGGCGTGGCCGACTTCGTGGATCGAGACGATGTGCGGATGACTCAGTGCCGACGCGGACCGCGCCTCCTGCGCGAAGCGATGGACGCGTTCGCGATCGCCGGTGAGCTCCGGAGGAAGAACTTTCAGCGCGACTTCGCGATCGAGGGCGCGGTCGTGCGCGCGGTAGACGTCGCCCATCGCGCCGGAGCCGATGAAGGAGACCAGTCGATATCGGGCGATGGTGGTTCCGGGAGGGAAGGGGTCACTGCGTGTCAGCTCGCTGGCTGCGATCGGTGAATTCCGTTGTCGCTCCACAGGCGCCATAAGACCCCCTCGGACGCTACTCGCTTGACCCTATGAACACGTATACGCCGTTCTCGCGTGTGCGTCGTCGCGTGATGGTCATCACAGGGTGACTGTTCAGTGACAAAGGAGGAAGGGAGGAAGGACGAAGGGAGGGGTAAAGAGAAACGCGTGTTCGGCGAATATGATGATGATCGAAGCGATGAACGATGAACGATGAACGATGAACGATGAACGATGAACGATGAATGATGAATGAATCCCTAATCCAAAATCACTACTGTCCGGTTAACTTCGGACCTGCGGCGCGTAATTATCACGAAGGCAAAGAGATAGCTGAGATTTTTGGTGGTTTCGATTTGAACGCGAAGGTGCTCGCCGATGATGGCCTCGGGCAACGGTTCCC
>DATLFB010000042.1:0-3070 GCA_035525285.1 Thermoanaerobaculia bacterium
CGGCGACGCCAGTCGCCGCTGTCGTATCGTAGAACAGCGGCGACTGGCGTCGCCGCACTCCAGACGCTGCGCGTAGAATCGCGCGCGATGAAACTAGCGTTCGCCGCGCTCCTCCTCCTCGCCACCACCGCGCTCGCCGAACAAACCCACGCCCCCGACCGCCGCCCCGGCGAGGGGGAAGGTCCGTACAAGCGCCTCGTGATTCGCGGCGTCACGGTCATCGACGGCACGGGCGCGCCGCCGTTCGGACCGGCGGACATCGTCATCGAGGGCAATCGCATCACCGAAGTGCGCAGCGTCGGCTATCCGAAAGTCGCGATCGATGCGGAGCGGCGGCCGAAGGGCGGCGATCGCGAGATCGATGCGTCGGGCATGTACGTCCTGCCGGGCTTCATCGACATGCACGGCCACATCGGCGGGAACGATCAGGGCACGAGCGCGGAGTACGTCTTCAAGCTCTGGCTGGCGCACGGCATCACCACCATCCGCGAGCCGGGCTCCGGCAACGGCGCGACGTGGACCATGCACGAGCGCGATCGCAGCGCGCGCAATCAGATCGTCGCGCCGCGCATCGTGCCGTATCTGATGACGCTGCCCTCGCACTGGGACGGCGGTCCGATCGATACGCCCGACGCCGCGCGCGAGTTTGTGGAGTGGGCGGACAAGAAGGGCTTCGAAGGCTTGAAGGTCTTCGGCGGCGGCGCGCTCTACGAGCCCGAGGTGATGACGGCGTTGTTCGATGAAGCGAAGGATCGCGGCCTCGGCTCGACGATGCATCTCGCGCAGCTCGGCGTCGCGCGGCTCAACATCCTCCAGGCCGCGCGCCTCGGCCTCCGCGGGATGGAGCACTGGTACGGCCTCCCCGAGTCGCTCTTCACCGATCGCACCGTGCAGGACTATCCCGGCGACTACAACTACAACGACGAGCAGCATCGCTTCGGCAATGCCGGCCGGCTGTGGAAGCAGGCCGCGAAGCCGGGCAGCGCGAAGTGGAACGCGGTGATGGACGAGCTGCTGAAGCTCGGCTTCTCCATCGATCCGACGTTCACGATCTACGAGGCGAGCCGCGATCTGATGCGCGCGATGCGCGCGGAGTGGCACGAGCGCTACACGCTGCCGTCGCTCTGGAAGTTCTATCAGCCGAGCCGCGCCGCACATGGCTCGTACTGGTTCGACTGGACCACACGCGACGAGATCGAGTGGAAGAACAACTACCGGATCTGGATGCAGTTCATCAACGAGTACAAGAACCGCGGCGGCCGCGTGACCACCGGCTCCGACAGCGGATTCATTTACAAGCTGTACGGCTTCGACTACATCCGCGAGCTCGAGCTGCTGCAGGAGTCGGGCTTCCATCCGCTCGAAGTGATCCGCGCCGCAACGCTGCACGGCGCGGAGACTCTCGGCAAGTCGGACCAGATCGGCACCGTGCGCCCGGGCAAGCTCGCCGATCTCGTCTTCGTCGAAGAGAATCCGCTGCACAACCTGAAAGTGCTCTACGGCACCGGCGCGATCCGCGTGAACGACACGAGCGGCGCGGTGGAGCGGGTGGGCGGCGTGCGCTGGGTGATGAAGGACGGGATTCTGTACGACGCGAAGAAGCTGCTCGCGGATGTGGAGAAGATGGTCGCGGCGGCGAAGACGGAGTAGGTGCTGCGTGCTGCGTGCTGCGTGCTGCGTGCCACGGCTTTCGCAGCACGCAGCACTCAGCACGACGCTACCGCCGCTGCTTGCAGCGCGTGATCAGCGTCTTCAACCCTCGCCCATCGCCCAACGCGTCGCGCGCTTTCAGCAGCTCGGCGAGCATGTCGGGCGCGGTGATCTCGTCGATCGCTTCTTCGATCTCCTCGCCGTCGGCTGCTTCGACCGCGCCGGCGATGTAGGGAATCGCGCGGGCGTCCTTGCGGCGGGCGAGTCCGAGGGCGGCTTCGTTGGCGACGCAGCGATCGTCGTCGCGCAGGCGCTCGAAGAGAGCGGCGCGGATGCGCGGCGTGTCGTGATCGGAGAGACTCCCAACCGCGAAGGTCGCGCGATCGCGCACGGAGGTGTCGTGGTCGCGCATGAGCGTGAGCATCACCTTCTCCGCGCGTTCGTCGCCGATGAGATCCTCGAGCGCCGTCGCCACCGCCCATCGCACGTTCGGCGCGTCATGCAGCGCGACTTTCGCGAGCGCGTCGATGGTGTGCGAGTCCTGGCGCTGTCCGAGCGCGTGCACGACCGACTCGACGACCGCGGGCTCGGGATCGTCGAGCATGTTCTCGAGAATGCGCGTCGATTCTTCGGCGTAGGCGTTGAGCTGGCCGAGGATGTCGGAGCCCGCGATGCGGACGGAGGCGTCGTTGGCGTGACAGAGCACCGCCGCGCGCTCGAAGACTTCGCGTGTTCCGAGCGCATGCAGTTCCCGGATCGCGGACCAGCGCGCGTCGTCATCCGGCTCCCGAACGACGACACCAAACAGTTCATCGACGGAATGCACGGGACGATGCTACCTTACCCGCGCCAATGCGATCACGTCTCCTCTGCCTCTCGCTCATTCTTCTCGGCGGGTGCGGCGAGTTGATCACGCCGACGGATCCCGGCCTCGGCGGACCGCCCATCGATCCGACCGCGACGTTCACGCGCGTGCAGAACGAAATCTTCACTCCCACCTGCGCGCGCATCGGCTGCCACGACACGATCGGCCAGCAATCACAAATGGTTCTCATCGCCGGACGCGCGTACGGATCGACGGTGAACGTGCCGAGCGTCGAGATGCCGTCGCTCATGCGCGTCCGCCCGAACGATCCCGCAAATTCGTATCTCTATCGCAAGATCACCGGCGCAGGAATCACGGGAGACCGGATGCCGCAGGCATTGCCGCCGCTGACGGACGCGCAGATCGCGCTGGTGAGGGACTGGATCAGGAGAGGCGCGCCGAATGATTAGAAGCCGAATCACTACTGTCCGGTCAAAAGTTGAATAGATTCAGTTGGTTGAGTGGATCGTGTTCATTTGGATCGGGGTGAGACGACGTAAGTGCCTGAATCAACTCAGTTTTCTCGAAAAGGGTGACGGAGAGGATCTGTAAAAG
>DATLFB010000082.1:0-75379 GCA_035525285.1 Thermoanaerobaculia bacterium
GACGACGTGCTCGATTTCTCGCGCATCGAGGCGCGCAAGCTGCAGCTGCAGCCTGTCGATTTCCCCCTCCGCCCGATGCTCGCCGACGCGATGAAGGCCCTCGGCGTGATCGCAGCGTCGAAGAAGCTCACGCTCTCGTACCTCGTGCGCGCGGATGTGCCGGAAGTCGTGCACGGCGATCCGGTGCGCCTGCGCCAGATCCTCTTCAACCTCGTCGGCAACGCGGTGAAGTTTACGAAGCAGGGCGAGGTGTCGGTGCAGGTGTCCGCCAACGGCGACGCGGTGCGGTTCGACGTGTGCGACACCGGCATCGGCGTCGCGCCGTCCGCGCGTCAGCGGATCTTCCAGCCGTTCATGCAGGCCGATACGTCGCATTCGCGTCGGCACAGCGGCACCGGCCTCGGACTGGCGATCGTGGTGCGCCTGCTCGACGCGATGGGCGGAAGCATCGATGTGAGCAGCCGCGCGGAAGGCGGGAGCGTGTTCGGGTTCCGCGTGCCGCTCGCGGGAAGCGGCTCCGCGCAGCGAAGACCGTGGGAGCTCGCGCTCGCGGAGCTCCGCCTGGCGATCGTCGAGCCGGCGAACATGGCGCGGGAAGCGCTCGCGGAGACGCTGCGCGCGCGCGGGATGATCGTGAGCGCGTACGCAAACGCCGACGAGGTGCCGGCGGAACCGTTCGCGTGCGCGGTGACGTCGGATCCGCGCGTGCGCGTGCAGCCGAAGGTCGTGATCATTTCGCCGTTCGACGAGCAGCGGCATTCGATCGAGGTGACGCGCCCGGTGTCCGAACGCGAGCTCCTCGACGCCGTCGGCGCAGCCCTCGGACTCGCGGCGCCGCCGGTCGACGCGCGCGCGGAAGCGCCGATGCCCGCCGCGCGCTCGCTGCGCGTGCTGCTCGTCGAGGACAGCGAAGTGAATCGCGAGGTTCTCGCGGAGATGCTCCGCCGCCTCGGGCACGCCGTGGCGGTGGCGCGCGACGGCGAGGGCGCGCTCGCGCAGCTCGACGCCGGCTCGTTCGACGTCGTGTTCATGGACGTGCAGCTCCCCGGCATCGACGGACTCGAGGTCACGCGCCGCTTTCAGGCGAGCGGCGGCACCACGCCGATCCTCGCGCTCACCGCGCACACAGCGCGCGAGAGCCGCGACCGCTGCCTCGCCGCCGGGATGAAGGGCGTGCTCACGAAACCGGTCGACGCAGCGCAGCTCGCGGCGGCGCTGCGCCCGTGGTCGGGAGGAAATGAAGCGCTGCTGGAGATGGTGGGCGGCAATCCCGCGCTGCTCGACCGTGTGCGCGATGCGTTCAGGCGCCAGACGCCGGAGCTGCTTGCATCCGTGCGCGAATCGCTCGCGCGCGGCGACAACGCGACACTCGCTCGCGCCGTGCACACGCTCAAAGGCTCACTCAGTCACTTCACGATGAGCCGCGCCGCGTCGATCGCGCGCGACGTCGAAGTCGCGGTCAAAGCAGGCGACCTGCCGCATGCAGAGGCGCTGCTGCCGTCGCTGGAAAAAGAGATCGCGGAGTTGCAGAGCGCGCTCGCGCAGGCAGCGACGGGCTGAGGCCCAGGTGTCCAGAAGTTGGACATCAATAACCGAGAACTGGACACGAGAGCCCAAAAGCTGGGCTCGAGAGCCGAGAAGCTGGGTTCGAGAGCCGAGAAGCTGGGCTCGGGAGCCCAGAAACTGGGCTCGGGAACCGAGAAGCTGAGCTCGGGAGCCGAGAAGCTGGGCTCGGGAGCCGAGAAGCTGGGTTCGGGAGCCGAGAAGCTGGGCTCGGGAGCCGAGAAGCTGGTGCTGAACCCCGAAAGTCCTCGCCCCGTGAAAACGCAGAAACGTCGCTCTCGCGAGCGGCGTTCATTTGATCGTCGTTTTGGAGTGCCGACGGGACTCGAACCCGCGACCTCCGGCGTGACAGGCCGGGGGTCTAACCGACCGACCCGGCCGCTCACGCGACCAAATCGTGCGGTTTACGGTACCCTGACGCCAGCTTCGGCGCTCGCGGATGAATGCACGCAAGCTTCGGAAGATGTCGTACTTCGCGCTCCGCAGCTTTCATCTCCCCGCCGACGACGTGGAAGATCTCGTGCAGGAGGTTCTGCTCCGTTTCATGGACAGCTCGGCCGCGCGGCGGATGGCTGGCGAGGCGCACTCGCCGGGTCCCTATATCGCACGCATGCTTCGGAATGCAGCGCTTGATCTACTGCGAAAACGAGAACGGCAGCAGAGACTCGCTTTCGCGCCCGAAGCCGCCGTCGTTCCCGATGAAGTCGAGCGCCTGAACGATCAGATCGATATGCATCGGATGGTCGCGGTCATCCGCGAACTGTCGCCGGAAGACCAAGAACTCATCCGTCTCCGCTTTCTCGAAGGACGCACGCTGTCCGAGATCGCGGAGCGGCATGGGATCGCGGTTTCAACCGTCTTCAGCCGATTGAGGCAGATCCTGGTATCCATTCGCGGGAAACTGGACAAATCGCCGGGCTGAAGTAATTTCTTTTTGCCACTCGAAAATCCGACGCCGTCGAACGTCTATAGTCAGGAGGACGGATCTGGGATGCTGAACGACCTGCTGGACAAGATCGAGCCCCGCTGGCGGCCCGCACTGGAGCGGCTGATCGAAGAAGGGGAGGCCGGCGCTGAGTTTCTCGCGTACTTGGAGAGCTCGCCGCAGGGTGATTCGATCCTGGACGCCGCCCTCGCCGTCCAGTCCGAGCGCATTCATGCCCTCGGCGATGCGATCCGTACGCTTGCGGAGCCACAGAACGACCTCGACCGCCACGATCCGTTCGTTGCGAAGACCGCTGCTCAGCTCAGGGAAGTGTTCGAAGCGGCGGCGGCCGTGGGAACGAGGGAGCGGATGCGTATCTTCGACGAGGCGTTCCGGGACATCCATCCCGACGACCTCGAAACGCTCGCGGTCGCGCTCAACGGTTATCGCTACTCGACCAGGCGTCGCAAGACGGCCTGAGGAACAGGAAGGTAGCGCGGTGGAGTTGCTTTGGCAGCGCGGGGAGCTGAGGATCCTCGAGCTGCGCGCCCGCGCGGAGTAGGGAGCTCGGCCCGAACTTCGATCTCCGCGCGTTCCACGACGAAGTCCTCGATCTGATGCAGGAGATGATCGACGCTTGGGTGGTCCCCGATGTGGAAGTGTTCGCGCGGGATCTCGAGCCCGTTTGCGCTGATCCCGCGCCGGACGACAATGGTGTCCCTCTATCACTACGACTCGACGTGCGTCCACGGCTCCATAACGCGATGCCGGTCGCAAGGACCGGCATCCGCGTCCCTCGATCATCGATGCGCACCAAAATCGCGGGATCGCGCGGCGGATCGAACACTACGAACGAGTCAGGGACGCGCGCTACGTCAGTTCATTCCAGGCATCCTGGAAGTTTGGCAGTGAGATCGTCATGAGAGCGAAGGATACCCGGCCGCTCCGCGGAGAAGTACGCGGACGATCCGGCGTTCTCGCTGCGGATTCGCGCACGTTCATCAGGACCACGGCGCGAGATCGAAGGTGGGGAGCAGAGGATTGAGATACTGCACTCCTTCGACGCGACGCGCGTGCTCGAAGTCTTCCGTGAAAATCGTGGGGATCTGGTTCAAACGAGCGGTTGCCCAGATTTGAGCGTCGTAGTAGCTCATTCCGTGCCGGAGAACTCCGCGGCCCGCCTCCAGGACGATCAATCGGGTGGTGTCGAGCACAGGGAGCGCCTCGGCGAAGCGAGTTGCCTGATCGAGAGCTTCCTTGATGGTGAGGATTGGGTTGTGGCCGCGAGTGGTAGCGCTGACGAACTCACCCAGAATCTGGGCGCTCAGGCGACCTGACCCGCTTTCCAGTACGTGTTCGAGAGTGCGAAGCGCCGCCATGTACCTGGCTTTTTCGGCGGGCTGGTGCGCGTACACGAGGATGTTGGTATCGATCAGGACTTCTGCCATCGACCGATCCGCTCGTCATACAGCGACTCCCGAGTCCAGCCGCGACCGGCCGGAGCTTTGCGGCGCCGCCTGGCCAGTGATCGCATGAATGAAATGGCTTTGTGGCCCGCCGCGGGATCGCTGAGGTGACCGGCGCGACTGTCACCAACATCAGCGCGATCCAGCGCCTCTCGAATGATCTCCGCTTCGGTGACGCCGCGCTGCCTCGCCCGATGTTTGAGCAACCGGTCGTGGCGCTCTTCGATGTAGACCTGTTTGCGAATCATACATCGCAGTATACATCGCCAAAATCGTGGGGAGCTTACTGGCGGCGCCTGGGATGATGGCGATCGGGGGTGGCCGCGCCGGTCGCGCGCGCGTCCGGAGGCGATCCGTGGTTTTCGATGGCCGCGTCCCCTGACGAGCGATCCACGAGCGCCAGTCCTCTATCTTCGCTCGTTCGGGACGACGCGCAGCGTCGCCGCTGAGTGAGCATCCCGCGCTGCCGTTCTCGCTCGAGCCTCGCGCTCGCGCGCCCTTCGTGCCGCTCTCCGCTCGCTTTCAGCCCGTGAAACAATGGCCCTGTTCGCGTGGAACATTCGCGATTTGCGCTGTTATTCGGTGTGTTTCGCGGCCTCTGAAAACCCGCACCTTGTGCGGAACCTCGTGCGGGTCGTTTTCGCGCTTCGCGCCGCTGAAAACACAAAGCCACCGAAGTGGCTGTGTCCATTGACGATCGATTGGCGGGGCCGACGGGACTCGAACCCGCGACCTCCGGCGTGACAGGCCGGAGGTCGAAAGAACGTTCCCACGCTGCGGAACGTCGGCGTCCGCGCCGATCAGGCGCCGTCCCGGCGCCACGAGGCGGCGAGACGCCGCCTGACCAGCCGCCGCGACAGCGGCGTTCCTACATCACCCCGTCCTCCACATTCTTGAGGTGAAACGAGAGCGACTCGAGGTTGATGCGGAGGTCGACCGACTTCACCTTCACTCCTTCGCGCAGGCGCATCTGCACGGGGGCGAAGTTGAGGATGGCGCGGATGCCGGCGTCGGCGAGGGCGTCGTGCACGTTCTGCGCGGCGTCCGCGGTGACGGCGATGATGCCGATCTCGACGTGGTTGCGGCGGACGACGTCGGCGAGCTTGTCGTAGCCGATGACGTGGATGCCGTGGCGCGAGGTGCGGCCCACTTTCGCGGCGTCGACGTCGAGCAGGGCGACGATGTGGAAGCCGTTCGTGTTGAAGCCGGTGTAGTCGGCGAGGGCCATGCCGAGGTTGCCGGCGCCGATGATGAGCATGTTGCGGGTGCGGTCGATGCCGAGCTCCTGCACAAGCTCGTGCTTGAGGCGCGAGACGTCGTAGCCCACGCCGCGCGTGCCGAACTCGCCGAAGCAGGCGAGGTCCTTCCGGATCTGCGCGGAGTTGAGATGAAAGCGTTCCGCGAGCTCGCCGGACGAGATCGTGCGCTGGCCCTGTGCCTCGAGAAAGGTGAGGCAGCGGAGGTAGACCGAGAGCCTGCCGGTCGTCAGCTCCGAAACTGCGTCGCGGTCGTTGTTCTGCGTCCGGGTCATCCAGTCACTGCTGCAACAGCACGCGCGCCGCGGTCCCCGCGGCCTGGAACAGAGGCGTCGGATAGAGGCCGATGGCGAGAATGCCGGCGATGGCGATGGTGAGCGCGCCGGCGGCGAACACTCCTCCGGCCTGCATCACTTCGTGACCCTCCGCCGGTTCCTTCATGTAGAGGTAGTACACGACGCGCAGGTAGTAATAGACCGACACGATGCTGGTGAGAATGCCGATCAGGGCGACGATCGTGTGCCCCGACTCGATCGCCGTCCTGAAGATGTAGAACTTCGAGATGAAGCCCGCCGTCGGCGGCAGGCCCGCGAGCGAGAACATGCAGAGCGCCAGCGCAAAGGCGTAGAACTTGCGCCGGAAGCCCATGCCGGCGATGTCGTCGAGCGTCTGCGGATCGTTCTGATTCTTCACCAGCAGCGAGACCACGCCGAACGCGCCGATGTTCATCAGCGCGTACGTGATCGTGTAGACGGCGACCGCGGCGACGGAGTCTTCGCGCAACGTGAGCATGGCGATCATCATGTAGCCGACGTGCGCGATGCCGGAGTAGGCGAGCATGCGCTTCAGATCGCGCTGGACGATCGCCACGAGGTTGCCGATCACCATCGAGAGGATCGAGAGCGCGGCCACCATCGTCATCCAGTTCACTTTCGGCAGCACCGGATCCATCGCGTCGAACAGGCGCACGAGGGCGATGAGCGTGGCGGCCTTCGGCGCGACGGAGAGCCAGCCGGCGACGGGCGTCGGCGCGCCCTGGTAGACGTCGGGCGCCCACGGATGGAACGGCGCGAGCGCGAGCTTGAAGCCGAAGCCGGACATGAGCAGCACGAACGCGACGGTGAGGAGCGGCGTGGCCTGGCCGCCGCTCGCGAACCACTGGCCCATCGCGGTGATGTTCGTCGATTGCGTCGCGCCATAGAACAGCGCCGTCCCGTAGAGGATGAAGCCCGTGGCGAACGCGCCCATGAGGAAGTACTTGAGACTCGCTTCGTTCGAGACGGGGAGGCGGCGGTGGTAGCCGACGAGGACGAAGATGCAGATCGAGAGAATCTCGAGGCCGAGGACGACGATCAGGAGGTCGAGTCCCTTGGCCATCATCATCATCCCGACCGTGCCCCACATCAGCAGCGCGTAGAACTCGCCGCCTTCGATGCCCTCGCGGTCGAGGTAGTCGCGCGCGAAGAGCAGCGCGAGCATCCCCGCGAGGAGGAAGGTGAGGTCGAAGATCATCGTGATGCCGCTGATCTCGTACGTGCCGCCGAAGAACGTCCCGCCCTGGATGAAGAGGTTCTCCGCCCAGGAGGTGGCGATGAAGACGAGCAGCGCGAGCGGAGCGAGCGCGCTTTTCGCGCGGGGGAGGAAGGCGTCGAAGAGGATGAGCAGCATGCCGCCGCCGCAGAGGATGATCTCCGGAAGGATCGCCCACTGCCAGCCGGGCTCGAGGAGGGGCTGGATCATCGCGAGACCTCGGCCGCCGTGTCATCCTGAGCGGAGCGAAGGATCTTCTCCGGTGGCACGCCGGAAGATCCTTCGCCGTCTTCGCGGCTCAGGATGACACCGTGCGCCACCTGTAGCGCGGGCATCTTGCCCGCCGTCGCGCCGGCATCCTGCCGGCGCGGGCTGGAAGCCCGCGATACGGCGGGCTGGAAGCCCGCGCTACTCGCCACCATGATCTTCCCGTCCGTCCGCTGGATCGTCGTCAGCAGATGCTTCACGCTCGGCTCCATCTTTCTGAGGAACGTTCCCGGATGCACGCCGATCCACACCATCAGGATGACCAGCGGCACCATCGCGGCGATCTCGTTCCAGGCGATGTCGGGCACGTTGCGGTTCTCTTCATTCGTGACCGGACCGAAGAAGACTTTCTGCACGAGCCAGAGCAGGTAAATCGCGGCGAGGATCACGCCGGTCGCGGCGATCACGGTTGCGGTCGGAGCTGCCTTGAATGAGCCGGCGAGGATCAGGAACTCGCCGACGAATCCGTTGAGGCCCGGCAGGCCGACGGACGAGAGCACGGCGATGACGAAGAACGTCGCGTAGACCGGCATCGCCCGTCCGAGTCCGCCGTAGTCGGCGAGGAGGCGCGTGTGGCGCCGCTCGTACACCACGCCGACGAGGAGGAAGAGCGCGCCGGTGGAGATGCCGTGATTGACCATCTGCAGGATCGAGCCGGTGATCGCGGTCTCGTTCATCGCGAAGATGCCGAGCACGCAGAAGCCGAGGTGCGAGACGGACGAGTAGGCGACGAGCTTCTTCATGTCCGGCTGCACCCACGCGACCAACGCTCCGTAGATGATGCCGATCACGGAGAGCGTGATCATCAGCGGCGCGTACTTCACCGACGACTCGGGGAAGAACGGCAGCACGAATCGGAGAAAGCCGTACGTGCCCATCTTCAGCATCACGCCGGCGAGGATGATCGAGCCTCCCGTCGGAGCCTCGACGTGCGCGTCAGGAAGCCATGTGTGCAGCGGGAAGAGCGGCACCTTGATCGCGAACGCCAGGGAAAAGGCAAAGAAGAGCAGCATCTGCGCGTAGGCGGGAAGGTGCGTGCCGTAGAGCTGCGTGATGTCGAACGTCGGGATTCCGGTCTGGTGATAGCTCTGGAAGCCGAGGTAGATGATGCCGAGGAGCATCAGCAGCGAGCCGGCGATGGTGAAGAGGAAGAACTTGATCGCCGCGTAGATGCGGTTCGCGCCGCCCCAGACGCCGATGACCAGATACATCGGCAGCAGCATCAGCTCGAAGAAGACATAGAAGAGGATGAGGTCCGTGGCGATGAACGCGCCGATCATCGCCGTCTCCATGATCAGGAACGAGATCACGTACTCCTTCGGATGCTTGTGGATCGCGTTCCAGGCGGAGAGGAAGATGATCGGGGTGAGGAACGTGGTCAGCAGGACGAGCCAGAGCGAGATGCCGTCGATGCCGAGCGCGTAGTTGATCCCCCACTGCGGAATCCACGCCTTCCGCTCGACGAACTGAAAGCCCGCGCGCGCATCGTCCCATCCTCGCAGCAGGCCGAGCGAGATGACGAACACCGCCGCGGACGAGAAGAGGCCCCAACCTTTGATTGCGGTGACGGCGGTCTTCGGAAAGAAGGCCAGCACGATCGCGGCGGCGATCGGGAGCCAGATCAGGATGCTCAACAGGGGCATCAATGGACCTCATTTGGTGCTGCGTGCAGCGTGCTGCGTGCTGCGATCAGGCGCCGCAGCACGCTGCACGTGGCACGCAGCACGTTTCTCACGCAAAAAACACCATGAACACGACCACACCCAAAAAAAACATCAGCGCGTAATTGCGCACGTTCCCGGTCTGAAAAAACCGCATGATGTCGCCGAAGGCGCGCACCACGTAGCCGAGGAGGGCGGCGATGCCGTCGATGACGGCGTCGACGCCGCGCCAGAAGAAGCGTGAGAGCGACTCGAGCGGACCGGCGACCGTCGCGCCGTACAGCTCATCGACGTACCACTTGTTCTCGATCGCGCGCGCGACCGCGGGGCTGCGCTGTTCGAACTTCTCATCCGACGCGAGGCCGCGCGTCCGGTACAAACGCATCGCGACGAACCAGCCGGCGAGGGCGATCAGCGTCGAGATGCCCATCACCAGCCACTCCACGTTGCTGTCGATGTGGATCTCGCGATGCGCTCCCGCGACTTCGGGGATCGCCGGATGCAGCCACTCCGCGAGGAAGTTGTGGCCGATCACGTGCGGCAGTCCGAGCAGACCACCCACGACGGAGAGCGCGGCGAGGATGATCAGCGGCACGGTCATCGTCGCCGGCGACTCGTGCAGGTGATGCTCCTGCTCATGCGTTCCGCGGAAGTCTCCATAGAACGTCATGTACACGAGGCGGTACATGTAGAACGCCGTGCAGAACGCGGCCAGCGTACCGAGGATGTAGATGAACTTTCCGACGCCGGGGAAGTACGGCGTCGACCAGGCGGAGGCGAGGATCTCGTCCTTCGAGAAAAAGCCCGCGAGCGGCGGGAAGCCTGCGATCGCGATCGTGGCGATGAGGAACGTCCAGAACGTGATCGGAATCTTCGAGCGCAGTCCGCCCATGCGGCGGATGTCCTGCTCGCCGCTCATGGCGTGGATCACCGAGCCCGATCCGAGGAAGAGGCACGCTTTGAAGAACGCGTGCGTGACGAGATGGAACACGCCCGCGCTGAACGCGCCGACGCCGACGCCGATGAACATGAAGCCGAGCTGCGAGACGGTCGAGTAGGCGAGGACTTTCTTGATGTCGAACTGCCTCAGACCGATCGTCGCCGCGAAGAGCGCCGTGACCGCGCCGATGAGGGCGACGACCATCATTGCATTGGGCGATAGTCGATAGAGCACATTCGAGCGCGCGACCATGTACACGCCCGCGGTCACCATCGTCGCGGCATGGATGAGCGCGGAGACGGGCGTCGGGCCGGCCATCGCGTCGGGCAGCCAGACGTGGAGCGGAATCTGCGCGGACTTGCCCGCCGCGCCGAGGAAGAGCAGCAGGCCGATCGCGGTGAGGATCTCCGGCGGCACCCCGCCCCGCGCCGCCGTCTGCGAAACCTCGGCGAAATCGACGCTGCCGATGTACGCGAACATCAGAAACATGGCGATGAGGAAGCCGAAGTCGCCGATGCGGTTGACGACGAACGCTTTCTTCCCGGCCGGCGGCGCGTAGTCGGTCTGGTAGTAGAAGCCGATGAGCAGGTACGAGCAGAGTCCGACGCCTTCCCAGCCGACGAACATGAAGAGATAGCTGCTCCCGAGGATCAGGATCAGCATCGCGGAGAGGAAGAGATTGAGATACGCGAAGTAGCGCCAGTAGCCCTCGTCGTCGTGCATGTAGCCGACGGAGTAGAGGTGGATCAGGAAGCCGATCCACGTGACGACCATGAGCATGACGATGGAGAGAGGATCGAGCTGGAAGGAGATGTCCGCGCCGATGCCGCCCGCACCGTTAGGTGCACCTCCAACGTTGAACCACTGATAGACGAAATCGATGTGCCGCTCGCCGTGATGGTAGTGCGCGTTGTACTCGACGACGGCGATGGTGCCCGCGACGGCCGCGCCGAGGGAGGCGAGGATGGCGACGGCGGTGACGAAGGTCTTGCCGGCGCGCTTGCCGATCAATCCATTGAGGAGGAATCCCGCGAAGGGGATGATGGGGATGAGCCAGAGACTGTTCAGCATCTTGGGGAACGATGAACGATGAACGATGATCGATGAACGATGAAGAGGCCCAGGACCTCTCATCGTTCATCGTTCATCGTTCATCGTTCATCGTTTCGTTCTCCTCGCGTCTTTTGCAACGCGAGGAGCTCGTCCCCGCGATGCCTACTTTCGATTCTCGTCCTTCACCCGCTCGAGGTAGTCGTCCGATGATGCCGGATCGAGCTCCCACCGCCGGATGTCCCGGCCCCGTTCCTTCTCGCCGAATTTCAACTCCTCGTCGTCCTGATACGTGACTCCCATCGCCCGGCCGAGGTTGTCGACGTCGTTCTGATCGGGCGTCGGCATGCTGCTGACCGCCGACTCATCGCCCGCGAACTGCGCCGACTCCCACTGCGCGTCGACATCCCCGCCCGTCACGGTCAGATCCGCGAGTGGATCGTCCCGCAACCGGTCGGAGAGTTTCTTCGATCCGGCCGAAATGTCCGGAATCGGCGGCTCGATGCGATCGTCGAGTCCGTTACGGTTCCGGTCCTTCCGTTCGTTCTCTTCCCAATCAATGAGCTTTTCGGTCTTGTCCATGTTCAGGCTCCTGCCTGAACAGTTGCGACCTTTGTGCCTCTCGGGGAGCTCTTAGCTCTTAGCTCTTAGCTCTTAGCTCTTAGGCCCACCGCCCCCTAAGAGCTACCCCCTAAGAGCTAACAGCTAAGAGCTAAGAGCTCGGCTTCTTACCAGTGCATCAGATTCGCTTCGTCCACATCAATCGTGTCCCTGTGATGAAACAACGTAATGAAGATGGCGAGCCCGACGGCTGCTTCGGCTGCCGCGATCGCCATGATGAAAAAGACAAAGATGACGCCGTGAACCTGGTGGAACTGGCGTGCGTACGCGAGGAATGTCAGGTTCACCGCGTTCACCATCAGCTCGATGGACATGAAGATGGTGATGCCGTTCTTCCGCGTCAGGACGCCGACGACGCCGATGGTGAAGAGGATCGCGCTGAGGATCAGAAAGTAGTGCGTCGGAATCATCGTGCTGCCTCGCGTTTGTACGACCTGCCGCTCATGAACAGCGCGCCGACGATCGCGGCGAGCAACAGAATCGACACCATCTCGAACGGGAAGACATAGGCCTCGAACATCGCCTTGCCGATCACACGCGCGCTCGCGTGGAACGGACCGTCCGGCAGTTTCTCGAAGACCCCGTACTTCAGCAGGTAGTAGATCAGGCCGAGACCGAACGCTCCGCCGGCGGTGTATCCGAGGAACTGCTGCAGCGGACGCGTTACGGGCTCGGTCATATGTTGCAGATTGAGCAGCATGATCACGAACAGGAACAGCACCATGATCGCGCCGGCGTAGACGATCACCTGCAGCGCCGCGAGGAACGGCGCCTCGAGCAGCACGTACATCACCGCGAGCGCGAAGAACGCCGCGACCAGCGAGAGCGCGCCCACCACCGGATTGCGGTGCAGCACCACGACCAGCGAGAAGATCACGGCCACCGCGGCGAAGAAGAAGAAGATTGCGAATTCCATCAGGGTTTCCCGGTTTCCCGGTTTCCCGGTTTCCCGGCTTGTGACTTCGGACGGCGATGAGTCACCCGCCTACCGGGCAACTGGGCAACCGGGCAACCGATCATCAGATCCACCCCGCAGCAATGAACGCCGCAACAATGACAATATTGAGGATCGCCAGCGGCAAAAACACCTTCCACCCGATCTTCATGAGGATGTCGTACTTCAGTCGCGGAATGGTCCAGCGTACCCAGACGAAGACGAACAGCAGGAACACGACTTTGGCCAGGAAGAAGAGCGCGGTTGCGAGGAAGCCGTACCACGTGGCAGGCTCGTTCCAGTAGGGGATGTCCCAGCCGCCGAGGTAGAGCGTCGTGACCAGCGTGGCCATCGTTCCCATGGCCATGTATTCGGCCATGAAGAAGAGCGCGAACTTCATCGACGAATACTCGGTGTGATAACCCGCGACGAGCTCCGCATCCGCCTCCGCGAAGTCGAACGGCAGGCGGTTCGTCTCCGCGAACGCGGACACGCTGAAGACGAGGAAGCTGATCCACATTGCCGGCGAGCAGATGTTCCACGCCGGGATTTTGATCGTGTCGAAGAGCACGAAGTAGCCCGTCTGGTGCCACACGACGTCCGTGAGCCGCAGCGAGCCCGCGACGAGCAGCGCGCTCACCGCGGCGAGCGTGAGCGAGAGCTCGTACGAGATCATCTGCGCCGAGGCGCGAATGGCGCCGAAGAGCGAGTACTTGTTCGACGACGACCAGCCGGCGATCGTGATGCCGTACACCGCGAGCGACGCAAGCGCGAAGACGATGAGGATGCCCGCGCTCACATCGACCACGACCGGCTCGAACCAGCGTCCCGCGGCCGGCATCGGAATCGCGCCGCGCGAGCGAAGCAGCAGGAGGAATCCGAACGCCGCGGCCGCGCCGAGCGCGAGTCCGCCGGCGACGAGCCAGCCGATGACGACGTTCAGCTTCGACGCGGTTTTCCGCGCGTGCACTTTCGCCGTGCCCGCACCCGCGGCAAAGGCGAGCGCGAGCAGCACCGCAGCGGTGACGCCGAGGAGCGTGGCGATCAGGGGCGAGTAGTTGATCGCATCGGGAATCGCGAACGGGCGTCCCCAGGGAACGACCGCGATCGTGGTGAGCGCGGGAAGAAGGCCGATCGCCGGCGCGAGCGTGTACAGCCACTTGTGCGCCTGCGCGGGGATGATGTCTTCCTTGAGGATGAACTTCAGTGCGTCGGCGATCGACTGAATCAGCCCGAACGGCCCCACGCGATTCGGTCCCGGACGGTCCTGAATGAGCGCGCTGCCGCGCCGCTCGACCCACACCATGATCGGCGTGAGGTTCAGCATCATCATCAGCACGATGCTGATCTTGATGGCCGAGAGGACGATGTCCGTCGTGTCGAAGGCCATTACACGCTGACCTCGGCGAGCACATCCTCCAGCCGCGCCGCGACGCGGAGCAGCGCCTCGAGATCCGTCACCGCCTGACCCTTCGGCGGAAACGCCTGCTGGATGCGCTGCACGCGTCCCTGCAGGTTCGTGTACGTCCCCTCTTTCTCCGGATGAATCGCGCCGGGGATGAGGACGTCGGCGACTTCGGCGAGCGGATGCCCCGCGTCCCACGCATGGACGATGAGGAACTTCGCCTTGCGCAGATTCGCGACGACCGCGGGATCGCTCGCACGCTCGCTGAAGCGCGCGTCGCAGATGTAGAGGACGTCGACGCTCTCGTCGATGTGGAGGACAGGCAATCCTGCCTGTCCGCTTTGGTCAGGCAGGATTGCCTGACCTCCACCGATCGCCGCCGACACACCCCTGAAATTCGGCCCCGCCTGCGTGCCAACGAGCCATTCGGTGCTCGACTTCATTTTGATCGGGCCGATCGGATCCACCATCACGCCCATCTTCATCCCCGCGCGATCGAAGAGCTTCTTCGCCGTCGACGCTTCTTCGTTCGTCATCTGCGCGGAGAGAATCGCGACGCCGTTCTTCGAGCCGCTGATCGCCTTCTCGATCGCGTCGAGCGCTTCATCCCACGTCGAGATGCCGAGGTAATCATCCTCGTTGCGCACCTTCGGCACGACCACGCGGTCCGTCTCGTACTGCTCGTACGAGAAGCGGCCGTAGTCGCACAGCCAGTGATCGTTCACCTCGGGATTCACGCGCGGGCGATAGCGGAAGACCTGGCCGCTGCGATGGCCGATGAAGAGATTGCAACCGACGTCGCAGCCGTTGCACACCGATTCCGTCGACTCGAGATTCCAGACGCGCGACTCGAAGCGAAACTCGCGAGGCGTGAGCGCGCCGGTGGGGCAGATGTCCGTGACGCACGCGCTCATCCAGTTGTCGAGCGGCGTTCCCGGGAACACGCCGACTTCCGTCGACGCGCCGCGCTTGAAGAACGCCAGCTCGCTCGTGCCGGTGATCTCCTGCGTGAAGCGGATGCAGCGCGTGCAGTGGATGCAGCGGTTCATGTTCTGGATCACGTGCGGCCCGATGGCCGTGCGATCCATGCCGGGATACGTACGCTTGAACTCACCGTATCGCGAGTTGACCGAGCCGTAGTTGAACGAGTAGTCCTGCAGCGGACACTCGCCCGCCTTGTCGCAGATCGGACAGTCGAGCGGATGGTTGATGAGCAGAAACTCCATCTGCCCCTTGCGCGCCTTATCGACCTTCTCGTTCCACACCGCGATCTTCATCCCGTCCTTGACGGGAGTCGCGCAGCCGGCCTGCAGCTTCGGCATTCCCTCGACCTCGACGAGACACATGCGGCACTGGCCGACGACGCTGAGGGAGGGGTGATAGCAGAAGTGCGGAACGTGCACGCCGGCAGCTGTCGCGGCCTCGATGACGTTGATTCCGTCCTGCACTTCGACTTCGATTCCGTCGATGGTGACTTTGGCCATGAGTTGCGTGATGATGCAGTTTGAGCGCCGGAGCGCCGCAGCTTCGCGGGGGTCGGAACCTCTCACCGATCAAAACAGGTGAAAAGTTTCACAAGGGCGGAGCATACTCACGGAAGGTAAGTGCATCAAGTGAAAAAAGACATCGTCATCGCAGCCGTCGCCATCGTCCTCGTCGCCGCCGTCTCCTACGGCATCGCGGCCGTTCGTCCCGACCTTCCGCTCACGCCGTCGCAGCCGTTCGCGGCGCCGCTCGCCTCGAAGACGAAAGCCGCGAAAACCGGACCGGTCGTGATGCACGTGAATGGCGAGCCGGTGACGGAGGCGGAGTTCATCGCATTTGCGGAAGGAGCGCCGGAGCAGAACCGGCAGTTCCTCGTCGGGACGCCCGAGGGACGCAACGTGCTGGCTGATGAAGTGGTGAAGCTGAAGGCGCTCGAGCAGGAAGCGGAGCGCCTCGGCATCGCGAACGAAACCGACGTGCAGGTGCAGGTGGCGATGACGCGCGCGCAGATCATCGCGGGCCGCGCGCTGCAGCAACTCGTGAAAGACAGCGTCGAGGCGAAGGTTCGCGCGGAGTACGAGAAAGAGAAGAACAACACCATCACGCTGCGCCACATCGTCGTCGCGTATGCGGGCGGGCAGATCCCTCCGCGCGGCGGCCAGCCCCTTCCGCCGGCGGCAGCGATGCAGAAGGCAAACGCGCTCGTCGCGCGCATCCGCGGCGGCGCCGGCTTCGCCGAGGTGGCGCGCCGCGAGTCCGACGACGCCGAGTCCGGCGGGAAGGGCGGCTCCCTCGGCGCGACGCGCCGCGAGATGCTCCCGCCCGAGATCGCATCGGTGGTGAACAAGCTGCAGCCGGGGCAGGTGAGCGATCCCGTGCAGACGCCGTTCGGCGTGCACATTTTCCGCGTCGATCAGCCGACGCTCGACGACCTCCGTCCCGCGCTCACGCGCCGGGCGCAGGAGGCCGCGGTGGAGGAGACGCTCGGGCGCCTGACGAAGAGCGCGAAGGTGGAGAAGGATCCGAAGTTCTTTCAGACTCCGATCCCTGCAAAGTCGCGCGGTTAGCGGTACACTTTCGACATTCCAGTCATGACGCGGAAGATCCTGGTCGTCGAAGACAACGACATGAACATGCAGCTCGTCGAGTTCCTCCTCGAAGAGGGGGGCTACGACATCGTGAAGGCGACCAGCGGCGAGGAAGCGCTGAACATCGTCCGCGATACCGACAACGGCGCGCCGGATCTCATCCTCATGGACATCCACCTTCCCGGCATGGACGGACTGTCCGTGGTGCGCGCGATGAAGAACGACCAGCGCACGAGCCGCGTGCCGATCCTCGCACTCACCGCGCACGCGATGCGCGGCGACAAGGACCGCTTCCTCGAGGCCGGCTGCGACGGCTACATCTCGAAGCCGATCGACGTGAAGACGTTCATCAGCTCGATCGAGCAGTATTTGTAGCAGTCCCTTCTCCCCGCGTGCGGGGAGAAGGTGGCGCGCAGCGCCGGATGAGGGGGCCCCTCACCCTGGCCCTCTCCCCGCGCGGCGGGGAGAGGGGACTGAACTACAATCCCCGCCCTTATGCGAATGCTCGTACTCGGCGCCGGCCGCATGGGTCTCGGCGCAGTCCATGATCTCGTCTCCCAACCCGATGTCGACGGCGTGACCGTTGCGGACTTCGACGCCTCGAAGGCCGAGGCGATCGCAGCGCGGTATCCGAAGGCGCGCGCGGCGCAGATCGACTGCAACGATCACGCGGCCGTCGTCGACCTGATGCGCGGCCACGCCTCGGCCATCAGCTGCGTCAACTACTGGCTCAACGAGCGTCTCGCGCGCGCGGCGATCGAGGCCGGCGCGCATTTCTGCGACCTCGGCGGGAACAACGACGTCGTCGACGCCGAGCTCGCGCTCGACGCCGAGGCGCGCGCGGCGGGCGTGAACATCATTCCCGACTGCGGTCTCGCGCCCGGCATGGTCGCCGTGCTCGTCGCACACGGCGCGAGCAAATTTCAGAAGCTCGATGAAGTGCACATCCGCGTCGGCGGCCTGCCGCAGGATCCGAAGCCGCCGCTCGATTATCAGCTGGTGTTCTCCGTCGAGGGCCTGATCAACGAATACATCGAACCGGCGCGCGTCATCCGCCACGGCAGGATCGTCACGGTCGAGTCGATGACCGAAATCGAGTCGCTCGAGTTCCCGCAGCCGTTCGGCACGATGGAGGCGTTCCAGACCTCCGGCGGCACCTCGACGCTCGTCGAGACCTTCCACGGCAAGGTGCGCGAGCTCGATTACAAAACGATCCGCTACCCGGGCCACTGCGAGAAATTCAGGATGATGATCGACCTCGGGTTGTGCAGCAGCAATCTTCTCGAAGTGGATGGCGTGCGCGTGAAACCGCGCCGCGTGCTCGGCGAGCTGCTGGTGAAGAATCTTCCGCACGACGAGCCGGACGTGGTGCTCGTGCGCGTCGAGTTCATTGGACGATCCGCCGACGGCGGGGGCGATGGCAAGTCGCTGCGCTACGACATCATCGATCGCTACGATCCGGCCACGGAGCTGAGCGCGATGATGCGCACGACGGCGTTCCCGGCCTCGATCGTCGCGCTGATGATGGCGCGCGGCCAGACGACCTCGAAGGGCGCGTTGCCGCAGGAGCGCTGCATTCCGCCCGACCTTTTCATGGACGAGCTGGCGAAGCGGAACATCGACGTCTCCATCAGCGGCTTCTAAACATTCAGTTGACAAACGGAGCGGGCGAAACGCATCGCGCGCCGCGTGAATGAACACTACAATCCGCGGCATGGCCCTGATCATCCGCTGGATTCTCAACACCCTCGCGCTCTTCCTCGTCGCGGAGCTCGTGCCGAACTTCCGCTACGACTCCTGGATCTCGCTCGCCATCGCGGCGGCGGTTCTCGGCCTGCTGAACGCGATCGTCAAGCCGATTCTGTTCGTGCTCACGCTGCCGATCACGGTGGTCACGCTCGGACTGTTTCTGATCGTGCTGAACGCGATCATGCTCGAGCTCACGGCGGCGCTGGTGCCGGGATTCGACATCGACGGCTTCGGCTGGGCGATGCTCGGGGCGTTGCTGCTGGCGCTCGTATCGCTGGTGACGAACCGGATCGGACCGGACCGGGACGCCCGGCGCTAACCTTCTGATACTATTCGCGCAGTCTTATGAACATCATCAAAAACAGGGTCAACGACGTCACCGTTCTCGACATCCAGGGCGTGATCAAGCTCGGCGAGAGCGCGCGCGAGTTCTCCAGCTATCTCGAGAAAGTGCTCAACGACGAGACCGGTCCGGTGATGATCAACTTCGAGGCGATCAACTACATGGACTCGACCGGGCTCGGCGAGCTGATCGGGTACCTGCAGAAGTTCGAAGATCGCCAGCGCAAGATGGCGCTGGTCAAGCCGTCGCACCGCATCCTGGCCCTCCTGAAGATCACGAAGCTCGACACCGTCTTCAAGATCTTCGACTCGCGCGAGAACGCAATGCAGTACCTCACCGAAAGCGTGGCGTAACCATGAACGGCAGGATGTCGGCGTTCCATGACCGCTGCCCCACGCGGACTGCGAGCAACGGCCGAACCGTGTAGCGCGGGCATCCTGCCCGCCGTAACGCCGGCATCCTGCCGGCGACTTTCGCTGGCTGGAAGCCAGCGAGACGGCGGCCTGGAAGGCCGCGCTACAGAAAAACGGAACGCCGGCTTTCAGCCGGCCGGTCCGCCGATCTTCGATCGGCGTCAACCCACCGCCGACTGAAAGTCGGCGGACCGGCCGACACGATGTCGGCGTTCCATACGACGGCAAGCCCGTCGCCGAGCAACTGGAGCGCACGAACGACGCGAGGCTTCGGTGCATCCGGTGCATCCACGGGGAACTTCATCTTCACCTGGCGCATCCGGCTTCTACAGCCTCTCCGTCAAAATCGTCTTCGCGATCGTCGCCAGCTGCATGTTGCTCGTCCCCTCGTAGATCTGGCCCACCTTCGAGTCCCGCCAGTACTTCTCGACCGGGTACTCCCTGGTGTAGCCGTTGCCGCCGTAGAGCTGCACGGCGAGGGACGTCACTTTCTCGCAGACCTGCGAGGAGAACAGCTTGGCCATCGCGGCCTCGCGGAGGAACGGCTTGCCGGCGTCCTTGAGGCGCGCGGCGTTGTAGACCATGAGGCGGGCGGCCTCGAGGTCGGTCGCGGCCTGCGCGATCTGGAACTGCACGCCCTGGAAGTCGGCCACGCGCGAGCCGAACTGCTTTCGCTCCTTCGTGTAGGCGATCGCGTGCTCGAGCGCGCCGCGGGCGACGCCGATCATCTGCGCGCCGATGCCGATGCGGCCTTCGTTGAGCGTCTCGATGGCGATCTTGTACCCCTTGCCCGGCTCGCCGAGGACGTTTTCCTTCGGGACCTGGCACTCGTCGAGGATCAGCTCGCACGTCGACGACGCGCGGATGCCGGTCTTGTCTTCCTTCTTGCCGACCTGGAAGCCGGGGAAATCGCGCTCGATGAGGAAGGCCGTGATGCCCTTGTAACCCGCGTCGGGATTCGCGTTCGCGAAGACGATGAAGATCTCCGCCTCGGCGGCATTCGTGATCCACAGCTTGCGGCCGGTGAGGGACCAATGGTCGCCCTTCATTTCCGCCCGCGTCGCGAGCGCGAACGCATCCGAGCCCGAGCCTTCTTCGGAGAGCGCGTACGCACCGACCTTTTCGGTCGCCAGGAGAGAGAGGTACTTCGATTTCTGGTCCTCGTTGCCCCACCGGAGGATGGCGTTGTTGACGAGCGTGTTCTGCACGTCCACGATCACGCCGCACGACGCATCGACGTGCGAGAGCTCTTCGACGATGAGCACGGCGCTGAAGAACGACGCACCCGCACCGCCCCACTGGTCGGGAACCTCGACGCCCATGATCCCGAGCTCGAAGAAGCTGCGGATCAGGTCCTTCGACATCGTGGCGTCATGGTCCATCTGATGAACGAGAGGACGGATCTTCTCGACCGCGAACTCACGCACGCTCTCCTGGAACATCTGTTCGTCTTCGGAAAGCAGGGTCAGAGGCGCGCCGGGGGAGGATCGCATGGTCTCGGTGGTCATTGCGGGCGAATCATATCTGAAGGAGGGCGGTTATCATCGGTGGCCCAGTTGCCCGGTTTCCTAGTTGCCCGGTTTGTGAATTGTTTCTGCCGGGCAACCGGGAAACCGGGAAACCGGGCAACCCCACGCGAGCCCTGGTGGCGGAATTGGTAGACGCTGCGGACTTAAAATCCGCTGCCCCGAAAGGGGCGTGCCGGTTCGAGTCCGGCCCGGGGCACCAGATGCGAAATTGAAAATTGAAAATTGAAAATTGAGAAAGTGCACAAGAGTCGTTACAGTGTCGCGCAACGCTCTGGTTGCACGATTCGTTTTTGCGCGTGGTTACCACGCATTTCTCATTCGTCGCAGCGCAGGCGTTGATTAACGCCTTTGGCGCCGGGCAACCGGGAAACCGGGCAACCGGGCAGCCGGGAGGGGGCGAGGGATGGGCATCTGCTCCTGGTGCGGATCGCCGTTTCCGCGGACGCGGAAAACGCGGAAATACTGCACGAACCGCTGCAAGACGAACGCGTGTCTCGACAAGAAGCCGCGCCTGCGCGCGGCGGACCTCGAGGCGCTGCACGGCGTGCTCCATGCCGAGTTCCCCACGGTCGACGCCATGCGCGAGCAGCTCCGCGCGATTCTCGCGCCTGATCTCCCGCCCATTCCGATGATCGCCGTCCCGCGGCTCGATTGATGAGTCACTCCCGCACGCTCGTTCTCAAGCCCACCAGCGGGTGGCGAGCGATTGATTTCGCCGAGATCTGGGCTTACCGCGAGCTCATGGCGATCTTCGCCTGGCGCGATCTCAAAGTCCGCTACCGCCAGACTCTCCTCGGCGCAGTCTGGGTCATGGGGCAGCCGATCGTGAGCATGCTCATCTTCACGCTGCTCTTCCGGCGCGTCGCGCAACTGCGGGTCTCGACCGAGGTTCCGTATCCCGTCTTCGTCCTGGCCGGCCTCGTGATCTGGAACTTCGTCGCGGGCGCCATCAACCGCAGCGGCAACAGTCTGATCGGCGCCTCGCATCTCATCTCGAAGGTGTACTTCCCGCGCCTCGTCGTCCCCCTCTCGAACGTCGTCACCGATCTCGTCGACTTCGCGCTGGCCGCGATGCTCCTGATCCCGCTGATGGCGTGGTACCGCGTCACACCGGGTCTCGAGATCGTCCTCCTGCCGCTGGCGGTCCTGCTCGCGACGATCTTCGCCCTTGGTGCGGGGCTCTGGGTCGCGGCGCTGAACATCGAATACCGCGACGTCCGCATCGTCGTGCCGTGGATCGTGCAGATCGCGATGTACGCGACGCCGGTCGTCTATCCGCTCTCCGCGCTGCCGGAGCGCTATCGCCTCGTGGCCATGTTCAACCCGATGGCGGGGATCGTCGAGACGTTCCGCGCGACGCTGTTCGGCACGCCGTTTCCGCGATGGCCGCTCGCCTGGTCCGTGGTGACTTCGGTCGTACTGCTCGTCAGCGGCGCGTTCTACTTTCGGCGCGTGGAGCGGCGCTTCGCCGATCTGCTCTGATGGCCGAGGCGAGCGTCACGATCGAGCATCTGTCGAAGCGCTACAAAATCGGCGCGGCGCGCCAGGATTACGCAACGCTGCGTGAGCGGATCGCCGGCGCGTTCCGCCGCGATGAGGAGCGGGTGAAGGAAACCACGCTCTGGGCGCTGCGCGACGTGAGCTTCGAGATCGCGCAGGGCGAAGCGATCGGCATCATCGGTCACAACGGCGCGGGGAAGTCGACGCTGCTCAAGATCCTCAGCCGCATCACCGAGCCGACAGAAGGGCAGGCCATCCTCCGCGGACGCGTTGCATCGCTGCTCGAAGTCGGAACCGGATTCCATCCCGAGCTGACGGGCCGCGAGAACATCTACCTCAACGGCGCGATCCTCGGCATGACGCGCTCGGAGATCCGCCGCAACTTCGACGCGATCGTCGCGTTCTCCGAGGTCGAGCGATTTCTCGATACGCCGGTGAAGCGATACTCGAGCGGCATGTTCGTGCGCCTCGCCTTCGCCGTCGCCGCCCACCTCACGCCGGAGATCCTCATCGTCGACGAAGTGCTCGCCGTCGGCGACATCGAGTTCCAGCGACGCTGCCTCGGCCGGATGAACGAGGTCGCGCGCAGCGGGCGCACGGTGATGTTCGTGAGCCATAACCTCCCTTCGATCGAGAGTCTGTGTCCGCGAAGCGTTCTCCTGAGCGGCGGGCGGGTGGCCAGGGACGGTCCGACGAAAGAGGTGCTCGCCTCGTATCTCGCCCAGGGCACCGGCACGGCGGCGATCGATGTGCGGACTCTCATCCATCACGGCAACGGGAGGGCACGGATCACCGCCGTCTATGTGCTCGAGATCGACAGCGAGACACCGCTCGACGTTCTCGAGTTCCGCAAGGCGTTTCGCGTCAGGATCGAGTACGAAGCAGACGAAAACATACCCGATGCATCGTTCGGCTTCGGCCTCGTGACGCGCAGCGCGCAGCGGGTCTTCATCACCGAGAGCTACGAGCTCGGAAAGACGTACGATCTCCAGCCGGGCCGCGGCGCGATCGACTGCATCATTCGCGCTCCGAACGTTCTCCCGGGGGCCTACGCCTTCGAGCTCTGGATCAGCGATGTTCCGGGCGTGAGCGCGGCCGATCACGTTCCGATGGCCGGCGCGATCGAGATCACGGTGAGCGGAGAAGAGCCCAACCTCGCTCTGCTGACGAGCGGGATGCGCGGATTCGTGCAGGTCCCCGGCGACTGGAGTCAGATCGTGGAGATGCCGATGTGAAACGGCAACTGCGCAAGGCCGCCCGAGTCGTGCGCGTGATCAGTGCCGCGGCGGGAGGAGCCGTGTTTCGCTTCGTCCGCCGCCTTGCGCGGCGTAAACCGCGCATCTGGCACGGCTTCTATCCCATTCATTCGCTCCACGATCTCGTCGAGATCGACCGGCATCTCCGCTATCCGACGCGCTCGGTGATCTACTCCTCGCAACAGGTCGGCTACCCGCTCGTTTGGGACGAGTTGTTCGATGTCGTGCTCGATTCGCGTGGCGTCCCATGGAACGAGCTCCACTGGGTCACCATGACCGACATGCTCTGGCGCGCGGACATCTGGGTCACGAATTTCGATTGTCTTTTCTTCGCGTGGCACGACCGCCGGAACGTCTGGGCGATGCGGCTCCTGAAGTCCGTGGGCATCCGGATCATCGTGGCGCCTCACGGAGGCGACATCGTGCAGCTCTGGGAGAACTCCGATCGCTACCGCCGCATCGAGCGGATGGCGCGCGACTATCCGGAGTGGGACTTTCGCGAGCAGACGGAGATCTCACGCGCCCGCGTATCGATCTTTTCGCGCTTCGCGGATCTCGTGATCTCCGGCGACTACTCGCTCGATCCGTTCCTGCCGCGACGGGATCTGCGGTTCAAATATTTTCCGATCGACACGCGCGAGATCACCCCGGCTCCCGCGAAGCCGTCCGCGCCCGTGCCCGTCATCGTCCATGCGCCGAACCACCGCTACGTGAAGGGATCGTACGAGTTGATCGCGGCGGTCGAGCGGCTGCAGGCGCGCGGGATCGCTTGTGAGCTCCAGCTCGTCGAAAAGGTCAAGCGCAGCGAGGCGCTCCGCATCTACGCCGGCGCGGACGTGATTGCCGATCAGTTCATCATCGGCGCCTACGGAACGTTCGCGCTGGAAGGACTCGCCCTCGAAAAGCCGGTGCTGACCTACCTCGACCAGGACCATCTGCGCGATCCGGTGTTCAATCTCCCGCTCGTCAACACGACGCTGGAAAACATGGACAACGTGCTTGCCGTGCTCCTGCAGGTCCCCGAGTTGCGCTCGAGACTCGGCGCAGCGGGAAGGGCGGCCGTCGAGCGTTATCAGTCGATCGACGCGCTCGCCGAGGTGTGGGATCGCCTTTATCGTCACGTGTGGTGGGGAGCGCCGCTGCAACTCGAGCAAACGCGCCACTTCACTCCCGCGCGCGGAGCGCGATCGACGACGGAGGATCCTTCGAGTGCGGAGTTCTGGCCGGTCGACGTCAGCGATCTGATGCCCGAGATCGAGTCGGCGCTCAGCCGGCTTTGATGGCGAACGAAAAAGGGCGCCGTTCTCGGCGCCCTTCCGGGGTAGGAATGCTACGAAGTAGCCCCCTCAGAGTAATTAGAACAATCCATGCGAAATGTTGTACCTCCCCCCATGAATTTCCGGCGGACCCGCAACAAGCTTCACGCGAATAGCCGTGACCCACAGCGCCGGCGTCGCGGACCGGATCGACCGCTCCTACTCGCCCCGTTGTGGAAGGGAGGAGCGGGAACTCGATGTCTTGTTCAAACTTCGTTTCAATGATCATGCGGCCGTTTGCCGCACTCGATCGTAACTGAACAGGAAAACAGCATCCGCACGGGTTTATTGCACCCCGCGCCGACCCTCCCATCCATTGCGAGCATGGTTAATATGATACGTTTTTCGTTCGAAATCGCAATCGAAAATTCTCACGTGATTGACACTTCAACGTTCGTGCCCCCGCACAAATCCGTGTGCTACACTTTTCGACTCCCGGAGCCAACCACATGAAACGTTTCCTTCTCGTGACGGGTGTGTGCAGCATCCTCCTTTGCGGCGACCTCGGCGCCGCCGTCGTGACCGGCAAAGTGATGTTTCTGACCAAGCGCGGACAGCGTCCCGTCGTCAACGAAACTCTGGTCTGGCTCGACGCCGCCGGGAAGTCACCGAAACGCCCGGCCGCCGCGTTCACCCTGACCACGCGCAGCAAGGCCTTTCTCCCGCACGTCGTCGCCGTTCCGGCGGGCTCGACCATCAACTTCCCCAACGAAGATCCGATCGCGCACAACCTCTTCTCCCTCACCCCCGGCAACACCTTCGACCTCGGTCTCTATCGCCGCGGCGGCGGGAAGGCGCACAAGTTCGAGAAGCCCGGCGTGATCAACATCTACTGCAACGTTCATCCGAACATGTCCGCGGTCGTGCACGTGATGTCGACGCCGTGGTACGGCTTCGCCGACGCGAACGGCAACTACTCGTTCGACGTGCCGCCGGGCAGATATCGCGTCACCGCGTGGAACGAGCAGGGCGGCAGCGCGGCCACGGAGATCGAAGTGAAGAACGACGGCAAGGTCGCCGGCGCGACGCTGCTCACGATCGACGGCCGCACGTTCCGTCTCGTGCAGCACACGAACAAATTCGGGAAGACCTACAAGGCGCCGAAGGACTACTGACGTGACGGCGCAGTCGCTCGACACGGCCACCATCGCGGATCGCGAGCTGCCTCAGAAGAAGGAGTACGTGGTCGAGAAGCCGCGCGTGCCGCTGGTCTGGAAGCTCTTCGGCCTGACCGCGCTGCTCATCGCCATCGTCGTGGCGCTGGCGATCGGCATCACCCTCGAGCGCGCGGACCGCATCGCGAACGACACCGTCAACACGTCGATCCGCAGCGCCGCGAAACTCTTCCGCGAGTTTCAGGAGCAGCGCCTCAAGCGCCTCGAGATCGTGACGCAGGTCCTCGGCAATGACGGATCGTTCTTCGCGTACATCCAGACAGCTCTCACCGGCACGGTGGCCGCGGAGGAACCGCCTGCCGATGCCACCGAGACCGCCACAGCCGCGCCGCCTCCGGCGGCGGTTCCCGAGGCGGCGCCGGTCATCGACTACAGCAGCATCAATGACAACCTCCTTCAGCGCCGCGAGCAGCTCGGCACCGACGTGATGATGCTGCTCGACGATCAAGGCGTGCTGGTCGCGCGGACCGACCAGCCGATGGTCGCCGGCGGCACGAAGGAAGACTTCTACGAGAAGACCCCGCTCGTCCGAAAAATCGTGGACGACGCGGGCGTCGCCGTCACCTCGGGCGTACTGTCGCTCGGCGGAAAATTGTTTCACGCCGCCGTCGCGCCGGTCGCCGCGGGCGCGCGTAACGTGCGCATCGGCTATCTGATCAACGCGTACGCGATCGACGACAAGTTCGCGAACGGCATCGCCGAAACGACCAGCGCCGGCGCAGTGTTCACGGCGAAAGCTGCAGGCGGCGCGGCGGTGCGCTCCTCGAACGCGCCGAGCGTCACCGCGCAGCAAATGGCGGCTAAGACCGGCACGGCCACCGTCGATCGCAGCCGCTACATCTACACGACCGAAGCACTCGTGTCGGGTCCCGAGACCGTCGGCACGGCGATCTTCCTCCGTTCCCTCGACCGCGAGCTCGCGCCGTTCAAGGAGATCGAGAACACGCTCCTCATCGGAGGCGGCATCGCGCTGCTGCTCTCGTTTCTGATGTCGTGGTTCGTCGCCAAACGCATGACCCGTCCGATCGAGCAGCTCGCCGGTATCGCCCAAGCCATCACCGCGGGCGACTACAGCGTCACACCCGACATCTCCCGCAACGACGAAGTCGGAATCCTCGGCCGCTCGTTCGGCAAGATGCTCAACTCCCTCCGCGACAAGGTGGAGCTCGAGGAGCTCTACGCGCAGATGGCGGAGAAGTCGGAGGCGGCGCCCGCGCCGCGCGCGCTCGAGCCGGCGAGGCTCGACGAGGGCACGGTGCTCGTCACCGATCTGCGCGGACTGCCGCCCACGGTCGGCGAGGGCGACGCGGCTTCGGTGATCAGCACGATCGAGCGCGTGATGAGGACGCAGGAGTCGGAAGTCTCGCGGCAGGACGGCGAAGTCCGCGAGATCAACGGACATCGCCTCGTGTCGGTCTTCCGCGGCGAGCGCGGCATCATCCACGCGATCCGCGCCGCGCGCGCGATCAACGAGGAGCTCGCGACGCATACCGGCGGAACGCCGATGACCATCGGCGTCGGCATCGCCACCGGCGAGTTCGTGACCGGCTCCGTGCAACTCGAAGGCGACAGCGGACCGGCGATCGTCGGCAACGCGCCGCTCCTCGCGCTGCTCTTCGCCTGGCACGCGCCGAACGGCTACGCGTACGTGTCGTACGAGACCGCGCAGGCCGCGGGCGGCGAAGTGCTCTCGTCGGCGACGCGCGAGGAAGTGCGGCTCAAGTGGCTCCCGCAGCCGCTGCCGGTCGCCGCGCTGCCGCTGCAGAGCGTGACCACCGGAATGATGAAGTCGATCGGCGCCGACTCGGCGACGATGGCGACCCTGCGGATGGAGGCCACCGCCGCCGGCGCAACCGCTCCCGGTTCCCCGCACGTCGATCTCTCCCTCGGGCATCTCTTCGCCAACCGCTACAGGATCGAGCAGATCCTCGGCCGCGGCGGCATGGGCGTCGTCTACAAAGCGACCGACACGCAGCTCGACGAGACCGTCGCCATCAAGACGCTGCCCGGCGACGTGATGACCCGCTCGCCGGAAGACCTCGAGCGCTTCAAGCGGGAGATTCGCCTCGCGCGCAAGATTACCCATCGCAACGTGCTGCGCACGTACGATTACGGCGAGGCGGAAGGCGTCTACTTCATCAGCATGGAGTTCGTGCGCGGCTACACGCTCTCCGAATTGCTCGAGGAAGCGCTGGGCCGCCAGATGCCCACGCGGGCGGGCGTCGGCCTCACGCGCCAGATCTGCCGCGGACTGCAGGCCGCGCACGAGCAGGGGATCATCCATCGCGACATCAAGCCGCAGAACGTGCTCATCGACGCGAAGGGCGAGGTGAAGCTGATGGACTTCGGCATCGCGCGCATGGCCGAGGCGTCGGAAGCGGCGGCGATGACGCAGGCGGGACTCATCGTCGGCACGCCGCACTACATGAGTCCCGAGCAGGTGCAGGGCAAGCAGCTCGACTCGCGCAGCGACGTCTATTCGATGGGCGTGCTGATGTACGAGATGCTCGTCGGCCGCCGCCCGTTCGAATCATCGTCGCTCACCGGCGTGCTCACCGCGCACATCACGGAGAAGGCAACGGCGCCGATGGAAGTCCGCCCCGACATCGGCCGCGAAGTGAACGCGATCGTGATGCGCTGCCTGGCGAAGGATCCGAAAGACCGCTACGCCGACTCGGGGGCGCTGCTCGCGGATCTGGACAAGGTGCAGATGCCGTCGGCCGCGGCGGCGTGAATCCTGCTCACGCGCTTCGGATGGACCGATGCGGCGCTGCAGACCGCCAGACTTCAGCCGCCGACTGGAAGTCGGCGGACCGGCCGACTGAAAGTCGGCGTTCCGTTTTTTGTAGCGCGGCCTTCCAGGCCGCCGTGTCGCTGGCTTCCAGCCAGCGATGTCGCCGGCAGGATGCCGGCGTTACGGCGGGCAGGATGCCCGCGCTACAACTCCGGCGTGGGCAACGGTCCTGGAACGCCGACATATTGTCGGCCGGTACGCCGACTTCCAGTAGGCGGCCCAGCGCTCTACACGACGGGAAACGCGACGATCGCGGCGACGCCCCAATCATCGCTGCTCACTGCCCGAACAGTCCATTGAGCTACACCTTCGACTTCACCACCGTCCGCGGATCATTCCGATCCTCCCGCCACGCCGGATGGTTCACGTGAAACACGTGGTCTCCGTTGAACGAGACCACCGCGGCGTCGAACGTCATCGTTCCGATCTTCTTCCAGTTCGTGATGTCGCGGCGTTCTTTGATCGGGAGGCCGTGGGTGGTGCCGGTGTCGGAGGTCTCGACGTCGAACACGAGTTTGCGTTTCGGCGTGGGATCGCCGGGATCGTAGATGTGGGCCATGATCTCGTCGCGGAAATCGAGATCGTCGCCGGGGATGACCGGCTGTTCCGGAGCAACGGTGAGCTGCATGAACTCGGGCGCGCGCGTCGGCTCGGCGGGCGGCTTCCCGAGCTCGGCGATCTGGTAGACCTGCCGGATGGTCGGCCGTTTCTCGGCCATGTTGAACACGAGCCCGGACAGGAGCAGGATCGGCATGCCGCTTCCACGGCGGGCGACGGTCGTGTTCGGCGCGTTGCGCAGCCTGGCGTCGTTGATGTTCCGCGTGTCCTCGCCGCCGATGTCTTCCTGCGTGATGAAGCTCGCGGTCGGCAGCGGTTCGGCGTGATTAGGATCGGTGGTGGGGTAGATGCGGCCGATCATCGACAGCGATCGCGTGTTGCCGCGGCGCGTTTCAGTGCAGCACGTGGAGTAGCGGACGATCATCAGGCCGCGGCTTCCTTTGCGGAAGTAGCCGGTGTACGGCGTGTCTTCAGTGATCTCCCATGCGCCGGTCATGCAGATGCCATTGGTGTGGAGGAGGCGGCGATAGCCCTTCCCGTCCGGACCCCAGCGAAGGTCGGAATCGGAGGCGAGGACCCGCTTCGCCGCCGCGAGGAACTGCCACGTTCCGCCGCCGGGCAGCATGCCTTTGATCAGCGGCATGAACGTGACCGGGAAGCGCTCGATCGGCGCGTTCTCTTTCGCTCCCCAGACGTTCTGATACGGGTTGGCGAAGATGGCGTCGCGAACGACGCTGAAACGGGAGCCAGCGGCGACACGCTGATCGCCGGCGGTGAAGCCTTGAATTCCGAGAGATTCTTCGCTCATGTTCCGGAATTATGCACGCACTACCCGGACTGCCGAAAATTATTCGAATAATTTCTCGAGCAGCGGCGCGCGCATGTAGAGCGGTCCGATCTTCAGCGCGTCTTCCTCATCGTCCGCCGCGAAGCTGAGCTTCTTCAGTTTCAGCAGCGGCACCTTTTTGAATCGGCGGAAGTTGATCTCGACGTAAATCGGCGTGCCGCGAATCGTCCGCGAGACGCGCGCCGTGCCGGGCGAGATGCCGCGCACGAGCTCATCGACGATCCGCCGCAACTGCGGATTCTCCGGAATCACGTTCGTCGTCCACACATCGATCCACGCCGTCGGACCGTACACGAGTCGATGACGCGTCGCCGCGATGCCGGCGACCGTGCCCTGCATCGCCGGCCCCATGTTCGCGGATGTGCTCTGTTCGACCGAGCCCGCGCGTCCCGCGAGCTTCGTGAGAATCGGTGCGATGTCGTTGACCGGGACGTCGACGTACATCCGCCCGAGGGGATTCATCACCGTGACCGCGGGCGCGCCGTTGCGGCTGAAGCTGTTCAGCCAGAGCGCCTCCGCGCGCACGCCGCCGGCGTAGACGTGCAGCTCCACGTTGCCGAACTTTCCGAGGTACGGAAACGCCGCCGCGGGCGACGCCTCGAGCTCGAGGTGGTAGGGGCGGGGAGGAGCGGCGAGACTCGGAAGTGTCGCGATGAGCGCGACGGCCCCGATCAGAAGGAAGCGCATGGTTGTTTTATTCGGTCGCCGGAGCATCCTCGGGCAATGGCGGGAGAACCGCAACCGGCGCGCGTTTGCGGCCGGCCGCGACATGGCGTACGAGCTCGCCCGGATCGACGCCGAGAACCTGGGCGAGGTTGATGACCGCGGTGAGACTCGGCAGGTTCAGGCCGCGCTCGAGCAACCCGAGGTACGTCGCCGTCATGTGCGACTCACGCGCGAACTGCTGGAGCGTCCAGCCGCGCTGCTGGCGGAGATTGAAAAGGATCTCGCCGAAGCGGATCGCGTCTGGATGCAGTGTCTTCGCGCGTGGCATGCTGGGCGTAGTTTACAACCAAGGATCGCATTAAGCAGGACCTTGGATGGCATTCATCCGGTCCATGGATCGGACTAACGTGAAATCGGCTTCAGCATGCTATAACCATGGTTATCATCCATACCGAAAATTAGCGATCTAATGATATCCATGGATCTGACACTTCCTCTCAGATTACGCATCGTTGCAATCCATGGTTGTCGTCTGCGCCCACGGCGATGCAACTAGTGCGATCCAAGGATCTTACTCAATCTCAGAACATGCGGAATTGTGCATTCCATGGTTAGCATGCGAGCACAAAGGATGGCCATGAATCATCACCTCGGTGATCTGCTGATCTGGAAGCACGACATCGATGCGCCGATCACGATTCATCCGCCGAAGACCGCGCGGCCGAATCCGCTCGTCGTTGATGATCTCCTGATCGCGTAACGGCCGGCTCGGCGTACGCGCGACGACGGCTTGCCGTCGTACGGAACGCCGACATCATTGTCGGCCGGTCCGCCGACTTTCAGTCGGCGGTGGGTTGACGCCGATCGGAGATCGGCGGACCGGCCGACTGAAAGTCCGCGTTCCGTTTTCGCGAAACGGTAGCGCGGCCTTCCAGGCCGCCGTGTCGCTGGCTTCCAGCCAGCGATTTCGCCGGCAGGATGCCGGCGTTACGGCGGGCAGGATGCCCGCGCTACGACGAGCCCGGGAGCGGCGCGCCCGTGCGTCCGCGCGGCTTACCGTCATTCGCCCATGGAACGCCGGCATCGTGTCGGCCGGTCCGGCGACTTTCAGTCGGCGGGGGGTTGACGCCGATCGGAGATCGGCGGACCGGCCGACTGAAAGTCGGCGTTCCGTTTTCGCGAAACGGTAGCCGTCTCCTTTTGAACCGAACGGCCGACCCGATACAAGCCGTGCCGTAGACTCACCACCGAGGCACACGCCATGAACACCGCCGACGTTCGCATCCTCGTCGCGTACAACCGTTGGGCAACCGAGCGCATGCTCGCCGATGTGCATCAGCTCGACGCCGCCGAGCTGACCCGCGATCTCCACACCAGCTTCGGCTCGATCCTCGGCACGGTCGCTCATATTTTCTGGGCCGAATGGCTCTGGGTGCGGCGCTGGCAGGGCCAGTCGCCGAAAGAGCGGCTGTCGATGGATGCCTATCCGTCGCTCGCGGACATCGAGCGGCCGTGGCGCGAGGTGCTCGCGGACCAGGAACGCTTCGTGCGCGAGGTGACCGACGAGCAACTGCTGCAGCGCATCGCGTACGAGAACGCTCTCGACGAGCGATGGGAGTACCCGCTCGCGCTGATGATTCAGCACCTCGTCAATCACTCCTCGTATCACCGCGGCCAGATCGTGACGCTGCTGCGGCAGCTCGGCCGCACGCCGCGGTCGACGGACATGCTGGAGTTCATCGACGAAGGATGAGCGGCGCCGGCCATCGGCCGGCGCCGCGGAACAGGTTCACTTCGACAGCAACTTCGCGAGCGCGTCCAGCTTCTCGCTCCAGAACTGTTTCCGGCGATCGATGTCTTCGCGCGAGGCGAGCTTCACGTGCTGCACGGCGACGATGCTCTTCGCGGGACCCTTCGATTGAAACCAGAGGTCGACCGACGTGCCGTCGTCCCAGGTGATGCGCATCGATTTCGGTTTGGCGGCGGTGCGCACTTTCAGTTTGACGTCACCGAGCCATCGCTTGCGCGTGCGCGCGTTGGCGAAGGCGTCGAACAGTTTGTCGACGGCGACGGGAAAGGTCTTGCTCTTCGACGCCTCGTACATTCCGCCGCGGCGTTGTCCGCGCTCGCGCAGGCCGCGAATGCGCTCATAGCCGACCGTGACGGATTGCGCCCACCAGCCGTCGACGCCGTGGGAGAAGACGTGTGCGGCGATGTCGCGGTGCGGTTTTTCCTTCCCGCCGAATGCATCGAGCAGCTCGACCCACTCCGCCCAGCTGCGACCGGTTTTCGTTTTGATCGTCGCATCGGCCATTCCGGCGACGGACGCGTAGTCGGGTGGCGGGGGAGGGACGACGGTGAGGTTCTTCCTGCTGACGATGTGGCGGCGGGCGGCGGTATAGGACTCACCCGTCTTTTCCATGCGGGATCGGATGATCCGCTTGAGGTCCTTCTGCGCTGGCATCACGAGACTCCTTCGATCAAGCCGCCTGGCGAGCCCCCCAGCAGCAACGCCCGCGGCGTCGAAGGTTCATGATCCCGGCTCGGGAGTATGCCCCCCTTTGCCTCGGCCATGGGTCTTCGCTGGGGGAAGACCGGCGAGGTTCGGCGTGAGTCGACGCCGCAGATGAATGTAGCGACGCGGGGCGGGAAAAGCAATGTGGTGTAAGCGGATTCCTCACCACCGCGTTGGGTAACACCCCAGCACTCTCACCATCTCCGCCATTGCCCGCAGGCTGTTGAGGGCCTGCTCGGTTTTCGGGTCGTCGTCGCGGCCGATGACGTCGAGATAGAACGCATACTCCCATGGCTTTCCTGCGACGGGGCGTGACTCGATCTTGGAGAGGTCGATGTCGAAGACGGCGAAGGCGCCGAGGGCGCGGAAGAGCGAGCCGGGCTTGTTCGCTACGCGGAACATGAGCGAGGTCTTCCAGCGCCGCGGGCCTTCTTCGCGCGACACGATTCCCGACTCCCGCGGCGTGAGCAGGAGGAAGCGTGTGAAGTTCTGCGGATGATCTTCGATGCCGGCGGCGAGCACGCGGCCGCCGTAGATCGAGGCTGCGTCCGCGGACGCGATCGCGGCTTCGTCCATTTGTCCGCGCTCGAGCACGAGCCGCGCGGCGCCGGCGGTATCGTGGACGGCGACCGGCTCCAGACCCGGATGCGCCGCGAAGAATCGCGTGCATTGCGCGAGCGCCACCGGATGCGAGTACACGCGCCTGAGGCCCGCGAGGTCTGCATCCGGCGCGGCGATCAGGTGATGGACGATCCGCAGATTCGTCTCGCCGATGATCGTGAGATCGGACTCGAGGACGAGGTCGTAGTTGCGGTGGATCGATCCGGCGAGACTGTTCTCGATCGGCGCGACGCAGCAATCGGCCTCTCCGTTCCTCACCGCCGCGAACATCGACTCGAACGATGGAGACGGAATCCCCGTCATGGCCGCGCCGAGCAGCCTGCGTGCCGCCGACTCGCTGAACGCTCCGCGCTCGCCCTGATACGCCGCTCTGATTTGCTCGCTCATCGTTCCTCCGAAAAGAAAAAGGCCCGCTCCGTGGAATTCGGAGCGGGCCTCGTGGTGGTCGTTGTGTGGTGGTTGCCTAAACGATCCGCGGCTCCGCTTGTGAGCCGGTAAAGAATCGGAACGCCGGGCGCATGGTCATGGGCGGACAGAGTCGCACGAATCGAGAGCGAGCGTCAAGAAAGAAAGGCGACCCTCGCGGGTCGCCTTTCATTTCATTCGATTCGGCTTAGCGTTCTCTGGCGCCGTTCGTTGCGCGGCGAGCGATCCGACTGCCAAAATGCCGCTCTCGCATCGCCTCCAACATCCGCAACTTCTCGGCAACCGGTCGCTTCGCCAGCTCACGCCGTAGCGCATGTTTGCTTTCGACAATCTTCTGCAATGGCCTCATGGCTTCTCGGCGAGGAATTGTCGTTCGAACTTGCTCCAGGTATCAATGAGATCGTGGCGGCGCACGATATCCTGAAACCGCTCCGCATCGAGCGCGCCTTCCTCGTGAGCTGCAAGAGCCGAGCTTTGTCTTTTGCGCGTCCGGTCCGCAAAGCGATTGCGGCGAGGTGCTCGGCCGTGAACACTCGCGTAGTCACACCATCCACGTTCGCACCTACTGCACCAGCCAGAGCCTGTTCCACCAGCGGTCCGGTCGGGGGGCAGGGGCTGAACGGACCAGCCTGCGATTAGCGACCCGTCTCTGGACGAAAGGGCCACTCTTGATGCTCTTGATGCGTCATTTGGCCTGGAAGTCATCTGTCCGCGCCGCAGCACGCTTGCGTGCGTTTTCGGCATCGTCCGTGAGACCAACCGCAGAGTATCCGCGCGTCGCCGCCTCGAAGCACAATATCGCCTGTTCATAGCTGTGCCCAAGTTTGCCATGTGCCATCTCCTCGTATGCGAGCCCGAGGTTGTACTGCGCATCTGCCCAGTACTCCGGGAAGTCCCGTTCCGTCCATACGCGTAACGCGGCCTCATAAAATTGGATCGCCTTCGCGAGGTTGACGCCTCGGTCGCCGTCGGACAAAAGCCGGTAGGCGTTCCCGAGATTGTTCTGGGTCGTTGCCCAATCCGCCGGGAAGTCGTGCTCGGTTCTGACGCGCAACGCGGCGCCATAACAAGCGATGGCTTTCGCAAGATTCTCGTCTCGATCGCCCGTCGGCAGATCTGAATAGACGTTCCCGAGATTGTCCTGGGTCGTTGCCCAATCCGCCGGGAAGTCGTGCTCGGTTCTCACGCACAACGCGGCCTCGTAATAAGCGATGGCCTTAGCGAGGTTCTCGTTTCGATTGCCCGTCGGCAAACGCAAGTAGGCGTTCCCGAGATTGTTCTGCGTCCTTGCCCATGGGGAATCGTGTTCGGTCCTTACGCGCAAAGCGGATTCGTAGTAAGCGATCGCTTTCGCGAGATTCTCGTTTCGATCACCGATCGGCAGGAGCACGTAGGCGTTCCCAAGATTGTTCTGCGTCATCGCCCAATCCGACGGGAAGTCACCCTCGGTGAAGACCTGCAGTGCAGCATGGAAACACTCGATGGCCTTCACAAGGTTGCCCCCTCGGTCGCCAGTTGGCAGAGCGGCGTGCACGATACCAAGGTTGTTTTGCATTCCAGCCCACTCTTTTGGAGTCGCCTCAAGACTCAATCGCCCGAGCAGCGTTTCGCTCAGACGGACAAGTTCAGAGAAGCGGCATGTCTGACGCAGATAGATGCCAGAGGCGAAAACAGCGCGCTCGAAGAGTTTCGGCTCCTCTCCTTCCGCCCATGCGACTGCCTGCCGCATATTTTCGTAATCGGCGTCGATCCATCGCCGCGCGAGGTCCTGTACCTCGCTGCCTTTCGCTCGGAGCGCCTCGCCCGCTTGACTGAGGCGTTCGATGAACCACGCCGCATGCGCATGCGCGAGCCGTGTCTGATCGTTACCATCGAGGCGATCACGAGCGAACTCGCGTGTCGTCGGAAGCATCGAGTAGCGTCCGGTATCGCGATCGAAGCGGAGCAGCGACGCATCGACAAGCTCGTCGAGGCTTGCAATCGTGATCGCCGCAATCGCCTCTGCCGCCTCCAAATCGAAGCCGCCCGCGAACATCGCAAGCCGCGGCAGCGCCGTACGCCCCTCCGCCGGCAAACGTTCGAGAGCCCATTCGAGGCATGCGCGCACACTCGCATGGCGCTCTGCAGATGGGTAACGAGCGCGAAGGGTCTTCAACTCGTTCGCCAGCTGCTTCAACTGCCGTTTCGGCGCGACGGCGGCAACGAGCTCGACGAGGTAGGGAAGGCCATCCGTCGCGGCGAGAACATCGCGCATGGCTTGATCATCGTTCGGCCGCCACTTCGCGTCGCGCTGCTGCGCAAGACCGACGAAAAGCTGATAGCTATCCAGCGTCGCCAGCTCATCTCTCGTTTTCGTCTCCATTGGTTCGAGGTCAATCACACGCTCGCCGGGAACATCAAGTGCACGCTGACTCGTGACCAAAATGCGCACGCCGGCCGTCGCAGCGAGATGGGCTACGGAGCCCGCGGCACTCATGACCGACTCGAAGTTGTCGAGCAGAAGCAGGCGGTCGCCGCCATGGAGTTGTCGATAGAGAGCGGCAGAGTCGGGCGCGTCCACTTCGGTCATCGCTAAGGCATCGCGCACAGCAGTGAGCAGTCCCTCGGGCGTGTCCGGCGCGCGTTCCAGGGAAACGAACACGATCTCGCGCGGCAAACCACCACCGCGTGCGAGCAACGTCTCCACTGCCAGCCGCGTCTTACCCACGCCGCCGATGCCGTGGAGCGTCACGAGCCGGCTCGCGCGCAATGCTTTCTTGAGCGCCGACATCTCGCGCTCGCGGCCGATCCACGGCGTCAGCCACGGATACGGCAGTCGCTCGTGCGGCTGCTCCGGCGGCGCGGGTTGCATCGCGTCGTCCCACAGCACGTCGACGATTTCGATCTTCTCGGAGACTCCCTTCAGCAAATACGGCCCGTAATTGTGATAGCGGATGCCGGGAGGTGTCTTCGCGAGTGTCGCGGTCGCACGCGAGCAGTAGACTCGCTCGCCGCCCTTCAGCAGACTCTCGACGCGCGCCGCGATGTTTACGGCGTGCCCGTCATAATCCCATTTCCCGTCGCGCTCGTACGGCGTCGCTGCGCCCGTGTGCATGCCGATGCGCACCGCGAGTGTCTCGATCGGCTCATCGCGAAGGTTGCGCTGAATCGCGACCGCGCACGAAACGGCATCCTCGGCGTTTCCAAACGCGACCATGAACGAGTCGCCATTGGTCTTTACCTCGAACCCGTGATGCCTGTCGAGGTGTGCTCGTATCCGCGAGTTGTGCGGATACTGAAAGCGCTCCCGGTACAAACGGTCGCCGTCATTCTCGCCGTGCGCGGCGACGAGAGCATCCCGCAACGCCGTCGAACCGACGATGTCGGTGAACATCAGCGTGACAGTTCCGGCAGGTGCTTTGATGCATAAAGAATACAGAAAAGGCGACCCTCGCAAGTCGCCTTCGTTCATTCGATCATCGGATCCTTGGATCGTCGCGTCGTGCGCTTGGCCGACTGCTTTGTGCGTGCAGAGAGCGACTCGATTGCCAGATGTCGCTCTCTCATGGCGTCCAACATCCGCGACTTCTCGGCGACAAGCCGCGGCGCCAGTTCCCGCCGCAGCGCGCGGTTGCATTCGAGAATCTTCCGAAGTGAGGTCATCGGCTTTCGGAAGGAATATTCACACGAATTGAGCCGTGCAGAAGGCGTCCTTGTCGGGGAACCGCCGACTGGAAGTCGGCGTTGCGAGAAAGGCGACCCTCGCGGGTCGCCTTTTCCTCATTCGATGATCGGATTCCTAGAACGTCGCGTCGAGAAACGGGCGCAGCTTTTTCGAGCGCGACGGGTGGCGCAGCTTGCGCAGCGCCTTCGACTCGATCTGGCGGATCCGCTCGCGGGTCACATTGAACGAGCGGCCCACTTCCTCCAGCGTGTGCTCGGCGCCGTCGCCGACTCCGAAGCGCATCTTGAGGACCTGCTCTTCGCGCGGGGTGAGGGTGCGGAGCACCTTGCCGGTCTGCTCTTTGAGATTCGCGACGATCACGTGATCGATGGGGGAGATCACGCCGCGATCCTCGATGAAATCGCCGAGATGCGAGTCTTCCTCTTCTCCGATCGGAGTCTCGAGCGAGATCGGCTCCTGCGCGATCTTCATGATCTTGCGCACCTTCGCCACCGGCATGTCCATCCGGTCGGCGATCTCCTCGGCCTGCGGCTCGCGTCCGAGCTCCTGCACCAGCGCGCGCGAGGTGCGCGTGAGCTTGTTGATCGTCTCGATCATGTGCACGGGGATGCGGATCGTGCGCGCCTGGTCGGCGATCGCGCGGGTGATGGCCTGGCGAATCCACCACGTCGCGTACGTGGAGAACTTGTAGCCGCGGCGATATTCGAACTTCTCGACCGCCTTCATCAGGCCGATGTTGCCTTCCTGAATGAGATCGAGGAACTGCAGGCCGCGGTTCGTGTACTTCTTCGCGATCGAGACCACGAGGCGGAGGTTGGCCACGATCAGTTCCTGCTTGGCCTGATCGGCTTCCTCTTCGCCCGAGCGGATCTCGCGGATCGTCTTCTTCAGCTCATCGTGCGAGACGCCGTAGAACGTCTCCAGCTCGCCGAGCTTCTCCTGGTACTTCGTCAGACGGCGGCGGTAGAAGTCGCGGCGGGTCTTGTCCTTCTCGCGCTTCAGCGCCTGCTCGTCCTTGCGGATCATCGACACCGCCTGGGCGAGCTCGTTGTCGATGTCCTTGAGCTTGTTGATCATCCGATTCCGCGTGGCCGGAGTGAAGTCGACGCGGTGCAGCTCGTCGGCGAGATCGAGCTCCAGCTTCTCCACGTTGCGCTGGGTCTGCGTGAGCGCGCGTTGGGAGAGCTTCTTCGGCTCGGCGAGCTTCGCCGAGTTGTCTTTGATCTTCTTATCGAGCTTGACGATCTTCTCGAAGATCTCGAGGATCTCCGCGATCTTGTTGACCGTCGCCGCCGGCATCTTCGGCTCGCCGTCGCCGTTCGCGGCTTCGATCGTGCCGTCGTCGTCCGGCATCGCGAGATCGATCGTCTCCTTGATCACGCGCGCGTCCTTGCGGGCGGCCTCGTAGATCTTGAGGATCTCTTCGCGGATGATGCGGTTCTGGGAGAGGGCCTTGAAGACTTTGCGCTCGCCCTTTTCGATGCGCTTGGCGATGTCGACCTCGCCCTGGCGGTCGAGGAGCTTGACCGTGCCCATCTCGCGCAGGTACATGCGCACCGGGTCGTTGGTCTTGTCGACGATGCCGGAAGAGGCGGCGATGATGTCCTGCTGGACTTCCTCGCGCTGGTCGACTTCTTTTTCTTCGATCGTGCCGTCGATCGTGATGATGCCTTTGGGTGTGGCCTGCAGGGGCTTCTCGGAATCCTCGACGACGTCGATGCCGAGGTCATTGAAGCGGATGTAGATCTCGTCGAGCTCTTCGGGAAGGCTGGTGACCTCTTCCGGAAGAACCTCGTAGATTTCGTCGTAAAGCAGGAAGCCTTTTTCCTTGCCGATCGCGATGAGCTGCTTTACTTCCGCGTATTTTTCTTCGACACTCAACTCGCCAACCCCCTCATCTTCAAAAGTGGATTCCGGCTCGAGATTCGAAGTGCGCAGGCGTGTCGTCATGTCGTTCGCTCCTCGCAATCAGGCAGCGTGTGTCGGCGCTGTCAGCACTCTGGGGCCCCCGGACGAGGCCTTGGCAGGATGGTCAGGATGGGGTTGACAAGCCGGCCAAAGTATCGTCCTTTACGGACATTCGCGTAATCTTTTGGGGACGATAATTATTTCAGCGTACGCGACATACGCATCTTTTCCACCGCGAGCTCATCGGCCCGCTGCAAGTCCCCCCGCCGCTGCGCATCATCGATTTCGCGTTGGATTTCCCTTTTCCGACGATCCAGCCAGCCCCGTTGCATCGGGCCGAGGATCTCGTCGATTCGCAAGAGGCTTCGTTCGTCAACGTCCTCGCTGAGGCTCAGCTCCGAGAGCAGTGTGAGCTCGGCCTCGCCCCGAATATGGGTCGCGACTTCCGAATAATCAATAGGGTTCCCCGCCGCGAGGTCACTTTTTATGATAGAAAAGAGCGTTTTGCACACGGGGTCCGCGAAGAAGTCCTCCGGCAGATCCTCGAGCTGTGCCGGCGTCAACCGCCCCTGAATCGCCGCCGTCAGCACGAACTTCTCGCCCCCGCCGATCGGCGCCGACACCCGCCTCTCCCCATCCGGCGCCGTGCTCGCCTTGCTCCTCACGCGCGACCAGATCGTCTCGAACTCGAGGCGGAACGCGTCCGCGATCCGCTGCGCGGCCTCGTTGCGCACGACGGGGTCGGTGACCGCGGAGAGGAGCGGCATGAAGTGCTCGACGCGCTCCGACTTCTCGCGGCCGGTGAGCTGGCCGGAGTTCGCCGCCCACTCGCGGAGGCCGAACTCGAAGATGTCGGTGGCGCTCGAGAGCACCTCGAGGAACTTGTCCGTTCCATGTTTCTGCACGAGCGAGTCGGGATCCTTCTCGCCCTGCAGATCGAGCGCTTCGACGTGCAACCCGGCCGCGAGCAGCACCTGCGCCGCGCGCAGCGTCGCGTTGCGTCCCGCGTCGTCACCGTCGTAGGCGATGACCACGCGCCGCGTGAAGCGCCGGAGCATCGAGGCCTGGCCGGCGGTGAGCGAGGTGCCCATCGACGCGACGACTCCCGGCACGCCGGCGTGATCGATGGCGATCGCATCGAAGTAGCCCTCGACGAGAATCGCGCGGTCGATGCGCCGCATCGCGTCCTTGCTGCGATGGAGGTTGTACAGCAGCCGCGATTTGTTGAAGAGCTCGGACTCGGGTGAGTTGAGATACTTCGGCTCGCTGTTGTCGAGCGCGCGTCCGCCGAAGCCGGCGAGCGCGCCGGTGTCGGTGTGGATCGGGATGATGAGGCGGTTGCGGAAGCGGTCGTAGTAGCCGGATTTCCCTTCCTTGCGCGCCGTGATCAGCCCCGCCTTTTCGAGCCGCGCTTCGCCGTGTTTCTGCCCGAGGCGGCGGAGGATGTAGTCCCAGGAGTCGGGGGCGAAGCCGAAGCCGTATTTCTTGATGACGTCCTTCGACACGCCGCGCGTGCGGAGGTAGTCGTCGGCGGCGTTCGGCGTCCACTCGAGGGCCTGGTGGAATGCCTCCGACGCGTCGTCGATGACTTCGAGGAGGTCGTCTTTCTCGCTCTCGCGCTGGGCCTTCCGCCGCTTCGGCAACTCGATCCCCACGCGCCCCGCCACATGCTCCACCGCCTCGGGGAACGTGAATCGCTCGGTGAGCGTGAGGAACTTGAAGACGTCGCCGCCCGTGCCGCAGCCGAAGCAGTAGAAGAGTCCCTTGTCGCGATCGACGTGAAAGGAAGGCGTCTTCTCGCGATGAAACGGGCACAGGCCTTTGTAGCTCTTCCCGGCGAGCTTCAGCGGCGTGACCTGCTGCACGAAGTCGACGATGTCGGCCGCACTGCGGACCTGGGAGATGACGGCGTCGTTGAGGTCTACGTAGGCCATGTCTCTTCAGCGTATCGGATCTGCGGGTCCCCTGCGATCAGATCGAGGGCGTGTTCGGGAGCTCTACCTGGTGGACCTTCAACCTTGAGAGCATGCGTGGCCAGCCTTGTCATCCCGAGCGTGAGCGAGGGACCTGGGCGGGCGGGTGGCTCGATGATGGCGCCACCCTACCCCCGGGTCCCTCGCTCACGCTCGGGATGACAAGTCCTGGTACCGACACTTTCAATGTTGAATGTCCACTAGCGCCGCGAGATGCCACTGTTCGCGAGATCTACCCGGACCGAACCTCGTCGCTCGAAGGAGGGCGGACGTCCCGTCCGCCCGGCGGACGGGACGTCCGCCCTCCACGCGCCGCGAGATGCCACGGGAGATGGCGAAGCGACTCTCACGCGTCGAGCACGGCGATCGTCGCGCCGTCTCCTCCCTCGTTCTCGCCGCCCGGCCTCCACGACTTCACCGCCGGGTGTTTGCGCAGATGCTCGCGAATGGCCTTGCGCAGCGTGCCGGTGCCGAAGCCGTGGATGATCCGCACCGCCTCTCTGCCCTCGAGCATCGCGCGATCGAGAAATTTGTCCGACTCGTCGAGCGCGTCATCGACGCGCTGGCCAATGAGATTCAGTTCGGCGGAGATGACGGCCGCGTCAACGCCCGGCCCCTTCTCCGCGCGTGAGCGAGGAGAGGGCGGGGGTGAGGGGCCGCCCTTCGGAACGAGATCGCGATAGTCGACGGTCATCTTCCGCCCGCTGACATTCAACACGGCCTTCGAACCGTCGACGGACACGACTTCCCCAACCACCTTGAACTTCCGATGCTCTGCCTTCTCCCCGACGCGCACTTCGCGCTGCTCCGCCGGAATGAACTCCAACGCCTTCTCGACAGCGCTGGTCACGCTCTTCACGACTTCCGGCGCATTGACCGACGCGCGCGCCGCGCGGTCCATCTCCCGCAGGGTCCTGATCTCGTTCGTGACCTGCCGCGCGATGTCGTCGCGCAGGCGGTCGAGCTCTTCGCGATACGTCGTGCCGAGGCGGGAGCGCTCCTTCTCGAGCTGCGAGGTTTTCTCGGCCATCGATGTGCGCTCACGCTCGAGATCCTTGCGCAGCCGGGTCACGTCGTCCTGCTCCGCCACGATCTCCGCGAGCTTCTTCTGCAGCGTCGCGAGTAGCTGATCGGTCTCGCCGTAACGTTCGCCGAGCCGCTCGCGCGCGGCGTCGATGATCGCCGCGGGCAGGCCGATCATCTTCGCCACCTCGATCGCGCGGCTGCGGCCCGGGATGCCGGCGATCATGCGGTAGTTCGGCTGTCCCGTCGCGGAGTCGAACTCCATCGACGCGTTCACGATGCGCGCGTCGTTCACTGCGAAGCCCTTGATCGCGGAGAGATGCGTGGTCACGACGACCAGCGCGCCGGTCTCGAGGAGGTGCTCGATCACCGCCGCGGCGATCGCGGCGCCTTCTTCGGGATCGGTGCCCGAGCCCAGCTCGTCGAGCAGCACGAGAGAGCGTTTCGTCGCGCGCTCGAGGACTCGCTTGAGCCGCACGAGATACGCCGAGAACGTCGAGAGATGTTCGAGCACGCTCTGGTCGTCGCCGATGAGCACGTGCAGCGCGTCGACGCACGGCAGCACCGTGCCGTCGTTCGCGGGAACGGGGAGGCCGCTCATCCCCATCGCGACGAGCAGTCCCGCGGTTTTCAGCGCGACGGTCTTGCCGCCGGCATTCGGGCCGCTGACGACGAGCGCGGGACGCCCCTCACCCTGGCCCTCTCCCCGCACCGCGGGGAGAGGGGACTCGCGAGATTCAGTCCCCTCGCCCCGCGACGGCGGGGAGAGGGTGGCCCTGAGCGAAGCGAAGGGCCGGGTGAGGGGCGCGAAGAGATCGATCGTGAGCGGCACCACGGCACGCTCGTCCGGCGCCTCGCCGAACGCGTCCTGCCGCGCGGAAGCGAGGCGCTCGTCCAGCAGCGGATGTCTGCCCTCGATGATGTGCAGCTGCCGATCGCTGCTGAACGTGGGACGCGAGCCGCGGATCGTGTCGTGGAACAGGGCGCAGGCCTGCAGCGCATCGAGCTCGCCGGCGACGGTGATCGCGCCGAGGATGTCGTCGCGCTGAACGAAGAGCGTTTGCGAAATGAAGCGCGTGATGCGGGCGATCTCTTCGCGCTCCTGGATGAGCAGATCGGCCAGATCGTTGTTCAACTCGATGGCCGCCATCGGCTCGATGAAGAACGAGGCGCCCGATCCCGAGCGCTCGTGCAGGATTCCGGCAACGGCGTTGCGATGATCGGCGCGGACGGGGATGCAGTAGCGATCGCCGCGCAGGACGATGAGCGGCTCCTGAATCGCCTCGCTGCTGCGATTCATGATGTCGTTCAACGTTTTCTGAATCGCGCCGCGCTTCGCGTGCACGCGCGTGCGGATCGCGCGCAGCTCCGCCGAGGCTTCTTCGCGCAGCTTGCCGTCGCGCGTGAAGTATTTGTTCGTTTTGGCGATGACTTCGCCGAGGTCGGGGATGGTCTTCGCGATGGCGGCGAGGCGCGGGTAGCCGTCGGAGCGGATGAGCGCCTCGCGGATGGCCTGCGTCGCGCGCGCGGCGCGCACGACGTGCCATGACTCGTCGAGCTCGAGCACGCTCTCGCGATCGAAGAGGGAAGCGAGGTCGTCGAGGCCCGCCAGCGGAAGCAATCCCTCGGTGTGCTCGTAGCGCACCATCTCGGCGAGATCCGCCTGCGCGGATTCGCAGTCCTTGAGCGATGCGAGCGGATGGCGCAACGCGACCGCGCGTTTGCCGGGAGCGCTCTTCGCTTCCATGGCGACGAGCGTCAGCACGCGGTCGAATTCGAGAACGGTTAGTGATTCGGACATGTGAGTCGGTCAAAAGGTAAAAGGTAAAAGGTAAAAGTGCTTCGCTGAGGCGCGATCACTTTTACCTTTTACCTGATGAGGCGCAAAGCGCGAAAACAGAAACGCCCGCGATCGCTCGCGGGCGTTTCGGATCGAAACGAGTGTGAGTTCAATAGCCCGTACGCCGCTCTTCAGCAAGCTTACGCAGCACCTTCTTTCGGGCCGCGATTGCTTTCCGCTTCCGCTTCGTGCTCGGCTTCTCGTAATGCTGACGCTTCTTCAGCTCGGAAAGAATCCCTGACTTTTCGCATTTCCGTTTGAAGCGCCGTAGCGCATTCTCGAACGTCTCATCTTCTTTGACGTGAACGAGAGGCATCCCCGAATCTCCCCCCCTTCTGGCTTGAGCTGTGACCAGGTCAGTGATCGAACCCGTGGGCAACTTCATTTTAAGGTCCGGCCGGCAGGCGGTCAATGACGCCCGGCCTTCCGTTCCTGTTACGAAACCGTTCAACCCGGCCGCTGTACACATGATTCCGGTTTGGCGGTGAATTGTTGTAAGTTACACATCCGCAAAGGAATCTGTTCATGCAAGCAATCAAAATAACTACCCTCACGCTTCTGCTCGCCGCCTGCACCACCGCGCCGCGACTCGCAACGCCGCCTCCAACCGAGCGCCGCCCGGTCGTCGAGACTCTGCATGGCGTAGTGCTCGTCGATCCTTACCAATGGCTCGAGGATCAGGAGTCGCCGGCGACCCGAGCGTGGATCGACCGGCAGAACGCCTACACCGATTCGATCCTCGGCAATCGTCCCGAAGCGGCGTTGTTCGCGTCGCGCATCGAACAGCTCCTGCGCACGGACGACTTCAACTCGACGCGCGCCGCGATACAGGAACGCCGCTGCCGAGGGCGCGCTACTACGGCGTCGCGGTCGCGCCGGATCGGACGCTGTACTTCGCGCGCAGAGACCCAGACGGCCCGCGCGTCTACCGCCGCGCGCTCTCCGGCGGGGCGGAGGAGAAGCTCTTCGGCGACGGCTACACGCCGGACAAGATCATCCTCACCACGCTCTCCGACGGCGGACGCTATCTCGTCATCAACGTCTATCACGGCTCCGCGCCGAAGAAGACGGAGATCTACGTCGACGACCTGCGCGACAACGAGCCGATGCGCACGGCGATGAACGATCTCGAAGTGCGCTCGTGGGCGGAGATGGCGGGAGACACGGTCGTCATCTCCACGAACTGGAACGCGCCGAACGAGCGCGTGATGACGGTCAGCGCGAGCGATCCGCGCCGCGAGAACTGGAAGGAGCTCGTGCCGGAAAATCCGAAGGCGGCGATCCAGGGGATGTCGCTCGCCGCGGGACGCGTCTTCGTGCGCTATCTCGAAGACGTGAAGCCGCGCCTCGCCGGCTACGACCTCGCAGGCAAGGCCATCGACGAGGTCGCGTTCGAGACGCACGGCGATCTCGGCGACGCGAGCGGCACGTGGGAAACGCCCGTGGCGTTCTTCAAGTTCAGTTCCTTCCACGTGCCGCCGACGATCTATCAGTACGACGCCGCACGCGCGCAGCGCACGGTCTTCGCCCGGCAGAGCGTCGCGGTGCGCGAGGACGACTTCGTGCTCGAGCAGCAGTGGTTCACCTCGAAGGACGGCACGCGCGTGCCGATGTTCGTGCTGTACAGGAAAGGTCTCGTGCGCAACGGAGCGAATCCGGCGTATCTCACCGGCTACGGCGGCTTCCTCTCCAGCGCCCTGCCGGCGTTCTCGCCGCGCGCGATCGCGTGGGCGGAGAACGGCGGCGTGTACGCGGTGGCGAATCTGCGCGGCGGCGCGGAGTTCGGGGAATCGTGGCACGAGGCGGGGATGCTCGATCAGAAGCAGAATACGTTCGACGATTTCATCGCCGCGGCGGAGCATCTCATCCTCGAGCGCTTCACCTCGCGCGAGCGCCTCGGCATCGCCGGCGGGAGCAACGGCGGACTGCTCGTCATGGCCGCGGCGACGCAGCGTCCCGATCTCTTCGGCGCGGTCGTCTGCCGCTATCCGCTCATCGACATGCTCCGCTATCACAAGTTTCTCGTCGGCAGCTTCTGGGTGCCGGAGTACGGCGATCCGGACAAGGCCGAGGAGTTCCGCTGGCTCTACGCGTACTCGCCGTATCACCACGTGCGGCAGGGGACGAAGTATCCGGCGACGCTCTTCATCACCGGCGACGGCGACACGCGCGTCGCGCCGCTGCACGCGCGGAAGATGACGGCGCTGACGCAGTGGGCGAACGGAGGCAACGAGCCGATCCTGCTGCGCTATCACGTCGCCCTCGGCCACTCCGGCGGAGAGCCGCGCAGCGTGACGGTGAAGAATCAGGCGGAGGAGATGGGGTTTTTGTGGTGGCGGCTGGAGGGCGGACGTCCCGTCCGCCCAGTCGGACGAGACGTCCGCCCTCCTACGCCAACAACCGCTCCACTCTCGCGATGACGGGGACGAAGTATCCGGCGCCGCTTTCGTCACCGGCGACGTTGACGGCGCTGATGCAGTGGGCGAACGGAGGCAACGAGCCGATCCTGCTGCGCTATCACGTCGCCCTCGGCCACTCCGGCGGTGAGCCGCGCAGCGTGACGGGGAAGAATCAGGCGGAGGAAATGGGGATTTTGTGGGGGCGGCTGGAGGGCGGACGTCCCGTCCGCCCAGGCGGACGAGACGTCCGCCCTCCTACGCCAACAACCGCTCCACCCTCGCGATGATCGCGTCGAGCGCCACCTGATTCGCGCCGCCCTCGGGGATGATCAGGTCGGCGTGCCGCTTCGACGGCTCGACGAACTCCTCGTGCATCGGCCGCACCGTGGAGACGTACTGCTCGATCACCGACTCGACGCTGCGCCCGCGCGAGGTGATGTCGCGCATCAGCCGGCGCACGAAGCGGATGTCGGGCGGCGTGTCGACGAAGAGCTTGATGTCGATCCGCTTGCGCAGCTCCGGCTCGGCGAGCACGAGAATCCCTTCCACGATGATCACGCGGCGCGGCTCGGCGCGCTGTGTTTCCGCCTTGCGCGAATGCGTCGTGAAGTCGTAGACCGGTACTTCGACCGCGGAGCCTTTGCAGAGGACGTCGAGTTGCCGCGCGAGCAGCTCCGTCTCGAGCGAGTCGGGATGATCGAAGTTGATGTTGTGACGTTCTTCGGCGGAGAGCCCTTCGAAGTCGCGATAGTACGAGTCGTGCGAGATCCACTCGATGCGATCGCTGCCGACGCGGTCGTAGATCGCGCGCGCGACCGTCGTCTTCCCGGAGCCTGTGCCGCCGGCGATGCCGATCACCACCGGCGTCTTCAGAGCGACTGCTCCTCTAACTCCGATTCCGTCATGAAGTCGGAAGGATCGTCGGCCCCGCAGGTCAGACACACGGCCGTGGCGAGCTTGCCGTTCACGTATTCGAACTGATACGTGGCCGTCTCGCACTGAAGGCAGATCAGGTATTCGGGCTCGTCCATGGCGGGGACAAGGATAAACGATGTGGGTTGCCCGGTTGCCCGGTTGCCCGGCGAAGCCCACGATAAACGATGTCGGCAACCTGCGAAGCTACCGCGTTCCAACGCGGGGCGCGACGAAGCGGCCGTTGTTGTCGCGATCGATCACCGAGCCGTAGGCGTAGGTCTCCGTCGATCCGGTCTCGACGAGCACCGTGAAGGCGTCCCCTCGACCGATCAGCGGGAAGAGCGACTGGATCGACGCGTGGGTGAGGCTGTGCGGCGCGACGCGCGTGTGCGTCACCGCGAGATTGCGTCCGCGCAGGCGCTGCAGCACGAGCACGAACTCCGCTTCCTCGTCGCCGAAATTCACCAGGCCGATGTTCGTGCGGTACTCGTCGCTGAACGAGAGTCCGTCGAGCGCGCGCAGCGGAAACCAGCTCTGTCCCTGATAGACCGCGATCGGCTGCGGCTGCGAGACCTCCGTCCCTCGCAGCGCGTACACGGTCGCGCGCACGGTCGGCGCGCGCGAGCCGAAACTGTCGACGCGCAGCGGCGAGAGCGCGAGATCGACGCCGAACGCCGGGAGGATGTCCGGATACTGCGCGACCTCTCCCGGCGCGAGCCTGAACAGGACGAACTGCGAGTCGGGGATCGCCGAGAGCTCCAGCGTCACGACCGCGTCGCTGCCGGTGTCGTTGATGATCTCGACGCTCGTCTTCCAGATCACGCCCGGGCCGAACGCGGTTCCGACCACCGGCACGATCACGGTGTGCACCGAATCCTGTGCTGCGCCGGCGGCGAGGGCCGCGAGCATCAGACAGAGGAGCAGGGGAACGCACTTCATCGCCACTTCGACGTTCCTGATTATGGGTGAGTTTCAGATGAAGCGTGGGCGGAGCATGCGCGTGCCGACGACCATGACCTTCTGCAGCGGCGAGAGCCGGAGGCGTTTGCGGACGGCGATGAAGGGATCCTTGCGCAGTTTCGCGAGCACGGTCGCGTAGACGCCGCCCATGAGGAGCGTGGGAAAGCGGGCGTCGAATGCGAGCTCGCGAAGCAGCGGCTCGGCCTCGCGGAAATAGCGCTCGGCGCGGGCGATCTGGAACTCGATGAGCGCGCGCACCCGGTCGTTCTCCGCCCGCGCGAAGAGCTCGTCCTCCTCGACCCCGAACCGCCGCAGCTCTTCACGTGGAAGATATACGCGGCCGCGAGCCAGATCGTCGCCGATGTCGCGCGTGACGTTGGTGAGCTGCAGCGCCGTCGACAGCATGCGCCCGTACGCCGGTGCGGCGTCGGAGCGGTAGCCGAAGATCGAGAGCGAGATGTCGGAGATCGACGAGGCCACGAGCTCGCAGTAGTGCAGCAGCTCCTCGAACGTCTCGTAGCGCGTCTTCACCAGGTCCTGGCGGCAGCCGTCGATCAGCGCGAGAAATGCATCCTTCGGAATCGCGAAATGCCGCAGCGCGTCGGCGAGCGCGATGGTGATCGGATGCGACGGGCGGCCTTCGTAGCACGCGTCGAGCTCTCGCTGCCAGGCGTCGAGCGCCGCGCCGACGTCGCCCGTTCCTTCATCCGCGATGTCGTCCGCGACTCTGCAGAACGCGTACGCCGCGTACACCGCGCGCCGCTTCGTCTTCGGCAGAAAGCGAAAGCCGACGGAGAAGTTCGCGCCGTGTTTGTGCGCGATGGCGCGGCAGTGTTTGTAGGCGGCGTCGATGTTCATGACCCTTCGACTTCGCTCACGGGTCCCAGCGGCGGAACCTTCATCTCCGTGTCGCGCGCGCGGCACCAGTGCTCGGCCGGCTTGTGCTGGCAGCGCCCGCGATGCTGCCACACGCGGCGCACAACGGGCGAGAGCAGCGCCTTCCACCAGCGCCGCTCGTGCCATCCGCTGAGGTACCCGCGGAAATCCTTCGCGCGCGCGGCCTGGCGCACGAACATCGACAGCCCCGTGTTGCCGCCGCTCTCATACAGAAAGCGATTGACGAGACTCGTGTCCTGCTTCGACGCGAGCTCGCGTGTCCAGAGCTCATCGAAGTCGCGTCCCTCGAGGATGCTCCGCGCGGCGAGCCAGCCGCTCGTGAGCGCGTAGCGGATGCCGAGGCCGAAGAGGTAATCCTGAAACCCGCCGGCCTCGCCGACATAGCGCGCGTCGCCCTTCGTCGCGTGCGCTTTCAGATGGAAGTTCATGTACGAGTAGCCGGTGCGCGTCTCGCCCGGAAGCGTGAACGGATGGACGCGCTGCACGGCCGCGAGCGAATGCTCGAAGTACTCGTCGATCTTTTTGAAATCCGCGACGATCGCGCAGCCGAACGTGGCGACGCCGTCGAGGATGAAGAGATACGAGTAGCCGCCGGGCGAGAGGAGATGGTTGAAGAAGACGTCGATGCGCTCGGGATCGGTCGCCCGCGAGGGCGCCGTTGGCACCCGCCACGTCATCTCGCGCGCGAGCCCGTCGGGCGATGCCGGCCCGGTGGCCACGATGTCCGCCTCTTCGGGCGCGAGACGGCTGTCGAAGACGACCTTCGCGCCGAGCTGCATCGCCTGCGCGAGCAGGCCGCGGTCGAGCGTCTGTTCTTCCGCTCCTCGCTTGATGAACCAGCCGTACGGCTCGTCGCTGCGAATGACGCGTGCAACATCGTGATGGTCGTAGAACGTCGCCGTATTCGCGGGTCGAAAGTAGAAGTTGCGCGCGATGCCGATGCGGTCGAGAAACGCCGGCACCGGCTCGCGTTCCGAGGCGGACTCGATGATCTGCAGATCGCCGATGAAACGCATGCCGACGTCGCGCTTCGCCTCGTGCACCTCGACGGCGCGCCCCGCGCGCGCGAGCGCGATTGCGGCGGCGAGGCCGGATGGACCGGCACCGGCGATTTTGATGGGACGAGAGTTGGTCATGAGTGGGTGATCTCGAATTGAAAATTGAAAATTGAAAATTGAAAAAGGTCATTGGGAGTCCCTTCTCTTTCAATTTTCAATTCTCCATGCTGAGCGCCTTCTCTTTCAATTTTCAATTTTCAATTTTCAATTCTCCAATTCCGTTATCTTATCGCTCCGTGTCCGAGCCGAATTCCGCAGCAGAGCCATCCCGCAGCCGCGCCGGCGGCTACGCCGCGCTCGTGGCCGCGGGAATCCTGCTCAGCCGCCTCGCGGGACTCGTTCGTACGAGCGTCTTCGCGCACTACCTCGGCGCCTCGCGCGCGGCCGACGCATTCAACGTCGCGCTGAAGGTCCCCAACTTCCTGCAGAACCTCCTCGGCGAAGGCGTGCTCTCCGCATCCTTCATTCCCGTCTACGCGCGCCTGCTCTCGAAAGGCGATGAGAAGCTCGCGGGCCGCGTCGCGGGCGTCTTCGCCTCGTTTCTCGCGCTCCTCGTCAGCGTCGTCGTGCTCGCCGGCGTGCTGATCACGCCGCTCATCCTGAGCATCACCGCCGCCGGACTCCCGCCCGAGACGATGGCCCTCGCGATCAAGCTGACGCGCATCGTGTTCCCCGGCATCGGCCTGCTCGTGCTGTACGCGTGGTCGCTCGGGATTCTGAACGCGCATCGCCAGTTCTTCGTCTCCTACGTCGCGCCGGTCCTGTGGAACGCGGCGATCATCGCGACCCTGTTCATCTTCGGCACGCGCCTGCGCAACGACGATCTCGCGGTCGCGGTGGCGTGGGGCACGTTCGCCGGCTGCGTGCTGCAGTTCGCGGTGCAGATCCCGTGGCTGATGCGCTACGCGGGCACGCTCTCGTTCGGATTCGACCGTGCGCTCGAGCCGGTGCGGACGATCTTCCGCAACATTCCTGCCGTCGTCGGCGGACGCGGCGTGGTCCAGATCAGCGGCTACGTCGATCAGCTCATCGCCTCGTTTCTCGCCACGGGCTCGATCGCGAATCTCGTCTACGCCCAGACGATCTATCTCGCGCCGATCTCGATCTTCGGCATGTCGGTCGCCGCGGCGGAGCTCCCGCAGATGGCGAGCGAGACCGGCTCCGACGAAGAGATCCGCGCGGCGCTGCGCCGCCGCCTCGACCGCGGCATCCGCCAGATCGCCTTCTTCGTCGTTCCGACCATCGTCGCCTTCGTGCTGCTAGGCCGTCTGCTCGTCGCCGCGCTCTATCAACGCGGCGAGTTCACCGCCGACACCACGCTCGTGGTCTGGTACATCCTCATCGGCTCCACGATCGGTCTCCTCGTCGCCACGCAGGCGCGCCTCTACTCCTCGGCGTACTACGCGCTGCACGACACCCGCACGCCGTTCCGCTTCGCCGCCGTGCGCGTGGGCATTGGCGCCGCTCTCGGATTTCTGTTCGCGTTCCCGCTGCAGCCGATGTTCGCAACACTGCTCGATTTCGCCCGCCTGCCAAAACCCGCCGCAAGCGACGCCCTCGGCGCCGTGGGCATCACCGCCGCGACGGGCATCGCCGCCTGGATCGAGTTCGCGCTGCTGCGCCGCGGCCTTCGCCATCGCATCGGAGCAGGGGAGTCGAAGAGCGCGTACTTCGCGAAACTGTGGATCGCCGCGGGCGCCGGCGGCGTGGCGGGACTCGCGATCGATTACTTTTTCGCGCGGCGGCTCCCCAACGTGATCGAAGCGATCGTGGTCTCTACGATCTTCGGCGTCGTCTATTTCGCGGTAGCATTTGCGCTGCGCGTGCCCGAGGTGCGGGCGACGCTGGGCAGATTCACGCGGAGGTAGGGAAACCTCTGCGTTCGTCAAACCTTCCTGTGAGAGGTGAGCTATGTCCGACTGGACTCGACGTGATTTCATCGCCGTCACGACCGTCGCCGGAGTCGCTGCTACCGAGCTGGCGGCACAGAATCCGAAGCCCCCTGGCAGGAAAGGTCCGACTCGCTATCAGGTTCATCCCGCCGTCGGCGTCGCGCGGCTCGGCAACAGCGAGAACGAGTTCTATCTCGAGCCGGAGACCATCGGCGGCCTGCCGATCGAATGCACGGCCGACGGCACACCGAAGATGAAGGACGGCCGCCCCGAGCTCGTGAGGCACTTCAAGGATGGCCACGGACGCATCCGGCGGCAGGGCGCGCAGTTCCGCATCTACGCATTCGACTCGAACAACCCCGACGATCCCGGCCGCGAGGTCACGCTCGACGACCCTGATGTCGAGTCGATCGAATGGACCGTCCACGTCGCGAACAAGAAACCCGTCTGGTACAACAACGACCAATTCATCGGATGCACCTACCTCGCCGGCGACAAACACGCGGTGAAGGAATACGCGAACTACTATCCGCCGCCGACGTCGCCTCCCACGCCTGGCGACGTCGCGAGTCTCCGCAACTGGAACACCGGCCTCAACTCCGACGGCACTCACGACGAAGCCGTGCGGCAGAAGGAGCTGATCATCGATCCGGGACCGCGAACCGTGTCGAAGCCGCGCCAGCGCGCGCAGTTCTCGCGCGGCACGATTCCGGCGAACTATCCGCACGGCGCCTTCCCGGCGAAAGGCGGCGACAACACGCGCGTTCCGTACCAGATCGACACGCTCGGCGAAATCATGATGGCCCCCTCCGGCCGTCTCGTCGTCCTCGGCGGTCACGGCAGAGCCGGCGGCGAAGCTCCAATCGCCACCTACACCGGCCAGGACACGTGGTTCGACGACATCTCCGATGGCCCGGTGTGGTGCCGTCTCAAGCTGAAAGGCCACGCGGAACCGATCGAGCTGAGCGCGTGGGCGCTCGTCGGCTCGCCGAAATACGCGCCCGAACTGCGCAACATCTCCACGCTCGACGACGTGATGTTCGACGTCGGCGTGCGCTATTACGATCTCGTTCCCGATCTCTACAACCAGGCGCGCTACGGCGGCTACAACGCGAGCTACGTGGCGAGCTACGAGCGCGACGTCGAGCCTCTCCTCGAGCGCATCGGCGACTACATCTGGGTCGCGAACGTGCAGTCGATGGTCGCGTTCATCTCGCCGCGCTTCAATCCGCGCGACGCGTCTCCGGCCAACGCCGCGAATCGCAGGACGTTCTTCTCCTACTTCCGCGACTCCTCGGGCAACGAGCTCTCCGAGCCGCATCAGGATCTGTTCCGGAAAGGGATCCCGATGGTGCCGCTCAACTCCGGCTCGAATTCGGTGACGAATCAGAGTCAGGACAAATACATGGGGCTGACGCGCACGCAATACTTCCTCCTCGGGCAGTGGGCCGCGGGGAAGTTCAAGTCGGGCCGCACGCGAGGATGGCCGAACAGCGTGCATCCGCTCGACCGCGCGTCCGCCGGCAACTGCGTCGGCCATCCGATGTCGCCCGGAATCGAGACCACGTGGACGATGCGCAATCCGCTGATCTACAGCGCACCGTATCGCATCAGGATCTACAAAGACGAGGCGTATTACCGCGAGCACGGCCTCAGCCCGAACGGAGACGAGACCGGTGGCTGGTACGGCAGCAAGTATGCGCCGCACATCAAGGGTCCGGACTGGGTCGTGAAACAGGATGGCTGCGAGCCGGGCGATCTCACGAAGCGGATGTCGTGCCCGTGGATGTCCGACTTCTACCAGTGCTCGGTCGAGTACGTGAACTTCAGCGATCCGCCGCAGAAGCCGGCGCTCAACACGACCGAGATCACCGAGATCCCGACGCCGCCAACGTATTACACGTACTGGTGGCCGCCCCAGGCTCCGATGCATGTCATCACCGGACCGCTGACTGCCGAGGAGCAGGCCGACGCCGGCGTGCCCGCGGGATTTCAGGTCTATTACGCGCGCGGCGCGAACAACATCGGCAATCTCGTCGTGGCGTGGTCGTACATGGGATTTATCGTCAACGAGAACGAATCGGCCGAGGGGAGGATGTATCCGTACTTCGTGGAGAAGGAACGGAACCATCAGGAATTCGTGCCGGCGGCGGTGGCGGTCGGTCACGCGATCAACCAGCTCGACGCGACCGGCAGCTATGGCACGCCGACGAACTACTTCACGCTTGCGTGGTATCTGAGGGACGAGGGAAAGATCGCGGCATGCGATGGCATGGTCCCGGTCGACGGGAAGTGTCCGAAGGGCGATGACTGATTTCGACGTGGCGATCATCGGCGGCGGCCCGGCCGGTGCCGCCGCCGCGCTGACGCTGCTGCGCTACTCGCGTCTGCGTCCGGTGGTCATCGAGCGGTCGTCGTACGACGCGTGGCGCATCGGCGAAACGCTCTCTCCGGGCGTGCTTCCGCTGCTCACATACCTCGGCGCCGAGGGAGTGCTCACCGATCAGGAGCAGCGTCGCGCGTATGCAACGAGCGCCGCGTGGGGCAGTGCGGACGTCGTGTCACGCGACTTTCTCTTCACCGGCGGCGGCGATGCGTGGCACCTCGATCGAGCGCGCTTCGATGCGTCCCTCGCGCAACTCGTCACCGAGCGTGGCGGAACGCTGCTGACCAACACCACGTGGCCGCTCGATCTCCCGTCTCGATTCGTCATCGACGCCAGCGGCCGTCATGCCGCCTACGCGCGCACGCGCGGCGCGCGCGCGTCGATCGACGATCACCTCACCGGTCTCGTCGCGCTGTTCGAGGGAGGGGAGGACTCCGGAACGGCGACGCTCGTGGAGGCGGTGGAGGACGGCTGGTGGTACTCCGCGCGCCTGCCCGCGAACCGCACGGTCGTCGCGTTCATGACGGATGCGGACGTTGTCCGCGCCGCGCATCTTCACGATCCGGCCGCATGGCTCGAGCGCCTCGACGAGGCGCCGCGAACGCGATCGCGGATTGCGCAGGCGACGCTCACGCACGGCCCGGTCGTCTGTCCTGCACATTCGCAGATCCTCGATCCCGTGATCGGCGACGACTGGATCGCCGCGGGCGAGGCCGCGGCCGCATTCGATCCACTGTCGTCAATGGGAATCGGCTACGCGATCGCGTCCGGCATCCAGGCCGCGCGCATCGCTGCCGCAGCGCTCGCAGGCAACACCGAGCACGCGCGGCTCTACGCCGCCGATGTCCGCCGCCACTACGACGCCTACCTCTCGCGCCGCGAGGCGTACTACACGATCGAGCAGCGCTGGCCGGGCTCGCCCTTCTGGGCACGACGAGGTTCGAACCGTACAGACCTCGGTGCTAGTCTGTACGGACCATGATCAAGAAGCTCACCCGCACCGGCAACAGCATCGCGCTGGTCCTCGACAAGCCGCCGCTCGAGGAGGTGGGGCTCGACGAGAATGCGGAGGTCGAGGTCTCGACGAACGGTGTTCTATCAGAAGCTCGCCGACGCAAAGAAGCAGACGCCTTTCGCCCGCTGATGCCGATCACACTTCAGGAAGAGGAACATCGGCTCTTAATGGCGGTGGCGTGCGTCGTTTCGTCCGTAACGGTTGGGCGCGGCGGGCCTGGGTCCGTCCTGCTCGGCGCGTCTTTCGATGTTCTGGACGATGAGGTCATCCATCCTGGCTGGATCCCGCAAGGCTGGGGCGGCCAGAGTCAGGTCGGCGATCAGAGCGTCGATCGGATCTCCCCCGACGAGCGAGATGGACTGGAGCGCCGCCTCTTCGCAGACGAGGGCCTGCCGTTCCGCCAATCCGAGGGTGCGCATCAACTCGCCGTGGTTCATGCCGCCCCTGGCATTCACGTACATTACCGGCCCGAACGTAGGGCCACGCGTGTAATAGATGTTGATGACGAGCTCGCCCTGGACGAATAGGGCCGAGGCAAAGGGCAGTCCTGGAACCATCTCATCGGGTTCGAACACGTATCCAAGCGGCTCGAGGATGGGATCGAGCCGTTCACCAGCAGCACATAACGCTCGGTAGCAGGCCTTTGTACTCATCGAATGCCTCCACGGGTGGGAAACGATTCTACCCGGGGCCGCGGGGTGAGAGTGATTCGGCCACTCTGATTGGATGTCCTGTTTCAGACAGGACTCGGGCGCGTACGGCGGGTGTGATTCGGGGGCGGGGAGTGGCGTTTTTGACAATGTTTTACCAGCATGGAAAACGCCTTCGGAAGGCGCGCCAGAGCGCGTCACCAGTACGTACGAATGCCGGCGTCTTTGACTCGCCTCGCGAGCTTCCTGTCGAAGGTAGCGACGGCGTCGTAGCGGTTGGTCACGGCCACGGCGAGGATGGCCGCATCCGCGAGTGACGGCAGCGGATCCGGCCAGACTTCGAGGACTCGTTTCCACGGGCAATCGTCGATCACCTGCGCGCCGGGGAGGGTGATGACATCGCGGATCAGCGTTGCGAGGCGCTCGCCCGTTGCGCCGTACATGGTCTGGAAGACGTAGCTGATTTCAAAGACGACGAACTGCGGAATGATCGCCGTGACCTCGCCATTCACGGCTTCCAGCAGGAGCGCTTTCGCGGCCGCGCGTTGTGCTTCGTCGCGTTCGACGAAGAACGAGACGAGGACGTTCGCATCGATGACGACGCTGCTCACGTCAGATGCGTCCTCTGCGCTTCCGCGCTTCCTTCACGGCCTCGACGGCATCGGCGGGGCCGTCCTTGAAGATCCCTTCCCAACGGAACAGGCCCGGCCGCTCTGTGGTGATGGCGACCTTCCCGCCGCGGACTTCCCACGTCAGACGGTCGCCGGGGCCGACGTCGAGCACTTCGCGGACTTCTTTCGGGACGGTCGTTTGGCCTTTGCTGGTGATGGTCGAGGTAGGCATGAGGTGTCTCCTTACCTAGTATACCTCTGGTAAGGACGAATCATTCCGCCGATTCACGATCAACTTCGGGAGCATCGCGCGAAGGTCGACTTTGTCGAAGGTCAGCGCCCTGAGCTGATCGTCGAGCTGGACACGAAGCTCGACTACCTCTACATGCCCGAGCACGGTGCACGACGTGACCATCGTGGATCGAGAACAGAAGTAGGTCGAGTGCTTCATTTAGATCGGCGGGGCCGACGGGGCTCGAACCCGCGACCTCCGGCGTGACACGCCGGCGTTCACGGACACTTCACTTCACGCGCATGAGACTCGCGCGCGAGTAGACCTCGAACTCCTTCCCTGGCTGCGCGAGCGAGAACGTCTCGCGCCACGCGTCGCCGTCGAGCTCGTACTGCTCGCGGGCGCGCCAGCCGGCGGGGATGTTCTCGATCGCGTCGGTCACGAAGACGAGCGGTTCGGTCTCGCGATACGTGTTAACGAATCCCTCACCGTGAAACTGGCGGAGGCGGAGCACCGTTGCACTGCGGTCGTAGCTGAAGTACGCGACGTCGACGTGCACCTCGCCCTTCTTGTCTTTCTCCTGCGGCGGATAGGTGACCGTCGTGCGGCACTCGAGGAAGCGTCCCGCGAGTACGCGCGCGCACTCGCGCTCGACTGCCCCGTCGCCCGGCTCACCCGAGCTCACGCCGCGCCATTTGCCGACGAGCGCGTCGAGACGCGCGAGACCCTGCGGCGGCGCTGCGTCCTGGGCGGCGAGCGGAGGGGAGAGGAGCAGGACGCCAAGAAAGACGTGACGCATGATCAAAGAATACGTCCGCCGGCAGGATGTCGGCGGACCGGCCGGCTGGAAGCCGGCGTTCCGAGCGGGGTGTCACCGTTCTTGCTACCATCCGGCGCGTGACGCTTGCGGATGTCGACGTCGATCCGGCCGAGGCGCTGCTCGCGGTGAAGAACCTCCGGACGTCATTCTTCACCGCCGACGGCGAGGTGCACGCGGTCGACAACGTCTCCTTCAACGTGCGTCGCGGCGAAGCGGTTGCGCTGGTGGGGGAGTCGGGCTGCGGGAAGAGCGTCACCGCGATGTCGGTCATGCGTCTCGTCTCGCCGCCGGGAAAGATCACGGCGGGCGAGATCCGCTTCAAGGGGCGCAATCTCGCCGGGCTCTCCGAAAAGGAGATGCGCCATGTGCGCGGCAACGACATCGCGATGGTCTTCCAGGAGCCGATGACGTCGCTCAATCCGGTCTTCAAAATCGGCGCGCAGGTGGCCGAGGCGATCCGCATCCATCGCAGAGTCTCGAAGCGGGAAGCGTGGAAGCAGGCGGGGGACATGCTGGAGCTGGTCTCGATCCCTGATCCGCACAAACGCCTCGACGATTATCCGCATCAGCTCTCCGGCGGCATGCGCCAGCGCGTGATGATCGCCATCGCGCTCTCGTGCGATCCGGAGCTGCTCATCGCCGACGAGCCGACGACCGCGCTCGACGTCACGATCCAGGCGCAGATCATGGAGCTCCTCGCCTCGCTGCAGAAGCGCCTCGGCCTCGCCGTGCTGCTGATCACCCACGACCTCGGCGTCGTGGCCGAATTCTGCGAGCGCATCATCGTGATGTACACCGGCCGCGTCGTCGAAGAAGCGCCGGTGCGCCAGCTCTTCGCCAGTCCCGCGCATCCCTACACGCGCGGCTTGCTCAAGTCGCTGCCGAGCGTGAAAGACGCGGTGGCGCCGAAGCGACTACCGACGATCGCGGGCATGGTCCCGTCACTCACGTCGCTGCCGAGCGGATGCAAGTTCAATCCGCGCTGTCCGGACGTGATGGAGATCTGTTGCGGGAGGGAGCCGGCATTGATGCCCGTTGCAGAGGGGCAATCGGCGCGGTGTTATCTGCATGGGGATGAGGCGGATACGGAGAGGAACTGATGAAGGCAGAAGGCAGAAGGCAGAAGGCAGAAGTAAGAAAGCTGTGCACCGCGCAGATCGCCGCTTTCTCACTTCTGCCTTCTGCCTTCTGCCTTCTGCCTTCATATCCGACTTTCTCACTTCTGCCTTCTGCCTTCTGCCTTCTGCCTTCATATCCGGAGGGCACCCATGTCTGAGCCCTTCATCCCCACTCCCGCCGACAACGCCGAGATCCGCGACGTCGTCACGAGACTTCCCCACGACCGCGCCGAAGAATCCGCCCCGCAACAGACGCCGAAGCTTCCTCTCGGCGCCGCGGAGCCGCTCCTCGTCGTCCGCGATCTGCGCAAGTATTTTCCCGTCAAGCGCGGCGTGCTTGCGCGCGTCGTCGCGCAGGTGAAGGCGGTCGACGGCGTGAGCTTCGGGATCTCGCGAGGCGAGACGCTCGGACTCGTCGGGGAGTCGGGCTCGGGCAAGACCACGATCGGCCGCTGCATCCTCCGGCTCATCGACCCGACTGACGGCGCGATCGAGTTCGACGGGACGAACATCCTCGATCTCGACAGCGGGGACATGCGCCGCATGCGCCGCCACATGCAGATCGTCTTTCAGGATCCGTACGCGTCGCTCAACCCGCGCATGACCGTGGGCACGATCGTCGGCGAGCCTCTCGCGATTCACTTCCGCGGAGCCAACGGCATGAACGGCGCGGAACGAGACGAGCGCGTCGCGCAGTTGCTGCAGAAGGTCGGACTGAGTCCCGACTACCGCAAGCGCTATCCCCACGAGTTCTCGGGCGGGCAGCGCCAGCGCATCGGCGTCGCGCGCGCCCTGGCCACGAATCCGCGCTTCCTCGTGCTCGACGAGCCGGTGTCCGCGCTCGATGTTTCCGTGCAGGCGCAGGTCGTCAATCTGCTGCAGGATCTTCAGGAAGAGCTGGGACTCACGTATCTCTTCATCGCCCACGACCTCTCGGTGGTCGAGCACATCTCCACGCGCGTCGCGGTCATGTACCTCGGCAAGATCATGGAGCTCGCCGATCGCAGTGCGCTCTACGAGGACCCGCTGCATCCGTACACGAAAGCGCTGCTCTCCGCCGTGCCGGTGCCCGATCCGACGGTGAAGAAGACGCGCATTCTCCTCACCGGCGACATCCCCACGCCGCTCGATCCGCCGAGTGGCTGCGTGTTCCACACCCGCTGCCCGATCGCGCAGTTCCCGGTCTGCAAGACCGAGGTGCCGGCGCTGATCGAGCACAAGCCGGGACAGTTCGCGGCGTGTCACTTCGCGGGCGAGCCGCTGCCGGCGGGAACGTAGCGACCGGCTTCAGCCGGTCGGAGGCGGACGGGACGTCCGCCCTCCTTTGCCCTCGCGCTGCAGCGCACTGCTCACGAACACGCTCCGAGCCCCTTCCTTTGGAGGGCGGACCTCCGGTCCGCCTCCGCCCGGCTGAAGCCGGGCGCTACGCCGGCGGCGTTCCTTTAGAATGCGCACGCTCGCCGAAACCACGAGGGGTTTTTTGCGTAGTAGAGGCGTGTTTGGGAGGACTTGCATGACCGCTGTTCGACGGATCACCACGCTGCTGTTGTTGCTGACGGCCGCCGCGCTGTTCGCTCAGGAGGCTCCGGCGCCGCGCACGACCGAGGCGGTTACCGCCGAGACGGACCGCGACGCGGAAGACCCGCGCGCGCTGCGCCTCTCGCTCGACGAGGCGATCAACACCGCCGTGAAGCAGAACCTCGGCGTTCAGCTTCAGACCTACGAATACCACATCGCGGGCCAGGGACTGCGAAGCCAGTACGGCCTGTTCGACTGGATCGCCGCCGCCGACGTCAACCAGTCGAGCTCCCAGTCGCCCACGACGACCACCTTCGTCTCCAGCGGCTCGCGCGTCACGTCCGCGAACGGGAGCGTGAACCAGATCATCCCCACCGGCGGCCAGTACAGCGTCGGCTTCACGAACGCGCGCGTCTCCGCGACGGGCGGCGGCACGTTCGTCAATCCCGCGTATCGCACCGGCCTGCAGTTCTCGTTCGCGCAGCCGCTGATGCGCGACTTCGGCGTCGACATCACCCGCCGCGGCATCACCATCGCCCGCAACAACCTCGGCGTGACGGAGGGCTTCTTCCGCACGTCGCTGATGGACACGGTCCATGCGGTCGAGCAGGCGTACCTCGATCTGCTCTACGCCCGCCGCGCGGTCGACGTGACGAAAGAGTCGCTCTTCCTCGCGCGCGATCAGGCGCGCATCACCCAGATCCGCATCGACGTCGGCGCCTCCGCGCCGCTCGACATCCTTCAGCCGCGCGTCACCATCGCCACGACGGAAGAGGAGTTGATCCGCCGGGTCGCCGCCGTCCGCAACGAGGAAGACAGGTTGCGCGCGCTGCTGAATCTCCCGCCCTCCGAGTGGGACCGGCCGATCGTTCCGAGCGACGACGTCAGCTATGAGACGACGATGCCGATCGATCTCGACCGCGCGGTCCAGCAGGCAATGCAGAACCGTCCGGAGATGACGCAGGAGCGTCTGCGCCTCGACAACCTCCGCGTGAACGCGCTCTACACGCGCAATCAGATCCTTCCCACCGTCGATCTGAACCTCGGCTACAACCTCGGCGGTCTCGCCGGACGCACTCTCGAGCTGGACCCCGACACCGGTGTTCCGACCGGACGCGTGATCTCGACGAACTACGGCAACGCACTCTCGCAGGTCTTCGGCCGCGACTTCCCGAGCTGGAACGCCGGCGTGTCGTTCGGACTGCCGGTGCTGAACATCGGCGCCCGCGCCAACGCCCGCGCCGCGCAGCTCGACTTCGAGCAGGCCCAGGCGGCGCAGTCCCTCACGCAGCAGAACATCGTCGTCGACGTCCGCGCCACCGCGCGCGCGGTCGACACCTTCTCTCGCGCGATCATCGCCACGCGCGCCGCGCGCGACGCCGCGGAGCGCAACCTCGATGCGGAGCGCAAGCGCTACGAGAACGGCATGACCACGAATTTCCAGGTCCTCGAAGTGCAGCAGGATCTCTCCGATGCACGCGTGAGCGAGCTGCAGGCGATCGTCGGCTACAACAAGGCCGTTGCGGCATTTCATCGTGCGGTCGGCGACATCCTCGCGGTGCACAACATCAGCGTCGACACGCCGGAGAAGTTCGAGGAGCCGCCGCTGCGCCCGATCTTCGGACGATATGATTGGCTGAACTACGGGAACCGAGTGAAATCGGAGGAGCAGCCGAAGTGACTGCGGATGTCGTAAGCCGCGCCGGCTGATCCCCGAACGAATTTTTGATCGGCGCGATCAGCGGGGGAAACAGCCATGGCGTACGGCCCGGACATTCTGGAAGAGCGGGATCCCGCAAGGCGGATGCAGAACCTGCAGAAGCTCATTGCGGAACGACAACCGACCGAGATCCTCGTATTGACCGCCATCTCGATTCTGTCGGACGACAGCGAGATTCGCCGCGTCGCGCTCGAGCGGCTCGACGAGAGAAATGCGGAAGAAGGGAACGCGTCCGCGCGCGTCGCGGTCATGATCGACAGTTGGCGCCGCGAAGGGGCGTTGATGACGTGGCCCCAGCCGATGGACGCGCGGCAGTCTGCGCGAGCCGCGAGAATCGAGCGCGCTCACCGCGCTCGGATGCCGCTCGCGTCGGCCGCGCCCGATCAGGAGATGCCGCCCGCGCAGGCGCAGCCAGCGGCGGTGGACTCGCCGCGAAGCGCCGCGAGCGCACCGGCTCCGCGGAGAGCCGCGGTTGCGGTGCCCGCAGCGAAGAATCCGTTCCAGCGAATCGCGGGGGTGCTGGTTGCCCCCGCGGAGACTTTCAGGGACATCGCAGCGCGGCCCGACATCCTCGTGCCGCTGCTCATCATCGTGATCGCGTTCTTCATTGCTGCCGCAGTCGTCGTCCCGCGACTCGATTGGACTGCAGGCAACGAGATCCAGGTCGAGGCGATCAAAAAACAGGACCCGAGCATGCCGCAGGAGGATATCGACCAGCGGCTGAAGATCGCCAACGCTGCGCAAAAAGTCACGAGCTGGCTCTCACCGCTCTTCTGGATCGTCGGCTACGTGATCGTCGCAGGCGTGCTCCTGCTCGCGTTCCGCATCCTCGGCGGCGAAGGGACGTTCAAGCAGGCGTTCTCGATCACGTTGTACTCATGGATCCCGATCGCGATCTTCCGGATCATTCGAGCGATCGTCGTCGCCGCGCGAGGCACGGTCGACGTCATGGACCTCGGCACGGTCGTCAAATCGAATCCGGCATTTCTCCTCGACTTCAGGGAACAGCCGATCCCCTTCGCGCTGCTCGGCGCGCTCGACGTCTTCTCGATCTGGACGCTCGTGCTGCTGATCATCGGCTTCGCGGCGATGTCGAAGTTCTCGAAGGGCAAATCGGCCGCGATTGTGATTGCGTTCTGGATCGTGCTCGTGCTGATCGGCGCCGGATTGGCAGCGTTTGGCGCGGCCGGGATGAAGAAGGCGTGAAGCGCTGGATGATCATCCTCGCCGCGGTGCTCGTCATCGCGGCGATCGTCGTCTTCAGCGTCCGAAGCAGCGGGCCGAAAGGCGAAAAGGTCTACACGGAGCCTGCGGTCGCGCGCACGATCGAGGCCGTCGTCACCGCGCCGGGTCAGATCGACCCGAAGGTGAAGGTCAACATCAGCGCGCACATCGTCGGCAAGATCGAGCGGCTGTACTTCATCGAAGGCCAGGCCGTGAAGCGCGGGCAGAAGCTCGTGGACCTGGAGAAGCACATCTACATCGCGCAGCGCGACCGCCTCAGCGCGGAGCTCGCGAGCCGGCGGGTGGAAGTGCAGCGCGCGCGGGCGGCGCTGTCGACGGCAGAGGCGTCGTATCGGCGCGCGCAGAGCCTCAGCAGGCAGGGGATTCAGGCGCAGGAACTGTTCGATCAGTCCAGGCTCGCGTACGACAACGCGCTCGCGGCGGTCGCCGCGGCGGAGCAGGGCGTGCATCAGGCCCAGGCGGGATTGCGGCAGGCGGCGGAGGATCTCTCGCGCACGACCATCGTGGCGCCGATCGACGGCAAGGTCGTGCAGCTCAACGCGCACGAAGGCGAAGTCGTCGTCACCGGCACGATGAACAATCCCGGATCGGTGATCGCCGTGATCGCCGATCTCTCGGTGATTCTCGTCGAGGCGGAAGTGGGGGAAACGGAAGTCGTCGGCGTGAAGGTCAATCAGCCGGCGAAGATCAAAGTCGACGCGGTGCCGGACAAGGAGTATCACGGCCACGTCGTGGAGATCGGCAGCTCGGCAGCCGTGCGCCAGGGCGCGGGCTCGGGCATCCGCTACTTCAAGGTGAAGGTGGCCATCGACGATGCCGATGACCGCCTGCGGCCCGGCATGACCTCGCAGGTCTCGATCGTGACCAGCACCGCCGCGAACGCGGTCGCGGTGCCCATCCAGTCGGTCGTGGAGCGCGTTCCGGGCGAAGACGGCGACGACAGCGACGACGACGACAAGCCGAAGAAGAAGTACGTGTTCATCGCGAAGGACGGCAAGGCGAAGCAGGTCGAGGTGACGACCGGCATCAGCGACGCGACGCACGTGACCGTGCTCTCCGGCGTGAAGGCCGGCGACGCGGTGATCACCGGACCGTTCCGGACGCTGAAGAAGCTGAAGGACGATGCGGCGATCCAGGTGACAAAGGAAGAGAAGAAGTCGTCGAAGGACAAGAAGACCAGCGACAAGGACAAGGACGATCAATGAGCGCGCTTCGCGACGACCTGCCAGACAGCAGCCCGGCCCACCTGATCGAAATGCACGAGCTGACGCGCGTGTACGACCTCGGACCGCAGCAGATCCGCGCGCTGGACGGCGTCGATCTGAAGATCGATCAGGGCGAGTACGTGGCGATCATGGGTCCGTCGGGCTCGGGGAAGTCGACGCTGATGAACATCATCGGCTGCCTCGATACGCCGAGCGCGGGCCGGTATCTCCTCGACGGGGTGTCGGTCGAGACGCTCAATGACGACGAGCTGGCCGCGATCCGCAACAAGAAGATCGGCTTCGTCTTCCAGACGTTCAATCTCCTCGCCCGCACGACCGCGCTGCAGAATGTGGAGCTCCCCCTCGTCTACGCGAAAGTGCATCGCGCCGAACGCCGCCAGCAGGCCGAAGAAGCACTCGTGGCGGTCGGCCTCGGCGACCGGATGACCCATCAACCCAACGAACTCTCAGGAGGCCAACGCCAAAGAGTCGCCATCGCCCGAGCCCTCGTCAACCGTCCCTCTCTCCTCCTGGCCGACGAACCCACCGGCAACCTCGACTCCCAGACCGGCCGCGAGATCCTCGACCTCTTCCACGAACTGCACGCACGGGGAAACTCGATCATCATCGTGACGCATGAAGACGACGTCGCTCGCGAAGCGAAGCGGATTATTCGTTTACGAGACGGGCGGATAGTGGCGTAGGACGGCGCAGGTAAAAGGAAAAAGGAAAAAGGTAAAAGTATGGGGACGAAGCGAGTTGAGCGATTTGAGGACTTGATTGCGTGGCAGCGTGGGATGGATCTTGTCGTGCGACTGTATGAGTTGTCGCGTGTCGGGAAGTTTTCGCGGGACTTCGCGCTGTCGGATCAACTACACCGCGCGGGCATTTCGGTTCCCGCGAATATTGCTGAGGGATTCGAGCGGGGCAGCCGCGCCGAGTTCCATCGCTTCCTCTCGATCGCCAAAGGATCATGCGGCGAAGTGCGCACGCATTTGCACATCGCAAAACGTCTCGGCTACATCGACGAACAGACAGCGACCGCGGCGCTCGGCGAAGCCGAAGAAGTAAGCCGCATCATCAGCAAACTGAGAACCACCGTCGCCCGCCACCGCGACGCCCTGAAAAAGTAGCGAAGCGCTTTTACCTTTTACCTTTTTCCTTTTACCTTTCACCTGAACGCCCATGTTTGTCGAAAACCTGAAAATCGCATTACGCGCGATCAGAGCAAACAAAATGCGCTCGACGCTGACGGTCCTCGGCGTCATGATCGGCGTCGCAGCGGTCATCGCGGTCGTCTCGATCGTTCAGGGTTTTCAGCAAAAAATCGCCGGCGATCTGAACGAGATCGGCGCGGGCTTCATCGAAGTCTTTCCGCAGGGCGACCGGCGGAAGCCGTTCGACGTTCCGGAGCTGACGGTCGAGGACGGGCTGGCGGTGCGGCGGCAGGTGCCGCAATTGCGCGAGTTCTCGCCGTTCTACATCAGCAGTGCGGAGCTCAGGCATCGCGACGCGCGGCACACCACGCAGATCTATGCCGTCAACCGCTCGTATCCCGAGATCGTCAATCACTGGGTCGAGACGGGGCGCTTCTTCACTCCGGTCGATGAGGAGCAGAAGAAGCGCGTCGCCGTGATCGGACTCGAAGTCGCGGAGCAGCTCGAGCTCGGAGAGAACCCCATCGGAAAATCCATCCAGGTCGACGCAAACTCCTACACGGTCATCGGCGTGCTGGAGAAAAAAGGCGGCTCGTTCGGACAGAACCAGGACGACGTCCTTCTGATCCCGTTCTCCACAGCCACCGTGGTCTACGGCCCCGAGAACATGCGCAGGCTCGTCCTGGCGTTCCAGATGGATGAAGGCGCGGATCTCGAACAGGTGCGAACGCAGGTCCGCGACATCCTTCGCACGCGCCACCGCCTCGAGAAAGGCGAGCGCGACGACTTTCAGCTCCTCGCGCAGGAGGAGATGCTGAAGGTCATCTCCGGCATTCTCGGCGGCGCGACCGCGATTCTGGGCGGCGTCGTGGCCATCGCCCTCCTCGTCGGCGGCATCGGCATCATGAACATCATGCTCGTCTCCGTCACCGAGCGGACGCGCGAGATCGGCATTCGGAAATCGATCGGTGCGCGGCGCGCCGACGTTCTCGTGCAGTTTCTGATCGAGGCCATCGTGCTCTCGGGATTCGGCGGCCTGGTCGGAATCGCGGGCGGCTTCGCGGTCGCGAATCTGGCGCGCATGATCATCAGCCGCTGGATCGACTTCCCCGCGACGCACACACCGTTCTGGGCCGTCGCCGGCGCGTTCACCTTCTGCGCGGTCCTCGGCGTCATCTTCGGTATCTACCCGGCGGCGAAAGCCTCGAAGCTCGATCCGATCGAAGCGCTTCGTTACGAATAGCGCCGGCGCTGGCTACTTTTACCTTTCGCCTTTTTCCTTTTACCTTTCTCTGGCATGGGACGCGAAATGGAGTAGCCTCAGAGGTGGTTAGAAACGGCGTGCTCACCCGCAAACTCGTTCTTCTGTTCGCCCTGCTGCTGCCGGCGTCGCTCGCGTTCGCCGCGGACCGCATGCCGCTCGAGCAGGTGCAGAAGGGGATGAAGGGCTACGGCCTGACCGTCTTCGAGGGAACGGCGATCGAGAAGTTCGACGTCGAGATTCTCGGCGTGCTCAACAACATCGGGCCGGGACAGAACCTCATCCTCGCCAAAGTCGACTCGCCGGTCATCCGCCGCACCGGCATCATCGCCGGCATGAGCGGCTCGCCGGTCTTCATCGACGGCAAGGTGATCGGCGCGCTCGCGTACGCCTGGCAGTTTGCGAAAGAGCCGGTCGCGGGCATCACGCCGATCGAGGAGATGCTGAAGATCGCGCAGCGGATGGCGCCCGCGGGCGCGACGCTCGCCGATGCCTCGCCGCGCATGAGCGGCGCGGAGCTGCTGCAGACCATCGTCGATCGCAAGCTCGACGGCGCGCTCGAGAAGATGGTGAACGAGCTGGCCGGACATCCCGTCAGCTCCGTGAGCGGCGCGAAGCGGATCGCGTTGCCGATCTCGCTCTCCAGCTTCGCGCCGGAGACCGTCGCGCGCTTCTCGCCCCAGCTCGAGAGCCTCGGATTCGTCGCCGTGCCGAGCGGCGCGACGTCTGCTTCGACGACTGGAGGGCGGACGTCCCGTCCGCCGAGCAGGGCGGACGAGACGTCCGCCCTCCCTTCAAAGAAAGACTTCGCGCCGGGCGATCCCGTCGGCGCGGTGCTGCTCAACGGCGACTTCACGGTCGCCGCGAGCGGGACGGTCACCTACATCGACGGCAATCGCGTCTACGCGTTCGGCCATCCGTTCCTCGACATGGGCGAGATCAGCTTCCCGATGGCGACGTCCGAAGTCGTCACCGTGCTGCCGAGTCTGGCCAGCTCGTTCAAGTTCTCGAACACCGGCCCCGTCGTCGGCGTGCTCCGCCAGGACCGCGCGGCCGGAATCATGGGCATCCTCGGCGAGTCTGCACAGCTGATCCCCGTCGAGGTGACGCTCAACGGCTCCGGCGCCGTGCACACGTATCGCGCCAACGTCGTGCGCCACTCGCGCCTCTCGCCGCTGATGCTGGCGATGGTGACGGACTCCGTGATCGCAAACGCGCAGCGCGCCGCGGGCGAGCGCACGGTGCTCCTCGACTCCGAGATCAGACTGAAAGGCTTCGCGGAGCCGGTCAGGCTGCGCGAAGGATGGGCCGGCGAGCAGGCGCGTTCGTCGATCCCCGCGTATCTCGCGATCGTTTCCGGCTATCTCATGTCGAACGAGTTCCGCGATGCGGAAGTCGAGAGCGTGAAGGTGCACATCCGCCACGACGATCAGCTGCGCATCGCGAAGCTGATGGAAGCCTCGCTCGTGATGCCGGAGAAGGGCTACATCAATCCGGGCGACACGGTGAAAGTGCGTACGGTGCTCAAGCCGTTCCGCGGCGAGCCGTTCATCGAGACCTTCGACATCCGCATCCCGGACGATCAGCCCGCCGGCAGCGCGCACCTGCTCATCGGCAGCGGCTCGGTGATGAACGCGGTCGACTTCACGCTCGTGCCGCCCGATCCGCGGACGCTCGAGCAGGTTCTCGGCGTGCTGCAGCGCCTTCGCCCGTCGACCGACCTCACGGTCGGGCTCTACACGAACCACGAAGGCGCGGTGACGTCGGGCGTCTATCTTCCGAATCTCCCACCCTCGATGCGTGCGGTGGTCAGCGGCGATACGTCGAACGGCGCGAAGGCGCCGGTGAAGTACCATCGCGGCGGCCAGCAGGCTCGCTCGCTCGGGTACATCGTCGATGGTGCGCTGAAGATCGACCTCGACGTCCGCCCGCAAATCTAGAACGACGTGCTGCGTGCGACGTGCTGCGTGCTGCGTGATTCTCCGCGAGCGACGCAGCACTCAGCACATGGCACGCAGCACTCCCGAAAGGATGTTCATGCGACGATTCTTCATCCTCACGATCATCGTCATTCACGCCGCCACGGCGTTTGCCGTCGTCCCGCAGTTCTGGCGCGTGGGCGCGGCCGAGGAGTTTCTCGCGGGGGAGTCGGAAGGCTTTGCGATCACCTCGCGCGGCGAGCTGCGTGTGGCTCCCGGCATGAAGAAAATCGCTTCGTTCACGGATCCCTTCGTGCTCGCGCAGGCCGCGGCCTCGAACGGCGACCGCTTCTTCGGCACCGGCAACGACGGCAAGGTCTATCGCCTGCGGGGCGAGGAGCTGAAGCTGCTCTTCACCGCGCCCGAGCCCGAGATCTACGCCATCGCCGCGGCGAACGGCACGCTCTACGCCGGCAGCTCGCCGAATGGAAAGATTTATCGCGTCGATCCTGAGAGCGGCGCGCACACGGTCTTCTTCGATCCGCAGCAGGCGTACATCTGGGCCATCGAAGCGCTCGACGGCGGCGATCTCGCGATCGGCACCGGCGTCGACGGAAAGCTCTTCCGCGTGACGCCGAAGGGCGAAGGCAAAGTCCTCTACGACGCCGCGGACACGCACATCCGGTCCCTCGCGGAACGCAGGAGCGGCAGCATTCTCGCCGGCGCGTCGGGCAAGGGGCGCATTTACGAGATCGCGAGAGACGGCTCCGCACGCGCGCTCTATGACTCGGCGCTCAGCGAGATCTCGTCGATCTACGTCGACGCGAACGGCGTCGGCTGGGCCGCCGCGGTGAGCAATGTGCTCCCGAGCAGCGCTCCGGCGAAGCGGGAAGCGCCGAAGGGACAGCAGCAACAGCAGCAGCAACAGGGCGCTGCGTCGGGCGAGCAGAAAAAAGAAGGGGAGGCGACGGCGAACGTCGAAGTCAGCTTCTCGTTCGAAGACACGTCGGCGGCGGCGGCCGCGCAGGGGGGGAGTGCCGAGGTGTACCGGATCAATCCGGATGACTTCGTGGAGACCGTGCGCAAGTTCGAGCGCGAGATGGTCTACGCGATCAGCGGAGCGAGCGACGGCGGAGTACTGCTGGCGACCGGCCCGAACGGCCGCGTCTATCAGCTCGCCGACGGCGAGCTCGCGCTCCTCGGCGCGGTTCCGGAAAAGCAGGTCGTTTCCGTTTCCACGAGCGGCAAGTCGACGCTCATCACCACGACCAACAGCGGCGCGGTCTATCGCGTCGAGAGCGGCCTCGCCTCGAACGCGGAGTTCCGCTCCGCCGCGAAAGACGTCGAGCGCTTTTCGCGCTTCGGCCACTATCGCGTCCTCGGACGCAATCTCGCCGCCGGCAGCTTCGCGATGTCCTTCCGCTCCGGCAACACGCGCACGCCCGACACGACCTGGAGCAACTGGAGCGCCGCGCAGAGCGCGCTCGAAGGCAACGTCTCCGCGCCGCCCGCGCGTTACGTGCAGTGGAAGCTGACGGTCGCGAAGCCCACGGCCGGCATCGCCATCGACGAAGTCACGCTCGCCTTCATCAATCGCAACATCGCGCCGAAGATCGAGGCCATCGTCGTGCAGGATCCCGCGGTCGTCTTCATCAGCGGCGCGTATCCCGGCTCGCCGCAGGTCGTCGAGGTCACGAACCCCGATGAATACGGCATCTTCGTCAGCCTCGACAATCCGCGCGACCGTGCGCAGCCCGAGCAGGGCAAGCGCGTGTTCCGCAAGGGATTCCGTACCGTGAGCTGGCGCGCGACCGACGAGAACGGCGACTCGCTGCGCTACACGCTCTCGTTCCGCGCGAAGGGAACCGAGCGCTGGCTGCGTCTCCGCGAGAACATCGAGGAATCGCAGATCAACTTCGACACCTCGCAGCTTCCCGACGGCCGCTACGAGCTGCGCCTCTCCGCGAGCGATGTGGCCGACAATGCCGAGATGCCGATGACCGACGTGAAGGACGGCATCGAGTTCCTGGTCGACAATCGCGCGCCGTCGGTCGCCGTGACGTCGAGGGGCGATGACGTCATCATCCGCATCACCGACGAGCTCTCGCCGATCGGCAGGGTCGAGTACTCGGCCGACGCGCAGAAGTGGATCCGCCTCACGCCCGCCGACGGCATCGCCGACTCGCGCGATGAGACGTTCACGCTGAAGCGCAGCGCGGTCGAAGGGAAGTTCGTGATCGTGCGCGCGGTGGATGGGTATTACAACGTGGCGACGGAGTCGGTGAAGCTCAAATAAAGCGGATGAGGGGACGCCCCTCACCCTAGTGAACATTCAACATTGAAAGTATGCGTGGCCAGCCTTGTCATCCCGAGCGTGAGCGAGGGACCTGGGCGGGCGGCGGCGCGACGCGCGGGCTTCGTGCCACCCTCCCCCCGGGTCCCTCGCTCACGCTCGGGATGACAAGCCTTGGTACCTACGCTTCCAATGTTGAATGTCCACTACTAGCCCTCTCCCCGCAGGCGGGGAGAGGGGACTGAGTGGGCGGTGCGTATAATCCGTGCGTGCGCCGTATCGCCGTACTTCTCGCGCTCCTTCTCGCTGTTGGCTGTTCGCCCGCGCCGGAAACAACAGAGCGCTCCGCTCCGCCGCCCGTCGACGACAGCACTCCGCGCGACGGCGGCACGCTGATCCGCCGGCTGGACGGCGACATCATCACGCTCAATCCGGTCATTCCGCAGAATCGCTACGACCGCTACGTCGACAGCTACCTCTTCACACCCATGATCCGCATCGACCGCCAGCTGCGGCCGATCGAAGGCCTCGCGAAGTCGTGGAAGATCTCCGACGACGGCCTCACGTACACCTTCGAGCTCAATCCGAAGGCCACGTTCTCGGACGGCACTCCCGTGCGCGCGAGCGACGTCGTGTTCACGCTGCGCAAGATCGCCGATCCCGCATCGGAGGCCGTGCAGATCGCCGGCTCGTTCGAGCTGCTCGACCTCTCGCGCACGCGCGCGATCGGCGAGCACACCGTCGAAGTCGGATTCCGCGAGGCGCTCGCGACGCAGTTCATCCGCTTCAACGACGTCCTCGTCGTCCCGGAGCGCATCTACTCGAAGGGCAACTTCCGCAACGATTACAACTCCACCGCCGTCGGCAGCGGTCCGTATCGTCTCGTGCGCCGGACCGCGAAAAAGGAAATCGTCATGGAGCGGCGGCAGGACTACTGGGACGACCGCCCGCACATCCAGACCGTCATCTTCAAAATCATCGAAGATCACAACACCGGCTGGAACGCGCTCAAGCTCGGAGAGGTTGATGACTCGCTGATCGCCTCCGACATCTGGCTGCGCGAGCAGAAGAATCCCGAGCTGACGAAGTACATCGATTTCCGCCGCTTCTACACGCTCAACTACAACTACATCGCCTGGAACAACCGCAACCCGCTGCTGCGCGACAAGCGCGTCCGCCGCGCGCTGGCGATGTGCATTCCCTTCGACGCGATCATCAACGATATCTATCACGGCACCGCGCGCGCGATGAGCGCCCACTTCACGCCCGACGAGTGGGCGTACAACCCGCGCGTGCCGGTAGTCCGCTACGATCCCGCGGGCGCGAAGCGGCTCTTCGCCGAGGCGGGATTCGCGGACCGGAACGGCGACGGAGTGCTCGAGAAGGACGGCCGCGCGTTCGAGATCGATCTCATCATCCTGCCCGGCAATCCCGCGACGAAACAGATCGCGCAGATGCTGCAGGCCGAGATGAAGAACGCCGGCGTGACGCTCAGCGTCGTGCAGCTCGACAGCGCCACCGCGTTCCAGCGCATCCTCAACGGCAACTTCCAGGCCGCATACCTCGGATGGGATCTCGATCCCGATCCCGATCCGTTCGCGCTCTTCCACTCGTCGCAGGCGCCGCCGCGCGGACAGAACTTCGTCTACTACTCGAACCCCGAGGCGGACCGCCTGATCGATGCCGCGCGGCGCGAGCTGGATCAGTCGAAGCGGAAAGATCTCTACTGGCGGCTGCACGAAGTGCTCGCCGAGGATCAGCCGTACTGCTGGGTGTTCCAGGCATCGGCGAAGTGGGGGATCAACAAACGCGTGCGCGGCGTCGAGATCAGTGCCGGCTTCGGCCCGTTCCTCTGGTATCCGGGCGAGCTCGGATGGTGGCTCGCGGGCGACCCGCGACGCTGAAGCGATGACCGCATATCTTCTGCGGCGTCTCGTCTACGCAGTCCTGACCTTCTTCGGCATCACCGTCGCGACCTTCGCGCTGATCCACGCCGTTCCCGGCGATCCGATCACGTTCTTCATCGGCCGCGGAGGAACGAACGTCACGCCCGCCGTCGCGGCCGCGATCCGCCGCGAGTACCACCTCGATCGGCCGCTGCCCGTGCAGTACCTGCACTGGCTGCGCGGCGCGGCGGCACTCGACTTCGGCCGCTCGATCTCCGATCGCCGCCCCGTGCGAGAGCGCATCGCCGAGAAACTGCCGCACACGCTGCAACTGAACGGCGTCGCGTTCCTGCTCGCCGCCGCGATCGGGATTCCGATCGGACTCTGGAGCGCGACGCGATCCGGACGGCCGATGGAGCGCGCGTCCGCGGTGTTCTTCTTTCTGCTCTACTCGCTGCCGAGCTTCTGGGTCGCGCTGCTGCTCATGCAGTTCTTCGCCGTCCGCCTCGGCGTGCTGCCGCTCTTCGGCATGAGCTCGGACGAGTACCACGAGCTCGGCACGATGGGACGCATCGCCGACCGCATGCGCCATCTCGCGCTGCCGGCTCTGACGCTCACGTACGCGCAGCTCGCGATCTTCGCGCGTTTCTCGAAATCGGCGCTGACCGAGGTCATTCGCCAGGACTTCATCACCACCGCGCGCGCGAAAGGGGCAGGGGAGGCGGCGGTGCTGTGGCATCACGCGCTGCGCAACGCGCTGATCCCGCTGATCACGCTGCTCGGCCTCACGATTCCGTATCTCATCTCCGGCAGCGTGATCGTCGAGACGATCTTCCAGTGGGACGGCATCGGCCTGCTCTACTACGACGCGGTTCTCAGCCGCGACTACCCGACGGTGATGGGGCTGAGCGTCGCGACGGCGCTGGTGACGCTGTTCGCGAGCCTGCTCGCCGACATCCTCTATGCGTTCGCCGATCCGCGCGTGCGCCTCGGGGAGGATGTGCGATGAAGCGCACCGGCGCCACGCACGGGCTGCTGTGGCAGCGCTTCCGCCGCAGCAAGCTGGCGATGGTCTCGCTTTGGTATGTCGGATTCATGCTGCTATTCGCGCTGCTCGCGCCGCTGCTGCCGATCGATCCCGACACCGTCGAGCTGCGCGTGCGTCTTTCCCCGCCGACCGGCACGCACTGGCTCGGCACCGACGACCTCGGACGCGACGTGCTCGCGCGCATGCTGCACGGCGCGCGCGTGTCGCTGACGGTGGGCTTTCTGGCCACCGCGATCGCGGTCATCGTCGGCTCGCTCCTCGGCGCGCTCGCCGGCTACTACGGCGGCGTGTCCGACTGGATCGTCTCCCGGCTGATCGAGGTCGTGCTCTGCTTCCCGTTCCTCTTTCTCGTCCTCGGCATCGTCGCTTTGTTCAAGCCGACGCTGACTACGATCATGATCGCGCTCGGGCTGACGTCGTGGACGAACGAAGCGCGGTACGTGCGCGGCGAGTTCCTGCGCATCCGCGATATGGAGTTCGCGCAGGCCGCACGAGCCAGCGGCGCGCGCGACGCACGGATCATCTTCCGCCACCTGCTGCCGAACGCGCTCGCGCCGGTGCTCGTCTCCGCCAGCTTCGGCGTGGCCGCGGCCATCCTCACCGAGTCCGCGCTCTCGTTCCTCGGCCTCGGCGTGCCGCTGCCCACGGCATCGTGGGGCAGCATCCTCTCCACCGCGCGCGAGCACATCGAGTACGCGTGGTGGCTCGTGCTCTTCCCCGGCCTGGCGATTTTCAGCACCGTGGCCGCGTTCAACGTGATCGGGGAACGCTTCCGCGACGCGCTGGATCCGCGGAGCGGGTGATCGCTGTGTGGAGTGCGGCGACGCCAGTCGCCGCTGTCTACGCCGCGACGCAAGTCGCGGCGCC
>DATLFB010000043.1:0-36069 GCA_035525285.1 Thermoanaerobaculia bacterium
CTTTTACAGATCCTCTCCGTCACCCTTTTCGAGAAAACTGAGTTGATTCAGGCACTTACGTCGTCTCACCCCGATCCAAATGAACACGATCCACTCAACCAACTGAATCTATTCAACTTTTGACCGGACAGTAGTGATTCGAAATTCTTAATTCACTCTCCACCGCGCGCAACCCCGCAACCCGCGCAACCTCCGCACCCGCCCTTGACACTCTGGCACTCCCCCTGCGAGAGTGCCAGAGCGATGGCTGTTCGTCACGAGCTCAGCGGTCTCGATCTCGATCCTCGCGCGCGGGAGGTCCTGCACGAGATCGTCATGCAGCACATCGCCAGCGGCGAGGCGATCGGCTCGCGCACGCTCGCCAAATGCGGGCGCTTCGACCTTTCCCCCGCCAGCCTTCGCAACGTCATGGCCGATCTCGAAGACCTCGGCTACCTGCAGCAGCCGCACACCTCCGCCGGACGCATTCCGACCGACCTTGGGTATCGCTTCTTCATCGACCACCTCATGAAATCGCGCGCGCTCTCCGTGCGCGACCGTGAAGTGATCGACGATCAGGTCGGACACGCCAACGCCATCGATCAGGTTCTGCATCTCGCCTCGAGCATCCTCTCGAAGCTCAGCGACCAGGTCGGCGTCGTCTTCATGCCGACGCTCCTGCAGTTCGCCATCCGGTCGATGGACTTCATCCTCGTCGCCGAGAACAAGATCATGTGCGTGATCGTCGGCGCGAACGGCGTCGTGGTGAACAAGGTCGTCGAGACACGCTTCGTCTTCTCGCGCGACGAGCTCGAGAAGATCAGCCGCTACATCACGAGCGAGTTCGGCGGCTGCACGCTCGACGTCGTCCGACGCCGCCTGATCCGCATGACCGAGCAGGAGCGCGCGCAGCACGACCAGATGCTGCAGAAGACGATCAGCCTCGGCATCGAGGCCGTCAACGACGTCGCGCCGTTCGACCACGAGCTCTACGTCGAAGGAGCGGCCTCGATCCTCAACAAACCGGAGTACGCCGACACCGCGGCCTTGCGGAAGACGTTTCTAGCGCTGCAGGAGAAAGAGAAGCTCATCGAGATTCTCGAGACCTGCCTGAGTGAAGAGGGATTGCAGATCCTGATCGGCTCCGAGAGCGACTTCACACAGATCCACAACTTCAGTATCGTCGCGCGGCGTTACGGCTCCACCGCCGCCCCCCTCGGCATGGTCGGCATCATCGGCCCGATGCGAATGGAGTACGCTCGTATGGCGCCGCTGGTCGATTACCTCGGCCGCGCGCTCAGCCGGAAGATCGAAGAAGACGAACAGGAGCAGGGCACCTGATGGATCAGAAGAGCGGCAACAGCGACGACGACGCGTACATCATCGAAGACACCGGCGAGTCGGTCGAAGAGCTCGAGCGCGAGATGGAGGCGGCGGCCAAGGAAGCGGTTGCCGCGTCCGAGGCACCGGCCGATGCTGCGGCGGAGTCTTCGGAAGAGGCGCTGCAGTGGCGCGACCGCTATCTCCGCACCCTCGCCGACTTCGAAAACTTCCGCAAACGCGGCGAGCGCGAAAAAATGGAGTTCTACAAGCACGCCCTCGCGGGAGTGTTGAAGGACATCCTTCCGGTGCTCGACAACTTCGACCGCGCGCTGGAGCATGCCGAGGAGGGGGACGACTTTCACAAAGGCACGCTGCTGATCTACAAACAGCTCTACGACGTCCTGCAGCGCAACGGCCTGCGGCCCATCGAAGAGTCGAACGTCCACTTCGATCCCAACATCCACGAGGCGGTGGTGCGGGAAGAAGACCCTTCCGTCCCGTCTCACACCGTGACGGCAGTCCTCCAGAAGGGCTACTTCCTGCACGATCGCCTGCTCCGGCCGGCGATGGTGAAGGTGGCGGTCGGGGGCTCGGAATGAGTGGAGGACAGGCAATCCTGCCTGTCCTGGTCAGAATCGGGACAGGCAGGATTGCCTGTCCTCCACTGTGTGTTTAGCATCAGAACCAGATGGCCAAGATCCTCGGAATCGACCTCGGGACCACGAACTCCTGCGTGTCCGTCGTGGACGTCACGACGCCGCAGGTGATCCCCAATCGCGAAGGCAGCCGCACCACTCCGTCCGTGGTCGGATTCACGGAAGACAGCGAGCGTCTGGTGGGCCAGATCGCGAAACGGCAGGCCATCACGAATCCGTTCAACACCGTATTCGCGATCAAGCGGCTGATCGGACGCAAGTTCGAGTCCGACGAAGTCGCGCACGCGAAAAACGTCCTGCCGTACCAGATCGTCCCGGCCTCCAACGGCGACGTGAAAGTGCGCATCCGCGATCGCGAGTACTCGCCCGAGGAGATCTCGGCGTACGTGCTGATGGAGATCCGCGCGTTCGCGGAAGAGTTCCTCGGCGAGGAAGTCAGCGAGGCGATCATCACCGTCCCCGCGTACTTCAACGACTCGCAGCGCCAGGCCACGCGCGACGCCGGCAAGATCGCCGGCCTGGAAGTGCTCCGCATCATCAACGAGCCCACCGCGGCCGCGCTCGCATACGGTCTCGACAACAAAGCGAACCAGATCATCGCCGTCTACGACCTCGGCGGCGGCACATTCGACATCTCGATCCTCAAGCTCGAAGACGGATTGTTCGAAGTCCTCTCGACCTCGGGCGACACGTACCTCGGCGGCGAAGACTTCGACAAGCGGGTCATGGACTGGCTCATCGACGTCTTCCAGAAAGAGACCAACATCGATCTGCGCGAGGACCGCATGGCGCTGCAGCGGTTGAAGGAAGCGGCCGAGCGCGCGAAGTGCGAGCTCTCGATGGAGCAGGAGTCGCGCGTCACGCTGCCCTTCATCTCCGCCGACGCGGCGGGACCGAAGCATCTGAACGCGGTGCTCACGCGCCGCGAGTTCGAGAAGATGGTCGAGGATCTCATCCAGCGGACCATCGATCCCGTTATCGACGCGCTGCGCCAGGCAGGCGTCACCTCGAAGCAGATCGACGAGGTCGTGCTCGTCGGCGGCCAGACCCGTATGCCGAAAGTCGTCGAGGCGGTGCGGCAGGTGTTCGGCAAGGATCCGAACCGCAATATCAATCCCGACGAAGTCGTCGCCGTCGGCGCGGCGATTCAGGGCGGCATTCTCCGCGGCGACATCAAGGACATGGTCCTGCTCGACGTCACGCCGCTCTCCCTCGGCCTCGAGACGCGCGGCGGGCTCTTTCAGAAGATCATCGAGCGCAACGCGACCATCCCGACGAAGAACTCGCTCATCTTCACCACCGTCGCCGACAACCAGACCCGCGTCACCGTGCACGTGCTGCAGGGCGAGCGCGAGTTCTCGAAGGAGAACAAGTCCCTCGGCAAGTTCGACCTCATCGGCATCCCGGCCGCGCCGCGCGGCGTGCCGCAGGTCGAGGTGACGTTCTCCATCGACTCGAACGGCATCGTGAATGTCACCGCGCGCGATCAGGCGACGGGGCAGTCGCAGGGCGTGCAGATCAATCCCGCGGGCGGATTGTCGAAGGACGAGATCGACCGCATCCTCGAGGAAGCGACGCAGCACCAGCGCGTCGACGCCGCACGCCGCGAGCTGCGCATGGCCCAGAACAAGCTCGAGGGGATGATCTACACGAACGACAAGGTCTTCAAGGAGTTCGGCAAGCTGCTGAACGAAGAGGACCGCGAGCGCGTGAACCGCATCATCACGCGCGCGAAGGAAGCCGTGTCCAGCGAGCAGAAACAGCAGATCAACGACGCGGTGTTCGAGCTCCAGTCCGCCGCGCGCATCCTCACCAGCGTGATGCTCTACAACCCGCTGAAGGTCTCCTCGTCCTCCAGCGATGCGGGCTCCGCTTCCTGACCGAATGGCCACGACAGAAAAACGCGATTACTACGAAGTGCTCGGCGTGCCGCGCGCGTCGTCCATCGACGACATCAAGAAGGCGTATCGCAAGCTCGCGCTGAAGCACCACCCCGACAAGAATCCGGGGGATGCCGGCGCTGAGGAGAAGTTCAAGGAGGCGGCGGAAGCGTACGGCGTGCTCTCCGATGAAGAGAAACGCGCGCGCTACGACCGCTACGGCCATCAGGGGATGGGCGGCGTCGGCGGGTTCGATCCGAATCAGTTCGCCGACTTCGGCGACATCCTCGGCGATCTCTTCGGCTTCGGCGATTTCTTCGGCACGCGCGGAGGCCGCCGCGGCGCGCGCGCCGCACGCGGCAACGATCTCCGCTACGACCTGCAGCTCGAGTTCATGGAGGCGGTGTTCGGCAAGGACGTGTCGCTGCTCGTGCCGCGCGTCATCAGCTGCCAGACCTGCAGCGGAACCGGCGCGAAGCCGGGCACACAGCCGGTGACGTGCACGGGTTGCGGCGGACGGGGACAGATCCGCTACTCGCAGGGATTCTTCGCCGTCGCGCGGACCTGTCCGCAGTGCGGCGGCGCGGGAAAGGTGATCAAGGATCCGTGCGCGACGTGCAACGGCGCGGGACGCGTGCGCGAGGAGAAGAAGATCGCGGTGAAGATCCCCGCGGGCGTCGACGACGGCTCGCGCCTGCGCGTGGCGGGCGAGGGAGAGTCCGGCTTCAACGGCGGGCCTGCCGGCGATCTCTACGTGTTCCTCAACGTGCGCGAGCATCCGAAGTTCACGCGCCGCGACTACGACGTTCATTCCGAGCAGGCGATCAGCGTCACCCAGGCCGCCCTCGGCGGCGAGGTGGACACCGAGACGATCGACGGCAGCGAGTCGCTGAGAGTTCCCGCCGGCACGCAGCCGAACCAGATCTTCCGCCTCCGCAACAAAGGCGTTCCATTCCTCGACGGCTCGGGCCGCGGCGATCACTACGTGCACATCGCCGTGCGCATCCCGACGGCGCTTTCCTCAGAACAACGCGCCCTGCTGGAACAGCTCGCGACGCTGGAAGGGGAGAACCCGCCGGGCGAGAAGCCGCTGCTGGAGAAGGTGAAGGACTTTTTCGCGGGGTAGGTTTCTAGGGCTCGGTGAAGGTTAGCTGCGATGTCATCCCGAGCGTAGCGAGGGACCTGTGTGGGCGGGGGGCGCGTAGAGGCGTGTTTTGCGCGCCACCCATCCCCCCAGGTCCCGCGCTACGCTCGGGATGACAAGTGTGATGCGTTACCGCCGCCCTCTCGGCCGCGCTCATCGCCGCCGTATGAATCTTCCTGATCGTCCGCAGTGCAACTGGCTGTGCTCGTCTACCAGCAAGCGCGTCACTACATGTTCATCGCGATGCACGGGTAACGCTGCTACCATCGCCTTCGGTCCAATGATCTCGAATCGTCTTCGCGCTCTTTGTGCGTTTGCAGCGATTGCGCTGTTCGTCGGCGGCATTGCGATGCTCGTCGTTACGCCGCGCGCGACGGGGCTCGTTCCGCTGTTCGGCGCCGCGCTCCTCGGCGTGCCGGCGACGTTCAGCGGACGCAAGCCCGCGCCGCGCGAGCTTGCGCGCATCGACGAACAACTTCGCCGCTTCCGCAACGCGATGTTCTTCTGCTTCGCGGCGGCGGCGTTCACCTACGGCTTCGTGCTCTCCGAGCGCCGCCGCGCCGCCGAGACGCTGTTGCAGCAACTCGCGTCCCTCGGCGTCGCGTTCTGGGTCGTCGCGATCGTGCTGATGTTCTTCGTTGCCTATTACCGCGGGCAGCGGCGCAGAATAGAGGGATGACGTCTTTTGCGCGCTGGCGCCCGCATCCGTGGCACGGCCTCTCTCCCGGCGACGACGCTCCACGCGTTGTGACCGTCTTCGTCGAGATCACGCCGTACGATCTGATCAAGTACGAAGTCGACAAACCGAGCGGCTACCTCAAGGTCGATCGCCCGCAGCGCACCTCGTCGCAACCCCCCGCGCTGTACGGCTTCATCCCGCAGACGTATTGCGCCGAGCGCGTGACGCGCCTCTCGCCCGGCGCGGAGCGCGGCGACGGCGATCCGCTCGACATCTGCGTCCTCAGCGAGCGTCCGATCTCCAAATCGGAGATCCTCATCCCCGCGCGCGTGATCGGCGGCCTGCAGCTCCACGATCGCGGCGAGGCCGACGACAAGATCATCGCCGTCCTGCAGGGCGACTACGTGTGGGGCGAGGCGACCGACATCGCCGACGTGCCGGAAGTCCTCGTCGAGCGGCTCGAGCACTACTTCACCACCTACAAGCTCGTGCCGGGCGAGGCGCCGCGGATCAGGATCGCCGCGCGCTACGGCTTCGATCACGCCGCGGCGGTGGTGCAGGCGGCGATGGAAGACTATCGCGCGCACTTCGGCAGCGGCGATGCTTGATTTCATCCTCGAGATCGCGTGCGACGCGTCGAACGAAGAGCTGATCCAGTCGCGCCTCTTTCTCACCGCGTCGACGGGCAACACCACGAGCGGCGACACGATCTCCGCGTACTTCGACTCCGCGGAAGATCGCGACTCGGCGATGGATCTGCTCCGCGAGCTCGACGTGCGCGCGGTCGAGCGCGAGCGTGTCGACTGGCTCGATCGCTATCAGCAGTCGCTGGAGCCGATCGTGATCGGCGAACGGTTTCTCGTCGCGCCCGACGCGTCGCTCATCCCGCAAGACACCGATCGCTTCACGATCGTCGTCCCGCAGGAACAGGCCTTCGGCACGGGTTCGCACGAGACGACGTCGCTCTGCATCGAGTTGCTCGAGTCTCTGGGACGGCGGACGTCCTCGTCCGCCACGGGGGCGGACCGGGAGGTCCGCCCTCCAACGCTGCGCGGTAAACGCGGCCTCGACATCGGCTCCGGCAGCGGGATCCTCGCCATCGCCATGCTCCGCCTCGGCGCGGAGAAAGTGATCGCATTCGACAACGACGTCGATGCGTACGGCGCGCTGCGCGACAACCGCCTGCGCAACGGCATCGATCCCGCGCGGATGCCCATCTTCATCGGGAGCATCGAAGCGCTTCGCGGCGGCACGTTCGACGTGATCACCATGAACATCGTCCCCGAGGTGATCGTGCCGATGCTCGATGACGTGATGCGGCACGCGAGCGGCGCGGTGATCCTCAGCGGCGTTCTCGCCGCACGCCGTGACGAGATTCCGCTCGCATGCAGGCTCGAGAAGACGAAGGGCGAGTGGTGGGCGGGCGTGATTACGCGGCTCATCGCTGCCGACATCGACAACTCGAACCGCCGGCCAAACCCAACGTAGCGGCCGGCTTCAGCCGGCCGAAATCGGCGGGCTGAAGCCCGCCGCTACATCACCGCTCGTCCAGACCCACGTAATCCCGCCGCGCCGAGCCCGTGAAGATCTGGCGCGGGCGCGCGATCTTCTGGTCGGGATCCTCGAGCAGCTCCTGCCACTGCGAGAGCCAGCCGGAGACGCGCGGAATCGCGAACAGCACGGTGAACATCTCCATCGGGAAGCGCAGCGCCTGGTAGATCAGGCCCGAATAGAAGTCGACGTTCGGATAGAGCTTGCGCTTGATGAAGTACTCGTCCTCGAGCGCGATCCGCTCCAGCTCGACCGCGATGTCGATCAGCGGATTCTTTCCCGTCACCTCGAACACTTCGTACGCCACGCGCTTGATGATCTTCGCGCGCGGGTCGTAGTTCTTGTACACGCGGTGCCCGAAGCCCATCAGCTTCGTGCCCTCGCCGCTCTTCACGCGCTTGATGAAGTCGGGGATGTTGTTCATCGATCCGATCTCGTTGAGCATGTGAATCACGGCCTCGTTCGCGCCGCCGTGCAGCGGGCCATACAGCGCCGCCGCCGCCGCCGCGACCGCGGAGTACGGATCGACATGCGAGCTGCCGACCGCGCGCATGGCGTTCGTCGAGCAGTTCTGCTCGTGATCGGCGTGGAGGATGAACAGCACGTCCAGCGCCTTCTCCAGCACCGGATTCGGCGAGTACTGCACCTCGGTCATCTTGAACATCATGTTCAGGAAGTTGCCGGGGTAGGAGAGGTCGTTGTCGGGATACGCGTACGGCATCCCCACCGTGTTGCGATAGTTGAACGCGGCGACGGTGATGACCTTGGCGATGATCCGCTCGATCTGCTTCCGGCGCATGGCGGGATCGAAGATGTCCTTCGACTCGGGATAGAACGTGCCGAGGGCGGCCATCGAGGCGATGAAGCGTCCCATGGGGTGCGCGTTGTAGCGGAAGGAGTCGATGAGCCGCTTGAAGTTCTCGTTGAGGATCGTGTGATAGGTGATGGTGTGCTGCCACTGCGTGAGCTCGTCTTTCGACGGCAGCTCGCCGTTGAGCAGCAGGTAGGCGACCTCGAGATACGAGCTCTTCTCCGCGAGCTGTTCGATGGGATAGCCGCGATACTCGAGAATGCCGCGGTCGCCGTCGATGTAGGTGATCGCGCTGCGGCACGACGCGGTGTTCATGAACGCCGGGTCGTACGTCATCATCCCGAACTCGTCTTCGTCGATCTTGATCTTGCGGAGATCGATGGCCTTGATGGTCCCTTCCCTGATCGGCACTTCGTAAGACTTGCCGGTCCGGTTGTCGGTGATTGTGAGGGTTTCGGCCACCAGGACACCTCCACTCTTCAAGGCGCCGTAATCTACTACATCGGGGATGGTGAGTGTGTCGTTCGCCATGGTGGTCCTTCCTCCTCGAATTGCAGACGTTAGGACCGTGCAGGCGCCGGAACGGTGACAGCCGTCATCGCTGATCGGTGATGGCCGTCAGAGATCTCCGAAGCGCGCCGCCAGAATCGTCGCCGCGGCGATCGCCGCCGTCTCGGCGCGCAGGCGGCGGGGGCCGAGGCGTTCGATGAGGCAGCCGTGCTCGCGGGCGAGCTGGATCTCGTGCTCGCTCCAGCCGCCTTCGGGACCGATGAGGAGGGTTGCTGGGTTGCCGGGTTGCTGGGTGGACGGGGGGCTGCCATCGGCGTCGAAGAGGAATTTCGTGCCGCTGCGTCGGATGACGTCTTCGAACTTCGCCGCCGCTTCGATTGTCGGGAGGATCGATCGACCGGATTGCTTCACTGCTTCGAACACGATGCGCTGCCAGCGCTCGGTTTTCCCGGTGTAGCGCTCGGGGCGCAGCTCGACGCGTTCGGTGACGAGAGGGATGAACGCGCGGACGCCGAGCTCGGTCGCTTTCTGCAGGACGAGCTCGAATTTCTCGAGCTGGATGACGGCCATCGCGAGATGCAGCGTCAGCGGCGACTCGCGCGAGGCGATCGCCTCACCGACGCGGATGACGGCGTGATCGCGCTCGATCGACGCCACCACGCCCCGCGCCATGTTGCCTGACTTGTCGAAGACCTCGACCTCTTCGCCGGCGCGGGCACGCACGACGCGGATCGAGTGGTGGAACTCGTCGCCAGTCACCTTGACCTCGGGAGCGATGACGTCGATGAAGATTCGGTGGCGCATGGGAACGACGAACGATGAACGATGAACGATGAACGATGAACGATGCAAGTGCGGAGTGTCGAAGGAGGGCGGACGTCCCGTCCGCCCCAGGCGGACCGGAGGTCCGCCCTCCACGGCGGAAGCCGCCGCTGCGTTCCGCGATTTTGGATGAAGCGGCCTTTACCGCGATGAACGACGAACGATGAACGATGAATCATGCAAGTGCGATGAATGGACGAACGTAGCGCCCGGCTTCAGCCGGGCGAGGGCGGGCTGAAGCCCGCCCCTACGTTTTCATGATTTGCGATGGCGGGGTTAATTCATAATTCATCGTTCATCGTTCATCGTTCATCGTTCATCGTTCATCGTTCATCGTTTCATCGTTTCATCGTTTCATCGTTTCAATCGTTTCATCGTTTCAATCGTTTCAATCGTTTCATCGTTTCATCGCTCATCGTTCATCGCTACGATAGTCCCGTGCCCGACCTTCTCGAATGTCTCTCCTCCGCGAAAAACGTCGCCTACGTCTTCTCCGGCGGCTCTTCCCGCTGCGCGTTCCAGGTTGGCGTCGTCGAGCGCCTTCGCGCCCTCGGCGTGCGCCCGGCCGTCTGCATCGGCGTTTCCGCGGGCGCGTGGAACGCGGCGATCGTCGCGGCGCGGCGCGAGCACCGCATCCGGTTCTTCTGGAAATCGTTCATGCGCATGCCGCACGTCGATCTGCGCAATCTCGTCGCCGAGCTCTCGCCGTGGCGCTACGCGCACATGCATCGCCGCAACTTCGCACGCTTCATCGGCGGCGCGCTCGCGTCGCCCGAGGCGCTGCCGTGCTACATCTCGCTGACGCGGCTCCGCGATCGCGAGAACGTCATGCTGCGCGCGCACGACGTCGACGCGTTCCTCGCCGCGAACTATCTCCCGCCGTTCTACACGCGCACGCCGCTCATCGACGGAGAGCGCTACGGCGACGGCGGCGTGAGCGACAACGCGCCGTACGAATTCGCGTTCCAGCTCGGCTGCGATGCCGTGGTGCTCATGGTGGTCAAAGGAGAATCCGAGGGCGGGATCTACAAGAACGCGCGCGACATCGATCATGTGATCGCGGACGATCGCGTCATCGTCATCCGACCGCGTCATCGCGTGCCGGTGGGATTCCTCGAGCGCCGATGGGAGAAGCTCGAACAGCTCATGGTCCTCGGCGATCTGCGCACGCGCGAGGTGCTCCTCGGCGAGCGTCATGCGGAGACGGACATTCGCGCGGCCGGCGAGGCGCCGAGCGTCACGTTCCTGCGTCTGTTGCGGCGGCTGTCACCTCGCCGCGCACGCGATCGCGAATCAGCGGAAGCAGCGCCAGGCCCGGCAACGCCAGAGCCGCGGTGAGCCAGTAGTAGCGCGCGTATCCGAGGTCCTGCGCGAAGAAGCCGCTCACCGAGCCGGCGAGCGTGCGCGAGATCGCGAAGACCGCGCTCAGCATCGCGTACTCCGTCGCGGCGTTCTCCTTCTCGCAGATGAACATCAGGAACGAGAGGAACGCCGCGGTGCCGAGGCCGTCGCAGAAGGTCTCCACGATCGCGGCGCCGTACATCGCCGGACGTCCGGCGCCCGTCATCGCGACGTACGCGTAACCGAGATTCGAAAGCATCTGCAGGAGGCCGAGCCAGAGGAGCCCGCGGAAGATGCCGAAGCGCATGACGAACGCGCCGCCGGCGAAGGCTCCCGCGATCACGCAGATCATGCCGAGGGTCGTGGTGACGTTTCCGACCTCGGTCGCGGTGAATCCGCGCGAGATCCAATACGGCGCGATCATGGGACGCAGCGCGGAATCCCCCAGACGATAGAGCAGCACGACCGCGAGGAGCATGAGCGCGCGCTCGCGCCCGAGCCATTCGAGCAACGCCCGAACGGGGTTCTCGTGGCGCTCGACGCCGCCCGCCTCGCGCGGCACGAAGACGGCGATGAGCGCGATGATGATCATCGGCACGATCGCGGAAGTGAGGAACGCTCCCTTCCATGCGATCCGGTCGGCGAGGATTGCCAGTCCGCCGCCGGCCGCGATGAACGCGACGCGCGCCGAGGTCACGCGGATCGAGTTCACGATCCCGATCCGCTCGGCGGGCGTGATGCGGATCGAGAGCGCGTCGGTGGCGATGTCCTGCGTTGCGGACGAGAACGCGAGCACCGCGGCGGCGATCCAGAACACCGTGCCGGCGGCCGGGACGTAGGCGAAGGTCGCGAGCGCGAGCGCCATCGCGATCAGCGATCCGAAGATCCACGCGCGATAGGTGCCGACCGCGTCGACGAGCGGCGCCCAGAACAGTTTCAGCGTCCAGGCCAGCCCGACGGTGCTCAGCAGACCGATCGTGGCGAGCGGAACCTTCTCGACGCTGAGGTAGAGATTGAGCGTGCGGTCGTAGATTCCGAACGGAAATCCCTGGTTGAAATACAGGATGGCGATCAGCGCGAAGAAACGGAGGCGACCGCGATTCGTCGGCGTCAATCTTGCTCATTGTGATGCAGGAGGGCACCGAATGCGTACAGCGACTTTCTTACTCGCAGCGCTACTGCTCGCCTCGTGCGGAACCGGCGGCACGATGGGCGGCCTGGGAGACATCATCCTCGGTAGTCCGTCGAGCACGCAGAATTCCGACGTCCAGGGTTACGTCGCCTATGTCGACACCAGCACACGCCGTATCGATCTCGACGTCGAGTACATCAACAACCTGCGCCAGAGCGACAGCTCGACTCAGCGCGGGACGATCTACTACGACACCCGCACCCGAGTGATCTTCAACGGACGCGAATACCGTCCGGAAGACCTCGAGCGCGGCGATCAGATCAGCGTGAAGGGGTACAACGACAAAGGGCGCTACGTAGCCGAGACGATCGAGGTGTTGCGCGACGTGAGCAGGTAGACCATGTCCCCTCTCCCCGCCACGCGGGGAGAGGGTTAGGGTGAGGGGGTGAGGGGTTCTCCGGGTGGCGGACGGAACACCCCCTCACCCCAACCCTCTCCCCCGTGTCCGGGGGAGAGGGGACTCACATCTACCGCGTCGAGTACACCGTCACCGGAAACTTCAGTCTCCCCACCGGCGTGTCGTAGTAGGCGTTGCCGCGCAGCTCGTAGCGCGCGCGCCGGCCGCGCACGATGTCCACGATCTCGTTCCACATGGACCTTACGTTCTGATACCGGATCTGCGTGCTCAGGTTCACGTTGCCGCGCCCGTTCGCCGGAATGCGGAGGCCCTGCCGGCTGACGCTGTCGAGGACTCGCGTGTCGTTGATGAAGAGATTGAAGTCGATCTGGTCGAGACGCAGGCCGACCGAATTCGGGTTATCGACTTCGAGCGCGAAGTCGATATCGATCGACGATGCGGAGAGCGGGATCGCCACATCGACGCGGGGACGGATGTCGCGAATGGTGTATCGAGGGTTCTCGATGTTCAGGGTGTCTCGCAGGGCCGCGCATCCGGTGAGGAGCGAGGCCATGCTCGCGACGGCCGCGAGAACCGCGAGTAGGGCTCCGAGAGTCAGTTTCCGTTTCATGGCGGTTTGCAGGAAGTGCAAACGCCTCGCCCGGCCCCGCAGGGGTGAAACGATTGGCCGCGTCCGCTCGTATGACAGTTGCGGAGGACACGCTGTATCCGTAGAGTGACCGCCTCCGTAGTGACCGCCTTCAGCCGGCCGGACCGCTGCATGTAGAATCCGCCGTGGTCTGTCCGTTGCAGAGTCCCCATCCGGGTGCCCCAACGAGAAGTCCGAGGAGTGAAACATTGAGGACGACCGCAGTCATCGCGGCCTGGAACGAAGAGGGGACGATCGCTGATGTCCTTCGCGCCCTGACGGCCAGCCCGCTCATCGACGAGATCATCGTCGTCAGCGACGGCTCCGCCGACAGGACCGTGGAAATCTCGCGCACCTTCGACGGAGTCCGGACCATTGCCCTGCACGAGAATCACGGAAAGGGCTTCGCCATGGCCGTCGGCGTGGCGAATGCTTCGAACGACATCCTCTTCTTCTGCGACGGCGACATGTACAACGTCACGCAGGAGCACATCGCCGCGCTGATCCTGCCCGTGGCGCGCGGCGAGTGCGACATGAACATCGGTGTGCGCAACCGCGGCCCGGCGCGCAACTTCCTTCATCTGAAGATGAAGTGCGGTCCGGTGCTCTCCGGCATCCGGGTCATGCGCCGCGAGGTCTTCGAGACCGTGCCCGCGCAGTACCAGTCCCACTTCAAGATCGAGGCGGCCCTGAACTGCTTCTGCGCGCGGGCGGGCCATCGCCAGCAGCAGACGATCATCTACGACCTCAATCACGTGCTGAAGGAATCGAAGCGCGGCCTCGTCGACGGCCTGCACGCCCGCTGGCGCATGAGCAGCGAAGTCTTCCTGCTGCTCTTCGATCTGTACGTGTTCGAGACCTGGCGCTGGACCCCGCCGGCGGAGCTGCCGGTGGCGGAGTACGATCTCTTCGAGTGACATCGCTGGCGCGATGTCAGTTCCCCGTTCGCGCGCCCGCGCCGAACTGCCCGAAATCGCGCCACAGCACTTTGCGGAACGCGCCGCTCTCCGTTTCGAAGTAGGCGATGGCGCGGACGGAGACCGGCGCTTCCGCGTCGACGGCAAACGGATTGCCGCGCGCGACGGCGGTCGCCCACCAGATCACGTCACCCGATTGCGCGGCCTCGATCTTCTTGCCGAAAAAGTAGGTGTCGCGCTTGAGGATGTACGGACCGCCCGTGCCGCTCGACGCCAGCGTGATGCTGCGCAGCGTGATCGGCTCCGACCAGCGGTTCTCGATGCGCATGCCGTACTTCACCTGCATCGAGCCGGTGGGGAAGTTCAGATCCGCCGGCCCGACGAGCTGGAGGAACAGGATTTCGGGCTGCACGACTTTTACACTCGGTGCGCTGCCGGCGTCAGGGGGCGTCGACGTTCCGCAGGCGAGGGAGAGGATGCAGGCGAGGACGACGATCGTGTTCCTCATTTGATCCTTCCGTACCGGTGTGTGGCTCCGGCATTGCTTTGAAACGATTGTCGATGCATGAGCACGATACCATCGATCGAATGACGCCTACGCACGAGCCGGACCAACCGGCCTTACTGTTTCAGAACTGGCATCATCTGCTGTTCCTGCACTGGGAGATCTCTCCGAACGTCCTGCAGGCGCTCGTCCCTCCTCGCCTCACGATCGATACCTTCGAGGGGAAGGCGTACGTCGGGCTCGTGCCGTTCACGCTGACCGGCGTGCGCGCCGTGCTCACGCCGCCGCTGCCGTGGATCTCGAGCTTTCACGAGATCAACGTGCGGACCTACGTGCATCTCGACGGACGCGATCCCGGCGTGTGGTTCTTCAGCCTCGACGCGTCGAGCACGATCGCCGTCGCCGCGGCGCGCGCGATGTACAAGCTGCGCTACTTCGACGCCGAGATCGATTTCTCTGCGAGCAGCGATGCGCTTCCGGAGATCGCGTTCGACTCGCGCCGCACCGACTCGCGCGGCGCATTACCCGCGAACGCGCATCTTCGCTATCGCCCCGTCGAAGGCCCCGTGCAGGCCGCGGCGCCGGGATCGATCGAGCATTTCCTCGTCGAGCGCTACGTCCTCTACGCCGAGGACGATCACCGGCAGCTCTACCGCGCCCGAGTGCATCACCAGCCGTACCCCGTGCAACGCGCCGAAGTCCTCGGCATGGAAGAGACGCTGATCCGGGCCGCCGGCATCCGCCGCGCCGAAGCGCCCGCGATGCGGCATTACGCGCGCGAGGTGAACGTGAAGGTGTATCCGCTGGAGAAGTGCTAGTGGACATTCAACATTGAAAGCGTAGGTACCAAGGCTTGTCATCCCGAGCGTGAGCGAGGGACCTGAGTGGGTGGGGGGCGCGAGGCACATGCTTCGTGCCGCCCAGCCCGCCCGGGTCCCTCGCTCACGCTCGGGATGACAAGGCTGGCAAACGCATGCTTTCGAGGTTGAAGGACGCAACGGTTTGTTTGAATTCAATCGAATCTGGATTACCATGAAGGCCACGGGTGCGGACGTCGAGTCCGCAGGAAACTGAGTGGTCGGGCCGCCGCTCGTCGGAGGACGGCTGTGGCGGCACTCATGGATTGGCCCACCGGCGATGCGATCGTGTGCGGCGTTTCGGCACCAGCGGCAGGCGTTGCGATTGCTCTGGCCGGGCGTGCGCATCGGAGAGTCATCGTCGTCGATCCGCTGGGACCGGTGCCGCCCGACGCCGTCGCGACCAATCTCCCGCGCCGCCTCGATGTTCCGCTGCCCGCCAGCGGAGTCGACGTCAGGACCCGCGTGATGCCTTCGGCGTCACTGCCCGAGATCGCCCGCGAGGAGCACGCGGCGCTCATCGTCATCGGAGCGGAGGCTCGCCGGCACCGAGGTCTCCTTCGAACGTTTCCGGTTCGCCTGGCTCTGCGGACAACCGCTCCCGTTCTCGTCATTCGCGAAGGCAAATCGATCCGCCGCTGGCTCGATCGCGAGATCACTCTTCGTGTCATGGTGGCCATCGATCGCTCGGCCGCCGCGAAGACTGCCCTCGAATGGGCGTCGGCGTTCGCAGGCGATCTGCCCAATGAAGTCGTGGCCGCCGGTCTCGATCCGCCGATGAAGCCTCGGGACTGGGATGCCGCCGGCGCGGTGCTGGAGATCGCCACGAAATGGCAGGCCGATCTCCTGGTCGTCGGTTCGCGCAGCGCGCGTCCGCTCAAAGGCTGGTGGCACCGATCGCCGGCCGAGCGGCTCATCGACGAGGCACCGATGAACGTCGCCGCCGTACCCTGCGGATCGTCGTGAGGACGTGAAGAGTCACTCCGCCGCGCCGGCGAACTGCATGTACATTTCCGCCAGTTTCGGTTTCACGCCCTGATCGGCGCGGGCGAGATCGGCGGAGATCTCGTCGCGCCGGGCGAGAACGGCTTCGAGCACTGTGCGCCGTTCGCCGGCCGGCAGCTGACTGCTGTTGACCGCCGTGCGCAGCGCATCGAAGAATGCAGTCGCCTGCTCGGCCGCCACTCCGAAGTTGTTCGCGTTCGCCTCGTGCAGGACTTCGCCGAGACTGCCGCGCAGGCGGGCGACGTCGAGATCGAAACGCGTTCTCGCCAGCTCGGCCTGCGTTTCCTGCTGACGCTGCGCGGCCTGCAGCGATTCCTCCGATGCGCGGCGCGCACGGGACGACCCGGGCAAATACCCGGCCAGGAAAATCAGAACGACACCGATCACGATGGCAATGGCAAGAAACAGTCGTTTGCGGGATGGATCCATGAGCGCCTCCTTGCGATTTCAATGCCGCGGCGGTTTACCGCGGTGCCCGTGCCCCCGGCTTCGCCGACACGCGCCGTCCAACGAGAAGATCATCGATGCCTCTCCAGTTCCGTCAGACCGAACATGGACGGCCGCGGCCGCGTGAACACCTCGCCGCGCCGGATCCACGGGAGAAGAAGCCTGCGGATCTGCTCGCGAGAATCACGCGTCATAGGGCGACCCAGGGCCACGAGGATGTCGTCGATGAACACAGGCTGTCCGGCCTCGAGGATCACGCGGCGGACGGCCACGATCGGATCGTCGCTTTCCTCCGGCAGCTCCTGCAGTCGTTTCCCTGCGGCGTTCAACCGGTTTTCGAGCAGGCGGACGTACGCGCGTGCGGCGCTCAGCTCCGCTTCCAGCCGCGCGATTTCTGCCTCCTTCTCCACGATCAGCGCCCGAATCGTCCGGATGTAAGGCACACCGGTATTCTCGCATCGAGTGGCCCGCCGCGCCACGGAAACGGCCGGACCGTGCCGGGCACAGGCGTCCCGTGTGCGACTCCTGGTGAATTCAATCGTGCGACAATGCCCGCCGGATGGAAGATCGACGATGGGCGTGAAGCGCGGGAACCGGGCGGCGATGGATGACGCCAAAGCGATTCTGAACCGCGTTCGCCAGCTCGTCCGCGCGCTGCGCACGTTCGAGAAGCAGGCCCAGTCCCGTTTCGGATTCGGCGCCGCGCAGATGTTCATCCTGCACGTCCTGCAGCAAGAGGACGATCTCTCGCTGAACGAGCTGGCCGACCGCACCGCGACGGACCAGAGCTCCGCCTCGCTCGCCGTCGGGAAGCTGGTCAGCGACGGCTACGTCCGCCGCACGCCGAGCGAGGAGGACCGCCGCCAGGTGCGCCTCTCGCTGACGGCGAAGGGGCGCGCGCTCGTCCGGAAAGCGCCGCCGGCCGCGCAGGAGCGCATCATGCAGAGCGTCCGGGCGATGCCTCCCACGGATCGCACCCAGCTCATGGCCCTGCTCGACAAGCTGATGTCCGGAATGCTGCCCGTCGAAAACGGCCGCCTGCCGATGCTCTTTCAGGATGAGGGTCCCGACCGGAAAGGGAAGACGCGCGCGAAGCCCCTCAGGTCGCGGACTCGTTCGTCAGCGCGCTGACCCGGGGATCCGTACATTGAATTCAATGTACAGGCAACCTTCCTGCATAATTCGCTGCTGATGAGCCTGCGCAGCGAAATCCTCGGCAATGCGCCGGACGCTCTGGCGATCGGCGCCGGCATCGCCGCGGGAGTGCTGCTGATCGCCGGGACGGTGATCGCGCTCGCACGGCGCAGGCTGCGGAGCGCGGCGCAGACGCCGGGAGAAGCCGACGACTTTCTGCTCGATCTCGTCCGCCGCACGAAGATTGCCCTCCTCGTGTTTCCGGCGGTCTATCTCGGATCGCGGGCACTGTCGGTTCCGAAGGACCTTGCGTCGCTGATCGTCACCCTCGCGCGGCTCTCGCTCATCGCGCAGGCAGCGCTCTGGTCGGCCACGATCCTCGACTTCTTCCTGCGGCGCTATCACCGCAGGCGGGCGGAATCCGACCCTGCCGCCGTCACGACGATTCGCGCGTTCCGATTCGCCGCCGTGTTCGGGGTGTGGTGCATCGCGCTCCTCGTGGCTCTCGACAACCTCGGCGTCGACGTGACGACTCTCATCACCGGCCTCGGAATCGGCGGCGTGGCCATCGCCCTGGCGACCCAGAACATCCTCGGCGATCTCTTCGCCTCGCTCTCGATCGTTCTCGACAAACCGTTCGTCGTCGGCGACTTCATTCGCACCGGCGACGACCTCGGCATGGTCGAACGGATCGGCCTCAAGACGACCCGTGTCCGCTCGCTGTCCGGCGAGCTGCTGATCTTCTCGAACAGCGATCTCCTGCAGAGCCGGATCCGCAACTACAAGCGGATGGAGGAGCGGCGGATCCTCTTTCGCATCGGCGTCGTGTACCAGACCACGCCGGCGCAACTGCGGCGCATTCCGCCGATCGTCCGCGAGATCATCGAGCGCCAGCCGGACATCCGTTTCGACCGCGCGCACTTCGCCGCCTTCGGCGATTCTTCGTACGATTTCGAATTCGTCTACTACGTCCGCTCGCCGGAGTACAACGTCTACATGGACACCCAGCAGGCGATCAACCTGTCGATCGTCGATACCTTCGCCGCCGAGGGAATCGAGTTCGCGTATCCGACCCGGACGCTCTTTCTGGAGCAAGCCGCGCAGCCGGCGGATTAGGGCCCGGATCAGGCCCAATGGTCTTCAGTTGAGCATCGCGACGGCAAAACCTACGGCGCCCGATTGCGAGCTTGTCCCCTCTCCCCGCCGCGCGGGGAGAGGGTTAGGGTGAGGGGTGAGGGGTTCTCCGGGTGGCGGACGGTTCTCCGGGTGGCGGACGGAACACCCCCTCACCCTAACCCTCTCCCCCGTGTCCGGGGGAGAGGGGACTCACATGGGGATTCCGCGCCGTCTTCGCGGCTCGGAATGACACTCATGAATGATGCCGGATCGTCAGCGGAGCGTCTCCTCGCCGATCAGCGGCTGCTCGCGGAATCGCGCACGCATGAGATCCGACGGGCTCACGAATCCGACGACGGTGCCGTTCGCATCGACGACGGGACAGCGGTCGACGGCCGTTGCCGCCATTCGATCGAGGAGATCGCGCACGGCCTCGTCCTCGCGCGCGGCGATGAGATGCGGCTGCCGGAGATCTTCGACCGTCGCATCGAGCCGCTGCTGCCGGACGCAGCGCGCGATGTCGTCGCCGAACAGGAGACCGGCCAGCCGGCCGTGGTCGTCGACGACGGGATAGGCCTGATGCCGCAGGTCGCGCGTCCGTTCGATCGCCTCCACGATCGGCGTCGACCCAGTGAATGTGACCGGCGCAGTGGTCATCACGTCCTTCACGACGAGGCGGCCGAGCGGGTCGCGCAGTTCCGGTGCGTGCCGGACGCCCTCGCGGGAGAGCTGGTCCTCCTCGAGCGTCTGCGGCGCGATCGCCTGCGAAATGAGTTGCGACAGAGCGACGGCGAGCATCAGCGGAATGATCAGACCGTAGTCGTTCGTCAGCTCCACGACGATGAGAACGGCGGCGATCGGCGCGCGGAGCGTTCCGGCGAAGTACGCGCCCATTCCGACCAGGGCGTACGCGCCCGAGTCGAGGGAGACGTCGAACAGGAGCCGGCCCGCGTGTCCGACGAGCGCTCCCAGAGAGGCGCCGATGAGGAGCGACGGCGCGAACGTGCCGCCGAGCAATCCCGTCGACGCGGCGATCATGAAGCCGAGGATCTTCGATCCGAATGCCTCCGCGTCGAAGAGCAGCGACCCGCCGCCGCGGACCAGGAACGAGGTCGTGTCGTAGCCGACGCCGAGCATCGTCGGGCTGAGTACTCCGAGCAGGCCGACGGCGAGCCCGCCGATTGCGAAGCGAATCCAGACCTGCGCGAAACGCCGGCGAAGCCGGTCGCGCAGCGCGGCTGCACAGCGCAGTGCAACCCCCGACATCACGCCGGCGCAAATGCCCACGATCGTGAATCCGCCCAGCTCCCATACGTGATGCCACGTCGCAGCAGTGGCCGGGAGAATGCGCTCGCTCCCCGGCGACGTGATCTGCTGGACGACGGCCGCGGCGACCGCGGCGATGAGCGTCCCGCCAAGGAGACTGCGGCTCGAGGTTCCGAAAAGCTCTTCGAGCGCGAAGACCACGCCGGTGATCGGCGTGCGGAAGATCGCCGCGATTCCGGCCGCGGTTCCAACCGGGATCATGCCGCGCAGGACCTTCCGCGGCAGCTTGAACACCCGCGCGATCCATACCGAAAGGCCGCTGGTCACGACGACGGTCGGCCCTTCGGGACCGAGCGGCGCGCCCGAGGCGAGAGACAGCGGTGTCAGAAGAAACGTGAACAGGACGGTCTTCGCGTCGAGGTGCCCGACATCCTCCACGTAGGCGCGCCGTACGCGCGCGAGATTGGCGCCGAGCGCGGAAGGGGCAAAACGCTGCACGATCACGCCGAGAATCGCGGCCGTCAGAGTCGGGATGGCGATGAGCAACGCGCCTCGGGTCAGGCCGGTCGTCTGGAACGCCCGATCGAGCATCAGGTGGCGGCTGGCAACGATCGCGGCGTGGAACAGCACCGCGGCGATCCCCGACGCCAGACCGGCGCCCACGAACATCAGCAGCAGCGTGCGGTTCCCGAGCTTCGTCGTCGGCACGTGGAGATCAAATCACGAATCGACGAATCGTTTGAATTCCATGGAGTCGTTCCCTGCCGGACACATCCTGAAGTGAATCGTCAGTGGACGCGAGCACGCCTTCTTTGATATCAATCCAACGGGTTCGCCTCTCGAAGGCGAAGTCCATCCTTGACGCGGACACGGGTGCAGGGGAACTGCTTTCCCTTGCAGGCGACGCGAGTGGTCGGGCCGCCACTCGCAAGGAGGCACCCGCTGCGCTGCTCCATCCTCATCCAATCCATCCATCGCAACACGACCGCCGGAGGTTCGTTCGATGTCTGACTTTCATCAGGCGGGGATCATCGCCACCATTCACCGGCTCCGCGATCGTCCCATCGAAGAGCTCGATCGCGAGATCCTGACATGGAGTGAGGAAACGCCGGTCGGACTACTGATCCCGTCGCTGTTCTCGGAGCTGCACGGACCGGCGCTGCCGGGGATCGTGAAGCAGCTCGCCGAGGTGCCGTACATCGATACGATCGTGATCCCCGTCGGCCGCGCTTCGGCCGAGGAGTTCGAAGAGGCGAAGCAGTTCTTTTCCGTGCTGCCCCAGAGAACGGTCCTCATCTGGATCGAAGGTCCGCGCATTCAGCAACTGCTGGAGGATTTCAAATCCGCGGGATTGCCGGTCGGAGAGCCGGGAAAGGGCCGCGCTCTCTGGCTGGCGCTCGGATACTTCCTCGCCGAGAACCGCTGTCACACGATTGCGCTCCACGATGCCGACATCCTCACGTACTCCCGCGAGCTCGTGGCCCGGCTGGTCTACCCGCTCGTCAGCCGGCAGATCGATTTCGACTTCTGCAAGGGTTACTACGCGCGCGTCTCCGACCGCCTTCACGGCCGCGTGACGCGGATGCTCGTGTTCCCGCTTCTTCGCGCGCTCGAGATCGTGATCGGAAACCATCCCTACATCCGCTATCTCGCCTCGTTCCGCTATCCGCTGGCCGGGGAGTTCGCGCTCGACGCCAGCCTCGCCAACGTGATCCGCATTCCTTCGAACTGGGGCGTCGAAGTCGGCGTGCTGTCCGAGATCTACCGGAACCGGTCCACGCGACGGATCTGCCAGGCGGAGATCCTCAATGCGTACGACCACAAACACCAGGTCGTGTCGGCGGACGATCCGTCGGCGGGCCTGCACCGCATGGCCATCGACATCGTGACGCACCTGCTCCAGACGCTCTCGCAGACCGGGATCGCCTTCGACGAAGGCGCGCTGCGGTCGCTCATGACGGTTTACCGGCGCACGGCCGAGGACTTCGTGGCGATCTACTTCGCGGACGCGACGATCGATGGTCTTATGTATGACCGGCATAGCGAGGAGGCATTGCTCGGGGTCTTTGTCGGCGCCATCCGCACTGCGATCGACCGCTTCCGCGCGGATCCGATCGGGCAGCCCGATCTTCCCAACTGGATCCGCGTGCGAGCGGCGATCGAGGATGTGGGCGACCGGCTCCTGGACATCGTGCGCAGCGACGGTGGAATCCTCGGGTCATGAATCGATGGGCCGTCTTCACCGACCTCGATGGGACGCTGCTCGACGGCACCACCTTCGATCTCGAACCGGCGCGTCCGGCACTCGACCGTCTGCGCGCGGCGAACATCCCCGTCGTTCCCGTGACGAGCAAGACCTTCGCCGAGGTCGAGCCTCTTGCGCGAGAGCTTGGATTGCGTCACGCGCTCATCGTGGAATCGGGCGGCGGGATCGCACGCCGCGATGGCGATGCATGGAGCCTCGAAGCGCTCGGACCATCCAGCGATGTGCTGCGCGATGCAATCGATGAACTTCAGCGGCGCACGGGCGCGCGCATCGCTCGCTACTCGGCGATGCCGGCCGGCGAAGCGGAGCGGTACTCGGGACTGTCCGGCGAGTCGCTGGCGCGCTCGCAGCGACGCGATTGTTCGGAGCCGTTCATCATCGAAGCAGGAACTGCCGAGGACGTGATCGGTGCGGCGGCCGCGATGGGATTTCGCGTGCGGCGCGGCGGACGTTTCCTGCACCTCGGAGGAACCGGCGGCAAGGGCGAAGCGGTCGCGCGCGTTCGCGAAGAGCTCGGACGCGACCTCACGATGGTGGCGCTCGGAGACGCTCCGATGGATGCCGAGTTCCTCGTGCTCGCGGACATTCCCGTCGTCATCCCGCGCCGCGGGGGCACGCCCGATCCCGAGCTCGTTCTCCGCGTCCCTCACGCACGCGTGGCGCCCGCGCCGGGTCCGGCAGGATGGGCGGCCGCCGTCGATGCGGTGTGGCGCGAACTGGGAAACCCGCCATGGCCGATCTGAGCGCGCTTCTCGGCTCGACCGCTCCGGTGGATGTGATCGTCGGGATCCCGAGTTTCAACAACGGAGCCACGATCGCCCACGTCGCGAAGACTGCCGTGCGCGGAATCGCCGACTATTTTCCCGATCGGCGCGGGCTCATTCTCAATTCGGACGGAGGCTCGCCCGATCAGACGCCGCGTGCCGCCGTCGACGCGGCCCTCCGCGCACGCGACGATCTCGAAGCATCGGCGCGCGACCGGATTGCCGTCTCTTCGGTCCGTTATCGCGGGCCGTCGGGCAAAGGCTCCGCCTTTCGCGAGATCTTCGAGGCCGCGGGCAAACTCGGCGCCTCCGCCGTGGTGGTTCTCGACGCCGATCTCCGCAGCGTCGCGCCGGAATGGATCGGCCGTCTGGCCGGACCGATCGTGTCGGGAGAGGTGGACTTCGTGGCGCCGCTCTATCGCCGCCACAAGTTCGACGGAACGATCACCAACGCCATCGTCTACCCGCTCACCGATGCCGTATTCGGCGGCGGCATCCGCCAGCCGATCGGCGGCGACTTCGGCGTCTCCGGACGGCTCGCCGGACTGTATGCCTCGAAGGACGTCTGGGACACGGACGTCGCGCGCTTCGGAATCGATCTCTGGATGACGACGACCGCGCTCGCGGAAGGCTTTCGCGTCGCGCAGACGCATCTCGGCGCCAAGGTCCACGACCCCAAGGATCCCGGGCAGCATCTTGCCGCGATGCTGGTGCAGGTCGTCGGCACCGCGTTCGCGCTTCTGGAGACCTACGCCGATGTGTGGACGATGCGGGTGCTCGCCGATCGGGCGCCGACCTTCGGCCAGGCCGAGCCGGTGACACTCGATCCCGTGCTGGTCGATGTCGCGCGGATGGAAGAGCAGTTCCGGTTCGGCGTTCAAACGCTCGATCGCATTTACGGCCTCTGTCTGCCGTCGAAGGTGTGGGCGGACCTGCGCGCCTCGGCGGCGGGCGACGCCGGAATCAGCGACACGCTCTGGGCGCAGATCATCATTCACTTCGCGATCGCATTTCACCGGCGCTCGCTCGCACGCGACCAGCTCGTGAGCTCCCTCACACCTCTCTATCTCGGACGGACGGCGACGTTCATCCGCCGAAACGCCGATCGAAGCGACGACGAGGCCGAAGCCGATGTGCAGGCACTGGCCCGCGTCTTCGCCGATGTCGTTCGCGAACTGCATCGCCTCTGGAAGGAGGAGTCATGAATCCGAATCGTCCGGCAGACTTCGACGGCTGGCTGTCCGCCTTCAGCGAGCGGCTCGCGATCATCTCGGTGGAGTTGCTGTTGCTCATGGGCATCATCGTCTTCGCGGCGGCGATCGCGCTGATGGTCCGCGCCATCGTGCCGCGCCTGTTGTCGCTCCTGCGGTTCGACCGGCTGGCGGCACGCATCGGACTGACCGGCGCGCTGCACCGGTCGTCGCTCGAAGCGGCGCCGTCTCAGTACGTCGGCCGATTCCTCGCCTGGATCACGCTGTTCGTGGTCTTCATCGCCGGCTCCGCGTCGCTGAACCTTCCCTGGACGCAGCGGATCGTCGACCGCGGACTGCTCTTCGTCCCGGCGTTCGTCTCCGCGGTCGTCATTGCGATCGCGGGCGCTCTCCTCGCCGAATTCGTCGCGCGCGGCATTCTCATCGCGGCCGTGAATGCGGGCTGGCGCGCCGCGTCGCTCATCTCCGCCATCGCCCGCGTGCTGGTCCTGCTGCTCGCGGCGGCGATGGCGCTGGAGCAGATCGGCGTGGCGCCCGTCGTGGTCGCCGCCACGTTCTCGATTCTCCTCGGCGGCGTCGTGCTCGCGGTTGCGCTGGCGTTCGGACTCGGCGGACGCGATCTTGCGCGCGACTATCTGAAACGGAAGTTCGGACGCACATCGGACCGCGAGCCGGGCTCCGAGCTCGATCACGTCTGACCGGACCATGACCGTTTCGCTGGCAGCGTGGGATTACATCATCGTGGCGGTCTATCTCGCCGCGATCGTCGGGATCTCGGCGTGGCTCGCTCTCGGTCAGTCCACCGGCCGCGAATACTTCCTCGCCGGACGGAACATGGGAGGCTCGACCCTCGCTCTCTCGATCATGGCCAATCAGGCCAGCGCGGTGAGTCTCGTCGGTGCGCCGGCATTCGTCGCATTGCGGGAGGGCGGCGGACTGCGATGGCTGCAATACGAGCTCGCGCTTCCGCTGGCCATGCTCGTGCTGATCTGGCTGCTCCTCCCGGCGATCCGCTCCGCGCCGGGGGCGTCGATCTATGGCTATGCCGAGGCGCGATTCGGAGCGGGCGTGCGCCGCGCGCTCGCTGCATCGTTTCTCCTGTCGCGCGGACTCGCCCTCGGCGTGATCCTCTACGCGTCCGCGCTCGTCGTCGGACCGGCGTTCGGCATGCGCACGTCCACCGCTCTCGTCGTCGTCGGAATCTTCTGCGTCGCCTACACGAGTCTCGGCGGCATCCTCGCCGACATCTGGAGCGATGTGATGCAGCTGGCGATCCTCTGGGTGGGCACCATCATCGGCGGCGCGTTCATTCTCTGGAAGAACGGTGCGGCGGTGCTCCATGCAATCCCCGTCGAGCGCACGCGGACCCTCGTGGTCGACTCGCTCGGGATCGGAGACGGGAACTCCTTCGCGCTCGCGCCGATGCTCGTGGGCGGACTGTTTCTCTACCTCTCGTACTACGGTTGCGATCAGACGCAGGCACAGCGGCTGCTCACGGCTCGCGACGACGCGTCCGCACAGCGCGCACTTCTCCTCAACGGCCTCCTCCGTTTCCCGCTCGTTCTCACGTACTGCGCATTCGGCCTTCTGCTGGCCGGGCTCCTGCAGATCGATCCGGCGTTCGCGGCCCTCATGAACGGCCGCGCCGCGGATGATCTCGTCCCGACGTTCCTGATGGCGTATCTGCCGTCGGGATTTCGCGGGATCATGCTCGCCGGAATCTTCGCCGCCGCGATGTCGTCGATCGACTCGGCGCTCAACTCGCTCGCCGCGGTGACGCTCGACGACGTCTTCGGCATGGATGCAGCGCGTCAGTCGGTCTGGACGGGGCGCTGGACTTCCTTGTTCTGGGGCGTGTTCGCGATCGTGTCGGGTCTGGTGTTCGCGTCGAACAGCAGGGGCGTGCTGGAACTGATCGGGCAGGTAGGCTCGATCTTCTACGGTCCGGTGCTGGGCGTTTTCCTCCTCGGCGCGATGACGCGGCATGTCCGCGGCCGGCACGCTCTGATCGCGCTGGCGATCGGTCTGACCGCGAATGTGCTCGTTGCTGCCTTCGCAAAGGACGTGTCGTGGTTGTGGTGGAACGCGATCGGCTGTGTCGCCACCGTGATGACTGCGTTGCTCGCAGCCGGACGGCCGGTGCAGATGCATGTCGCGCGGATCCCGGTACGCGCGGGCATCATCCTCGCGTCGGCATTCGTACTCATGGTCACTCTTCTGCTGATCGTCGGGATCGTGACGAGCGCATGACTGTGCCCGCACAGGTCCGACAACTGATCGAACGTCACATTCGATCGGCGACGGAGATCGAGCTTCTTCTTCTGTTGCACCGCTCGCCGGAAACGTTCTGGACGCCGTCGGCCGCGGCCACCGTGGTCGGAGCCAGCGAGCTGGACGTCCGTGCGCACTTCGGCAGGTTCGAGGGAGCGGGCCTCATCGAGCGCGGGCGGCAGACGGATGCCTTCCGGTTCGCGCCGGCATCGGAAGAGAACCGTGACGCGGTTGCGGCACTGGCGGAGGCTTACACGGACAACCGCAGGGACGTGCTCCGGATCGTGATCGGATCGCTCTCGCAAATCACCGCGTTCTCGGACGCGTTCCGATTGCCGCGCGGGTAAGTTAACGCCGGTTCTTGTCGATGATCGCGAATGCGATCACGGCGAATGCGAACAGCCGCAGGAGGTAGAACAACGTCTGGTCCTCGAGCGGTCCGCCGCTCACCGACAGCGCAAGGCGCTGGATGGCGAGCAGGCCGAACGCGGCGGCGAACAGGAGGAAAAGCCGATCGCGGCTCTGCGTCCAGAAGCGGGCGAAAAAGAGCGCCGCCACGAGATAACCGGCAACGAGCATTCCCGACACGACGGCCATCAGCGAGTCTCCCAGACGAGGCCGAAGACGAGCAGTGAGATGCCGATCAGGGCCGGAATCGTCCGCCAGAGCGAGAGATCCACGGCCGGAATCATCCGCACGTCGACGACGAGCAGGACGTTGTTGAGCGCAAGACCGGTGAAACAGAGGCCGCTCCAGAACAGAAGCCGGGCCCGGGACTGCGCGTACCCGCGGAACAGCAGCACCGCGCACAACGCGCTCGTGGCCGCGCAAAGGATGTAGACGATGATCGCGAACATGGCTCCTCTCACTTCAGAAACGCCCGCAGCTCGTCCGTGATTTGAATTGAACTCAAAGCAAGCGGAGTCTACTGCAAGGTCCCGGCCACGCCGGGCACGTGCAAACATGTAGCGCGGGCTTCCAGCCCGCCGTCTCGCCGGCCTCCGGCCGGCGAATGAAGCGCCGGCAGGATGCCGGCGCAACGGCGGGCAGGATGCCCGCGCTACATCGGCATCCCGTGCCCGACTAGCGCTTCTGCCGGTCTTCCGCCGGCCCGCCGTGGCGCTGCAGGTTGCGCGCGGTGTTGATCAGGCCGACATGCGAAAACGCCTGCGGAAAGTTGCCGAGGAGACGTCCGGCCGACGGGTCGTACTGTTCCGCGAGAAGGCCGACGTCGTTGCGGAGCGCGAGCAGGCGCTCGAAGATCGCCGCGGCCTCATCGTACCTTCCCTGCAGCGCGAGTACGTCGGAAAGCCAGAACGTGCAGAGGAGAAAGGTTCCCTCGCCGGGTGGAAGGCCGTCCACATCCGGACTCGTGGGATAACGAGCGATGAGACCATTCGAGGCCAGCTGCTTTCGAATCAGATCGACCGTTCCCACCATGCGCGGGTCATCGGCGTTCATGAACCCGAGCGAGGGGAGCATCAGCAGGCTCGCATCCGTCGATTCGGAGCCGTAGAACTGGACGAACGCGTTGAGAGTCCGGTCGAAGCCTTTGCTCAGGACCTCGGCATGAATCTCGTCGCGAATCGCACGCCATCGCTCCACGGGTCCGTCCATGCCGAACTTCTCCACCGCCGCGATGGCCCGGTCGAACGCGACCCAGGCCATCACCTTCGAATGAGTGAAGTGCCGCCGCGGTCCACGGACTTCCCAGATCCCCTCGTCGGGCTCCTTCCATCCCTTCTCGAGGAACTTCATGAGCGCGCGCTGCACACGCCAGGCGTTGTCATCGGCCGGGAGGCCGAGACGCCGCGTCAGATGCAGCACGTCCATGACCTCTCCGTATACGTCGAGCTGATACTGACGGTACGCGGCGTTGCCGATGCGAACGGGCCGCGAGCCTTCGTATCCCGGCAGCCATTGCACCTCCAGCTCGGTCAGCCGCCGCTCGCCTGCAATTCCGTACATGATCTGCAACTCATCCGGACGGCCGGCGACGGCGTTGACCAGCCACTCCCGCCATGCGAGCGCTTCGTCGGTGTAGCCGCCGACGGTGAGCGCGTACAGCGAAAAGGTGGCGTCCCGCAGCCAGCAGTGGCGGTAGTCCCAGTTGCGAACGCCGCCGACACGTTCCGGAAGCGACGTCGTGGCGGCCGCGACCAGCCCGCCGGTCGGCTCGTACGTCAGCGCCTTGAGCGTGATGAGCGAGCGCATCACCGCATCCCGCCACGGTCCGTCGTACGTGCAGCGCGACGACCAGTCGTCCCAGAAGCGCTCCGTCTGTTCGAGCCTCACCTTCGCATCCTGTGGCTCGGGGTGCGGACCGTAGGTCTCCGTCCACGTCAGATCGAAGGTCCGCCGCTCGCCGGCGCCGATCTCGAAATCCGAGACCGTGACCAGCCCCTCGCCACGCAGGCTCACATCGCCCCGGCAATAGATCGTGTTGGGACCGGCAATCGCGCGGATCCCTCCCTCGATCGCGCGCACCCACGGAACGATGGAGCCGTAGTCGAAACGGACCTCGAGCTCCATGCGCATCGGGACGTTGCCCTCGACGCCCTCCACGATGCGTACGAGATCCGCGACCTGGTTGCGAATGGGCATGAAGTCGATGAGTCGCACCCGACCGCTGTCGCACTCGAATTCGGTCTCGAGAATCAGCGAGTCGCCTCGGTAGCGGCGCCGCACGCTGCGAATCCCGCCCTTCGGCGCGAGCAGCCACCGCCCGTGCTCCGGCGTTCCGAGGAGCGCGGCGAAACAGGCCTGCGAGTCGAACCGCGGCACGCACAGCCAGTCGATCGAACCGTCGCGTCCGACCAGTGCGCAGGTCTGCAGGTCTCCGATGAGTGCGTAGTCTTCGATCTTCAGAGGCATTCGATTCTGACGCATTATCGATCGAGATCCCGTGCGGGAAGTTAGAGGCTAAGATTTCTCGATGTCCGTCCGATTGCACCTCGGCTGCGGCGACATCGTCCTTCCCGATTGGATCAACATCGATGTCAAGTCGAATCCCGGCGTCGATCGCGTTCTCGACGTTCGTGAGGGATTGCCGTTTCACGACGTCGATTTCATCTTCGCCGAGCATTTCCTCGAGCATTTCGAGCTGACCGACGCGTTGAAGCTGCTGCGCGACTGCCGCAGTGCGCTCTCCGATGAAGGCGTTCTTCGTCTGACCACGCCGAATCTCGACTGGGTGTGGTCGTTCATGTACCAGAGCCGCTGGAAGGGCGCGGAGCGCAACACCGCGATCGTCGATGCCGACGCGTGGCCGCAGGATTCGACGGCGGCTCGCGACTGCCTCTGGTTGAATCGATCCTTCCGCGGATGGGGACACAAGTTCCTCTATAACGCGGCGATGCTCGAGGAAGTGCTCCACCGCGCCGGCTTCGCGATCGTCGAATGGTGCGAATACGGCGCGAGCCGTCATGACGCGCTGCGCGGTCTCGAGCAGCACGAGCAGTACGCGGACATTCCCGCCGTGCGACATCTGCTGATCGCGGAGGCCTCCGGCCGCGGGCCGGAACGGCGCGACGAGAACATCGAAGCGCTGGTGCAGGAGTATCTGCACGACGTCACGCTGTCGTGAAGCGCAGGATGAGCCGCGACGTCGAGGAGAGTAAAGACGATTCCGTGGTCCGAGGTTCGCGCTCGGCTGCATCGCTCAGATCGGTGATGCATCTGCACTTCTTTGACAAGGCTGACGACGAAGCTGAAGAAGTTCGTCGCTGGTATCGCGATCGCAGCGAAGCAGCCGAAGCGGCGCCGGTGGCCGCGTATATCTCTGGCCGCTACAGATTCGCGAGCAGTGTTTCATATTGCTCGTGTGGGCCAATCCAGAACCAGACGATGAGGTCGTCCTCAAGAAGGCCCACGACCCGATAGCTTCGGCCTACGCGCGCAGAGTAGACAGGTTCGGTCGTGTGGACACGTTTGAAGTGAAGACTGGAATGACGAGGATTCGCTGTAAAAAGCCGATAGGCAACCCTTGCTTGATTGCGAATATCCTCGGGCAATGCCGCCAAACGCTTGCGGAATGCCGCTGTGGTTTGCGACTTCAAAGCTTCTCGGGATCAAGTGGCTCGGTTAGGCCGGCGCGGTACTCTTGTCGTGCTTCTTCGGCCATTCGCGCCAGGAGATCCTGGGAACGTGCGAACAGATCGTCCCATCGTCGTTCGGACTCGAGCTCAGCCAGCATGAATGCTGCGAAAGCCTCTTGCTCTTCCTCTGGAAGCTTTGCGGTTTCGGCGATCACCTTTTCCAGGAGCCTACCCATCACCCGCATTTTACTCGTACATATTCACGAACGGACTGGAGACGCATAGGTTCCTCCGGATAAGTGGCGGGCCAGGGACGCCCCAACTCGAGCCTTAAGGCGCGATCGCGCTCCACACCCGCTCCGCGATCGCGCGATATCCCGCCGCCGATGGGTGAAACCGGTCCACGCTGATCGTGCGCGGCTTCACGAGAAGGTCCGTGATGCGGATGACGGTCACGGCGCGAACCGTCGCGAACGTCGCGATGATGCGGCTGTCCCAGCGCGCGACCTGCACGTCGACCCACTCACCGAGCGAGCCGCGGCGATAGGGGTTGTACAAGCCCAGAAGAATGATCCGCGCGGACGGATTGATGCGGCGGATACGCGTGACCACGCGCGCAACGCGCGCGGCGGCGAAGCGCGTCGCCAACCGCGGAGCGAGCATCGCGCGCCATCGCTCGATCGCACTGCCGAAAAGATCATTGCCCCCGATCGAGAGCACGACCACGCTTGCGCGGCGAACCGCATCGCGCGTCGCCGGCTGCGACAGCAGGCGCAACACGTTTGCGGTGCGCGCACCGTTGATCCCGAGGTTTGTGACGCGCGTTTGCGAGATCGTTGCAAGGCCGCCTGCGATGCCGCGTCCGATCTCATCCCCCTCGCCGCGCGCCACCGAGTCACCGAGAATGACAACGCTTCCTCGTGCGGAAACGGAAGCCAGGAGGGCGACTACCAGCAGGACTCGCCTCATAGGCTGAATACGGAAAATGCCGCGAAATATCTCACCGGCCTGCTACATTTCTTCGCAAGTTGTCCGAATCGCCGTTCACTCGCAAACGAAACTCTGACGCCCGCATCGAATTATTGCTGCGCGACGACGAGAGTCGACTTCGCCGCCAGAACGCCGTGCTCGTCGACCTCGCACGGCGTCCTCTCCTCCAGGCCGGGAATCTCGGCGAGGCGCTGCGGGAGATCGCCGTGGCGTCGTCGGCGACACTCGAAGTCGACCGCGTTGGAATCTGGCTCTACACGCCCGACCGCCAGGCGCTTCGCTGCAGCGAGCTGTTCGAGCGCATCCCTCGCCAGCACAGCAGCGGAACCGAGCTTCGATCGAGCAACTTTCCCGTCTACTTCCGCGCGCTCGAGAGCGAGCGGTCGATCACCGCGCACGACGCGCAGCTCGATCCGCGCACGAGCGCATTCACCGATCCGTACCTGATCCCCTTCGCCATCACCTCGATGCTCGACGCGCCCATCCGCCGCCTCGGCCAGGTGACCGGCGTCGTCTGCTTCGAGCACACCGGCCCGCAGCGCACCTGGACGATCGACGAAGAGAGCTTCGCCAGCTCGATCGCCGATCTCGTGGCCATGGCCGTCGATGCCACCGATCGCCGTCAGGCGCAGGAGGCGCTGCGGCATCGCGTCGAGTTCGAGCAGCTCGTCGCCGGCATCTCCACGCGTTTCCTCAGCGTCAGGCCGGACGAGCTGGACGCCGAGATCGAGCGCGCGCTCGCCGCGGCGGGCCCGTTCATCGGCGCGGAACGGATGCACGTGTGGCTCATCAGCCCCGACGGCCTCAGCGCGCACATGACGCACGACTGGAGCGCGCCCGGCGTGGAGCTGACGAAAGACCGCTACGGCGAATTTCCGACCGCGGCGTTCCCCTGGTGGATGGAACACCTGCATCGCTTCGAGCGCATCGTCGTCAACTCGCTCGACGATCTTCCGCCCGAGGCGCTCAACGAGCGGCGCGTGTTCGAGCGGCAGGGAATCCGGAGTGCGGCCATCGTCCCGATGGTCCTCGACCGCCGGCTCTACGGCACGGTCGGATGCAGCACCGTCTCGCGCGACGTGCGCTGGTCGGACATGACCTTCTCGCTTTTGCGATTCATGGCGGAGATCGTCGTCAGCGCGATCGAGCGCAACCGCACGATGGTCGCGCTGCACGCGAGCGAGCAGCGGCACCGGCTCCTCTTCGAGCGCAACCTCGCGGGCGTGTATCGCAACACGACCACGGGCGCGATGCTCGACTGCAACGACGCGATGGCGCGCATGCTCGGCTTCGACTCGAGGGAAGAGTTTCTCGGCCTCGACGCGCACGATCTCTACTTCGACCGCGCCGAGCGCGATCGCTTCGTCGAGGCCGTGCGCCGCGAGGGCGGCGTGCGCAACATGGAAGTCTGCCTGCGCGCGAAGGACGGCCGCCCGGTGTGGCTGCTCGAGAGCGTGCATCTGCTCGAGGGCGAGCCGGAGATTCTCGAGGGCACGGTCATCGACATCACCGACCGCAAGCTCGCCGACAACGCGTTGCGGGAGAGCGAGGCGCGCTATCGCCTGCTGGCGGAGAACTCCACGGACATGATCTCGCGCACCACCGCACGCGGGCGGTTCGTGTATGTCTCCGACACCGCGCGCCAGCTCCTCGGCTACGAGCCGTCGGAGATGATCGGCCGCTCGATCTTCGAGCTGAGCGCCGAGGAGGATCATCACATCCTCCGCGACGTCACCGAGCTGCTCGACGAGCCGCAGACGTTCACCTATCGCGTGCACCGCAAGGACGGCTCGCTGGTGTGGTTCGAGAGCCGGAGCCGCGCGCTGCGCGACGCGAGCGGTGCGATCGCGGAGGTCATCGCCGTCACGCGCGACATCAGCGAGCGCCGGCGCGCCGAGGAGCAGATCGAGTATCAGGCGTACCACGACGCGCTCACGGGACTCCCGAACCGGCTCCTCTTCCGCGATCGCCTGACGATGGCCCTCGCGCACGCGAAGCGGCAGCAGACCCCGCTCGCGGTCATGTTCCTCGATCTCGATCGCTTCAAGTACGTGAACGACACCCTCGGCCACAGCCACGGCGACGAGCTGCTCCGCGTCGTCGCGGCGCGTCTGCGCGGCGTGCTGCGCGAGGGCGACACCATCGCCCGCATGGGCGGCGACGAGTTCACCATCCTCTCCGAGCTCTGCAAAGCCGACGATGCCGCTACGATCGCGCAGACGCTGCTCGATACCGTCGCCGAGCCGCTGCGCATCGACGGGCAGGAGCTCTACGTCACCACGAGCATCGGCATCGCGCTCTATCCGAACGACGGCGAGACCGCCGAGTCGCTGCTGCAGAGCGCCGACAGCGCGATGTATCGCGCGAAGGAAGCGGGACGCAGCTCGTATCAGCTCTGCACGCCGGCCATGAACCAGCGCGCCGCGGAGCGGTTGTCGATCGAGAGCGCGCTGCGGCGTGCGCTCGACCGCGACGAGCTCGTGCTCCACTACCAGCCGCAGGTGCGGGTCGGCACGCGCGAGATCGTCGGGATGGAGGCGCTCCTGCGCTGGAACCGTCCCGGACACGGCCTCGTTCCGCCGGCGACGTTCATCGGCGTCGCGGAAGAGACGCGGATGATCGTGCCGATCGGCGAGTGGGTGCTGCGCAAGGCGTGCGTGCAGGCGAAGGCGTGGCAGCGCGGTGCGCATCCGCTGCGGCGCATCGCCGTGAATCTCTCGCCGCGCCAGTTCCTGCACGCCGACCTCGGCCGAGTCGTCGCCGCGGCGCTGGAGGAGAGCGGTCTCGAGCCGCGCTTCCTCGAGCTCGAGATCACCGAGAGCACGGCCATGACGAACACCGAGCGCAGCATCGCCACGCTGGCCGGGTTGCGGGAGATGGGCGTGCGCATCGCCCTCGACGACTTCGGCACCGGCCACTCATCGCTCAGTTATCTGCGCCGCTTCCCGATCGATCGCGTGAAGATCGATCAGGAGTTCGTGCAGGCGATCGAGACCAGCCGCAGCAACCGCGCGATCGTCTCCGGCATCATCTCGATGGCCCACGGCCTCGACCTCGCCGTGACCGCGGAGGGCGTGGAGACGGAGCCGCAGCTGAGCTTTCTCGAAGAGGAGCAGTGCGAGGAAGTGCAGGGGTTTCTGTTCGGAGCGGCGACGCCGGCGTAGACGGAGCGCTCGGCTTCAGCCGGGGCGATCGGGGACGAACGAGTGCAGAACTGCGTCTCGCGCAGAAATTCACTGTCCTCCCGGCGAGACTCACGCGACGCGAAGTCATCTTAGTCTCGCCGTGAGGACAGTTAACGTGACCGCGCGTGATCTTAGTCTCGCCTTGAGGACAGTTAACTCTAAGCTACAAAATCTTTGTGTGCACATGACTTCATAATTGTCTGGGTGACTGGCCCGCCCTGAGGTCTTCGCCGCGCTCAGTAGTGATACCGCGCCTGGAGGAAGTCGATCCGATCGTCCGATACGAGGTACACAATTCGATGCTCTTGCGTCAGTCGCCGCGACCATGTCCCCGAGGCTAAGTACTTGAGGGGCTCTGGCTTTCCGATGCCTTCGAACGGGTCGCGCAGAACTGCCTCGACTAACTCCAACGCCCGTAACGCGATACGCCTGTCGGTAGCGACCCAATATCGCAGATCTTCGCGAAACTCCGCCTGGAAAACGGCTGAACGGTCGCGCTTTATCGCCACGGCTACTCGTCGTCCAAACCCAACTCAGCGCGTAGTTTCTCAAGCGGCTTCGGTCGTCCCTTCCCCGCCTGGGCCCTTCGGAGGGCCTGCATAAGGCGCTGTGCATTTCTAGGAGACCGCAGCAGATGCGCCGTCTCGATGAGCCCTCTGAGTTCGTCGGCCGCGATGAGGGCAACGTCGTCGCCGCCGCGACGATGGATGATGACCTGCTCGCGATTCTCCGCAACTTCGTCGAGAAGGGACTTAAGATTTGCGCGCGCTTGCGTGTAGGTCGTTTCGATGGCCATTCCGTGCTCCTCGCGACGTTGTACAGCATCACTGTACTTGATATTCCCGAGCGGCACAATCTCTCTGACCGAGGGTACCTCTCTTTCGTCGTCGGGCTAACGTGCGTGGTGTAAGCTGCACGGCCGGTCCCGCGTGCCGAAGCCGGAGCGGCGCGGCGGTTGCCGCCAATGACGTTCGGAGAACCGAGTCGCGATCTGCAACCAGCGTGACGCCGCCACGCTGGCGACGCAGCAGGCAGCTCGGCTGCCGGGCCGAGGCCGGGCCGTGCCAGCTTCACACCAAAGTTAGGCAGCGACACGTAATAAGTGCTGCAACTTGGACGCGATCTGTGTATGCTGTGTGGTGTGAGCACGGACTCGGAGATCAGACAGAGATTCGAGCGGTTGGCGCCGATGCTTGACGAACGGATGCTACGGCTTTTTGCTGC
>DATLFB010000009.1:0-46388 GCA_035525285.1 Thermoanaerobaculia bacterium
GCCAGTCACCGCTGTCCTACACCGCCGACAGAATGTCGGCGGACCGGCCGACTGAAAGTCGGCGCACCGCTTTTCGTAGCGCGGCCTTCCAGGCCGCCGTGTCGCTGGCTTCCAGCCAGCGAGGTCGCCGGCAGGATGCCGACGTTACGGCGGGCAGGATGCCCGCGCTACAACGGCTGTCGGCCGGTCCGCCGGCTTCAGCCGGTCGTCGCCCGGCTAAGGCCGGGCATTACGTTCGCCCTGACGCGCGAATGACGCGCGCCGTGTATCAATTTGTCCGTCTCGCAGGACTACAGGAACGGTACCTTCCTGATCGTTGAAATCGCGCCGGGTCCGGGGCGTGACCGTTCGGTGGTGTCTCAGGTGATCACCTGAGAAAGCCCTTGCAGCGGAGACACTTTCGTCACGCCCGGCAGTTGCCATTCCGTGGAGAGGCTGTAAACTGTTGCCGCGGGGCGGCATCTCCACCGATCTGCCCCCACGTCCCCAAAAGGTCCGGTAGCGAAGGCGACAGCTCAGGGAGTTTGTGTACGCGGACGGAGACCGTCTATATGCACCAAATAAGACGGCTTTCCGGAATGATAGACTTCGACCGGGGAAGGCAGTAAGCTGCTCACTGACCTCCCGGTCAAAAACTCAGCTACGAGGAGTGCGTGTGAGTCCTGCAAAAAGTAATCGCGGTCGTCCTATTGTCCACACCGAGCCCTGGGCGAAGATCACGGTCGTCCTTCTCGACCGTCACGTCGCCTATCTCGATCGCCTGGCCATCGACATCCGTCTGAAGCATGGCAAGGCGATCAGCCGCGCGGAGATCATCCGCGGCCTGATCGAGGCGGCCTTCCAGAGCGGAACCGATCTGTCTCAGGCAGACTCGATCGACACCATTGTCGAGCTCCTGACGGGTTCGCCGATGAAGAAAAAAACCGCTCGGTAGGTCGCGGGGATCTTCGTCGTTTCACTTGTCCGGCCAGCCTTCCGGCGGCCAGTCGGGCAATGTCTTCTTCACTGGAGGCTTCGGTGAGGTCGATGCCGCTCTGCTCCACGCGATCGATGATCCGGCGGATCAGGTGCGGCAGGCCGAAGGACTCCGGCATATCCGGGTTGATTTCCCGGGCCAGCTGGCCCAGGTAGTCGAGGTGCTCTTCCGAGAGGGCGATCGTTTCCAGTTCACTGTAAGCGGTCGCCCTTGTTTCCTTGATCGCCGGCATGAGATGCATCACGACAGATCTCCATTAGAGGAGTGACTGGGGGGGACCGATCCCTACCCTGACTTTCGAAAAAAGTTGCCCGGCTTCCCGGTTTCCCGGTTTCCCGGTGAAAGGGCAGACACGCGGCTCGGCCCCCCGAGCCGCACCGGGCAACCGGGAAACCGGGCAACCCTGCCCGGCGCTCCGACGCAGGGGCGGCTTCAACCCGCCCTCGCCCGGCTGAAGCCGTGCGCACCGTTCAGTGCGGCAGGCCGAACACGTAGTAGACCGCGCAGAGCGCCGCGAGCACCAGCGTTCCCACGCGCAACTCCCGCGCCCGTCCCGCGAGCACTTTCATGATCGGATACAGCACGAGCCCCGCCGTGAGGCCGTTCGCGATGTTGAACGTGAACACCATCACGACGACCGTCGTGAACGCCGGCACGAGCTCCGTCAGGTCATCGAAGTCGATCTTCGTCACCGCGTTCAGCATCAGCATTCCGACGATGAGCAACGCCGGCGCGTACGCGTACTGCAGCGACTGCATCGGCTCGATCAGCGGAATGAAAAAGAGCGACAGCGCGAAGAGCGCCGCCGTGACGACGGCCGCGAGTCCGGTGCGCGCGCCTTCGCGGATGCCGGTCGACGACTCGATGTACGCGCCGCTGGTCGACGTTCCGACCAGGCCGCTGAACATGCACGCGAGCGCATCCACGAGCATCGGCTTCTTCAGATCGCCCTGGTTGCCGGTCGTCGTGTCGAGCGCGACGAGCGTGCCGAGGGTGTCGAGGAGCGACATGAGAAAGAGCGTGAGGAGGATGGGAAGGAATGTCAGGCGAAGCACCGAGCGGACGTCGAGCTCGAACGCGATCGGCGAGAGATCGTACGGCATCGCCACGATGCCCTGCGGCATCTTGCCCGCGCCGCAGAGCGCGCCCGCGATCGCGGTGATCGCGATGCCGATCAGAATCGCGCCCGGGACGCGGCGATGGAGCAGCGCGGCGATCACGATGAAGCCGAGGATCGCGAGAAGCACGGTCGTGCTGCGCACGTCGCCGAGTTGCACGGGCACCGCCTGCGCGCTCTTCACGATGCCGGTCTCGTACAGCCCGATGAACGTGAGGAAGAGGCCGATGCCGGCGGCGAAGCTGTGCTTCATCGACGGCGAGACCGAATCGGCGAGCCACGTGCGGATGCCGAGGAGCGTGATGACGAGGAAGATCACGCCGCTGACGAAGACCGCGCCGAGGCGCTGCTGCCAGCTGATGCCGAAGGCGGCGAGACCGAATGCGATGAACGCGTTCTCGCCCATGTACGGCGCGACCGCGATCGGGCGATTCGCGTAGAGACCCATCAGCAGCGTGCCGAAGACCGCCGTGAGGATCGTCGCGACCGTGCTCGGTCCCTGCGGAATCCCCGCGAACGAGAGAATCGCGGGATTCACGACGATGATGTACGCCATCGAGACGAAGGTCGTGATTCCGCCGACGACCTCGGCGCGCACGGTGCTCCCGCGTTCTGCAATGTGAAACATGCGGACCGCGGGGGATTATAGGGCTGCCCGGTAACCCGGTTGCCCGGTAACCCGGTTGCCCGGTAACACGGTTGCCCGGTAACACGGTTGCCCGATAACCCGGTGAGTGGCTGCCCGGTTGTCGTTGCTCAGCGCCCTACCGGGCAACCGGGCAACTGGGCAACCGGGCAACCGCAAACCTACTGCACGTGAATCCCGCTCGCGTCGACCGACCGAACGCCGTTCACCTGCTTCACACGCGCAACGATCGCGGTGCGCTGATCGGCGCTGTCGGCGTGGCCGGACAGCTTCACGTGTCCGCCTGCCGTCACGTCGACTTCCATCGTCTTGCCAGGTGCGACCGCCATGATGGCCGAGCGCACTTCGACTTCCATTGCTTCTTCGTCCGCCGCCGCGGGGAGCACCCGGTTCATCGAGCACGCCGCCGAGGCGAGCGCGACGATCAACAGCAAAGCGAAGACAACTGCACGATTGCGATACATCTGTAATCCTCCTTCACGCTCGTATAGCAATGGCTGCACCATCTTCGGGGCACGTGCATTGCTCACAATAACCATCGGAGTCTTGCCTTGACCCGAAAGGAGCACGTATGTGCAGGGTACCCAGAAACAGAAACCTGAATGAGCGTCCGGCGGCGCGCACGATTCTCGCGGTCACGCTCGCCATGACACTCGCGGCCTTTGGCTGCACCACCAACAGAATGCCGGGGAATGGAGATCCGGCCTATGGCAGTCCGACCGGCGGCGCGATGCCTGCGAGCGCTACGCCTGGCTCATCCAGCGGTACCACCGGTACGCCTCCGCCGATGACGTCGTCGTATCGCGGCGACTCGGCGGGGATCACCGTCAACTCGGGGCCCGTGCGGCAGTCACCCGATGACGCGGCGGCGATCATCGCCTCGCAGCGCCGCGTGCTGATCCTCGGCACGTCCGCCCCGGGGACCCACGATCGTTCGTATGTTTCGGATGGGCGCACGAATCAGTTCACGTACCCCGGGCTCGTCACCAATCCGCAGATCACCGTGAACTCGTCGATCCACTCCGTCAACATGGGCGCGGCGATCACCAGCGGCGCGGGTGTCGACACGTCGGTGGTCGCGGACGCGGCGGTCTTTCCCGCGACCGGAACGATCGTGACGCCGACGACCGCGGCGCTCGGCGTGTCGCCGGGTGTTGTTGCCGGCGGCGCGGTTGCCGTGTCTCCAACCACCGGTACCGTGACTGGAGCGTCCGGCGCGACGCCGACGCCGACCACCGCGGCGCTGAACGTCTCGCCGACGGTCGCGAGTGCAGCCGGCGGCGCGCGCACGGTCGGTTTGCGTGGCGCGACGAGCGCGAACTCCGTGCAGATCACGAACACGAACGGCCGCGTGACCGTGACGAACGTACCGGTCACCGCGCGTGGAAGCAGTCAGTAACTTCGCGATCAGATGCAGCGGCGGTTCGCGCCGCCGCTGCCGCGGACGGCGTAGACTTCGCTCGATGCAGCGCGTCATCCGCAGAGTCGCCTATGCGATCATCGCGCTCTTCCTGATCGCATTCTTCATCCCCTTCGTCGGCTTCACGCTCTTCGACGGACTTCGCCGCAATCCGCGCGCGCTGATCGAATTCGCGCAGGAGCCGGGCTGCTGGATCATCCTCGCCGGCCCGGTGCTCTTCTGGCTCTCGCTCGTCGCGTTCTACCTTCGCCTGCCGAAGGAAGTGCGCGCGCGAAGAGTCGGGACGCTTGGCCGCCGCTACGACTTCGGCGCGATCGCCACGCTCTTTCGCGAGTACCGCCGCTTGTACGGATTCGACTGGCTGCTGTGGGTGATGGCAGCGTCAGGCGCGCTGACGCTGCTCATCGTCGCGATGCTCGTTATCGCCGATTCCCGCCGAAGAGGCGGAGCAGCATGAGGAAGAGGTTGATGAAATCGAGATACAGCGCGAGCGCGCCGTACACCGCGAGATTCTCGCGCAGCTCCGGCGCCGTCGCATACTTCTTCAGCTTCTGCGTGTCGTACGCGGTCAGGCCGACGAACACGAACACGCCGATCACCGAGACCGCGAAGCTCATTGCCGACGACTTCAGGAAGATGTTCACGACCGAGCAGATGATCAGCCCGAACAAACCCATCATGAAGAACGAGCCCCACGACGTCAGATCGCGTTTCGTGACCATCCCGTACACGCTCATCGCCGCGAACATCCCACCCGCGGTGAGAAACGCGTTCAGGATCTCTCCGCCGGTGTAGACGAAGAAGATCGCGCTCAGCGTCAGTCCGCTCAGCAACGAATAGACGAGAAACGCCGACGCGGCTGCCGCGGGCGACATGCGAGTGATCCGGAACGAGAGATACACCACCAGCCCGATCTCCGCGAGAAACAGAATCCAGATCGTCGCGCGGTTGCCGAAGATGATCTGCTGCATCGCCTGCGACATCACCACCCACAGCGACGCCGCGGCGGTGATCATCAGACCGCCGAACATCCACGCGTACACGCTGCGGATGAACGCGCGCTCGCGCTCGGCTGTCTGCGCCGTCCGCCCGTCGATCCACGCGGGCTGCTGCGATCCGTACGGTAAGTTGCTCATCAGTCCTCCATGGAGGGCGGACGTCCCGTCCGCCACAGCTGTTGGCGGACCGGAGGTCCGCCCTCCAATTTCCGCCGCATGATAACAACATGCATGCCCGGGGCGTACTCCTTGCACGCTCGGAATTCACAATGGTAGACTCAGGTTTCGAGATTCAGCAAAATTTGACAACGAGACGCTCAATGTCTCGAAGTCTCAGAAGGAGAAGCACTTATGTCCAGGATCATCGGCATTGACCTCGGCACGACCAACTCCGTCGTCGCGGTCATGGAAGGAAATGAGCCGAAGGTCATCGTGAACGCGGAAGGCAGCCGCATCACCCCCTCGGTGGTCGGTTTCGCCAAGAACGGCGAGCGTCTCGTCGGCCAGGTCGCCAAGCGCCAGGCCGTCACCAATCCTGAGAACACCGTCTTCTCGATCAAGCGCTTCATGGGCCGCAAGTTCAATGAAGTGAACGAAGAGATGAAGATGGTGCCCTACAAGGTGATGCAGGCGTCGAACGGCGACGTGCGCATCGAGGTCCAGGGCAAGATGTACTCGCCGCCCGAGATCTCCGCGATGATTCTGCAGAAGCTCAAGCAGGCGGCCGAGGATTACCTCGGGGAGAAAGTGGAACGCGCGGTCATCACCGTGCCCGCGTACTTCAACGACTCGCAGCGCCAGGCCACGAAGGACGCGGGCGAGATCGCCGGCCTCAAGGTCGAGCGTCTCGTCAACGAGCCCACCGCCGCGGCGCTCGCGTACGGTCTCGACAAGAAGAAGAACGAGACCATCGCCGTGTATGACTTCGGCGGCGGAACGTTCGACATCTCGATCCTCGAAGTCGGCGACGGCGTCGTCGAAGTGAAGTCGACCAACGGCGACACGCACCTCGGCGGCGACAACATCGACCAGCGCCTCATCGACTGGATCATCGACGAGTTCCGCAAGGACCAGGGCATCGATCTGTCGAAGGACAAGATGGCCCTGCAGCGCCTGAAGGAAGCAGCGGAGAAGGCGAAGATCGAACTGTCATCGACCATGTCGACGGACATCAATCTGCCGTTCATCACCGCCGACGCGTCGGGTCCGAAGCATCTGAACATGGCCCTGACGCGTGCGAAGTTCGAGCAGCTCATCGGCGACATCGTGCAGAAGACGATGGGACCGCTGAAGCAGGCGCTGTCCGACGCGGGCGTCGATCCGAAGACGATCGATGAAGTCGTGCTCGTCGGCGGCTCCACGCGCATCCCGATGGTGCAGCAGGTCGTGAAGGACTACTTCGGCAAAGAGCCGCACAAGGGCGTGAATCCTGACGAAGTCGTGGCAGTCGGCGCGGCGGTGCAGGGCGGCGTTCTCGGCGGCGACGTGAAGGACGTGCTCCTGCTCGACGTCACTCCGCTCTCGCTCGGCATCGAGACGCTCGGCGGCGTGATGACAAAGCTCATCGAGCGCAACACCACGATTCCCACGCGAAAGTCGGAGACCTTTTCGACCGCGGCCGACAATCAGACCTCGGTCGAGATCAAGGTCCACCAGGGCGAGCGCGAGATGGCCTCGGCGAACAAACTCCTCGGCGCGTTCCATCTCATCGGCATTCCGCCCGCACCGCGCGGCGTTCCGCAGGTCGAGGTGACGTTCGACATCGACGCGAACGGCATCATGCACGTGATGGCGAAGGACCTCGGCACCGGCAAGGAGCAGAAGATCACCATCACCAGCTCCTCCGGTCTGTCGAAGGACGACGTGGAGAAGCTCGTTCGCGATGCGGAGTCGCACGCGGATGAGGACCGGAAGCGCCGCGAGGAAATCGAAGCGAAGAATCAGCTCGACACGCTGGTGTATCAGGTCGAGAAGATGCTCAGCGAGAATCGCGAGAAGCTGCAGGGCTCGGACGTGCAGTCGCTCGAGAGCGCGATCAGCGAGGCTCGCAAGGCGATGGAGCAGGGCGGCACCGAGACTCTCCGCAAGGCGACCGACAATCTGCAGAAGGCGTCGCACAAGCTGGCCGAAGTGATGTACCAGCAGGGCGGCGCGCAGCAGGGAACCCCGGGCGCGGGCGCGGAGACGAGCGGCGGCGAGGGCGCGTCGAAAGACGACGTCATCGAAGCCGAAGTCGTGGATGAGAACAAGTAAGCGATGATGAACGCAGGGGCCGGCTTCAGCCGGCCCTTCGCCCGGCTGAAGCCGGGCGCTACGTTCGGAGCAACGACATGGCACGCCGCAGAGCAGACGGATACGTGATGATCTCCATCATCGCGGAGCGGTACAACATCCACCCGCAGACCCTGCGCCTCTACGAGCGGGAAGGGCTGATCAAGCCCGCGCGCACGTCGGGCAACACGCGGCTGTACGGCGAAGACGAGATCAGGAAGCTGGAGATGATCCTCGCGCTCACGCGCGACCTCGGCGTGAACCTCGCCGGCGTCGAAGTCGTCCTCCAGCTCGCGCGGATGATGAACGAAGCGGACGTCGAGTTCGGACGCGTGTTCGACTACATCCGCCAGTGCATGCTCGACAAACGCCACGGCATCGAGCGCGGGAACGCGCTGGTGAAGGCCATGCCGCAGGGACTCACGCGGCGGCGGTGATTCCACATACACCATCACCGGGGCGGGGAACGGAACGAGCTCAGTTTTCCACTTCAACTGGACTGTTGCCGGGCCGCGGTGAAGCCAGCTTCCTGTTCGCGGGATGTGCGGAGGAGCCGCGTTGCTTCTCATAGCGGATCCACGAGATCTGCGTCACCAGATGCTCCAGCGCAGCGAACGAGATCTCCGCGTTCGCGGCGTGCCTCGGTGTCGTATTGGCCGGGAACGTCGCCAGCGTCGCGTCGCCGACGAGGAAGACATTGAAGTCCCTCGCCAGATTCTCATAACCCGCCGTCGTGGTTCTGTAGCACATGTCGGTAGCGTAGCCGACCAGGAGCACATGCCGGATGCCGTGCTCCTGGAGGAACGCCTTCAGCGGCTCGTACCCCTCGGCGTCGTAGATCACCACGTCGTCCGGGTTCACGTCGATATCTTTCGTGACGGGGACCGGCGCCTCCCAGAAGCCTTCACCATTGAACTTCGGTCCCGCATCCAGGCCCGGGAACTGGCGGAAGTAATCGACGACCGGCTTGTTGTCGGACAACGACAGCGTCGCGGGCAGCGGCTCGCCTTTGTACGCGATGCCATTCAGTTTCCCGGCCAGTTCCTTCGCGCCCTGCTCACGGTCGGCAGCAGTCGGCCTGGCTCGGAATGAGCGGTAGAGTTTTTTGCGGATCGGGTCCTCTTTGCCCGGGAGGCTGTACATCACGAAGCCAACCTTGCCGCGGAGCGATTTCAGGAACGGATCGATGACCTCGCGCGTGTGACGCGCCGCGAGCTTGTTCTTTTCGATCGTGCAAAAGTCCACCGCGCCGGCCGGCTCCGGCGTTCGCCAGCCCTGGCCGTCATCGACGCCCCAGGGGTGGACCATGATGATCGCCGTTGTCTTCGATCGGAGGCGATTGGGCATCTCGATGATGCCGCGGGCGTTGTACGAGAACCGCCACGCCCGGACGTGCAGGTCGGCGTCCGGGTCGTCCACCAGAACGGGAGCTTCGAACCGCCGCAGCTCTTCGACCTGCGCGACGAATTCAGGGTGGTCGGCGAGGAGCGGCTTCGGGCGGACGAGCAGTCTGAGGCGGTTTTCGTATACGCGAGGGGCAGGCGTTTCTTCGCAAAGCGCGAAGCTTCCGATGGAGAGGAAGCAGGCCAGGATCAGGATGGTTCGGTGAAGTTTCACAGCCAGAGAGCATAGCGAAACTTCCGCTTCCGCGCGCGAGGTCTCCTGAGAGGGCGTCGGCGTCTGGGACGTTGCCGCTGACCAGTCCGTCTCGATGGAACGCGTTGGTGAATGCCATGCCGCAGGGACTTACGCGGCGGCGGTGAGCGGCCGGCTCCGAATCTGCCGCGGACCCGTCCGCACTCTCACCGCACCCCGGCATCAACACATCCACCATCTTCTCCGGCACCTTCACCAGCTGACCGCGCAGCCAGACGTCGGCGTTGTTGATCAGCGTGTCCCCTTCGTCGCCGCCAACCAGTCTTCCGAGGCGGCGGCTCTCCTCCGCATCGCCTTCGATGTCGCGGAGCGCGGCGCGGACCGACTGCTCGACAACGCCATGGGTGAGTCCCTGCGGCATCGCCTTCACCAGCGCGTTTCCGGGACTCACGCGCAGGCGCTGACGCGGGTAGGAAAACGCGCGCCGCAGTCACTCCTGTACGAGAGGAGAGACCAGCCATGCCGACGACGCGCGACCCTCGCGTCACGGCCGAGAGCGGGACGCTCTCCGAGGGAGTAGGATTTCCGGATCATGAAACGCATGATCCGCTTCCGCCTCAATGGCCGCCCGGCATCGGTGGATACCGACGATGACCGGATGCTCCTCTGGGTTGTCCGCGGCGATCTCGCCCTGACCGGTACGAAGTTCGGTTGCGGCCTGGGAATCTGCGGCGCATGCACAGTCGCGATCGACGGCGCGGCCGTTCGCTCGTGCCAGACGCCGTTGTCCGCCGTGGAGGGAAAGAACCTCGTCACGATCGAGGGGCTGGAGAAGGACGGCAAGCTCCATCCGCTGCAGCAGGCGTTCATCGATCATGGCGCGCTGCAGTGCGGCTTCTGCACGTCGGGCATGATCATGAACGCGTACGCGCTGCTGCAGGCTCAGAAGAAGCCGCCGCGCAACGCGATCATCGAGACGATGGACGACAATCTTTGCCGGTGCGGCGCGCACCAGCGGATCGTCGCCGCGATCGAGGAGGCCTCGAAATGAACGCCCTCGATCGTCGCGAATTCTGCAGGCTCCTCGGCGGTGGAATCGTCGTTCTCATCTCCACGCCGCCCGCGGAGCTCTTCGGCCAGCAACAGCCGCGGCCTTACCCCGAAGATCCGAACGCGTATCTGCGCATCGACGAGAACGGCCGCATCACGCTCTACTCCGGCAAGGTCGAGATGGGGCAGGGGATCAACACGTCGCTCAGCCAGATGGCCGCGGAGGAGCTGGGCGTTTCGTTCGATGCCATCGACATCGTCATGGGCGACACCGATCTCGTCCCGTTCGATCAGGGAACCTGGGGCTCGCGCACGACGCGCTTCTTCGGTCCCGCGGTTCGCGCCGCGTCCGCGGAGGCGAGAACGGTTCTGGTCAAGCTCGCGGCGGAGAAGCTCGGAGTGCCGCGCGAACAGCTCGCCATCGCCAACGGCGTCGTGTCGGGCGGAGGCAAGTCGATCACGTACGGCGAGCTCGCGAAAGGAAAAACGATCGCCCGGCTCGTCGGCGAGAAGGCCGTGCTCCGCGCGGTGAAGGACTTCAAGGTCATCGGCAAGCCGGTCAAGCGCGTCGATGCGCGTGACAAAGTCACCGGCCGCGCGGTTTTCGCCGGCGACATCCGCCGTCCCGGCATGCTCTACGCGCGCGTTCTGCGTCCGCCGATGCACGGCGCGACGCGCAAGTCGGTCGACACGAGCAAAGCGAAGGCGATGCAGGGTGTGATCGTCGTGGAGAAGGAAGATCTCGTCGCGGTATTGCATCCCGATCCGGAGATCGCCGCGAAGGCGCTCGCGGGCGTCGCCTCCGCATGGGATCGCCCCGAGGCGAAGTTCGACAACGAGTCGATCTACGACTACTTCGTGCAGAACGTTCCGGCGCCGGAGGCGAAGGGACAATTCCAATCGACGTACCGCACGGCGTACGTCGCGCACGCGCCGATGGAAACGCACACGGCCGTCGCGGAGATGAAGGACGGCAAGCTCACCGCATGGATCGGAACGCAGAGTCCATTCGGTGCGCGCACGCGCATCGCCCGGACCCTCGGGCTGGACGAGACGAGCGTTCGCGTCATCACGCCCTTCATCGGCGGCGGATTCGGCGGCAAGAGCCCGATCGGGCAGGGCGTCGAGGCGGCGCGGCTCGCGCAGATCACCGGCAAACCGGTGATGGTGATGTGGACGCGCGCGGAGGAGTTCTTCTTCGACACGTTCGGACCGGCCGCGGTCGTGCGCGTGACGTCGTCCATGGACGACCAGGGAAAGATCACCCAGCTTCATCACGACGTGTGGGCGGCAGGGACGCGCTCCGCGGAGTCGCCGTACGACGTTGCCGACGCGAAAGTGACGCCGTACATGGGCCGCGGCACACCCGGCGCGAGTCTCCATCCGTTCGCAACCGGAGCGTGGCGCGCGCCGGGCGCGGGGACGAATGTCTTCGCGCGCGAGTCGCAGATCGACATCATGGCCGCGGCGGCGAAGATCGATCCGCTGGAGCTCCGCCTGCGCAACGCGAAAGGCGACCGTCTACGGCGCGTGCTGAAGGCCGCCGCCGATGCGCTCGGATGGAAGGCCGCGCCCGGACCATCCGGCCAGGGCCGCGCGATCGCGGTCGGTGATGACGCCGGCACGCTCTGCGCCCTCGCCGCCGAAGTCGCCGTCGATCGCAGGACCGGCGCGATCCGCGTCAAGCGCGTCGTCGCGGCGCAGGACATGGGCCTGGTCATCAATCCCGAAGGCGCGAAGATGCAGATGGAAGGCTGCATCAACATGGGCCTCGGCTACGTCCTCAGCGAAGAGCTCCGTTTCAACGGCGGCGAGATTCTCGATGGGAATCTCACGACGTACGAGCTCCCGCGCTTCTCCCACGTCCCGCGCATCGAGACGATCCTCATCAGGAATGACGACCACCCACCCCAGGGCGGCGGCGAGCCCGCGATCGTCCCGATGGGCGCCGCGATCGCGAACGCCGTCTTCGACGCGACAGGCGTGCGGCTCTTCCAGCTGCCGATGACGCCGAAGAGGGTGCTGGCGGGGCTGGCGGCGACGAAATCATAGCGCCGCTCGAACGAGTGGCGGGATGGGTGTTCGCAGAACAAAATGGCGACGACCTCCGGCGTGAGAGGCCGGAGGCCGGGGGTTCGCAGAGCGAATCTACGCTGCGCAACCGCCGCGCACATCGTCGCCGTCGGCGCACCTTCATCTCAACGCAGGAGGGGATAGGCCCGGCCGGGCAGTAGCCTAACGCCACGTCTCCGGGTAGGGGAATAACCGTTTGACGGACCTCCTAAGTGATGTGGCCGATCGTCGATGTATCCGAGCTGGCGAATGAGGTCGCGGAGGAGATCGGTCTCGACGTTTCGCATGTACGGCCGCGCGATCGGCTTTTCTTCTCCGGGTTCGAGCTCGCACTATGGGTCGCGGGAACGCTGCTGAGCAGCTTCTTCATCGGCTATCTGAAGGGGATCAGGAAGGCTGGCGAAAAGCTCGGCGAGAGGAGCGTCGATGCGCTCCTCGAACGTTTCGAGCAGATGCGCTCGCGGTTTCGCAACCGTGACCCCATCGATCAGAAAGCGCTTCGCAAGGATGTGGCCGCGCTGATGGAGGAGATGCAGGAGGCGGTTCAGGAGGTGCCACGTCTCCAGGCAGCCACGGCGTTCGCGGAAGAAGAGCAGGAGACGACTCGCACGCTTCTCGAGCTGAATTTTCCGGCGGATCAGGCGCTGTTGATCGCCGAGCGAACGCTCGTGACCATCCGACGCCGGTGGCGCGGATGACGTACGACGGTGAGAACCCGGTCCGGCGTTTCCTCACCCTTGCGCGGGCTCTGCTGGTTCGCAATCCGCGCGAGGCAGAGATCGCGCGGCAGACGCACGAGGTCGGCCTTGCCCTCCGGGTCGGGCATCGCGACGAAGTCCATGCGCTGCGAATCCGCGGCGCACCCTGGTGCATCGTTTTTGACCGCGGAACCAAGTACACGACGTCCGAACTGCCGCCCGGGATCGCTCCGGCGGACGTTCACGAATTCGAGGTCGATCGCGACAGTGAAGTCTTGCTCCATCGTCTGGAATCGTTCGCTGAGCGGGCTGTTGTGGAGCAGCCGGAGCTCGCCGCGGAACTGCAAATCCCGAGAATACTGGATGCCGTTCGGATGTACTACGGACCTGATTCAGATTCGCAAGTCACGGGCGCGTTTCTCTCGCTGGCTTCCGGCGCGGCCGGCAACCTGGGCGATGGACCTCCCGAGCGAAGATTCAGCGTGTGGGTCGGCAATGTGTCAAAGGTCATGTCGGAAGCCTACGACTCGCTGCTCATCGCGGGATCGACAGTCTGGCCGCTTTTCGCGTCGATCACGTATTGCCGGCTCTCGCCGGACCCCGATGTTACGAGCGCGTTGCCGCGGCGTCCTGATTTTCCCAACCGGCTACTGTTGGCGATCGCACAGGATGCGGTCTTCGACAACGACTCGCTCTGCCTTTACGATCTCGATTGGTATCTGGAACATCCACTGATTGCGCCGGAAGCGCTCATCATCGCCCGGCGCATTGCTCCGCCGTATCTGCGCAACGGCGATGCGACGATCGCGGCGGCGCGCGCCGCGTCGACCTTCATGGAGTTTCAGGCAGGCTTGCACGCCGCCGCGTTCAAGTTCTCCGTCGCTGCCTACTCGTGCGACCGGTTACTTGCATTCGCGGACTCACCCGTTTTCCTGAGTCATCCGCCCGACGTCCGCGAGCTCCTGCAGCACGATGTCATCCACGCCAATCGCCTGCTCGGAGAGGAGAAGAGAGTCATCTGTGCAGCCTCACTCTTCAGCGCGGCAGCCGATCCACTCGACTTCGAGTCGATCGCGCTCGTCCTGACCTGGATCGAGTCCGCCGCGGAGGCAGATGCGCGTGAGGCCGAACTGCGGATCCGCGATGACGAATTCGCGCTCCGGATGCCGCGTTTCGTTCGCGACGTTGCGCTGGCCGTGATCGAGCTCAAAGACGTCAGCCGAAGACAACTCGGGCTCCGCCACCTGTGGGAGGTTGCCGGTCGGATGGAGCCCGAGGTCACCAAAGCGCTGACACTCGGTGAGCCCGCCTACCTTCTGCTTGTCTACTCGTTTCTGCAGCGCGCGGCTGACGAGGACGACGATCTTGTCGCGGGAGCCCGGATCGCCGAAGCTTTCAGCCGTCTGCCGTAAGCCACCGGGTCAGGCAGGCCTTTCGCGACGCCAGGCACTCCTCCTTCAGAGGAACAGCATGGCCACACCGAACCCGCAAAAACACGAAACGCCGCGAAGTCGCGGCGCATGAGTGCTTAGATTTGGCGGAGCCGACGAGGCTCGAACCCGCGACCTCCGGCGCGAAAGGCCGAAAGTCGCGGGTAAATAGAGATGAACGATCTGCCGCTGCGTGCGATGACTCGCTGATCGTGCGCCCGGAGATCGCGATGTCGGGCGCGGGATGTAATCGCAACAACTTCTGCGACGTGCGGGCGCCGGGGGCATGTCGCGGTGAGCGCGAGAACGTTGGAATCATGTTGAACATCCGCAGGACGCGCCCCGGATTCGGGCCATTGTCGACCTGTCGCCGATGAGCGATTCGCCGTCGCCGGCGATCACCGTCGTGCCGGGACAGATCATGTCGAAGTGGTATTGCGTGTAGGGCGTCAGCCCGAGCCCGAAGTGAATGGTTCCGCCGGTCCCTCCGTGGACTTCATTCATGGCGCAGTTTCCGGGATACAACTCATGGCGGGTATTGATTGCAAATCCAACCTCCCAGATGGTCCGGTAACGCGAATCCGTGCTGAACATGGCCGAGAGCACTTCAATCGCTGGCGTGACACACGTTTCGGAGGGCTGAATGTCGCTGATGACGCCGTGCTCGACGGTGGCAATCACTGCCGCCTGCTGCATGGTCGCCAGCGCCCGATAGATGCGTTCCTGGTCTGCTGGCAGGAAGGAAGGCTCGCCGTGGTGGAGAATTGGATGGCCCTTGAGGGCGATCGTGCCGTCGATCGCCAGGTGCAGCCGTTCATCGAAATCTTGGATGGCGAGCGGAAGCACGCTGATCTCTCCGGCGGGAGCAAGTTGTTGTTCGCCCCATCCGAGTGTTCCAGCCTGTTCGTTCCAGAGATAGTTGTCGGATCGATGGTTGAATCGCGCGGAGGTCCCGATCTCGTAATCCACCAGTTGGAGGTGGCTGGCGCGTTCGCCAGAACGAAAGAAGGCATCCGCCATCTCCTGTTGCTCCACAGGGTCGGTCGCTTCCATCACCCCGAGAAAGTGGTCGATTGCGTCGAGTGTTGTCGGCGTCGAATTGCACGCCATGGCAAGCAACTTTCGCTCAGCACCCACCTTGTCGTTCGGGGGGGATCGATAGAAAGCGGCCGGCGAGATCACGAGGACATGCGCCCGAGCCGGAATCTGGTGCGCGAGGATCTCCTCGAAGTCGTCACCGGGCGCAAAACGCAGCTTCAGGTAATTGCGATACGTGCCCGAGCGATCGATTTCGATAAGGTTCTCGAACTCGGGGTTTGTGACGAGGCAGAACGTAGCATCCGCAGCGTCGCCGAACTGACGAATCCGATCAGGGTGAATCACGATTCGGCGCATGGCGGCTCGCGAGTACGATTCGTCACGCTGCCGTGGCGGGACTGAGCCCTCCACGGCAGGAATTTCAACCCAGGAGTGTGCCGAGGTACTGGGCGTTCTTGAGCCGATTGGACATCCCGTGTTTGTAGGCGGTGACGTCGTCGAGAGTGATCTCGTGTCCAAAGGTGCGAGCCACGTTCATAAGGCCGACGTGGTTCCCCCCTTTCTTGACGTCAATGGCCGCCACTGCGGCTTGGAGGGACGGGTTGTGTTGCAGATCCTCAGTGAATCGATCGAATGCAGTGCTTGTCGTTTCCATGATCCTACTACCTCCGCAATTGATATTGTTCGTCGGAAGACACCATCAACCCCTTGGATCGGTGAATCATACGTCCGATCAGAATGCTGACGAAATAAATCAGGAATGCATGATAAAAATGTGGTCGTAAATGGTAAATGAATTCGTGACGCCGCGGGGTTCATTCGAGAAGGAGCGCTGCTCCCTTTTCGCCGATCATGAACGACACCGCGGCAGTGTTGCCTGTGATGCGATGCGGCACGATCGAGGCGTCGATCACGTGCAGGTTGTGCACACCTTTGACTTGCAGTGTTGGATCGACGACGGCGTCCGCATTTGAGCCCATGCGGCACGTGCTGACATAGTGGTAGGTCGTCCCCGCAGTGGCGCGCAGGTATGCTGCGATTTCGTCATCTGTGACGACGTCCGGACCAGGAAGAATCTCCTCGGTACGCCACGGCGCCAGTGCTGGATCGCCACCGATGGCGCGAGCCAGCTTGATCCCGTCGACGCATATCTGCATATCCGCGGGATCGGTCAGATAGCCGGGATCAATGAGAGGTGGGACGGTCGGATCGGCCGACGCGAGCGATACGGAACCAGTGCTTCGCAGGTGAAGGAAGTTCGGCCAGAGCCAGTACGAGTTCGGCCGGTACGGCGGCCCCATCCCGGCCATGGCGCCGCTGCTCAGCGAACTCTCGAAGTCGATTTCGTCGGGAGATCCGGTTGTGCTGGCGAAGACGACCGCGCCGAGCAGGCCATACGGCTGTGGCGGGAGCGGGCCGGGTGACGAATAGGTGACGGTCCCGAACAGGTCGTCATGCAGGTGCTGACCGATCTGGGGCTGGTCGAGGAGAACCGGAATGTCGAACTGCTGGAGCTGCGCTGCCGGCCCGATTCCCGAAAGGAGGAGGATGTGCGGCGAACCGATGGTGCCGGCTGACAGTACGATCGTACCGCCGTAGTAAGCCTCGGGCGCCGTGCCGTCTGCGGGAATGACACGGACCCCGACAGCTGTCGTCCCGTTGAAGAGAATCGAAACGACCAAGCCGGCCACGGTCTGTACTCGTGTCGGTTCAGCGCCGAGGTAGACGGAATACGACGTCTGTCGGAGGCCTGTGGCCGGGTCGATAGTGAAGCGGAAGTTCGCCGAGCCGAATTGTCCGGCGTCGCCGTTGTAGTCGGGGTTGAAGGGAATCCCTTGATCGTTCGCGGCGCGAAAAAGACTGTCGATGAACGCGTTGCTCGGCGCCGTCCAAATACCGAACGCGCCCTCCGCTCTCTCGAAGTAGGGGAGCACTTCTTTCCAGCCCCAGCCCGTGCAGCCCATCGTCTCCCAAGTGTCGTAGTCGGCCTGAGCGCCGCGCACATAGACCATGGCGTTGTGAAGCGTGCAACCACCGAGAGCCTTGGCGCGACTCATCGGGATTACGCGGTTGTCGAGGTTTGGCTGCGGAACCGACAGGTAGTCCCACGCGATGGCTGGATTGCCTGGAAGCTCCGCCCAAAGCATTGGATCCCAGTATTCCTTGCCGCTGATGCTTGTCGCCCCTCCAGCTTCAATGAGAAGCACCGAGTGCCCGCTGGCGGCAGAGCGCGCGGCCACGATCGCTCCGGATGCCCCGGCCCCAACCACAATCACGTCATACGTCATGAAACACCTCGCCATCCATGTCTAGGAGGTGCGGGGGAAGGGATTTCCCTACCCAGCTGAAGTTCCGACGACTGATGAGAAGTGGAGTTGATCGACGCCGGGAGGGAGTTGCCGGAAAAGGTTTGCTCAGCCCTTTGGAATGCGCCGCGCCCCATCGCGCGGCCATTGCGGTCGCGGTTTTGGCGGCGCGTGTGTCGCCCGAGTCATTCGCAATCGCGGCTGCTAATCCGCTGCACCTCTCGCCCCAGCTCGTTTTTGCGTGCGCCTTGACACGTTTTTTCCGTGGAACATTCGCGCCGAAGCCGGAAACAATTCGGCGTTTTTGGTCGCGGGTCAGCGCAAGTTTTCGCTCGCAAAATTCGCGACCTTGCGAGTTACCTTGCGAGTCTCCAATTTTCTAATCAACCCCATGAAAACACGAAAGCCGCCAAATGGCGGCGAATCAGTCATTTAATTTGGCCGGGCCGACGAGGCTCGAACCCGCGACCTCCGGCGTGACAGCCCCGTGGCCGCGGGTATTTTCGGGTATTTAGAGGGGGGCGTTCTACAGAGAGTGGTATAACTCGCTGATTCCGATGGAGTTAGTGCCACAAACCGCCGCCCTTGCGATTCACCTTGCGAGTTTGGCGCGACTCGCAAGGTGCACACGTTTTTGGGCGTGGGACACACCTCTAAATCCGTGGAACATTGGGTTATTTGATCGTTTTGCCGCGCGCTGGGCGCTGGCTCGCGCGTCATTTTTCGCGCAGGTCCGAGAGCTTTGTTCCGTTGAACTGCGACACCAGGTCAGTGGATTTGCATCCGGCTCCTTCGTGATGGTCGAGCTACAAGCGTTCTGCGAGCAGTCTCCTAGCGCGTCGTCTACGTCTCCAGCCGCGCGGTCATCGTGATCTCCGCGTTGAGCAGGCGAGAGATCGGACAACCTGTTTTCGCGTTGTTGGCCGCAGTGTCGAAGCCTTCCTGCGTTGCCCCGGGCACTTTCGCGGAAACGTCGAGATGAACCGCGGTGACCGTGAAGCCCGGCTCGAGCTTCTCGAGTGTGACCGTGGCGGTCGTGGCGACGCTCGCCGGAGGAGTGCCCGCATTCGTGAGCTGCGCGGAGAGAGCCATGGAAAGCAGCCTGCATGCGCCGCGGCGATCAGCTCTTCAGGGTAGTGCCCGTCCCATTCTCGAAGCGCGTGCCGAATGAGTACTGAGCGTCGTTGAGAAGTCCGCTCTCCGTCGAGATCGTGCCTTTCCCTTCCTTGAGACTGCCGTTCCACACCGCGGATGCTTTCCGTTTCATCACGACTCCTTTGCCAACAGAACGAGAAGAAGGGCCACCGCTCCCGGAAGCGCCGGCACGAACAGGATCGATCGTTTTGCCGTCATCGCGGCGACGACGCCGGCGATGACCACGCAGGAGAGGAAAAAGACTTTTACGCCGAACGCGTGAGCTCCCGGCACGAGCCCCCAGACCGGTCCTGCCGCCAGGAAGGCGTTGTAGAGCCTCTGGTTCGCCGCCAATGACTTCGAGCTTTCCGCCAGCTCGCGGCTGAGCCCGAAGACTCGCCGGCCCACCGGCTTCGTCCAGAGAAACGACTCGAGGACGAAAAACGCGAGGTGTAGGAACGCGACGATCGCAACGGCGACTTGTGCGAGGAGCGCAACCACGGCGCGCATCATCGTCACAGGAGCGAAGAACGAGTTCTGAGCTCGCGCTGGATCGGGCAGGGGCGCCAGCTGCTGCCCTTAGAGGGACTTTTCCCGGAGAGCTCGTAGCTCAGACATCGTCCGCTCCAGCCAACGCAGACGTTCGGCAGGCTCCAGTTCGCGAAAAGACCTGGAGGTGCTTCTTCTGTCATCCATCTGGCTCTCGCTTCGGGGTCGCCCGGCTGAAGCCGGGCGCTACGTTCGGAACCCCGGCATCAACACATCCACCATCTTCTCCGGCACCTTCACAAGTTGCCCGCGCAGCCAGGCGTCGGCGTCGGCCACCATCGCGCGTCCTTCGTCGCCGCCGACCAGCTTGCCGAGGCGGCGGCGGGCGGCGGCGGCGAACAGGCGCATCTCCGCTTTCTCGAAATTGCGCACGGCCACGGTCAGGAGGCGGCGGCTCTCTTCCGCGTCGCCTTCGATGTCGCGCAGCGCGGCGCGGACCGACTGCGCGAGCGGCAGCGCCCACTCCATCCGCATGTGCACGATCGCCTTCGCATCGCGCTCCACTTGCCGGAGCACCGAACGGTCGCCGGTGCTCGTCGCCACCGCGAGGCCGACTCGCGCCCGCAGGTGCAGCATCTCGTTGAACACGAACTGCACGCGAAAGATCTTCGAGTGAACCATCGCCGGCCAGGACCTGAGGATGCGCTGCCACGCCTCGGCCGGGCGGCCGAGGTACAGATCGATCTGCGCCGAGGCGAGCAGCTCGAACAGATGCTGCGACTGAAATCGCTCCGATGACCAGCGTTCGATCACCGTCCGATTGATGCGCAGCGCGGTCTCCGGATCATCCAGCGCGAGCCAGACGATGCTCGGCCGGCCGGCCACGTTCCATGCGCCGTAGCGGTCGCCGCGGTCCTCGGCCTGGCGCAGCAGCTCGTTGAGCTTCGGCGCGAGCTGCGCGAGCTCGCCGAGGTAATACATCGCGCAGAGCGAGTAACTCTGCGTCGTGTCGATCTCCCACGACACGCCGGTGCAGCGCTCGCGAAATTGTTTCTCCGCTTCGATTCCTCTCTCCAGGGCTGTACGGAACCGGCCGATGAAGACGTTTTGAAACGTCTTCGCGAGCGCGACCAGACCGATGAGGTGCGGATCATCGAGCCGCCGCGCGTGTCCTTCGGCCTTTTGCACGAGCGCGTCCGTTCGGCGCGCGGTCTTGCCGCCGCCGATCGACGAATAGCCAGCCTCCACCACCAACGCCCGCGTCACGCGATACGGCTCGCCCGCCTCGAGCGCGAGCCGCAGATGCCGCGACTGAAACACCGCGGCGCGGATGTTGTCGACGCGCACCATGCCGATGGCCACGGCCCAGCAGATGTCGATGCGCAGCAGGAGGTCCGGCGGGATCTCGGCCAGCGGTCGCTCGCGATCCTTCCCGCGGCGCAGCTTGAGCCGGATTCGCTCGGCGATGATCCCGAGGACCGCGCGACGTGGTGTGGCCGGCAACTTCATTCCCACGGAGGCCAGCACTTCCTCCATCACGCGCAGTCCCCGCTCGACGTGTCCGCCGCTGAGAAGATTCTCCGCTGCGCGGCGCCGCAGCTCGAGAGCGAGATGCGGCTCCGCGGTCTCGGCCGCTGCTTCGAGATAGATCGAGGCCGCCTCGAACCCGCGTCCCGCGCGCGTGAGCGCGTCGGCGAGCTGGATCCGGAGCTCGTGCGCGTTGGCGATGCCCGGATGCAGATCGAGCGCGAGGCGATAGAAGCGCGCGGCGTGATCGAACGCGAGCGCGTTGGATGCTTTTCCCGCGGCCGCGACGGCGTGCTGCGCGGCCCGCAGCGGCTCGCCCGCGGCGGCGTAATGCGTGGCCAGCATCTCCGGATCGCGGCGTCCGTGGTCCTCCAGCGTGATCGCCAGCCGGAGGTGACGCGCGCGGCGATCGGCATCCGTCATCGATGCCAGCACCGCCTCGCGGAAGCGGTCGTGCGACGCGTCCAGCGCCTCGCGCGCGTCGATCACGCGGCTGCGGATCATGTGCTCGGAACGGAGCGAGAGCACCGCGTTGCCGATCTCGTCGCCGACGGTCGCGGAGAGGACGTTCCGCTCCAGCGGCTGGCCGGCCACGGCCAGGACCTCGAGCACGTTGCGTTCCGCGGCCGGCATCGCCGCGACGCGGAGGCGAATGAGATCGTCGAGATTCGCCGGCGCGTGCTCGCCTCCCATCGCCGTCGCGAAGCGCACCATTTCGCCGACGAACATCGGACTGCCGTCCGCGTCGCGAGCGATCGACTGCAGCTTGTCGTCCGGAATCGTGTTGCCGAGGAGCGCGGCCAGCTCGCGGGACTCCTCGAAGGACAACGCCTTGATCGGGATGTCGAACACTTCGCCGAGCTCGCCGCGGTCGCGCAGTCGCTGGACCTCGTCGAGGAACAACCGCGAGCCCATGTCTTCATCGCGGTGCGAGAGAACGGTGAGCATCGGCGGCGCGCCGGGAGGCTGCAGCACCGCCGCCAGCACCGCGGCGCTGTCGCGGTCGCCCCACTGAATGTCGTCGATGAACAGCACCACCGGTTGCGCATCCGCCAGCCGCGCGAACAGCTCGCGCAGCGCCGCCACGGCCCGGCGGCGCACTTCCTGCGAGTCGAGAACGTCGATGACCGTCTTCCGCCGCCCCGTTGCCTCGAGCGGCTCGAGCACCGGAAAAACCCGCACCAGCATGGCCATGTCGGCCGGGATCACCGCGCTCAGCTCCAGCGGCGAGAGACGCTCGAGGTAATGCAGGAGGTCGTCGATCAGGCTGTCGAGCGCCTTGTACGGCACCGACTCCTGCTCGTAGCAGCGTCCGCGCAGAACGACCGCATTCGCATCGTTCTCCTGCAGGTCGGAGAGAAAGTGATGCACCAACGCGCTCTTTCCCAGTCCCGAGCGTCCGCGCACCACCGCGGTGGCCACGTTGCCTGCTTTCACCACCGAGTACGCGCGCCACAGCTCGTTCAGCTCGCGCTCGCGCCCGACGAACACGCCCTCGCGCGGCGGCGGAGGGATGGAGATCGACACCGATCCATCGAGTCGCGCCAGGATCTCCGCCCCCGTTGGCCGCTCCTCCGGCGCGCGCGCCAGCAGAGCCATGCAGAGGTCGTTGAGGTCTTTCGGAACGTCGTCGCCGGCGAGTGCGCGCGGCGGCTCGGGAAAGTCCTCCCGCTTCTGCTGCAGGATCGCGTACAGGCCGCCCGAAAAGGGGAGGACTCCTGTCAGTGCCTCGTAGAGCATCACCCCGACCGCGTACCAGTCGCTGGGTGCCGAGATCGTGGCCTGTTCGATTTGTTCCGGCGACATGTACACCGGCGTTCCTGCGAACGTGACGCGTTTCCGCTGAAACGGATCGAGATCCTCGACCAGGCCGAAGTCGAGGATGACCACGTGACCGTCCGGCCGCACCAGCACGTTCGAGGGCTTCAGATCGCGGTGGAGCTTCCCCGCGTTGTGCAGGGCGCTGATTCCCTCGGCCAGTTGGCGCACCGCGTTCCGCAGCGATGGCAGATGCACGCGCGGCGTCAACGAAGACTCGAAGACTCGGGGCACGGGTGCCTCGGAGCCTGCATCGGCGCCCGACACGGTCGGTTTGAGGGTCGGCACCGTGGGCGGCTGATGATCCTGCGCGATGAGCGTCGGGTAGGTTTCGCCGCTTCGGATCGTCGGCTCGCTGCTCTCGTCCGTCGGCGGAGATGAAGGTGCCGACGCCGAGCGCACGTAGCGGAGAAAGTCGACGCCTTCGATCAGCTCCATCGTGAAGAACCACTCCGTCCCGTCGGCGATCAGCTCGTACAACGGAACGAGGTTCGGATGCGCGACGTCAGCGAGCGCGCGGAACTCCTTCTTCAGCCGGTACAGCCCCGACGAATCAGGCTCGAGCAGCTTTTTCAGCGCGACGGTCTGCTGCCGGGTGCGGTCGAAGGCCTCGAAGACCACGCCCATTCCGCCGGCACCGATGCGCCGCCGGATCACGAACCGGTTCGCTACAGCGGGGATGTCGGACATGCGCGGAGGGCTTCATTGTATCGCCCACGCATCTGCCGGAGATGTTGACTTCCGCCTACGTCAGGCTCTACGTTGACCGCCTCACGTATGCCGATGGAGGAAAGGACTTTCTTCGAGATCCTCGACCGCTGTGTCGATGACGGCTGCCTGGAGTTCGTCCAGGACGAGCGCCGGGTGCGCGTGGGCTGCAAGGAATCACCGCCCGACGCGGTGATCCGAATCAAAAATCCGCGTTTTTACAAGCGCGTCCTCGCCTCCGGCAACCTCGGCATGGGGGAGGCGTTCATGGACCACGACTTCGAGATGGAGCGCGGCACCGTGGCCGATTTCATCGCCGTGCTGCTCCGCAATCGTCTCGACAAAAAATTCGCCGGCGCGATGACCTTTCGCATCGCCGCGAGGCTGCTCTGGATCCGCCTGATCAACCGCGTGCGCGGACGGCGCGCCGCCATCTCCTCGCATTACGACTACGACGATGACTCGCTGTTCGAGGCCTTCCTCGACTCGCGCATGATTTACTCGTGCGGCTACGTGAAGGATCCCGCGGGGACGATCGATGAGTTCCAGCGCGACAAGCTGCAGCGCATCTGCGAGAAGCTGCGCCTCCAGCCGGGCGAGCGGCTGATCGATCTCGGCTGCGGCTACGGCGGCCTGCTGATCTATGCCGCGCAGAACTTCGGGATCTCGGGCAAGGGCTGCACGCTGGGACGCCGGCACTATGAGCGCGCGAGGACGAACGTCGCGGCGGCCGGGCTGTCGGACCGCATCGAGATTCAGCTGGCCCCCTACGATCAGGTCAGCGGCACGTTCGACAAGCTCGTGAGCGTCGAGATGATCGAGCACCTCCGGCCTCGCGAGTACGGCCGCTTCGTCGACGCGGTCGCGCGTCTCCTGCACGGGAAGGGGATGGGGCTCGTGCACTACATCGCCTGCACGGAGCGGCGCAACAGTCACGATCCGTTCATTCAGAAGTACCTGCTCCCGGACTCGAGCCAGCCGAAGCTTTCCGAGGTGGTGGCCGAGCTCGAGGAGCGCGACATGGCCGTGCTGGACGTGGAGAACCTGGTCACGCATTACGGCCACACGCTGCGGGCGTGGGCGGATGCATTCGTGCGCAACAGCGAGCGTCTCGGCAACGGCTATGACGATCGCTTCAAGCGGATGTGGCTGTACTACCTGGAGTGTGCCGCCGCCGCGTCGTTCGCATCGGCCGGCGCGCTCTATCAGGTCGTGTTCGCGCGGAATTACCCGCCGCAACTGCCGTTGCAGAGAGTCTGAGGGACCGATGACCACTGAGACCGTGAATGGAGCGATCAAGGGAGCAACGGCCGAGGCCACGGGCAGCACGTTTCTCGATCTGCTGGATCGCTGTCTGACGGACGGCAGCATCGAGTTCGTGATCGACGGCGTGCCCCGCCGCGTCGGCAAACCCGGCGAACATGCGGCCGAGGTGGTGGTGCGCGTGTCCGATCCGGCGTTTCTCGATCGGGTCCTGGTCACCGGCAACCTGGCCCTCGGCGAGGCCTACATGCGCGGCGATTTCAGTATCGACGGGGATGACGTGGCGGGATTCATCGGCGTCCTGCTGCGCAACCACGCCGACAAACGGATCCGCGAAAAGCTCGGCGCCGCCATGGCTCTGAAGATGGCCGCCATCCGCCTGGCCAATCGCGTGCGCGGCCGCTTCGGAAACATCCACAAGCATTTCGACATCGGCAACGATCTCTACGAGGCCTTTCTCGACTCCAGCCTCGCCTACACGTGCGGCTATGAAGCCGGCGACGGGACGAGCGATCTCGAGACGCTCCAGCAGCAGAAATTCGCGCGCATCTGCAGAAAGCTGCAGTTGAAGGAAGGTGATCGCGTGGCCGATCTCGGCTGCGGCTTCGGCGGGCTGCTGATGTATGCCGCGCAGCATCACGGCATCACGGGAGTCGGGCTGACGATCAGCAAAAAGCAGGCGGAGAAGGCGAACGAGCGCATTGCCGCGAAGGGATTGGCGGATCGCATCCGCGTCGACTACGCGAGCTATGAGACGCTCACCGGAACGTACGACAGGATCGTCAGCGTCGGGATGATGGAGCACCTCACCGATGCCGAATATCCGGTCTGCGTGCGGATGATCGCCCAACGGCTGACGCCGCAGGGCCGCGGTCTTCTGCATTTCATCGGCTACGCCGGACCGAAGAGTCACCAGGACCCGTTTACGCAGAAGTACATCTTCCCCGGCGCCCAATGGCCGAAGCTCTCTCAGCTGGCGCACGAGCTGGAGCGCAATGCGCTTGGGATTCTCGACGTCGAGAATCTCGTGCGCCATTACACGCTGACGCTGCAACGCTGGCTGGAGAAGTTCCGCGCGGCGTATCCGGCGCTCGATCAGAAGCGGTACGACGCCCCCTTCAAGCGGATGTGGGAGTATTACCTCGGCTGCGCCATCGCCTCGTCTCTCTATTCCGAGGCGTCGCTCTATCAGATACTGTTCACGAAAGACTACGCGGCGCCGATTCCCTGGCAGCGCGTGTGACGCCGCAACGGAGGACGCTACGTATGGACGCTCCTATCCTTTCCAGCCTCGGCCCCGAGCCATGGAAGGCCCCGTGGTGGAAACCGGCGAAAGGGGAGGGGAGCACGTTTTGGTACGTCATGGCCGTCCACGTTCTGGCCATTGCCGGCCTGATCGCGTATCCGCTGCCCGGCTGGCGTCTGCTGTTCGTCGTGCTGTTCGTGCTGTGGTTGTGCGGCTTCGGAGTGACGATCGGGTATCACCGTTCCATTGCACACAACGCATTGCAGCTCAATCCCGTCGTGCGGCACGCATTGATCTTCCTGGCCATGTTCAGCGGCTCGGGAGCGCCCCTGAGCTGGACGGCGAACCATCGCCAGCATCATTCGCGCGTGGAGACGGACGAAGACATCTCCAGTCCCTGGATCGGCGGCTTCTGGTGGGCGCATCTGCGCTGGCTGTGGCAAAGCGGAGAGGTTCCGCGGCAGCGCTGGTGTCCCGACCTCGACAAGCCGGAGTATCGCTTCTGGTCGCGCGTACAGATTCCGGTGGTGGCGCTGTCGCTGTTCGGCGGCTTGCTGTTCGGCCCGAAAGTCTTCTTCTGGTTCGGCCCGATCCGTCTGGTCTATGCGATGCACGCACAATGTTTCATCAACAGCAGCGCGCACATGCGCCGCGGCCGGAAAGAGGGAGAAGACTCTTCGCAGAACCTGATCTGGCTCGGCATCATGCAGTTCTTCCAGGGCGAGAGCTGGCACGGCAACCACCACGCCAAACCCGGCGCCGCCCGCTTCGGCTGGCGCCCCTGGCAACTCGACTTCGGCTGGTACACCATCATCCTGCTGGAAAGGCTGGGTCTCGCGACGAGTGTCCGCCGGCCTTCGGCAATTCACGACTGATCGCTCGCTGCTCATCGTGATGATGGAGGGGCCGGCTTCAGCCGGCCCTTCGCCCGGCTGAAGCCGGGCGCTACGTTTCCGAGCAACGGATCCTCCCAGGACAGCTTCTCGACCGGACGCGCCAGGTAGAGCGCAGCGGCGCAGAGGCGCGGGTGGACGAGCTGCTTGAGGTTTTGAAAAGGAAGTGACCCACAGAGAGACGACGAGGAGGCCTCCGGCGGGCCGGCGCGGCCGGCAGCGCTGGTTGGCCCAGCCTGAACGCACGCCTGTCGCCTCAATCGCCCGTCTCGCGATCGGCACGTGCTCCGACTAGCGCTGCCGGCCGTGCCGGCCCGCCGGAGGCCTGTGGTGCGGCGTCCCGTCCGCCGAGGCGCCGCCTGGCGGCGGCGACGCCGCGCATCCATCCGAATTGCTCGAGCGAGCTGGCGGAGACGCTGACCTGAGCGTCGACCACGCTCAATCGTACAGCTCCGCCACTTTTCCGCGGAGGAAGTGTCAACTACACTTATTGATCCGACGCAGGTAAGGATTTTCCGATTTTCGACACTCCTACATAGGGACACCGGTCCGTGCCCCGCCGCATAGAACCTTAATGAGCTACTTCGGAGTTCTGTACGACAGCGTCCGATTCCCGCGCGACGCCGCGGACAAGCCCGGTCTCCGGCGTGGGCAACTTGGGGCTCTGCATGCAATTGCGAGTCACTTCACGGTTTCCGACGAGCCAGCGCTCATCGCTATGCCGACGGGATCGGGAAAGACGGCCGTGTTCATCATCGCGCCGTTCTTACTGCGTAGTTCGCGGGTTCTAGTCATCACACCGAGTCGGCTTGTGCGCTACCAAGTCGCGGAGCAATTTGGCACCCTGGAAATTCCAAAGGCGAGCGGTGCTTTAGTTGGGGTGGAGGCACTCCCGAAGACACATGAGGTCGATCACCAACTGCGTGAGGCTGCCGATTGGGAGCCGCTGCGTTCATTCGACGTCGTAGTAAGCACCCCGAACAGTGCATGCCCCGGCGGAAAAATTGAGGGAGCTCCCTCCGATCTGTTCGACCTCGTCATCTTTGATGAGGCCCACCACGTTCCGGCTCCAACCTGGCAAGCAATCTCGAAAGCTTTCCCTGAAGCGCGCAAACTACTTTTGACCGCGACGCCCTTCCGACGAGATCGACGTGAAATCCCGGCAAAGTTGATCTACCACTACTCGATTCGTCAAGCTCTGGATGACGGTGTCTTCGGAAGGATTGAGTATGTCCCGATCCGCGATTCAAAAGAAACGAACGACATCGCCGTGGCGCGAGCCGCTGAGACGATCCTGAAGACAGACCGCGAAGCCGGCATGCAGCATCTCCTGCTTGTTCGGACAGATACCACATCTCGCGCGAAGGAGTTGGGAAAGCTCTATCAAGCCCAGACGGGATTGAAGCTTGCCCGAATCGGCAGCGACCTTAGTTACACGACCATCAAGAAGACGATTGCTCGACTTCGGGAGCGAAAGCTCGACGGCATCATCTGCGTCGATATGCTCGGCGAGGGATTCGATCTTCCGGAACTGAAAGTCGCCGCGATCCATGCACCGCACAAAACACTCGGAGTGACGCTTCAGTTCATCGGTCGGTTTGCTCGCACATCGCCCGTTCAGATCGGTACGGCGAAATTCATCGCCGTGCCTTCCGACATCACCTTCGACGCAAGTCGCCTCTACGAGGAGGATGCCGATTGGCAAGCGCTGGTGCCGCGGCTGATCGAGGAACGAGTCGTCACGGAAGTCGAGACGCGACAGGCGCTTGAGACTTTCGTTTCACGCGTGGATTCGATCCGAATTGCTCAGCATCTGTCGCTGTACCGGGTACGGCCGTACCTGCATGTAAAGGTGTTCGACATCATCGAGGGTGATGTCAGGCTGCCCGTAGAGCCGCCGGAGATGATCGAAGAGATGAATGTCATCAGCTGGCGGGACAGCCCGGAACTGAGCGCAACGCTGATCATCTTCGAGGTGGTGACGCCAGCTGGATGGACAGATGTTGAGGAGTTGAGCACTGTTGAATACGAGTTCGCACTCGTTTTCTACGATGTTAAGACGCGGCTCCTGTTCATCTCATCCTCGGTTCGGTCTCCTGCATTTTACGACGCGCTCATCCACCTATTTGTCGATGGTCGAACGTCGATTCTGTCAATGAGCGAAATCAACCGAGCGTTCCTGGGTCTTACACACCACCAGTTCTTCCACATCGGCATGAAGACCCGGATGCGGACGAGTTGGAACGAGTCGTATCGAACGCTCAGTGGTCGTCATGTGGACAGAACTGTCCGTGGTGCGGACGCTCGCACTCATGACCGAGGCCATTATTTCGGTCGAGCGAAAGACGGGGACACCGACGTGACATTGGGGATCAGTAGCTCGTCGAAGGCTTGGAGCAACCGAAAGGTATCGCTGCCGTTTGTCGTGAGCTGGAGTCATGATCTTGCGGCGAAGATTCGAACCAATGTGGATGTCCAGACAGGCACGCGGCTCGACCTTCTCTCGATGACGCGTCGCGTCAGCGCCATCCCTGACGTTCCAGTCGTCGCGATCGACTGGGAACGTGATGCATACGAAGATCCGATGACGCTTCGAGTTCTGCGCGATGGAGAGACATTTTGGTTCGGACAACTCCTGGATTGCGATTTTCTGATCGACAAATCGCGATCGACGAACGACTCTATTGTGGTTCTTCTGCAGTTTCCCCTCGGGACCATCGCGTTCCGATTTTCGTTGAAGGCTGAAACATACTTCGAAGAAATTGATGTCGTAGATGCGTTGGTCGAGCGTCCTGGAGGGGCAGCGTTACTCGTTACTTACTTAAACGGGAACCCTCCCAGCTTCTATTTTGCTGATTTCTCGCGGCTGACCGGCAACATGTACTCCGCGCCCACTGGCGCGGATTTCAATGTTTTTTCACCTGAGCGAATCGAAACGGTTGACTGGACGGAGGAGAACGTCGATATCACCTGTGAGGCAGGCGCCGCGTCCGGCGGCCGTCGTTCCGTACAGGACTTAGTATCCGGGAGGTTGTCCGGCAGTACGGCGTCTATTGTCATCTTCGATCATCGAACCGGTGAGCTCGCCGATTTCATCGAAGTGACTCAAGACGAGCGTGTAACGACGATCGGTTTCTATCACTGCAAGGGATCGTCGGAAGAGGTGCCCGGAGCGCGCGTCGAAGACGTCTACGAGGTTTGTGCTCAAGTGGTCAAGTCCCTGATCTGGATGACCGATGTCACCCGCCTTTGCCGCAATCTCGAGCGGCGCATTGCAAATGGTTCGTCGTTCCTCCGTGGTGGCCGTGACCAGCTTCGGGAGATTCTGACGCGCGCGGCGGAGCAGCCTTTGACTTACCAGGTAACGGTCGTTCAGCCTGGTGTCAGCGCTTCGAGGCTTCCGCCAAAGATGCAGGAGGTCCTTGGCGCGGCTGATCTATATCTCGCAGCGGCCGGTTGGTTACCCTTGCGTGTCATTGCATCGGCTTGATGCGACTGCGACAAACAAGTATAGGACGCAGGCGCTCCCTAGAACATTCCAAACCCGTGGCGGTACGCTAAGTCTTTGCATTAACGTGGCTTATTGCCGTCTGGTCGCAGCCAGGGAATACGTCTCGTTCGCGCACGTTGCATGGTATGAGGAACGGGCCAGCCGGCGCCCCGCGAAAGATTCACCCGCGGGGCGCCGGCTGGCCCGTTCCTCATACCAGCTCCACCGCCGGAAGCGACTTGGTGTAAGATTTGTTGTCAAGTTCCGCATGAGGCGAACGCTTCCACCGTTGTACCTGCCCGGATCGCCGCTTGTGGCGGTCCTCGCTCAGATCCGGTTCAGTCCGCTCGCTGCGATGGAAAAGTACGTCCCGGCGATTCAGGACGAGCTGCGCCGAAAGGGCTTTCCTCGCTTTCGCGAAGAGCTGGTTGAAGAGGTCGGCTGGGTCGTCCGTACCATCGATGGGAATCCCGTCGTCGATAGCAGAACACAGAAGCAGTGGGAGTTTACGAACGCGGAGAACACCTGGTCGATCCGGCTGGCGCCGGACTCGGTGACGCTCGCCACGAGTGAGTATGTCACGTACGAGAACCCCTTCGCAGAGCGCCTCGCGATCGCACTCGACGCCATCCACCGCAACGCGATGCTGCAACTGGTGACCCGTTTCGGCCTGCGATATGTCGATCTGATCAAGCCGGAAGACGGCTATGACTTCCCGGACTACCTCGACGAGCGATTACTCGGTCTTCCTGCCGACGAGTTGGGAATGCTGGATTCGTTTCCCTTCACGCAGATGCGAGGACCGACCGATGTCGGATTCATGACGCTCCGGTGTGTCTTCCTGAACAGCGGCGACGTGCTACCGCCGGACCTGACCGGCCTCACGCTCCGGGTGAACCAGTCGGCACGACCGGGGATGAAGGTCGCGCTCCTCGACCTCGATCACACACGGCACGAAGAACAGGAATTCGACAGAGACCGGCTGCTCGAATCGCTGGCCCTGCTGCACGACCGCCTCGACATCGCGTTTCGCAAAAGCGTGACCCCCGAGGCGCTGGAGCGCTGGGGGGCACCGGTGAGAAAGGACGCGGTGACCGCATGACAACCTCGCTGGCACTTCGCGGATACGGGTCTGAGTTGGGCTTTGCGATCCAATCCGATCCCGGCGGCCTCGATCGCGAGCAGCCGATTCTGCCGGCGTATCCGATCGGTACCGGTGGAGCCGCGACCAGGCGTCACATCGTCGCGATCTGGCGCACGATCGCGGCCCCGTTCGACGTAACGGCGGCCGACGTCTCCGTTCGGTCGGCCGCGGAACAGCTCGAGTTCATTCGTCACTACCTGTCCCTCTCCGTCTCGGATCTGGCGCGCATCGCCGGCGTGAAACGGCCCACGATCTATGCCTGGCTGCAGAACGGGGCGCCACGCCGTGATTCGATGGAGCGCCTTGCGATGCTGGAGCGGATCGCGGCACACTGGCAATCGATTGCGGATCGTCCGCTCGGCGCACTTGCGCGGCTCGCGATCGGCTCGACGGGGGAGACCTTCGTCATTCTCCTCGAGAGCGCAAGCGAAGAGGAATTGCGCAGCGCGCTGGATCAGCTCGGAGTCAGGCTGCGTAAGCGCGCGCCGAGCATCAAGGCTGTTCTCCAGTCACACGGGCTCCCTGATGCCTCGGAGTCGGAGCTCGCCGAGGGACGCCTTCGCGCGATGCGCCATCGTGCGACACACAGGCCGAGGTAGCATCGGCGCGTGACCGCTGCGGATGAAATCCGGCACCGCGGATGGCGCCAGTGCTCGATTGCCGCGGACCCGCTCCGGGAGCGGCTGCTGCGAGACGAGTTGCTGCGCGACGTGACCGCGGACGACCTTTTGATCGTCGCGACGCAGGACTGCGATCTCGTCTGCCAATCCTTCGAGACGGAGCCCTACGCCGAGATCGTGGTCGGTCGTCGGGTCGACACCCCCGACGGCAATTGCCGCTTCGGCAAGAATCCTCGGCGGCTTCAGTTCGAGTTACCGGGCAGGCCGGACACCTATGAGGTGCAGGCGATCAGTCGAATCAGCGTTCCGCGCGACATTCTCGCGGAGTACGCCCCCGATCCGGAGCGCAATCTGGATGATGCGACCTCGCGGACGATTCCGGAATGGCTGGCGAAGCGCTACACGCGTGCAGCACTTCCCGATGCGTTCAATGAACGAAGCCGATCCGCTCAGGCGAAGATTCGCGACCGCCTGAAGCTGGACGGAGAGCTCGTTGAGGCGATCTTCCTGACGGTGGTTCCGAATGCGGAGCTGGCCAACCATGAAGCGTATTCGCTCGTCGTGCGCGTGGTGGCTCGTGAGGAGACGCTGCTGGATGACGCACGCGAGGTGCGTCTGCAGAACCTCGCCGCGCGCATGACCGAGCTCTTTCGGAAATGCAAGGGAATCACGCTCGTCGATTGCGCGGTGGTATCGGACGAGGAGTTCACGTTCGCCGATATGAGCCGAAGCGTGGAGTGGGATATTTACGACGATCTCAGCTACCGCGCCGAGGCCGAAAGCGCGGTCGATTAGACGGCGGGGAGCCAGCCCCCCCCCATTGCGCCGCCGGTGACCGAAAACCTGGAGGATCTCCTCACGCGTCGGTCTGCGTCCTCGCGGCCGTCGGGACGCCGCGATCGGATGTTTACGATCAATAGATGATAAAGGTGGTTCGTACTGCGCTCGATCGGATCGCCGGATCGCGAGCTGCGCCCCTCAACGCAGTCTCCACAGTCTGCGGTTGATCGCCTCGAGGTCGAACGCTTCGCTCTCCCATCCCGCAATCCAGCTACGGGTGTTCTTGAACTCGGGATCGCGAGGGTCGAAGAGCGTGTCGAGCATCTCCTGGTACCCCGTGACGCCGCCGCAGTCCTCGGGTGGACAGGAGCGATCGCCGGCACGGCATCGCGGATAGCGGATATCCGGCTCGGGGTCGAATCGGCCCTCGACGACGATGTCGTGCTGCCAGTCGTCGCCGAAGTCGTACTCATACGAGAAACGCTCGATGCCGCTGGAGAGGAGATCGCGCAGCTTCACTCTCCTCTCGCTGATCGTGTCGTCGTCTCCCCACTCGCGATCAGGGATGCCATACCGTTTGCCTCCTGCTTCGAATGCGTGCAGATGGCTGTCGGTCCATCCCATCACGTCCTGCAGAATGCGGTGCAGACGCCCCAGCGTGATGTCGTCGCGCACCTCGATGCCTCTCCAGATGGGCGGTTCGATGCCGCGCAGGGTGATCTCGAGGCGACAGATGCGCGGCAGTGAAGCCACGCGATCGGCGATGGTGCCGGTGCCGGCGTGGCGCTTCACTTCTTCTTCCTCCGGTTCTTCCTGCGCGTGGCCTTCTCCATGGCCCGCTTCGACTTCTTCTTTGCGGCGGCACGCGACGCGGCCTCGCGCTGCTGAGCGGCCGCGCGTTGCTCCTGATTCGCTCCCGCGAGCGAGCTGTTGTAGGCAACCTTGAACGCCTCCAGGTCCTCGGGATCGCTCATGTCGAAGCCCGCCTCGCGCCCCAGGGTCGTAAAACGTTTTGCCATCCCCCAGCGCGAGCGGTCGTTCATGATCTCGGGATACCCGTGCTCGAGCGCGTCGAGCCTCATGAGCACCGATCGGGCCTGCGGCAGCTCATAGCTCCGGGACAGCCAGTTCCAGAAGAGGCGAATGGCGGGAATCACTTCCCTGGCGTCGTCTTCGCTCTCAGTCGTGATCTTGCGCGGGAAGACCTCGACGAGGATCTCCTCGACGTCATTCGCCGTCATGCGCGGCAGCGTCACGCCGAGGGACCTGTAGCCATAATCGATGAAGAAGGCGACCCACCCGGCCTCGACGCCCGGAGCCGCTTCGAGAAAAGGCGTCATGAGCCCGTCGACGTAGCGAGCGAGCGCATCATCACTGTCATCCGTTTCGGGGTCGATCGCGTCGAGCGCGTGAATGTCCATGTGGTCCGTCAAGTTCGATTCTCTCCTGATGATTTGATCTCGGTGAAGCTCCGTTCACATGATCGTACTGATAGGGCTTGGCACAGGCGTTCGATTGATGGGGATCAGGTCCGCGTGCGGTTGCGACGCGCGCGCCATCTGAGGCGCCTGCACCGCCGGATGCGTCACGCCGACGCCTGTTCGCCGAAGTTCACCTTCGCGTACACCTCGGCGATGGCCAGGCGACAGCGAAGCGAAGCGAGCTCGATCTCCGTCGCCGGATCGTTCCACTCGCGCAGGAACCAGCCTCCGTCAGGCTGACGCGTGTAGAGCTCGACGTGGACGCGGTCCTGCGAGACGAGCAGGTATTCCGAGATCGTCGGCGCCGCCCGGTAGCGCTCGAATTTCGCGCCTCGGTCGTACTTTTCCGTCGAGTCGGAGAGGACCTCAGCGATGAACGTCGGATTCGTGACGGTGTCGAGCTGGTCATCCACGAACTGCGGCGGGTCGCAGACGACCACAACGTCGGGGTAGGTGTAATGGCGCTGACGGTCCGTCGAAACGCGCAGGTCGGCGGTGTAGACCGTACACGGTCCTTCGCGCAACTGATTACCCAGCTCCCGCGCAACGTTCGTGGCGATGAGCACGTGCCGCGGTGAGGCTCCCGCCATCGCGAACATTTCGCCGTCGATGTATTCGCTCTTCCACTCCGCGGCGCGCTCGGTGCGCAGGTAATCCTCGGGAGTGATGCGGACGTGGGGCCGCGTGGTCATGGCGATCAGAGTAATGCATTTCGATGCGAGGGCGGGGGGACGCCGGCTCTCAAAGACATTCGCACGACCCGAGATAGACTTCGCGCCCCGTGTCCCACGTCAACCCATCGACGGCATGGCCTGAAAACATGCGACCTAAAGACGTTCCCGCGCAGACGCGAGCAATCGCACACGCCCGCCCGTGCGAGCTCGGCGCTCGAGGCGCTGGTCTGCGGTGATGAGGATGCAGTCCAGCGTCTCGGCGAGCGCGACGTACGCGGCGTCGTAGTACGAGAGCCCGTGAGCTGACGCAAGCCGCAAGGCCACGGCGGCGGCATCGGACACCGGAGGCACGACCTCCAGCGGAATGGAAAAGAGATCGTTGAGCGCCTCGGCGGCTTCTTCGATCGGAGGGCGGGAGCGGCCGAAGAGGAGGATGTTCGCAACCTCGTAGTAAAGGAGTGCCGGGACGGCGATCTCGACTCTCCCCTCCATGTGATCGACGAGAAGGGACTTCGCCGCGGGGACGTCCTGCTCGGCTGCATCGGGGATGAGCCACTTGAATGCGACGGAAGCGTCGACGACCAGGGCGCTCAGCGCCGCCCCCGATCGCGGGCGGCAAGTGCGTCCGCGGTCCGTATCGGCTTGCGGCGCTCAGCTCTGCTCACCAGTCTCGAGAAGGCTCTGCGCGTTTTCGGATCGTCGATGGGACGAGTCATCCGGCGCGCCTCCGCCAGGGCGGCCCGGCGAACAAACGAGCTCCGCGTCTGCCCTGCCTTACGAGCCGCCGCGTCGATCACTCGGAGGTCCGTCTCCGGAACTGAAACCAGTACCTTGCGCACGAGGAAAGTATATCTGCCGGATATCCACGACGGCAAGGCATGCAGCTTCGCGCGGCGTGGCGGAAAGTCGCGTATCGTGAAACCGATCAGCCATGTCACCGGAGCGAGCAGAAACCACCGTCCATCTCCAATCGCCATCCGAGGCGAAAATCGCTCTGTTCCGTTCTCTTTTCCGTGGACGCGAAGACGTTTACGCGCGGCGATTCGAGAGCCGCAGGACGGGGAAGTCAGGGTACGCGCCGGCTTGCGCCAACGAGTGGGTGCGAGGGATCTGCGAGAAGCCGCGGATTCGATGCGCGGACTGTTCGCACCAGCGCTTTCTGGCGGTGAGCGATGACGTGATCCGCTGGCACTTGTCGGGACGCGACGACGGTGGCCAGCCGTTCGTCGCGGGTGTGTATCCCATGCTCCGCGACGAGTCGTGTTTCTTTCTGGCGGTTGATTTCGACAAGGCGGGCTGGCGCGAGGATGCGAGCGCATTCGTCGAGACGTGCCGCCGGCTGGAACTGCCCGCTGCCGTCGAGCGCTCGCGTTCCGGCGAGGGCGGCCACGTGTGGCTTTTCTTCGAAGAGGCCATCCCGGCCGCGCTCGCGCGCAGGCTCGGGTCGTCCATTCTCACCGAGACGATGGAGCGTCGCCCCGAAGCGGGATTCGACTCGTACGACCGCTTCTTTCCGAGTCAGGACACGCTGCCTCACGGCGGGTTCGGCAATCTGATCGCGCTGCCGCTGCAGAAGCAGGCCCGCGATCGAGGGAACAGCGTTTTCCTCGACGACGGGTTGATGCCGCATCCCGATCAGTGGGCGTTTCTGTCGAGCGTAAAGTTGATCGGCCGGTTACGAGTGGAAGCCATCGTGCGCGAAGCCGAGCGAACGGGGCGAATCGTGGGCGTCCGCTTTCCGGACGCCGAGGATGGTGCGGAAGAGCCATGGACGGCTCCGCCGTCGCGCCATCGGAAACAGCCGTCGATTCCCGGGTTGCCCCGCACGCTGGAGGTGGTTCTCGGGAACGAGATCTATGTCATCAAAGAGGCACTCCCTCCCGCACTCCGAAACCGCTTGCTCCGGCTCGCGGCGTTTCAGAATCCGGAGTTCTACAAGGCGCAGGCGATGCGGCTGCCGACCTACGACAAGCCGCGGATCATCGCCTGCGCCGAGGATCATCCGCAGCACATCGGTCTGCCGCGTGGATGCCTCGGCGAGTTGCTGCAACTGCTTTCGCACTTGAAGGTCACTCCGATCGTACGCGATGAGCGTTTTCCCGGTTTGCCTCTGCGCGCCGCATTCCGAGGAGAGCTCCGTCCGGAACAGCGGATCGCGGCCGATGCGATGCTGGCCCACGACACCGGCGTGTTGTCCGCCACGACGGCGTTCGGGAAAACGGTCATTGCCGCGTGGCTCATCGCACAACGCGGTGTCAATGCGCTGGTTCTCGTTCACCGGCGGCAACTGCTCGATCAATGGGTGGAGCGACTCTCGTCATTTCTCGAGTTGCCGGCAGGTGCGATCGGTCAGATCGGCGGCGGGCGCGATCGAGCCACCGGCGCGCTCGACGTTGCTCTCATTCAAAGCCTCGGGCGCAAGGGAGTGGTGGACGATCGCGTCGGCGATTACGGGCATCTGATCGTGGACGAATGTCATCACCTGCCGGCGTACAGCTTCGAGCAGGTGGCTCGTCGTGCGAAAGCTCGGTTCGTCGCGGGGTTGTCGGCCACCGTTGCCCGGAAAGACGGTCATCATCCGATCGTCTTCATGCAGTGCGGCCCGATTCGGCATCGCGTGAATGCGAAGGAGCAGGCTGCCGTTCGGCCGTTCGAGCACACCGTCTTCGTCCGCCCGACGTCTTTCCAATCACGTATTACAGCGAGCGCGGATCAGCGGGTGGAGTTCCAGAGCCTTTACCGCGAGCTGATCGACGATGAGATGCGAAACACGCACATCTGCGACGATGTCATCGAGGCGGTACGTGGCGGCCGCTCGCCGCTCGTCCTCACCGAGCGCAACGATCATCTCGATCGCCTGGCGAGTCATCTCTCGGGAAAGGTTCGGCATCTGCTGGTTCTTCGCGGTGGAATGGGCCGGAAGCAGCGCGCGGCTGTTGCGGAACAATTGTCAGCGATTCCGCCCGACGAGGACCGCGTTCTGCTGTCGACGGGAAAATACATCGGCGAAGGGTTCGATGACGCGCGGCTGGACACGCTCATGCTCACGCTTCCGGTGTCGTGGCGCGGCACCATCGCCCAATACGCGGGCAGGCTCCATCGTCTCTACGATAGCAAGCGCGAGGTCCGGGTGTACGACTATGCAGATCTGAATGTGCCGATGCTGGCGCGCATGTTCGACCGTCGTTGCCGCGGCTACGAGGACGTGGGCTATACGATCGTTCTTCCGGCAAGCGCGGTTCCCGGCTGGCCCGCCAACATCCCGCTCCCCGCCGATCCGGGCTGGAAGCATGACTACGCCGCGAGCGTGCGCAGACTCATTCGAGACGGAGTCGATGCGCCGCTGGCCAATCTGTTCGTTCATGCGGCTCGATCGATTGCTGTGGAGGCCGAGGGCGCCGATCGGGCGCGCAGCGCGACCGAGGCGTTCCTGTATCGACGATTGGAGACGTTGAAGGACACTCGGGGATGTTTCGAGCTGAACGCCAGGTTGCCGATCGCCTTTGACGCACTCGGTGAAATGGAAGTCGATTTATTGTGCGGCGACGCGCGTGTCGCGATCGAGATCGATGGCGCGCAGCACCTGTCGGATGCCGTCGCGTGGCGGCGGGACCGCCACAAGGATCGGTTGCTGCAGGAGAACGGCTATTGGGTATTACGCTTTCTCGCCGAGGACGTGGGGAAGGAGCTCGATTCGGTTCTCGATGCCATTCTGCGTGGATTGTCACAACGCCGGAGAAGACTGTCATGACGGTCGACTGCTATGGGACACGCAAATCGGCACGTCGCAGTTTCGAGATGAATGATGGCTTGCGCGCGTGCTCCGTTTGCAACGCCTCGAGCCGGCTCTGGAAATTCGCTTCACGACTTTGCGTTGTGGCGACATCTCTCAGATCGGCGAGCAGATCCACGGCGCGGTCGTAGCTTGCAGCCTGTTTCGTCGCGATCAGGCTCTGGATCTCTTTCCACGCGGCCGGCTCTCTCCGTGCCGACATTGCTGTCGACCCTCTCTCTTCACACTTGCTCGGCCCTCACGTCCGTCGGGAGCGCGAACATGAAGCTCGTACCCGTTCCCTTCTCGCTCTCGCACCAGATCCGGCCGCCGAGGCTCTTTATGACGTCGTGTGCGATTGCCAGGCCGTAGCCGCTGGAGGACTCGCCCCCGGTCGGTCGCGGCTCCAACGGCGCGCCTCGCTGGAAGAGCATCGCGACATCCTCGGCGCTCATGCCCGGACCCTCATCGCGGACGGTGCAGATCAATTCTTTGCCGGCGCGGCGCATCGTCACATGGATGCTCGTGCCCGGGGGCGAGAACTTGATGGCGTTCGAGAGGAGATTATCGAGCACCGTCCCGATCGCGACGCCGTCGGTCCAGATCGTGATCGCGGGGAACTCCGGGAGATCCCAGGAGATCCGGATATTCTTTTCGCGCGCGACATTCTCGTAGACGTCCAGCGCCCGCTGGATGACAGCCCGGAAGCTGATGTACGAGTGGATCAGATAGAGCGGACCCGTGCCGCTGATGCTCGCCGCGAGGAGCTGCCGGTTCGTGAGCGCGACCTCGTCGATCTTCTGCGACATGAGGCCCAGCCACTTCGCCACATCGTGGCCGCACGTACCGTGCATCGACGCGTGACGCGTGAGGAGCTCGATATTCACGCTCACGATGTAAAGCGCGTTGTTCGCCGTGTGGAAGAGGTCCTGCGCTGTCGCCCGGTTGTCCTGCGATTGCTGCTCGAGATCGGTCTTGCGCTGCTCGAGGTAGACGAGCCGCTCCTGATCGATGTCCGACAGCGCATCGAGGCGGGCGATCGCTTGAGCGAGGAGCGCACGGGCCTCCATCATCGTCGACGCATCGCGGTCCGTGACGGCCAGGTAGCGTGGTGCAGCCGTTTCTGTCATGAAGCCTCCTGTCCCGCATCGTCTGCGATGCGTTTCGTGAACCGGTTCAGGCGCGCCATGCGAGACTGCATTGAAAAAGTGCGCAGGCGATTCGCCTACCGCACTATGTTAGCCGTCCGGCCTGCCATATGGAAGGACTCATGTATTTCATGCATGACGACAGACCTTTCGCGGCATAGGGATGCGCTGCGGGTGGGGAGGCATGCAAATCCTCCTCTGTTTGCGGGTGAGGAGGGAGCGAATTCGACGCTGCGACAGCGCTTCGTGGTGCATACTCCCACCCATGAAAGGCCTGACGTTCGCTGCGATCGCCCTGATGATTCTCGGATGCGGCAACCAGCCGGTCGAATCTGCCGAGCAACCGACCACGAGCACCAAAACGGCTCCACAGAAAATGCAGCAGTCGCCGCCGAAGATTGGCGAGCTCGCTCCTGATTTCACGCTCACCGATCATTTCGGGAGGCGCGTGGCGCTCTCCGAAGCGCGCGGCCAGAAAGTCGTCCTGGTCTTTTATCGCGGCTACTGGTGACCGTACTGCACCCGGCAGGTTGCCGGGTTGCGCGACCTCCTTCGCGATGGCGAGCCGGTGGTTCTCTACGCGATCAGTCCCGACAGCGGCGAACAGAGCCGCGGCTTCATCGAGAAGATCGAGAAGGACGGGAAGGGGAAGGTCACGTTCTCCCTTCTCTCCGACCCCGGGAGCGAAGTGATCGATCGCTACGCGCTGCGAGATCCGGCGTACGCCGGCCAGAAGGTCGAAGGCATTCCCCATCCCGCGGTGTTCGTTCTCGATCGCGAAGGAAGGGTTGCATGGTCGAAGGTCGAGACGGACTACCGGCAGCGACCATCAAATGATGAAATCAGGGCCGCTCTCGACGCCGTGAAGTAGCACAGGGCGGCCGAGTCGACCTTCGTCATGGGCTTGCAGCGGCTCGACTCGCCCAGAGCGCCTGGGACGCTTTCGAGGACCGGAATCGCCCGATGCGCCCCGATTGCCTCACCCAACGAACGAGGCTACGGTGTGATTGCGGTCTCAGTTTGCAATCACCAGCGCATGCCGTCGGACTCTGTGGGGCGACACCCCATCGGCGAAGGAGAGCGTTGTGAATGGGCACGAAGACCAGCGCGGCATATGCGCCGTACAGAACTTCGTAACTCACCGGATGTACCTCTGCCAGCTCCCGTAGCGCTCGCGCACCGGTCCGCGCTTCAGGCTGAGGAAGATCACGAGCGCGCCCACGATCACGTCGCTCAATCTCGAGGCGGATGTTGCTCCGGCGAGGAGCCACGGTGCCGCGATCACCCAGACGCCGAAAACGATGTTGACGAAGCGCATGGCACGACCGACGTCGGCGAGAGCCATCACTGCGAAGGTGACGATCAGCGCGCCGATCACGTGGTTGCTGTGGGCGGCCGGGCCAGCGCTCCCGAGCACCGAGGGCGTCAACATGACCCAGACGCCAAGGCCGGCGCTGACGAGCAGGTTCCAGGGGAGGGCCATCCCCCGGACCATTGCCTTTGCGCTGACCACGTCGGGGCGCACCGGCGTGGCCTCGGGTACCTTGCGCAACGTCCCGCCGAGCCAGAAGACGCGCCAGAACGGCTGTCCTTCCCGGCGGGCCTGGACCAGGAACTGGCACATGGCCACGACCTCATCGAGCGTGAACGGAATCATCACGAGCATTGCGGCGGCAGCGATGAGGCACGGCGTACACCAGTCACCGACCGCGAGCGGCTGGAGAATGATCAGCGTGATGCTGACGACGCCGAGGGGGACGACGAGGATCCCGAAGAACGTGACCATCCACGGCATCGTTCGCCAACGGCGCTTGTCGCCCATGAAGCCCATCAGGAACTCGATCATGTAGGCGACGGCACCGAGTCCCGCGTCGGGGATGGGGAAGGCGCGCGAGACATCTGAGGTCAGCACTCGCTGCGTTCCGAGCCCGAAGAACGGGTCGGTGAGCGAGGCGATGTGACCGAGCTGATAGGCCGTCATCTGCCGCGAGAGGAAAAAACCGACGAGCGCGAGCGCGATGATCGGCGCGCGCTGCGGCCAGCTCGACGGGTTGTAGGACCAGCCCCGCGGCACGTCGGGGCCGGGCTCCATGCTCATTCCGGGCGCCATCGGCATCCCCGGCGCGAGGATCGCGAACACGATCACCAGCGCGCCGACGAGCGTGTCGTTGTTGTAGGCGGCCGCAGGTGCCCAGAAAACCAGTGGCGCGAAGAGCAGCCAGACGCCGGCCAGCGAGCTCGCCCACGGCGCCCATAGTTTCCAGAACGGCCGGCCCGCGAGGGACAACACCGCCAGCAGGATGACCAGGGCGCCGCTTGCGACGTCGCTCACCTGGAGCGCAATGCGGCCGTATCCCATCGCGAGCGCGCTGGAAATGAGCCAGAGGCCCAGAGCCATGTTGGCGAAATGCGGCCAGGACGCGCCCTGCGCATGCGTCATCGCCATCGTCGCGCCGGCATCGTGCGGCTCCGTTCCGACGCCGTTCGCCATCGCCCTCGGGTGCTGGGGCACAGACGGCGCGCCGGCGTTCGCGTGCTCAGGCGGAGCGGGTGACTCGTGAACGTGTTCGGTCGGCGACGCGGCGGGCCGCTCCTGCGGTGGCAATGCCGCGGCAGCCGATTCCGACGTTCCGGCGGTCTTCACCAGCTCGGACGAGAGCTCCAGATCATTCTCGTGGTACCAGCCGACGGGATCGGCCTTCATCGCCGCCACCATCTTCGGCAGCGTCGCGCGGAGCGATCGTTTCGGCTCCCATTCGAGCAGCGTGCGGGCGCGGGTAATGTCGAGCGCATAGTGGTCGTTCGCGCGATCGATCATCCACGGCTTGACGAAACCCTCCTGTCCGGGGACCTGGTCGAGCGCCCATGCTCCCGCTTTCGCGAGCGGCGCCAACGCGATGGGGATCGCAATGGTTTCTTCACTTTCGCCGTGGATCAGCCGCGCGATGGTGTGCTGCAGTTCGTCGTAGCTGAGCGCCTCCGGCTCGCCGAGGAGGATGGGGATTTCCGGCGGCAGCTGGGCGCGACGGTCCACGACTTTCTCGATGGCGTCCACGAGGTCGTCCATGTGCAGGAAGGACTGACCATGCGCGGTCGACCCCGAGTAGACGCGACTGGTGAGGTCACGCTCGTTGATGCGCTGAATCTGGTGAGCGAGCGGGATGGAGTGGCCGCCGTCGTCGTAAACCCCGGAGATGCGTAAGAGCACGGCCGGAATGTCGCCTCGTTCGTCGTGGATGATCTGCTCGGTCTGTACCTTCGACGCCGGATACGCCCACGTCGCCTCGATCGGCGAGTCCTCGGTGATGAATTCTCCGGGCTCCCCCGGCCGGTGCACGAGCATCGTGCTGGAGAAGATGAACTGCTCGACCTGGAAGTCGAGCTCTCGCAGGCCGCGCAACAGGCGGCCGGTGCCCTGGACTGTGATCTCCTCGTACTTCGTGCTCGGCTTGCCGAAGAAGTCATAGTAGGCGGCGAGGTGGATCACCGACGCGACGTGTGCGCCGTGGTGCTCGCGGATGATGCGCAGTCCGTCGCGCACGCTCTCCTCGGACGTGATCTCGACTGGGATGTACACGCATCCCGGCGGTGGTGGCTTCGGCGCTTGGCGGTCGAAGCCGACCACGTCCGTGAAGCGGCCGGCGAGCCGCCGCATCACGGCCTCGCCGATCCGTCCATTGGAGCCGCTGACGATGATGATCCCGGATTCCGGTTTCATGGCCTTCCCTGCGGCTGGCGCTGCCGGAGTTCTGACTCTGCACGGAACCAGTCGTCGTGTTCATGGCCGGGCTCGCAGTTTCTCTCAAGGAACAGTTCATATGCTCGGACGCGAATTTCATCCTCCGCCGCGCCCGGCGATTCAGATGCGCTCAAGGGAGCGGGAGTCTGTGTGGTCCTGGCAGACGGATCGGTCTCTTTCCTCATTTGTGCCTCCTTGACAGATTGCAAAGGGCCCCCGGCAGGTTTGGCGAGACGCCGGATTGGAGCGCTCGCCTACCGCCCGGTGGCAGGAGCCGGAAGGCGCGATCCGCGAACTGACGGGAGACTCATCTCCCGAGCTCAGCGGACGCGCGAAGGAGGGATCAGATCAGGAAGGTCTTGACCAAAACGTGCAGCCCCACGTCCTGGTCACAGCGGAGAGCGCCGAGGGTGATGAAGCTGCGGTACGCTCCCGACGCAGTAGCGAAGAATGGGCGCTGCTCGTACGACAGGACGGGAATCCGGGCTCCCGAGGATAAATCGGTGGCCAGCCGCTTGACCGGCTCCTGCTTTTCAGGCGCGGTGGAGGGCGGCTGCGCCTTCTGATCGTCAGCCTCGGGCCCGTTGGGCATCAGGTGCGCCGCGATCTCACACCCGGGCATGAGATTGTGAATCGTGCCGTGGAAGGGAAGCACGCAGCAGGCGAAACGAAACACGGCTGCCGCGAGGAGCGGAAGGGTCGTTCCGGTGATCCAGGCGGCGGCAACGAAGCGGCGGCTCATTTGAACTCAAGCGAGGTCATGCAATTTGCGATCCCCGTCCTCACGTCTTGGAGACAATGATCGTTCGCTCGGAACCTTCGGAGACAATGTTGACTTTGAACAGGTAGAAGAACTTGCGTGCATACAGACGGCGACACGATTTGCTCTTTGCAACGCACCAATCCCTGGGGTCACGAAACACTTCCTCATGCGTCACAGTCCATGCGATCGACGCAATCGGAATCGGGAGAACAAACAACAACACCAGCTGACGGTCCAGCGTCATACGTTCACCGAAAGAGACCGCGGGTCTACGACGTTCCCAAAGCGTTCAAGCTGACGGTTCCGCAGCAACCGCCCGCCTTGTCTACGACCGGCAAGCTCGTTGCTCGATGCTCGTTGAGTTTTCGGCGGGCCTGGTCAACCGGCTCATCCGCGTCACAGCACGCAGAAGACGGTTGCATGATCTCTTCAACGCGCACTTCCGAGGCGCGACGATCCTCTGCCGCCACCCCGCAACACACGTCGCGCTCCGTGACAACGCCGGCCAGCCTGGCGTTTTCCGCACCCTCAACCACAGGCGCGCAGCCGCATCCTGAATCGCGCATCGTTTGCGCAGCCTTTGCAGCCGTGTCCTGCGGGGTGCAGCACGACGATGGTTCAATCGGTTTCATCACATCACTGCAGCAGGACATCGTCTTTGCTCCTCTAATTGCGGATATACGCATAAATCACGCCGAGAACGAAAGCCAGGATCAAAAGCACGACCAGCACATAAAGAAAACTGGCTAACAGATTACGGTGATTGTCATCACGATGGCTTGTGAGACGCACAAGTGTTTTTCGATGGCATGCGGCATGCTGCGACAAAGAGCCACTGCCAACGCCGCCAGCCGGCTGTCCGCCGAGTCGACGCCGCAGCGAGCGAGGATCACCGTGGCCTGCTTTTTCGCAGCCGACGTGTCCACGAGCATCAGCGCGAGCCCACTACCGAGTATCACGGCATCACATCCGCAGGCGGCTGTGGTCCAAAGTGGGAGACAAACGATTGGATTTCCTGCTTCAGTCAAGGCCTCCTCAAATCATGGATTCCCACAGTTCTGCGGAAAGTGCGAATCGATTCAACAATGACGGGAAGCAATCCGGTTTGCCAGTTGCGAATGGCACCGAATCTGGAGAAGCCAGAACATAAGGAGTCGCTATGCATGGGTTCGTAAAAGACATCGAGAGTCTCGCCGTCAAGAATGACGAATTTCGCCAGGTGCTCTACACGGCAAAGCATTGCCAGCTCGTCGTCATGGCGTTGAAGCCCAGGGAAGAGATCGGCGCGGAAGTCCACAAGCTCGACCAGTTCTTTCGCGTGGAGGAGGGGAGCGGCGAGGCGGTTCTCGATGGCGTTCGGACTGCAATTCGCGCCGGCTTCGCCGTGGTAGTCCCGGCCGGGACGAATCACAACATCATCAACACCGGCAGTGTGCCACTGAAATTCTATACGCTTTATGCGCCACCGAATCATCGGGACGGCGTCATCCACCACACCCGTGCCGAGGCGGAGGCTGACGACGAACACTTCGACGGCAAGACGACGGAGTAGAGCGGCGACTGCGCGCAGCCGCTCTCCGCACGCAGCGTCGAAGTTGGCTACGAAGTGATTGAGCGAGGAGATCGTCTTCGCCTCACGCTCGAATCGGGCCCGGAACTGTTCGTTGTGCGCGAAGCCCGCCGGAAGAACCTTGATCGCAACGTCGCGCCCGAGGCGCGTGTCGCGCGCGCGCCAGACTTCTCCCATGCCCCGCCTGCGCCTAACGGCGCAACGATCTCGTAGGGTCCGAGACGGATGCCGGGAGCGAGCGCCATGGGTTGTTGAGGATCGGCGCATTCTCGCACGAACACGCCGGCCTGCTCACTCTGCGTCGTCGAAGCAGCGCGTCGCTGCCCGGGGCTCAGCGGAGTCCGGTGATCATGACTCCTTCACCAGTGGATATCACTCCTGTCCAAATTAGCTTCCTGAGAATCGCGCTTCCGGGGTGACGCAAAATCGCCGGGGCCTGTAAAGTTGATCTTGCGAAAGAAAACGTACAGGAGGCTCCCCGGCGATGAATCGAGTATGCAGCGTTTTCCG
>DATLFB010000014.1:0-33858 GCA_035525285.1 Thermoanaerobaculia bacterium
CCGATTCAAACATCCAGAATCCGGCAAGACACTGATCTTCCTCACGAACCACTTCCAACTTCCAGCACTCACCATCTGCGCGCTTTACAAGAGCCGCTGGCATGTCGAACTGTTCTTCAAGTGGATCAAGCAACACCTACGAATCAAGCGCTTCTTCGGCACGTCCGAGAATGCGGTGAAGACTCAAATCTGGATTGCCGTGTCGGTTTACGTGCTCGTAGCGATCATCAAGAAACAACTCGATCTCACCGCATCCATGCACTCTCTTCTACAGATCCTCTCCGTCACCCTTTTCGAGAAAACTGAGTTGATTCAGGCACTTACGTCGTCTCACCCCGATCCAAATGAACACGATCCACTCAACCAACTGAATCTATTCAACTTTTGACCGGACAGTAGTGATTTCGAATGAAGAATTAAGAATGAAGAACGGCCGGGATTCTCAATTCTTCATTCTGCATTCCGGGCCCGTGCGCGCGGATCAAGCCACTGGCAGCGCGCCCTGCTCCGCTCCGCACGCGCCGTGTCTTCCCCCAACGTGATATATGGTCGCGCCAATGCGCTGCCCTTTCTGCGGCAATCTCGAGGATCGGGTCGTCGACTCGCGCGAGAGTTCGGCGGGCGATGTCATCCGGCGGCGCCGCGCCTGCGTGCAGTGCGGGCGGCGATTCACGAGTTACGAGAAGATCGAGCTGCCGACGTTTCAGGTCGTGAAACGCGACGAGCGGCGCGAGCCGTATGACCGCAATAAACTGATGCGCGGGCTGCAGATCGCCTGCCGCAAGCGTCCCGTCCCGCAGGCCGAGCTCGAGGCGATCGCCGACTTCATCGAGTCGTCGATGCAGGACCTCGGCGAGCGCGAGATCTCTTCGCTCCGGCTGGGCACCATGGTCATGGATCGCCTGCGCGATCTCGACCCCGTTGCCTACGTCCGATTCGCCTCCGTGTACCGGCGATTCGAAGACGTGGATGCATTTGTGAAAGAGTTGCATCGCCTGAAGTAAGCAGGAACAGCCATTGCACGGCGTGGCCGTGGTTCTCCCGGCCGAGGTACGACGGATATGACAGACGCGAACGAAACCGCGAAAGAAGAAGCAATCAAGATTCCCGACGTCCTCCCGGTGCTCCCGTTGAAGGACCTGGTGATCTTTCCGTTCATCATCGTGCCGCTGTCGGTGTCGCGCGAGAAGTCGATCAACGCGGTGGACCAGGCGCTGGCCGAGAACCGCGTCATCATGCTCACCGCGCAGAAGGATTTTCAGAACGAAGATCCGGGCGAAGAAGATCTCTACCGCGTCGGCACGGTGGCCATCATCATGCGGATGCTCAAACTTCCCGACGGAAGAATTCGCATCCTCGTGCAGGGCCTCTCCCGCGCACGCATCGACTACTTCATCCAGACCGCGCCGTTTTTCAAAGCGAAGATCACCCGCATCGAAGAGCCGGTGACGAAGGACCGCGGCCTCGAAGTCGAGGCGCTGATCCGCGCCGTCAAGCAGAATCTCGACCGCGCCGTCTCCCTCGGCAAGAACATCTCCCCCGAGGTGATGGTCATCGCCGCGAACCTCGACGACCCCGCGCGTCTCACCGATCTCGCGGCGTCGAATCTCGATCTCAAGCTCGAGGAAGCGCAGGGCATCCTCGAGACCATCGATCCCGTCGAGCGCCTCAAGAAGGTCAACGAGATGCTCACGCGCGAGATCAACCTGCTCACGATGCAGCAGGAGATCTCGTCGGCCGCGCAGGGCGAGATGAACAAGTCGCAGCGGGAGTACTTCCTACGGCAGCAGCTGAAGGCGATTCAGTCGGAGCTCGGCGAAGGCGAAGAGCTGACCGAGGAGATCGAGAACTATCGGAAGAAGATCGAGGAGAAGCTGATCCCGCAGGAAGCGCGCGAGGAGATCGAGAAGCAGATCAAGCGGCTCGAGCGCTCGCATCCCGACTCCGCGGAGACGTCGATCATCCGCACATACCTCGACTGGATGACCGGCCTGCCGTGGGGCGTGATGTCGGCGGACAATCATGATCTCACCCGCGCGCGCGGCGTGCTCGACGAAGACCACTACGATCTCGAGAAGATCAAGGAGCGCATCCTCGAGTACCTGGCCGTGCGCAAGCTGCGCGGCACGAAGATGAAGGGCCCGATCCTCTGCTTCGTCGGACCTCCCGGCGTCGGCAAGACGTCGCTCGGCCGTTCGATTGCGCGGGCGCTCGACCGCAAGTTCGTGCGCATCTCCCTCGGCGGCGTCCGCGACGAGGCGGAGATCCGCGGACATCGCCGCACGTACGTCGGCGCGCTGCCCGGCCGCATCGTGCAGGGAATCAATCAGGCGCAGACGGGGAATCCCGTCTTCATGCTCGACGAGGTCGACAAGATCGGCGCCGACTATCGCGGCGATCCATCGTCGGCATTGCTCGAAGTGCTCGACCCCGAGCAGAACTTCTCGTTCCGCGATCACTACCTCGGCGTCGCGTACGACCTCTCGAACGTGATGTTCATCGTCACGGCGAACGTGCTCGACACGATCCTGCCCGCGTTCCTCGACCGCATGGAAGTCATCCGCCTCTCCGGCTACACCGACGAGGAGAAGCTGATGATCGCGAAGCAGCACATCATCCCGAAGCAGATGGAGGAGAACGGCATCGCCGATGTGCCGGTGGTGTGGACGGATTCCGGCATCACGCGCATCATCACCGGCTACACGAAGGAAGCGGGCCTGCGCAACATGGAGCGCGAGATCGGCACGATCTGCCGCAAGATCGCGGTGCAGGTGGCGGAAGGGAAGATCGCGGACACTTATCGCATCACCGACGCGAACGCGGACAAGTACCTCGGTCCGATGAAGCACTTCGCCGAGGAGTTGCTCGAGCGCGATCAGGTCGGCGTGGCCACGGGGCTCGCATGGACCGCGGTCGGCGGCGACATCCTCTTCATCGAGGCGACCGCGGTGCGCGGCAAAGGCAAGCTCTCACTCACGGGGCAACTCGGCGAGGTGATGAAGGAGTCGGCGCAGGCCGCGCTGACGTACGCGCGCGCGCATGCGGATGAGCAGGGGATTCCGGCGGACTACTTCGAGACGCACGACATCCATATTCACGTTCCCGCGGGCGCGATTCCGAAGGACGGCCCGTCGGCCGGCATCACGATCACCTGCGCGATCATCTCCGTGCTCACCAAACGTCCGGTGCGCCGCAACGTGGCGATGACCGGCGAGGTCACGCTGCGCGGCGACGTGCTGCCGATCGGCGGCGTGAAGGAGAAAGTGCTCGCCGCGCGCGCCGCGAAGCTCAACACGGTGATTCTGCCGAAGCTCAACGAGCGCGATCTCATCGACGTGCCCGAGCCGATCAAGCGCGATATGACGTTCCACTTCGTGGAGCACGTCGAAGACGTCCTCGCGATCGCGCTGCTCGATCGCTCGGCCGCCGAGCAGAAGACGACGGACCGCGCCGGCCGCGAGTCGCACCCGCTGCCCGAGCCCGAACCGGCCTCGCACGAACACGTGCCGGTTTGAGCCTCAGTCCCCTCTCCCGCCCGCGGAGAGGGCCAGAGGATCTTCAACCTTGAAAGCATGCGTGGCCAGCCAGCCTTGTCATCCCGAGCGTGAGCGAGGGACCCGGGGGTCCGGGCGGCGCGTCCATCGAGCCACCCGCACACCCGGGTCCCTCGCTCACGCTCGGGATGACAAGCCTTGGTACCTTCGCTTTCAATGTTGAATGTCCACTAGAGTGAGGGGCTCATCATTCGCTGTGCCTTCGGCAGCAGCGCCGCCCCGATCGCAACCTTCACGATATCGGCGACGACGAACGGCGCGACGCCCGCGGTGAACGCGTAACGCGCATCGGTGAGCGCGGCGAGCCACGACCAGCCGCCGAGGTAGATCACGCCGAGGGCGAGGAGCATGCCGGTGATGGCGCGCGTGATCGTGCTTCCCCAGCCGCGCTCGGAGACGAAGCCGGCGAGCCATGCGGCGAACGGATACGAGTAGAGGTAGCCGGCCGTGGCGCCGAGGAGCCATGCGGGGCCGCCGTGTCCCTGCGCGAAAACGGGAAGTCCGCTGAAACCTTCGAGAAGATAGAGCGCCGCCGCGGCCGCGCCGCGCGTCGAGCCGAGGGCCGCGCCGATGAAGATCACTGCGAGCGGCTGCAGCGTGAGCGGCACGGGAGTGAACGGCAGCGGAATCGCAATCTGTGCCGCGATGGCAATCAACGCGCTGGCGCCGATCACGAGCAGCATGTCCGCCGCGACGCGGCCGCGCACCAGTCGCTCGACCACGAGGGCGGGGATGGTCATCACTTTCTCGCTCATCCGGCGAAGCATAACGAATCGTGCAGCGTTTTTGCGATAGCCTTCGATCGATGAGACGAATCGCGTGGAGTGTGGCCGCGCTCGCTTTGCTCGTCGCGTGCGCGAAGCCCCACCCGCTCACCGCCGAGAAAGCGCAGGACATCATCGGCGACTGGTCGTTCAAGCGCGAGCCGATTTACGCGGAGGTTCCGCAGAAGGTGTGGTGGACGCCGAAGTCGCCGAAGGACGACTACGACGAGAAAGCCGTGCGCACGCTGCGCAATCTCGAGCGCGCGGGGCTGCTGACGATCACCGCGACGGAGACCGCGGACTCCGCGACGTACATAGGCAAGGTGACGAAGAAAGGCTTCCCGATTCTCGGCACCGCGCCGAGCCATCGCGGTCCGGTGTTCCGCGCGAAGATCGCGGAGAAGCGTTACGACGGACTGCGCGACTTCGTGCGCCATCCCAGCGAGCCGACGGTCGGCCATGCGAAGCTGATCTGGCACTACGACAATCCAACGTGGCTCTATCCGCTGTTCGAGACGAAGATCGACAAGCCGCTCGATCAGCCCTACGCGTCGCACGTCTCGTTCTGGTACGAGAAGCACGACTGGAAATTCTCGGTCACCGTGAAGAAGACCGCGTCATCCGCCGGATCCCCTGCGGCGACGCGATGATCGCCTCGCTCGCCTCGGTCGGAAAGAACCCTGTCTCGACGACGCCCGCGTGATCGCGGATGCGCGCGACGATGTCCGCGATGTCCGCGTTCTTCGGAATCATCACGTCGAGAATGCGGTGGCCTTCATCGGTGACTCGCGGCGCGCCGTCGTGCATGCGCAGCGCGGGCGAGAGTCCCAGCTCGTCGAAGCGGCGCGTGAGGACTTCGAGTGCGAAAGGGGTCACTTCGACGGGCAGCACGCCCACGCCGAGGCGGTCGACGAGTTTGGTGTCGTCGGCAATGACGATGAAGCGCTTCGCCTGTTGTTCGACGATCTTCTCGCGCAGCAGCGCGCCGCCGCGGCCTTTGATGAGGCGAAGCTGCGCGTCGATCTCGTCCGCGCCGTCGACGGCGAGATCGAGCGGCGCGATCGCCGCGAGCGCGAAGAGCGGAATGCCTTCGCCGCGCGCCTGCTGTTCCGTTTTGTCCGAGGTGCAGGTGCAGCGGATGTCGCGCAGTGCGCCGCTGCGCAGCGCATCGCCGAGGAGGCGCACGAACTCGGCGGCGGTGCTGCCGGTGCCGAGGCCGAGGGACATGCCCGATCGCACTTCGGCGAGCGCCGCACGCGCGGCTTCGATCTTTCGCTCCTGCATCAATACCCTCCGGCCGCGCCGCCTCGCCGCGGATCGGCGACGGCGATGATCTTTCCCTTCTCGAACAGAAGCGCGTGCACGTCGCCGATCGACTCGCGCGAGGTCATGCCGTGTCCCATCGCGTTGAGCATCTCGAGCGTCTTCGCCGGCGTGCGCTCGCGCTCGAACGACAGATCCTCGGGCACTCCCTGATGATGAAAACGCGGCGCTGCGACGGCGTCGGGAAGTGACTTGCCGTACACGACGACGTTGAGGAAGACCTGCACGATCGTGTTCGGGATCGACGGCCCGCCGCGCGTGCCGAGGGCGAGATACGGCTTCGCATCGCGAAGGATGATCGTGGGCGACATCGAGGTCGCGGGCCGCTTTCCGGGCTCGATTGCGTTCATGACGCCTTGCTTCAGCGCATCGCGATTCGCCGTTGCCGCGTCGAGGGTGAAGTCGTCCATGGCGTTGTTGAGAAAGAAGCCGAGGCCGGGCGCGAGAAAGCCGCTGCCGAAGTTGTCGCCGAGGCTCGTGGTGATCGCGGCGATGTTGCCGTGCGCGTCGGCGATCGTGAAGTGCGTGGTGTGCTCGCCTTCAGCAGTGAGTGTGGCCGGCTCGGTGAGCATCGACGTGGCGGTGGCGCGCACGAGATCGATGCTCTTGCGCCACTCGGCGGCGCGCCGGCGCGAGAGGAGATCGCGCAACGGAATGCGCGCGCTGAATGGATCGCCGAGGTACTTGTTGCGATCGATGTACGCGCGGCGCTGCGCCTCGACGAGCAGGTGAATCGACTTCGGCGTCTGAAAACCGGCGGCGGCGAGGTCGTCGCTCGCGAGGATGTTCAACGTCTCGCCGATCACGATTCCGCCACCGGACGGCGGAGCGAGCGTGTAGATGTCGTACGCGCCGAGGCGCAGCTTGAGCGGCGCGCGCCAGAGCGGCTCGTACTCGCGGAGATCGCGAAAGCCGAGAATGCCTCCGCCGGCACGGACGCCTTCGACGAGCCGCTTCGCGGTGTCGCCCTCGTAAAAATCGCGCGCGCCGCGCTCGGCGATGCGCTGCAGCGTCGATGCGAGCTCCGGCTGCGCGAAGCGCTCGCCGGTTTTCACCGTGAGCGTGTCGATGCCGCGCTCGCGCTTTGCCTCCGCGACGTCGCTCGCGAGCTCGGCGTCGGCGACGAACCCTTCGCGCGCGAGCGCGATCGCCGGCCCGAGCAGTTGCTTCCACGGCTGCGAGCCGAACTTCTCGTGCACGGCCGCGAGTCCCGCGACGGTGCTCGGAACGCCGATCGCGCGCGCGCCGGTTCGGGCGAGCTTCGCGTTCGACGCGAACATGTCGCGCGTCGCGGCGAGCGGCGCGACTTCGCGAAAGTCCAGCGTCCATACCGCTTGCGTTGAGGCGTCGTAGTAGATGAGAAAGCCGCCGCCGCCGAGATTGCCGGCCTGCGGATGAACGACCGCGAGCGCGAATGCCACGGCGACGGAAGCGTCGACGGCATTGCCGCCACGCTGCAGAACGGCGAGACCGACTTTCGTCGACAAGGGGTGGGCGGTGGAGAGGGCGGCGGATTTGGCGGTGACGTGGGAGGCGCGCGCGGATGAAGGCAGAAGGCAGAAGGCAGAAGTCAGAAGGCAGAAAACGATGCGCGACGTTCTTACTTCTGCCTTCTGCCTTCTGCCTTCTGCCTTCATTTGCGTGAGCGTCGCGCGCCGCGATTCCGATCAAAAATGATCTTCAGTCCCTTCAACGTCAGCTCCGGATCCACCTCATCGATGTGCTCACTCTCCTCCGCGAACAGAGGCGCGAGCCCGCCGGTCGCAACGACCTTCCTGAGATCCTTCACTTCGCGTTTGATGCGCGCAAGGATGCCGTCCACGAGCGAGAGATAGCCGAAGTAGATGCCGGACTGCATGTTCACGACCGTGTTCGTGCCGATCACGTGATCGGGGCGGCGAATGTCGACGCGCGGGAGGCGCGCAGCGCGCGCGAACAGCGCCTCGGCGGAAATGTTCAGACCCGGCGCGATCACGCCGCCGATGTATTCGGCATTCGCGGTCACGACATCGAACGTCGTCGCGGTGCCGAAGTCGACGATCACCGTCGGGCCGCCGTAGGCCTGATGCGCGGCGACGCAGTTCACGATGCGGTCCGCGCCGACTTCCTGCGGATTGTCGACGTGAATGGCGATCCCGGTCTTCACGCCCGGCTCGACGAAGAGCGGGTCGATGTCGAAGTACTTCTGGACCATGAATGTCATCGCGCTGTTGAGCGGCGGGACGACGGAGGCGACGATCGCGCCTTCGAGATCGGCGTGCAGCGCGTCGCCGACCAGCTGGCGGGCGAGGATTCCATATTCGTCAGCCGTTCGCTCGCGCGCGGTCGCCAGTCGCCATGAGTGCACGAGCTCCTCATCGCGATAGACGCCGAGGACGAGATTTGTGTTGCCGAGATCGACGACGAGCAGATTGGACGACACGACGTAAGGTTACCGTGAAACGCAGCGACCGGGCTTTACGCAGCGACCGGCTTTAGCCGGTCGACGCCCGGCTGAAGCCGGGCGCTACGTCATGTCACGCGAGAACGAGATCGCCCGCACTCACGGTGATCCGGCCGCTCTCGCTGTTCAGCACCGCGCGGCCGTCCTCGTCGATGCCGGCCCACGTGCCGGTGACGGTGCGATCGCCGAGGACGCATTGAATGCGATCGCCCGGCTGGTGAACCGCGAGCGAGCGCCACTCGCGCAGCACCTCGTCGTGCTCGAGCGGCCGCGAGAGACGCTCGTCGACGTGCTCGATGAACGCGAGCGTCGCATCGCTGATCCCGGTGAAGTTTCGCGCGAGCTCGCTGATCGCAACCGCGTTCGGCCGCACGTCGTCGTGCACCGGCTCGACGTTCACTCCCGTGCCGATCAGGAGGAACACGCGATCGTCCTGCACGCGCGCCTCGATGAGAATGCCGGCGATCTTGCGCGACGCGACGAGGAGGTCATTGGGCCACTTGATGCGCGCATCGATGCCGAATGTGTCGCGCAGGTACGTCGCGACGATGTTCGCCATCGCCAGCGGCACGAGCGGCAGCTCCTTCGCGCGGCGCGTGAGCAGCGTCGTCGCGTAGATCCCCTTGCCCGGCGGCGACGACCAGCGCCGCTCGTTGCGTCCGCGCCCGGCGAACTGTTCACCGGCGATGATCATCGCCTGCGGCAGCGAGAGCTCGTTCTCGATGCACTCGGAGACGATGCGGCGGGCGATGAGATTCGTCGAAGCGACACGCGGGATCACCGCGAGCGACTCGATGGTTCGCAGGCGGCCGACGACGGCGTGCGTGTCGAGGTGGATCATTTCGGTTTCCCGGTTGCCCGGTCTCCCGGTTGCCCAGCTGACATTCGCCACGGTTTCACCGGGCAACCGGGGAACTGGGAAACCGGGAAACTATTCATTGATTCTGCTTCAACTTCTCCAAACGCGCGCGCAGCTCCGCCTGGCGGGTCTGCGCGTTCTGCACGATCTGCGCGGGCGCATTGCGGACGAACTGCTCGTTCATGAGCTTCGCGTCGAGCGAGGCGAGCTCTTTCTCGCTCTTCTCGATCTCGCGCCGCGTGCGCTCGATCTGTTCCTGCGAGATGACCTTCTCCGGGAACTCGACCGCGATGTGGAATCCTTCGATCACGTCCTGATGCGCGCCCGCCGCCGGCTCGCCGCCCACGACCACTTCGGTCAATCGCGCGAGCTCGATGAGCAGGTAGGCGTATTCGCGGAAGAAGTTCGACTCGCGGTCCGTGTTCCCGCTCACGTAGAGCTTGAAGCGGTCCTTCGGCGTGAAGCCGCGCTCCGCGCGCAGATTGCGCACCGCCGTGATCATCGCCTTCACCGCGCTCACGAGCCGTTCGGCGTCGGGGTCCTCGAGCACCTCTTCGCCGATCGGATAAGGCGCGATCATGACCGACGGCTCGACGCCGCCGAGTTTGAGCCAGATCTCGTCGGTGACGAAGGGCATGAACGGATGCAGAAGACGAAGCGAGCGATCGAGCACTTCGAGCAGCACGCGCCTGGCGAGCGCGCGGTCGGCGTCGCCGCCGTGCCGGCCGAGGAGGACCGGCTTGGCCATCTCGATGTACCAGTCACAGAACTCGTGCCAGAAGAAGTGGTAGAGCGCGTTCGAGGCTTCGTCGAAGCGGAACGCGGAGAGCTGCTTGTTCACCTCGCGCGTCGTCGCGTCGAGGCGCGAGAGGATCCAGCGCTCGACGGTGCGCAGGCCGTCGCGCTCGATCGGGCCGGCGTCTTTCAGTTCCTTGTCGATGTGCATCATCGCGAACCGCGACGCGTTCCAGATCTTGTTCACGAAGGCGGAGTAGCCCTGGATGCGCGACTTGCCCAGCGGGATGTCGCGGCCGGACGCGCTGACGGCGAGAGTGAAGCGGAGCGCGTCGGCGCCGACTTCGTTCACGACGTCGAGCGGATCGATCACGTTCCCCTTCGTCTTCGACATCTTCTGTCCCTGCTCGTCGCGCACGAGACCGTTGAGGAACACCTGGGTGAACGGCGCCTTTCCGGTGAAGCGCAGTCCCATCATGATCATGCGCGCGACCCAGAAGAAGAGGATGTCGAAGCCGGTGATGAGCGTGTCGGTCGGGTAAAAAACGTCGAGGTCCGGCGTTTCGTCGGGCCAGCCCATCGTCGAAAAAGGCCAGAGCGCGGACGAGAACCACGTGTCGAGCACGTCAGTCTCCTGCGTCACCGGCGCGCCGCACTGCGGACACGACGGCGGCTCGTCCATCGAGACGGTCATGTGGCCGTTCGCGCAGTGGAACGCGGGGATGCGATGGCCCCACCAAAGCTGGCGCGAGATCGTCCAGTCGTGGATGTTCTCCATCCAGTTGAAGTAGGTCGCTTCCCACGACTGCGGAGTGATCCGGATCGCGCCGCTGCGCACCGCTTCGATCGCCGGCGTCGCCAGCGGCTCGATCTTCACGAACCACTGGCGCGAGATCATCGGCTCGATGTCGGTGTCGCACTTGCCGTGCACGCCGACGTTGTGCAGGTGATCGTCGATCTTCACGAGGACGCCCTGCTCGTGCAGCATGGCTACGACTTTCCTGCGCGCGTCGAAGCGATCGAGACCCGCGAACTCCGCGCCCGCCGCTTCGGTCATGCGTCCGTCCTCGGCGATGACCTGCAGTTGCGGCAGGTTGTTGCGCATCCCGGCTTCATAGTCGTTCTTGTCGTGCGAGGGCGTGACTTTCACGACGCCGGTGCCGAACTCGCGATCGACGAGGATCGGATCGGCGACGATCGGAATCCGGCGATTCGCAATCGGGAGAAGCGCGTGTTTGCCGATGAGGTCCTGGTAGCGCTCGTCGTCGGGATGCACGGCGACGCCGGTGTCGCCGAGCATGGTCTCGGGACGCGTCGTCGCGACGGTGAGACGCCGGTCCGATCCTTCGACCGGATAGTCGATGTGGTAGAGCTTTCCGTTGCGCTCGCGAAACTCGACCTCGATGTCGGAGATCGCGGTGCGGCAGCGCGGGCACCAGTTGACCATCGCCAGGTCGCGGTAGATGAGGCCGTCCTCGTAGAGCTTCACAAAGACGTAGCGGACGGCGCGCGAGAGGCCTTCGTCGAGCGTGAAGCGCTCACGCGTCCAGTCGGCGGAGGCGCCGAGGCGCGTGAGCTGGTCCTTGATCTCGGTGGAGTGCTGCTCTTTCCACTCCCAGATGCGCTCGACGAATTTCTCGCGGCCGAGCTCGAAGCGGGAGATCCCCTGCTTCGCCAGCTCGCGCTCGACGACCATCTGCGTGGCGATGCCGGCGTGATCCGTGCCCGGAAGCCAGAGCGTGTTGAAGCCGCACATGCGCTTCCAGCGCACGATGATGTCCTGGAGCGTGTTTACGAGAGCGTGTCCGATGTGCAGACGGCCGGTGACGTTCGGGGGAGGGATGACGATGGAGAACTTCGGCCGCCCGCGATCCACCACGGGCGTGAAGAAGCCCTCGCGCTCCCAGAAGGCGTAAAGCCGCTGCTCGAAGGTGGAGGGCTCGTATCGTGTGGATAACTCTTCTTTCATGTTTGGAGTGGCGGATTATAGAGATTTGTTAGCGTGTCATCGTGAGCCGCCCTTCGGCTACGCTCAGGGCAGGCTACGACGGCGGAGGATACTGCTCGGTTGCGTGGTGGAAGATCCTTCGCCCTCTTCGGGGCTCGGATGACACCCTGCGGAACGAACGAATGATTCTGGGAATCGAGACTTCGTGCGATGAAACGTCGGTGGCGCTGCTGGAGCGCGACGGCAGCGTGCGCGTGAATCTGATCGCGTCGCAGATCGAGCGGCATCGTCCGTTCGGCGGCGTGGTGCCGGAGATCGCGTCGCGCGAGCACCTCCAGCATCTCTTTCCGCTCGTCGAGCGCGCCCTCGGCGACGCGAAGGCGTCATGGGGCGACATCGACTCGATCGCCGTGACCGCGGGACCGGGGCTCATCGGCGCGCTGCTCGTCGGCGTCGCCGGCGCGCAGGGACTCGCCTACGGCCTCGGCATCCCGATCGTGCCGATCAATCATCTCGAAGGCCATATCTACTCGCCGTACCTGCAGGGCGAAGGGTCTTCCATTCCGCTGCCGGAGCGGTTTCTGGCGCTGGTGATCTCCGGCGGGCATTCCGCGATCTACGACGTGCGCGGGCGCGACATCCGGCAGATCAACCGCACGCGCGACGACGCGATCGGCGAGACGTTCGACAAGGTGGCGAAGTTCATCGGCCTGCCGTATCCCGGCGGGCCGCAGATCGAAACGCACGCGCGGGAGGGGAAGTCGGATCCGCGCCGCTTTCCGCTGCCGGTCGCGCAGTTCAAGGACGAGTCGCTCGACTTTTCGTACTCGGGAATCAAGGCGGGCGCGATCCGTCTCGCGCGCGAGCACGGGATCCGCGTGGACGGCGACAAGACGGCGCTCGCCGATTTCTGTGCGACGTTCCAGGACGCGCTCATCGCGCAGCTGTTCGACCGCCTCGATTCGGTGTGGTTGCGGCTCGAAGCGCCTCTGCCGTCCGACGTCGCGATCGCGGGCGGTGTGGCTGCGAACGGAGTGCTGCGCGAGCGGATGATCGGGTGGGGTGCGCGGCACGGAGTCACGGTGCGTTTGCCGGAGAAGCGCTACTGCACGGACAACGCGGCGATGATCGCGTTCGCAGGGTTACAGAAGGGCACGCCATCCGATCCGCGCCGGGTCACGACCCGCTCGAGAATCGCGTGAAACCTTTCCGCGGACCGCTCGTCCAATGTTGTGAGGGCACGAAGTAAAACGGACCATCGAAACTAAATCTCCTCCTGATCGACACAAACCGCCGCCGGCCGAAAGGCCGGCGGTCGGTTTTTGGGCGAGAATCTGCATATGAAGCTCGTTGTCGCAGGCGGAAGCGGGTTCGTCGGTGAGCCGCTCGTGCGGCGCCTCGTCGCGCGCGGCGACGACGTCACCGTTCTGACACGGAACCCCGCGAAGGTGGACGCCGGGCGCGCAGCTCAGTGGGACGCGAAGTCGCAGGGCGCGTGGTCGGACGTTGCGGCCGCGGCGGATGTCGTGATCAACCTCGCCGGCGAGAACATCGGTGAGGGCCGCTGGACCGCGGAGCGCAAGCGGCGGATGGTCGACAGCCGTCTCCATGCGACACGTGCCCTCGTCGAAGCAATGCGGCGCGAGCCGTCGCGCAAACGCACGTTCATCAACGCATCGGCGATCGGCTTTTACGGCAATCGCGGCGATGAAACGCTCGACGAGCAGTCCTCGCGCGGCGATGGTTTCCTCGCGGAGCTGGTCGAGCAATGGGAGACCGCAGCCCGCGATGCCGAGTCATTCGCGAGACTGGTGATCGCGCGCTTCGGCGTCGTGCTCGCCGGCGACGGCGGCGCGCTGAAGAAGATGCTGCTGCCGTTCAAGCTGGGCGCGGGCGGCCCGATCGGCGACGGACGGCAGTGGATGTCGTGGGTCGATCGCGACGACGTGCTGCGCTTCCTGGAATGGGCGATCGATCACGAGCCGGCGCGCGGCGTGTACAACGTCACCGCGCCCTCGCCTGTCCGCAACGCGGAATTCGCACGCGCGCTCGGCCGCGCACTGCATCGACCCTCGTTCATGCCCGCACCGGCGTTCGCGCTGCGCATCGTGTTCGGCCAGATGGCGGATGAAGTACTGCTCGCCGGCCAGCGCGTCCTTCCGCGGCGCGCGACGACAGACGGTTTCGCGTCCATTCGCACATCGTTGCCGGAAGCGCTCGCGCACATGCGGCTCTGAAAACGCCGGGCGGCGCCCTGCTCGGCCGCCGCCCGGATTCCTCGCCTTGCCGCCGCGATGGCGCGCGATGCAACGCGCCGTCAGTTGCGCGAGGTCAGCATGTGCCACTCGGGGTTCTCACGCACGTAGGAGGGTCGCTTGTTGGTGACGTGGTGAACCTCGGATGCCGTCTCCAGCATGAGCTGGAACTTGCCGATCATCGTTTTCTGCACCGGCCTGGGGAGGCCGCGCAGGTCTTCGACGAGGCGCTGCGCCGCGCATTCCTCCTCGTCGAGCTCCCACGGCGCGATCTGGCGCTCCACCGATCCGCCGAAGAAGTCCGCCTCGGTCAGACCGTACACGGAGAGCAGCTTGCGCAACTGCGCGAGCTTCAATGAGCCGATGCGCATGCCCGTTTCGAACGAGCTGATGGTTTTCTCACCGACACCGGAGAGACGGGAGACGTCCTTCTGGCTCAAGCCCCGAAGGCGGCGGATTTCACGAAGTTTCAGTACGAGATCCATGCTGCTCCTCACCTTTCGCCGGCACGGCCGGCCGCGTTGACTGCCCCAGGCTTCTTCGCGATTCTCGCGTTTCCTGGACGCGCGATGTTGCCCCTAGAACCTTCTCATCAGGCCGATGACGACTCCCTGCACCGCGACGTCCCGGGCAGAGGCGTAAATCGGGCTCATCATCGAATTCGCCGGCTGCAGCCGGACGCGATCCCCTTCGCGATAGAGGCGTTTGAGAGTGACTTCGCCGTTGACGTTCGCGACGACCATCTCGCCGTTGTCGGCCCGTTCGCGCCGGGAGATGATCACGAGATCGCCGTCGAAGATCCCGTCATCGATCATCGAGTCGCCGCGCACCCGGAGGACGTAGTTCTCCCCGCGCGCGGTGAGATGCTCGGGCACTGCGATCGTCTCGTCCGAGACGTCGACCTGCAGCGGAAGGCCCGCCGCGATGTAGCCGAACAGCGGCAGCTCCCGCGCGTTAGCGGCCGTCTCACGCGCCGCCGGCTCCGGCTTGTCCACGAGCTCGACCCCGCGCTTCTGGTTCCAGTCGCGCCGGATCAGCCCTTTCTTCTCGAGGAGCGAAAGATGTTTGTAGACCGTGCCGTAGGAGGAAAACCCGAAGTGATCGCAGATCTCGCGGTGCGTCGGTGCCATCCCGTTTTCACTCTGGAACTCCCGAATGAAGTTCAGGATGTCGCGCTGTCGTTCCGTCAGGTATCGCATCGCCTACGCAATGTAGGCGGTAATCAGGCGAAAGTCAAGCGTAAGTAGGCGTAAATGGGTTGGAGATGGTAGTGGTCTAGTAGGGGCGGTTGGTAACAGGGTGGCCAAACGGCGGTATCCTCCCCGCCGGTTATGGCCCTTTAGGTAGGGAAATGTGACGCTCGCGTCTCTCCTAGATATCGCACGTCACATTTGACTTGTCGTTATCCATAGGTAAACTTCACCGGTTCGTTTCGAGGTACGATGGCATTATTCAGGCAATCACTTTAGTTATAGGTAACGCTCGTTGACTTTTCAGTGTCTCCGACGAGGTGCGAAGTATGACATCTGGGTAACTATGCACGCGACCGGTTGCCAGATCACGGAGTTCGTCGCGAACTTGAATATGCGAACCAAGAACAGGCTCTTCGGCATCATCAAAAAGACAGCCGAGGAAGGTAAGTACGAAGAGGAGGAGATCTATCGTCACATCGGCGAAGGGATCTGGGAGTTCAAAGCTCAGACCGCACGCATCTACTCTTTTTGCGATGGCTCCCGCCGCATCGTCCTGACACATGCAGGCTACAAACCCAACAAAAACATGGTGAAATCCGAGCGACAAAAAGCGGTCGCGATTCGGCACCAATACGACGAATGGAAAAGGACGGCATCATGAACCTCGAGGAAGTTTTCGGCGTTGATCCACAGCACGTCGAACAGAGCGTCGACTACCGTACGGAGGAGTTTTTCCTCGACATCGCCGAGAACATCTCAGCAGCAATGAAGAGTGCGGGTATCGAAAGCAAGGCTCAGCTTGCAACCGCGCTTGGAGTCACGCCCGGAAGAGTGTCGGCCTTCTTTGGCGGGTACAAAAAGAACGTCGAGCTACGCACGATTGTTCAATATGCAATCGCGCTCGGTGTTCAGCCGCACGATCTCTGCTCACGCCGCACCACGCGCGAGATGCGCGAGCGACCGCTCTTTTGCATTCCTGGCGGCTACCAAGAGGCACGCATCACTCCGGACGTTACGAATGACGACAGCGCCACACTCACAAACGCCACCTACGCTGCCTACGCTTAACATCGACGGCTTTCGCTTCGAGGAGCTACACATAGCGCCGATGGGGCAGGGCGGCGATGGTCCGCCGGCAGGTGGGCCACCGGCGCTTGTCGAGTACGACTTGTATTCTCATCCGAAGGATCGTCATAGATTCGCCGTCGGCCTGAGAATCGTTGCGTGGGTTGATGCACCTGAGACGGCCGACGCGCCGTCGCTTCGGCATGAAATTCGTGTCAGCGCGGTCGGATTTCTCACGTCGACCGAGGAGCTGCCAGACGATTTGCCTCTTATACTAGCCGCCAACGGGCTCGCTCTGATCTATGGGATCATCCGTGGTGTGCTCGTGACGGCTGGCGCGTGGTTCGAAGCGCCGGCACTACTCCCTACGGTGAACTTCACACGGATGCTTCGCGATCGTACGCGCGCCGAAACTCGATCGGAAGCCCCGCAAGCAGCGCGAGTCAAGCGACGCCGCAAGCTGAGCGCCGGCACGGCAACAAAGTAGGTGAAAGAACCTATAGCTCAGTGGGATCAAACTAGACGATATCCGGGGAGAAACAAAAGGGGGCGGGTTTTCACCCCGCCCCTTTTCCCGCCGGCTGAAGCCGGGCGCTACGTTCGGTTTCGGACTAATCGAGCTTGATCGCCTTCTTGGTCTTTTCCTTGCGCGACTTCTCCTGCTGCGCGAACTCGCCCATGCAATCGCCCTGGTCCACCATCGCGCACTCGAGGTACTCGGTGATGTACATGATCGCGGCGCGGATGGCTTTGCCGGCCGGGGTCTTCTCGTACTTGCTGAGATTTCCGCCGAAGCCGCCGCGGTAGAGGCCGACGTTCAGGCCGCCGCTGCTGGCGCGCGCTTCGATCGTGCGGGTGTGCTCGATCTCGCCGGTGGTCGTGTTGACCACGCGCAGATCGACCGCCAGGTAGGCGTCTTCCTTCTTGCCGCCGACGCTGACGCCGCGGAAGCTCAGGCCGCCGCCGGTGCCCTTCACATCCTCTTCATACGCCGAGAGCGTGGCGATGACGAGATACTGCGCGCCGGTCATCTTTCCGATCTTCGCGCCGGTCGACTTGCTCACGCGTCCCGATGCGGCGAGATCCTGCTCATCGAGAACGGCCGAGAGCTTGTCGCGCTCGACCATCCGGAACTTGCCGGTGCTGGACAGCTCGTTCGTGAGCATCCCCTCGAGGTCGCGGCCGACGCCGCTGTACCACCAGGCTGCCAACGTGTCGTTGCGGAACTCGGTCACGGCGAGGACCGGCTTGTCGGCCATCGCGCTCGTTGCAAAGATCAGCAGAAACGCAAAAACGAATAGAGACTTGAATCGCATGTTTTCCCCTCTGGTCGCGGATTGGACTCGCAATGTACGGCGACGATGGCCACGAAGCCGTGATGCGGCTCACGAACTAGTGACTGACCGCATCCCCGGCTTCTTCGAGCAGCGCCCGGTCCCACATCTCGATGCGGTTCCGGCCGCGGCTTTTCGCCGAGTATAACGCGCGATCGGCGCGATCGATCAGCGCCGCGGGGCTGAGAACCTCATCCGATGCGGCCTCTTCCATGCCCGCGATGCCGATCGAGGCGGTGACCACGATCGACTCGCTGCCGCACGGAAGCTCGGTCGACTCGAGACGCTGGCGGATGCGCTCCGCGACCACGGTCGTGTTGCCGAGGCGCGTTTCGGGGAGGACGATGCAGAACTCTTCGCCGCCGTAGCGGCCCGGAACGTCGTAGACGCGGCAGCTGTCGCGCAGCAGCTTGCCGATCGCCTTCAGCACATCGTCGCCGGCGCCGTGTCCCCACGTGTCGTTGATGCGCTTGAAGTGATCGATGTCGAGCATGAGCACGGCCATCGGCGAACCATGGCGGATCGCGCGATTGATCTCGCTGTCGATCTTCTCGATCACGTACCAGCGGTTGTACAGACCGGTGAGCGTGTCGCGCGTCGACACCTCGTTGAGCGCGCGATTCCTCACCACGAGGTCGAGGTTCTCGCGCTGGAGACCGAGCATGCGATTCTCGAGCTCCACGTACCGCGCTTCGCTCTCTTCGGCGATGCGGATGACGTCGAAGACTTCGCGCACGAGGCGGCGCTGCTCCTCGGTGAACGGCGTCCCGTCGGCCGCGACGATCGACACGCGCGGCACCGCAAGGCGCACCGCGAACTTGTGTCCCGCCTCGGGCGACTGGCTGTCGACGAGGTACATCGGTTTCTGCAGGAGCTCCGAGAGCGGCGCAAGGATCCGGGCCGCGGCGGATTCGACTGAGCTCATGAGGGCCTCGCGAATCGTCGTTGTATGAGAGAGAGAGTGGCGGGAGTATACGCAGGGGCGCGCTCAGCGCAACGGGCAAGTATGGTGAGTAATCCGTGGGTCGCCCGGTTTCCCGGTTTCCCGGCGGCGCAGTGCGGGGGCCTGCGCCCGCGTATAGCACGCATTTCTCACGCTGTCATCCCGAGCGTCGAGCGAGGGATGACAGGCTGTCAAGCGGTCCCCTCGCGTTGTGAGAAATGCGGGATAGCACGCGAGACGCGAGGCGCCGCCTCCCGGACGGCGCCGCCGGGAAACCGGGCAGCCGGGCAACCGACAACTACGTCCGCGTCTCGATCCGAAACCGATTCTGTCCCGCCGTGATCTCGTCGCCCTGATGCACTTTCGTATTTTTCGCCGGCATGGTGTTGAGAAACGTCCCGTTGCGGCTGCCGAGGTCGCGGACGCGGACGGCGCCGTCCTCGTCGCGGACGACTTCGAAGTGGCGGCGCGAGAGAAACTCGTCGGGCACGCGAACGTGGCCTTCGCGTCCGACCACGAGTCCGCCCGGCGGGATCTCGAACTCCTGCCCGCTCAGCGCACCCTCGACGCACACGAGCACCGCGCGGCTGAGCGCGGGCGCGGGCTGGGTCGAGCGCGCGGTGCGCATCTTCTCGGCGAGCGCGGATTCGTCGGTGACCGAGGACGAGTCGAGCGTGATGGGCTGCACCGGCAGACCGCGCTCCTCGGTCGGCTCGACGCTCACCAGCGCGTTGCCGACGCGCAGGACATGCGCACCCTCTTCGATTACCGCCTCGTCGACCGGCTGCCCGTCGAGAAACGTTCCCATGTGCGAGTCCGCGTCGCGCACGATGAGCTTCTCGCCGCGCACCGAGATCGAACAGTGTCGGATCGAGAGCTCCGCTTCCGCGAGCTCGACGTGGCATCCCTTGCGCCCGATCCACAGTGGATGCTCGTAGATCGTGAAGACCGTGTTCACCGACTCCGACGTGCCGCGGGCGACGACGCGCACCGAGCGTGCGCGCGACGGGGGCTCGGGAGCCGCGACCGGCTCCGGTGCCGGCGCCTCGGCGCGGGCGTCGACGCGATACGGCTTCATGTCGATCTCGCGGATCTGATCGACGTCGACGAGCCTCGCCAGCACCGCCGCCTTGCTGCCGGAAAGCCATTCCCCGCAGTGACACGTGGCGATGGAATTCGGCAGGCGGACCGCAATCACTCCAGGGACGTCGTACGCCTGGCCGCATTTCGGACAGCGGATCAGCGGCATGCGGGGATGATAGCAGTTGAGCGCAACTGCTAAACTGCGCGCGGTCCCATGCTGTCAGGCAATCCAAAACAGTCCGGTGTGCGCGTGGGTCTGCGCTCGAAATTCGTCGCAGCCTTCGCGCTGCAGACGATCCTCGCGGCGTTGCTCATCCTCGGCATCCAGCAGTTTCTCGTGCGCCGCGCGATGATCGCGCAGACGGTCGAACAGGGCTCGGCGATCGCGCAGACGATTCGCTCGACCGCCGGCTACTACGTCATCTTCGGGCTGACGGACGATCTGAAGAACATCGCCGCGGATCTCGGCAAGAGCGCCTCCGTCGAATACGCGGAGTTCCTCGACGGCAGCGGCAAAGTGCTCGCCGCGACCACGCCGCAGGTCCCCGACGTGCTCGCGAAGCGGGAGCTGAAACGCGAGAGCGGCGCGCCGGTGGGCCGCGGCCTGCACGTCTACACCGTTCCGTTCTACGAATCGAAAGCCGACGAGGCGAATCCCGCCGCGAAGCCGAAGGGCTACTTCCGCCTGCTGATGAACGAGACCCAGGCCCAGATCGCGCTCGGCCGTCTCCGCGCGTGGAGCGCGGGCATCGTCGTCCTCGTCCTGATCGTCGCGACCACGCTGGCGTGGCTTGCCTCGCGCGTCATCGTGCGGCCGATCCTCTCGCTCGTGGAGACCGCGCAGCAGATCTCCAGGGGCGATCTCACGCAGCGCGCGCGCGTCGAGTCGCGCGACGAGATCGGCGGCCTCGCCGAGACGTTCAACATGATGGCCGGCAATCTCGAGCGGACGATCAAGAGCCTCGCGCAGTCGCAGTCGAAGCTGAAGAACGTCGTCGAGAACGTCGACACGCGCTCGCAGAGCGTGATCCGCGCCGTCGACGAGGAACGCTCGATCATCGACGAGACCTACCGCTCGATCGATCAGCTCAACAACGGCGTCCGGAAGATCACGGACAACGTCGAGTCGCTCTCGGCGTCCTCCGAGGAGACCTCTTCGTCGATGCTGGAGATGGTGGCATCGATGGAAGAGGTCAGCCGTCACACCGACACGCTCTTCAGCTCCGTCGAAGAGACCGCAAGCGCGACGCATCAGATGGTCTCTTCCATCAACGAGGTCGACCAGAACGTCGTCTACCTCACGAACTTCGTCACCGACACATCTTCCTCGATGGTCGAGATGAGCGCATCGATCGCGCAGGTCGAGGCGAACGCCGCGCGCTCGTACGACCTCGCACTCGCCGTCGCCGACGCCGCGGAGACCGGCATGAATGCGGTGCGCGAGACGATCGAAGGGATGGAGCAGATCCGCCAGTCGGTGATCGAGGCGAACTCCGTCGTCTCGCGTCTCGGCGACCGCTCGGTCGCCATCGGCAAGATCCTCAACGTCATCGAAGACGTTGCCGAACAGACGAATCTTCTCGCCCTCAACGCGGCGATCCTCGCGGCGCAGGCGGGGGAGTACGGGAAGGGATTCTCGGTCGTCGCCGCGGAGATCCGCGAGCTCTCCGAGCGCACGGCATCGTCGACGCGCGACATCGCGAACCTGATTCGCGCGGTGCAGGATGAGGTCTCGAACGCGCTGAAGGCGATGTCGTCCGGCTCGACGCTCGTCGAGACCGGCGTATCGCTGACGCACGAGGCGGGGAAGGCGCTGAACAACATCCTCGAGTCGTCGTCGAAGGCGTCGAACATGGGCCGCGAGATCGCGAACGCGACGCGCGAGCAGGCCAGCGGCAGCGAGACGATCACCCGCTCGATCGAGCGTCTGCAGGAGATGGTCAGGCAGATCAACTCCGCCACGCGGCAGCAGGCCCAGGGCTCGGATCACATTCTCAAGGCCGTCGAGTCGATGCGCGAGGTGACGAAGTACGTGCGCCAGGCGATGGTCGAGCAGAAGTCGGGCTCGTCGATGATCTCCGCGGCCGCGGAGCGGATGATCGAGATGATCCACGAGATCTTCCAGGTGGCCGCGAGCCAGTCCTCGGAAAGCGAGAAGATCGTGGCCACGATGCAGCAGGTACGCGCGATCGCCGACGGCAACCGCAGCACGGCGGGCGACATGAGCGAGGCCATCAATCTGCTCAACGACGCGATCCGCTCGCTCGAAGACGAGGTTCGCAAGTTCAGGGTGCGCGGGTAGCGCGGATGCCCGAGTCCCGCCTCCGCATCGCGATCGCCGCGTCCGTGTTCGCCATCGCGCTGATCGTCTACCTCGCGACGCTCGGCTCGGTCCCCGGCTTCGTCGACAGCGGGACGCTCACCGTCGCGGCATGGTCCCTCGGCAATGCAGATCCGCCGGGCGTACCGTTGTATCTCCTCTTCACGAAGCTGGTGATGCTGCTGCCGGTGGGATCGGTTGCGCTGCGCGCGAATCTGGCGTCGGCGATTCCGGCCGCGCTTGCGGCGGCGCTGTTGTCGCTGGCTGTCGCGGAGCTCGTCGCGGCGCGACGCAGAGAGGCGCTCGCGGCGGCGATGCTCGTGAGCGGATTGCTGTTCGCGTTCTCGCGCACGCTGTGGGGTTACGCGACCGTCGCCGAAGTGTATGCGCTGCATTTCTGTCTGATGATGGCGCTTGCCGTGCTGCTGCTCGCGTGGCGGCGGACGGAAAACGATGCGCTGCTGTACGCGGCCGGAGCCGTCTTCGGCGCGTCGCTCGCGGTGCATCACGTGACCGCGGTGCTGATGGCGGCCGGATTCGCGGCGCTCGTGATCGGCACGCTCCGCACGGATGTCTTTCGCTCGCGCGCACTGTTCATCTCGATTGCGATCGCCATCCTCACCGCGACGGCGCTCTACACGTATCTGCCGCTGCGCGCGTCCGCGCATCCGTTCTGGAACTGGGGCGATCCCGACACGCCGGCGCGTTTCTGGCGCCACATCACCGGCGCGGAGCATCGCCAGTACTTCACGAGTACCGAATGGGCAACTCAGTTCCGCGACTATTCCCATCACCTCCCGGTCGAATTCGCGCCGCCGCGGTTGTCCGTCGCGCTGCTGCTCGCGCTTGCCGGCGCGCTTCTCCTGTTTCGGCGGCAGCGCGTGCTGTTCTGGTTCGTCGCGCTGATCGTCGCGGCCGACGCGCTCTGGGTGTCCGTCTATCCGATCGCGAACGATCGCGAGGCGTACCTGCTCCCGACGTTCATCGCCATCGCGATCTGCTGCGGCGTCGGAACCGCCTGGCTCGCCGACCTGCCTCGCTCGCGGATGATGCGGCACGTGTTCATCGCGATTTTGCTGCTCGTGCCGGTGATCGCCTTCGCGGCAAACCTGCCGTACCGCGGGCGCAACCGCGTGCGCGTAGTGGACGAGTACGTCTCGAACGCGACGCGCGCGATGCGCCCGAACGCCCTTCTGCTCACGAACGATACGAATCTGTTCGGGCCGCTCTTGTACCTGCACGAAGTCGAGCGCGTGCGTCCCGACGTCCGGATCGTCGAGACGGGTTTGCTCATCCGCCGCTGGTACGTCGACTCCCTCGTGCGGCGCTATCCCGACCTGATGCGCCGCGTGCAGAAGGAGCTCGACGTCTATCGTCCGCTCGTCGCGAGGCATGAAGCGGAACCCGACACGTGGAAGAAAGACAACCTTTTTCGCATGTCGTTCAACGAGGCGCTCGATCACCTCATCCTGGCGATGATCGCGCGGCACGGCAACGCGTATGTCAGTTACGACCTCACGCTCAGCGGACCGGGCGGCGCGGATCTGGCGCAGCGGATCGAGGTCTCGTACGACCTGATGCCCCGCGGCACGCTCTTCGAGGTGATGCCCGGCAATTTCCTGCGGCCGCCCGATGCGACTCCGATCGAGACGAAGGCGATCCTCGATCCCTCGACCCGCTACACCGATGACGACGTCGTGCCGAAGGAGATCAGGCCCGTGTATCGCGCCGTGTTCATGCTGCGCGGACAGCACCTGGCCGCGCTGCGGGAGTACGACAAGTCGATCGCCGAGTACGAAAGGGCGCTGCGCTTCGATCCCGCGAGCTACGTGGTCCAGAACGAGCTCACGAGGTTGCGCGGGCTGCGCGACGCTCCGCCGCAGTAGAATCCCGGTTCGATGGCCGAGGGCGCGAACGAGCTTCGCCTGATCACCTTCCGTGTCGGCACCGAGACGTTCGTGCTCGACATCATGGCCGTGCGCCAGATCGTGCCCTACAGCGGCTCGACGTTCGTGCCCACCGCGCCCGCGTTCATCGAAGGGATCGTGGTGCTGCGCAACGAAGTGATCCCGATCGTCGATCTCCGCGACCGCCTCTACCCGACCCTCGGCGGCCGCGCGGAGGAACCGCTCGTCCTGATCACGCTCACGAGCGCGGGCGTGATCGGATTCAAGGTCGACGAAGTGCGGCGCATCGTCACGGTGTCGACGGAAGCGTTCCTCCCGCCGCCGCCGATCATTCGCGGCATTCGCGGAGAGCTGCTGATCGCGGTGGTGCCGTATGGGGAAGAGGTCTACCTGCTCGTGGATGTGGAGAATATTCTGAGCGGGTCGGAGAAGCAGGAGCTGCGGGACGCGGATTTGCGGTTGGAGACGGCGAACGATGGACGATGAATGATGAACGATGAATGATGAATTATGAACGATGAACGCGTTTAGTCATGATTCATCGTTCATCGTTCATCGTTCATCGTTCATCGTTCATCGTTCATCGTTTCATCGGTTCCTCGCCCCCATCCGACCTCCGATCCTTCCTGAACCCGTAGGGGCAGTGCCTGCACCCCGACTCGCAGCAGTACCCTCTTCCGCGCAGATACTTCTCCGTGAACACGACATACGGCCCTTCGTAATAGAAGTCCTCGCCTTCCACGAGTGGGGTTGGTGCGTTCATGTATCCTTCGCGCGTGTTCAGCCGCGCCCGCCTGTTGCAACTGACGGAGGCGATGAAGGGGAAGCTGATCGTCGTCTACGGCGACATCGTAGCGGACCGCTTCATCTACGGCACGCCCAAGCGGATCTCGCGCGAGGCGCCGGTGCTCATCCTTCGCCAGTATCGCGACGACGTCCTTCTCGGCGGCGCCGGCAACGCCATCCACAACATCCATGCTCTCGGCGGACTCCCGGTTCCCATCTCCGTGCTCGGCACGGACGCCGCGGGTGATGCGCTCGTTGCCGCGCTGACCGAGAACGGCATCGACTGCGGCGGCATCCTGCGCACCGACCGCTATGCCACGCCGACGAAAGTGCGCATCCTCGGCGGCTTCCCGCATGCGAGCCGGCAGCAGATCGTCCGCTACGACATCGAGGACTCGTTCACCATGACCGGCGACGAGTCCGCGCGTTTCGACGAGCTGCTGCGCGAGCAGATCTCGGTCTGCCACGCCGCGCTGATCAGCGACTACGGCTACGGCGTCGCGAGCACCGCACTCGCGGCGACGCTCACGCAGTTCGCGCACGGTAAGCCGGTTACGCTCGACTCGCGCTACGACCTCCTCGGCTTTCCGGGCGTCGCCGCGGCGACGCCGAACGAGGAAGAAGCGGCGGCCGCGGCGGGCACGTCGCTCTTCAACGGCGATGACGAGGATCGCCTGTACGACGTCTCGCAGACACTGCAGGAGAGTCTCGACTGCGATGCGATTCTGATCACCCGCGGCAGCCGCGGGATGGCGCTCTTCGAGCGCGAAGGCGCACCGCTGTTCATTCCCGTGTACGGCACCGACCAGGTAGCCGACGTCACGGGCGCGGGCGACACGGTGATCGCGACCTTCACGCTCGCGCTCGCGGCGGGCGCGTCGTACTCCGAGTCCGCGATGCTCGCGAACTACGCGGGAGGCATCGTGGTGATGAAGATGGGAACCGCGACGGTGTCGAACGACGAGCTCCGGCATGCGATCGAACGCGACGAGGACCTCTCGGAGTGAACGCGCCAATCCTCGATGAGAGCGCGCTCGCCGGCGCGCTCGAGCGCGAGCGCAACGCCGGCAAACGCATCGCCTTTGCGAACGGAGTCTTCGATGTGCTGCATGTCGGTCATGTGCGGTATCTCCAGGCCGCCGCGCGCGTCGCCGACGTTCTCGTCGTCGCGGTGAACAGCGATGCCTCGGTGCGCACAATCAAAGGCGAAGGGCGCCCCGTGACGCCCGAGCGCGAGCGCGCCGAGATCGTCTCGGCGATCCGCGGCGTCGCCTACGTGACGATCTTCGCGGACAGCAGCCCCGCGCGGCTTCTGCACACATTGAAGCCCGACTTCCAGTGCAAGGGGACCGACTACACCGCGGACTCCGTTCCTGAGGCGGAGATCGTGCGCGCGTATGGGGGGAGAGTCGTGATCGTCGGGGATTCGAAGGATCATTCGACGAGCTCGATGCTGGAAAAGATGCGAACGATGAACGATGAACGATGAAGGATGAACGATGAACGAGCCGGCGCACGATTCATCGTTCATCGTTCATCGTTCATCGTTCATCGGTCACGTCCTCGTGCTGAGACTTTCCGCGCTCGGCGACGTCATCCACACGATCCCCGCCGTCCTTTCCCTCAAAGACGCTGACGTCTCGTGGGTCGTCGAAGCGCCGTACTGCGAGCTCGTCGACGTCGTCGCCGGTGTCGAGGCGATTCCCGTACGCCTGAAGCAGTGGGCCCGCTCGCCGATCGCCTCGCGCGCCGCGATGCGCGACACCATCCGCGCGATGCGCGGCGCGGATGTATCGATCGATTTTCAGGGACTCGTGAAGTCGGCGATGCTCGGCGTGTTCGCGGGCGCAAAAGAGCGCATCGGCTTCGATCGCAACGCGATTCGCGAGAAGCCCGCGCTGCTCTTCACGAATCGCAAGGTCGCCGTAGACACGACGAAGCACGTGGTCGAACAAAATCTCGAGCTGGTGTGGAGTGCGGCAACGCAAGTTGCCGCTGTCCCATCGGGTTCGACAGCGGCAACTGGCGTTGCCGCACTCCACACCGGCAACTGGGCAGCCTTTGCCCGCGACATGCCCCAACACGACGTCGTCATCCTTCCCGGCGCGGGTCGGCGCGACAAGCTCTGGCCCGCCGAGCGCTGGCGCGAAGTCGCGCGCAGAACGGGGGCGCTCGTCGCCTGGGGTCCCGGCGAAGAGCAGCTCGCGCGCGAGATCAGCGAAAAGATCGCGCCGCCGACCAACCTGCGCGAGCTCGCGGGACTGCTGAAGAATGCACGTCTCGTGATCGGCGCCGACACCGGCCCTCTCCACCTCGCCGCCGCACTCGGCACGAAGGTCGTAGGCCTCTACGGACCGACCAACTCGCAGCGCAACGGACCGTATGGCCAGCTCGGCCGTTGCATTCAGGCGAAATCGATGGCGGAGATTTCTGTTGAAGCAGTCATGAACATGGTGGAAAGAGTGATCGCGGAGTGAGCTTCCTTCTCGCCGCGGTGGTCGCGGCAAGCACGGCGTTCTCCCAGGGCGAGACGCTCGACTACAACCTCACCTGGATGCGTATCAGCGGCGGCACCGCGCGCATGACCATCGCTCCGATGGGCGAGGATCGCTTCCGCATCACCAGCGTCGCGAAATCGAGTCGCAGCGTGTCGCGCATCTATCGGGTGAACGACTCGATCGAGTGCATCGTCGACCGCGGCGACTTCTCCACGCTCGAGTACACGAAAAAAATCGACGAGCGCGATCAGAAGAAAACCGAAGTGACGACGGTCGAGAACGGCGTGGCCACGCGCGTGCGCTACAAGGTCAAGAAAGTCGCCGTGCCTCGTCCCGTGTACGACCCGATCTCGATCATCTATCACGTGCGCACGCTCGACCTCGCGCCCGGAAAATCACACGATTTCAAGATCATCTCCGACGGCAAGCTCTACGACGTACGCGCGCGCGTCGTGAAGCGCGAAACGCTGCAAACGCCCGCCGGAACGTTCGCGACGGTGATGGTCGAACCGGAGATGAAGACCGTGGGCCAGGAGCGCGACGAGCGGATGTTCATCTGGTACTCCGATGACCAGCGCCGCATCCCGGTGCGCATCCGCACCGAGGTCAAGTTCGGCGCGGTCACGGCCACGCTGCGCGCGATCTCCAGCGGCGTGCGCTCCATCGACCCGCCCGTCCTGCGGGGTGACGTAAAATAACCCCAAACACATCGGCGTTACGACGCGGTGCTAAACTCGCCGCACTGGCGATCGTGACGATCCAGGAGACTCCGAACAAGCGATGAGTGTGCGTCTCGGTGAGCTGCTCACCAAAGCAAGCCTGATCACGCAGGATCAGCTCAAGGAAGCCCTGCGCGTTCAGAAGGAAACGGGCGGCAAGCTCGGGGAGACCCTCATCAAGCTCGGCTTCGTCTCCGACGAAGACATCACCGAATGCCTCAGCCAGCAGTTCGGCGTCCCCTCCATCAACCTCCAGCACTTCGAGATCGACTCCACCGTCATCAAGCTGATCTCCGGCGACGTCGCCCGCAAATACAACATCCTCCCGGTCAACAAGACCGGCGCGACGATCACCATCGCCATGGCCGACCCCACCAACGTCTTCGCCATGGACGACATCAAGTTCATGACCGGCTACAACGTCGAGCCGGTCGTGGCCTCCGAGCTCGGGATCAAGATCGCCATCGACGGCTACTACGGCACCACCTCTTCGCTCGAGCTGAAGAAGGTCATGGAAGACCTTCAGCAGGCCGAGACCGCGGACCTCGAGGTCCTCGAAGAAGAAGAGGAGATGGACATCGGCGCGCTCGTCGATTCCGCCGAGGAAGCGCCGGTCGTCAAGCTCTGCAACCTGATTCTCACGGACGCCATCAAGCGCGGCGCGTCGGACATTCACATCGAGCCTTACGAGAAAGAGTTCCGCGTCCGCTTCCGCATCGACGGCATCCTCTACGAGATCATGAACCCGCCGTTGAAGCTGAAGGACGCGATGACCTCGCGCATGAAGATTCTGGCGAAGCTCGACATCTCGGAGAAGCGCCTGCCGCAGGACGGACGCATCAAGCTGAAGATCAAGCTCGAGGACAAGAACAAAGAGCTCGACTTCCGCGTCTCCACGCTGCCGACGCTCTTCGGCGAGAAGATGGTCCTCCGCCTCCTCGACAAGGACAATCTCAAGCTCGACATGACCAAGCTCGGCTTCGAGCCGGAGTCGCTGGCGCGCTTCGAAGAGGCGATCTTCAAGCCGTGGGGGATGGTGCTCGTCACCGGTCCCACCGGGTCGGGAAAAACGAACACGCTCTACTCCGCGCTCTCGAAGGTCAACTCGCCCGAGGTGAACATCATGACCGCGGAAGACCCGGTCGAGTTCAACCTGCCGGGGATCAACCAGGTGCAGATGAAGGAAGGCATCGGCCTGAACTTCGCCGCCACGCTGCGCGCCTTCCTCCGGCAGGATCCGAACATCATCCTCGTCGGCGAGATCCGCGACTTCGAGACGGCCGAGATCGCGATCAAGGCCGCGCTCACGGGACACCTCGTGCTCTCGACGCTGCACACGAACGACGCACCGTCGACGATCAACCGCCTCATGAACATGGGCATCGAGCCCTTCCTCGTCGCGACCGCCACGCAGCTCATCGCCGCGCAGCGCCTCGCGCGCCGCATCTGCTCGCAGTGCAAAGAGGCCGTCGACATGCCGCAGCTGGCGCTGGTCAACCTCGGCTTCAAGAAAGACGAGGTCGGCGCGTTCACGGTCTACAAGGGCCGAGGGTGCGAGAAGTGCAACAATACCGGCTACAAGGGACGCGTCGCGCTGGTCGAAGTGATGGTCATCGACGACGATATCCGCGACCTCATCCTCGCCGGCGGAACGGCGATCGACATCAAGCGCAAGGCGATCGAGAACGGCATGATCACGCTGCGCAAGTCGGGCCTGGCTAAAATCAAAGAGGGCATGACGACGGTCGAAGAAGTCGTGCGCGAGACCGTGTTATAGGGAGACCCGATGGCCGTAACACTGCATCAACTATTGAAGACCATGGTCGAGCGCGGCGGCTCGGATCTGCACATCACCACCAACTCCTCGCCGCAGATCCGCATCGACGGAAAGCTCGTGCCGCTCGACATGCCGCCGCTGACGGCGCCGGAGACCAAACAGCTCGCGTACTCGGTGCTCACCGACGCGCAGAAGCACCGCTTTGAGGAAGCGCTCGAGCTCGACCTCTCGTTCGGCATCAAGGGTCTTGCGCGCTTTCGCGCGAACATCTTCAACCAGCGCGGCGCGACCGCCGCGGTCTATCGCCAGATCCCCTACGAGATCCTCGGATTCAAGGAGCTCGGTCTGCCGCCGGTGGTCGAGGAGATCTGCAACAAGCCGCGCGGACTCGTGCTCGTCACCGGTCCCACCGGCTCGGGCAAGTCGACCACGCTCGCCGCGATGATCGACAAGATCAATCGCGAGCGCCACGAGCACATCATCACCATCGAGGATCCCGTCGAGTTCCTGCACCAACACAAGAACTGCATCGTCAACCAGCGCGAGCTGCACGCCGACACGCATTCCTTCGCCGCGTCGCTCAAGTCCGCGCTGCGCCAGGATCCCGACGTCGTGCTCATCGGCGAGATGCGCGATCTCGAGACCATCGAGTCCGCGCTGCGCATCGCCGAGACGGGCCACCTCACCTTCGGCACGCTGCACACGAACTCCGCGGCCCAGACCATCAACCGCATCGTCGACGTGTTCCCCGCGCACCAGCAGCCCCAGATCCGCGCGCAGCTGTCGTTCGTGCTCGAGGGAATCCTCTGCCAGTCGCTGCTTCCGAAGGCGAACGGCAAAGGCCGCGTGATGGCGATGGAGATCCTCGTCCCCAACGCCGCGATCCGCAATCTGATCCGCGAGGACAAGGTCCACCAGATCTACTCGATGATGCAGACCGGACAGGCGAAATACGGAATGCAGACCTTCAACCAGTCGTTGGCGACGCTGTACTTCAAAAAGTTGATCACGCTGCAGACGGCGCTGTCGCGCTCGTCGAATCCCGACGAGCTCCAGGAGATGATCTCCCGCGGTGCCGGAACGATCCAGCCGCAGGGCACGCCCGCCGGATCGGGGGCGCGCCCGAGGGCGTGAAATACGTGCCGCGTGCCACGTGCTGAGTGCTGCGTAAGGACGCAGCACGCTGCACGCAGCACACAGCACCGGGCGGAAGGCAGGAGGACCTATGCCGACATTCGAGTGGAAGGGAACAGGAAGAAACGGACAAAACCAGACCGGCGTGCTGGTGGCCGACTCGAAAGATGCCGTCATCGCCACGATGCGGCGGCAGCAGGTTGTCGTCACCGCGGTCAAGGAGAAGGGGAAGGAGATCGCGCTGCCGAAGTTCGGCGGCAAAGTCCCGCAGCAGTCGATCGCCGTCTTCACCCGCCAGTTCTCGGTCATGATCGACGCCGGCCTGCCGCTCGTGCAGTGCCTCGAGATCCTCGGCAATCAACAGGATCACAAGATCTTCAAGCGGACGCTGATTCAGATCCGCCAGGATGTCGAGTCGGGCTCGAACCTCGCCGACTCGATGCGCAAGCATCCGAAAGTCTTCACCGACCTCTACACGAACATGGTCGCCGCCGGTGAGGCGGGCGGTATTCTCGACACGATTCTGCAGCGCCTCGCGACCTACATCGAAAAGGCCGTGAAGCTGAACTCGCAGGTCAAGTCGGCGATGATCTATCCCGTCGCCGTCATCGGCATCGCGATCATCGTCGTGGCCATCATTCTCTGGAAGGTCATCCCGGTGTTCGCGTCTCTGTTCGCGAGCCTCGGCGCCGAGCTTCCTCTGCCCACGAAGGTCGTCATCGCGCTCTCGAACTTCCTCGGCGACTACTGGTGGGCGATCGCGATCGTCATCACCGGCAGCGTGATCTTCATCCGCCGCTATCACCAGACCTACAAGGGCAAGCGCGTTCTCGACGGCCTGCTGCTCAAGTTCCCCGTTCTCGGCATGCTGCTGCGCAAGATCGCGGTGGCGCGCTTCTGCCGCACGCTGGCGACGCTCACGTCGTCCGGTGTTCCGATTCTCGACGGACTGCAGATCACGGCACGCACCGCGGGTAACTCGATCGTCGAAGACGCGATCATGGCCACGCGCAAGTCGGTCGAAGAAGGCAAGACCATCAGCGAGCCGCTCGGCGACACGGACGTGTTCCCGCCCATGGTCGTGCAGATGATCGCGGTCGGCGAGCAGACCGGTGCGCTCGACACGATGCTCACCAAGATCGCCGACTTCTACGAAGAAGAAGTCGACGTCGCCGTGGCCGGCCTGATGAAGCTCCTCGAGCCGATTCTGATCGCCTTCCTCGGCGTCGCCATCGGCGGCATCGTCATCGCGATGTACATGCCGATGTTCACTCTCATCGGTCAGATCGGGTAAGAACGCGCCGGTAAGCCGGTAAAAGGTAAAAGGGAAAAGGTAAAAGTGGCTCAGCTTCCGGGCCGCTTTTCCTTTCACTTTTACCTTTTACCTTTTACCTTTTACCTTTTACCCATGACTTCCGACACCCGAATGCTCACCGCGGTCCGAGTCGTCGTCGTCACGACGCTCCTGCTCGCGGCTCTGATCATTCAGTACACCGTCCGCGAGGTCCTTCCGCTCAACTACCTCTACATCACCGCGGGTCTCACGTACGCCCTGACGCTGCTCTACATCGTGCTCGGGACGGTGATCCCGTCGCGCAACATCAACCTGCTCATTCAGATCGGCGGCGATCTCGGCATCGAGACCCTGCTCGTCTACTTCACGGGCGGTCTCGACTCGCCGTTCTCCTTTCTCTACCTCGTCTCGATCATCACCGCCTCGATGCTGCTGTATCGCCGCGGCGGCCTGCTCGCGGCCTCGGCGGCGTCGATCTTCTACGGCGTGGTCGTCGATCTGATGTACTACGGCGTGCTCCCGATGCCGGAGCAGTCGCTCTTTCTTCCGACGATGTGGACCGCGTCGCGGCTCTACTTCAACATCGCCGCGAACTTCGCCGGCTTCTACGCGACGGCGCTTCTCACGTCGTATCTCTCCGAGAAACTGCAGCGGACCTCGGAGGAACTGGACGCGAACCGCCAGAACCTCGCGGAGCTGCGCGCGCTCAATCAGAACGTCGTCGAGTCGATCCCCTCGGGCCTCATCACCGTCACCACGCACGGCACCGCATCCTTCGTGAATCCCGCCGGTGCGCAGATTCTCGAGACCCAGCCGATGACGATTCTCGGACGCCATGTGACGGAGCTCGGCTTCTTCACCGACGACGAATGGAGCGACGCGCGCGCGCAGCTCGACCGCGGCACCGTCGTGCGGAAGGAAGTCGACGACCTGCTCGTCGGCGGCGAGCGCCGCAGCGTGGGATTCGCGGTCAGTCCTCTCAGCACGCTCGAAGGCGCATCCGCCGGCTACACGCTCATCTTCCAGGACCTCACCGAGATGAAAAAGCTCGAGGCCGAGGTGCGGCTGAAGGACCGCATGGCCGCGGTCGGCGAGCTTTCGGCCGGCATCGCTCACGAGATCCGCAACCCTCTCGCCGCCATCGCCGGCTCCGTGCAGGTGCTCAAGAGCTCGAAGTCGCTCACGCAGCAGGAACAGCGGCTGATGTCGATCGTGCTGAAGGAATCGGAGCGGTTGAACAAATCGATCTCCGACTTTCTCCGATTCGTCCGGCCGCAGGAGAAGCACTCCATCGAGTTCGACGTCGCCGCGAGCCTCTCCGAGACGCTCGATCTGCTGGCCAACTCCTCCGAGCTCAACGAGCGCCACGAGATCCGCCGTGAGATCGTCCCGCCGTCCTTCGCGATCCTCGGCGACGCCGATCAGATCCGCCAGGTCTTCTGGAACATCGCCCGCAACGCCGTGCAGGCCATGCCCAACGGCGGCGTGCTCACCGTGCACACGAGCGTCGACAACGGCTCGTACAACATCGTCTTCTCCGACAGCGGCCGCGGCATGTCGCACGCCGACATCCAGCGCCTCTTCCAGCCCTTCCGCACGAACTTCCCCTCCGGCACCGGCCTCGGCATGGCCATCTCTTATCGCATCGTGCAGGAGCACGGCGGAAGGATCGATGTCGCGTCGCACGAGGGAACCGGGACGGCGATCACGGTGAGTTTGCCCGTGGCGATGAGCTACGCAGCGCCCGGCTTCAGCCGGGCGTCGACCGGCTAAAGCCGGTCGACCGCGGACATCCTGTCCGCGCTTCGTCAACGCCGACTGAAAGTCGGCGGACCGGCCGATTGAAAATCGGCGTTCCGGCCGGACAAGCCTTCGCGCGGGTTAACTGGGGTTAACTGGGGGTTAACTGGAGAGAGAGCAACCG
>DATLFB010000034.1:0-111621 GCA_035525285.1 Thermoanaerobaculia bacterium
GGTTGCGCGTGAACTGATTTTCCCCTGGCCGCGAGCCAATTTCGATTGGCGGGGAAGCAAACTCGCTTGCCGCGTCAGCAAACTCGCTTCGCGCGGAAGCAATCTCGCTTACCGCGTACGCAGACTCGCCTGCCGCGGAGGGCAACTCGCCTGCCGGTTTCAGCGAGCTCACTTACAGGCGAAGCAACACCGCTTTGCGCGTTAGTGCCATCGCCTGGCGCGTTGGTCGGAGCGCTTGCTTCGGAAGCACGCCGGCTTTGCACGGAAGGGTGAGCGCTCGGCGTGCAAGCGCGGTCGCTTGACGTGCAAGGGCGATGGCTTGCCGTACAAGCGCGATCGACTGCCATGCAAGCGCGGTCGCTCGGCGTGCTGGCGGAGTCGCTTGCCGTGCAAGTGGAGTGGCTGGACGTGCGAGCGCGATCGCTCGGCGTGCGAGCGCGATCGCTCGGCGTGCAAGCGCGATCGCTCGGCGTGCGAGCGGAGTCGCTGGACATGCAAGCGAGTTTTCTCTCGCGACAACCGTCACTTCAGCGGCGTCGTTCCGCGGACATCCTGTCCGCGCTTCGTCAACGCCGACTGGAAGTCGGCGGACCGGCCGATTGAAAATCGGCGTTCCGGCCGGACGAGCGGCACGACGTCCTCGCCGCGATGCGCGCCCCTCGCAGCAGTGGCCCGCATGACGGAACGCCGACTTCCAGTCGGCCGGTCCGCCGATCTCCGATCGGCGGTTCCCTTCCGCCGGCTGGAAGCCGGCGACACGGCGGGCCGGAGGCCCGCGCTACTTACCGCGGATCGTAGTACCGCACCGCGAGGACGCCCAGCCCCTTCTTCCCCTGCTCCGACTTCGGGTTGTCGGTGACCACCACCATCACGTTCGGCAGCGCGTTGTCGTACACGAGTACGGACGTCGAGGTCTTGCGCGGCGTGCCGCGCACTTCGCGGAGATACGCGCGCTCCTCGTTGAACGCCTTGCGGATCTCCGGCAGGAATGCGAAGAGCTCGAAGCGGACGGCGTGCAGGCGGTCGTTGCGGAACTCGAGCGTCAGCGCCTTGTCGGACTGGTAGTCGACGACGATCTCATCGTCATCCTTGCCGCGCTTCGGTCCCCATTTGTCCAGCGCTCCGACGGCCTCGGCGCGCGGCATGCCGATCGTCAGGCGGAAGGACTCGAGCCGCATCCACGAGACTTTGCTGCTCGAGGGGAATTCGGTGAGAAGCGCGAGGACGAGGAGAGCGATGGGCATTTTCAGTGCACGTATTCGGAGTCGAGAACTTCCGCCGCTTTGCGCGACTGAATGATCGACGCGGCGAGCATCGCCCGGCGGCCGATCTCTTCCCACTGTTGCGACTTCACGAGATCGGGAACTGCCAGCGACACGCCGAGGTTCACGGCCAGGCAGCCGGCGTCGAGATAGGCGTCGATCATGTCGAGCGGGACGGGGCCGCCGGCGAGCAGCGGGACGTTGCGGATCGGGCCGCGAATCGTGCGGATGTAGTCGGGGCCGCCGAGAAAATGCGCGGGAAAGACCTTCACCAGATCGGATCCCGCTTCCCACGCGCGGATGATCTCCGTCGGCGTCGCCGCGCCCGCGATCACGAGCAGTTCGTTCTCGTTCGCGTACTCGATCACGTGCACGTCCGTGTGCGGCGAGACGATGATCTCCGCGCCGGCGCGGCGCGCGGCCGCGGCGTCATTCGTACTGCGGACGCTGCCCGCGGCGAACGTGATCTCCTGGCCGGCGAAGCGCTGCACGAGAGTCGTGAGGAGGGTGATGGCATCGGGCGTCGTCAGCGTGACTTCGACGATGCGGATGCCGTTGCGGGCGTAGGCGTCGGCGACCGGTTCGGCGGCGGCGAGACTCTCCTCGCGCACCACGCCGACGATCTGTTCGTGAGTCACTTTGGCGAGAAGGTCTCGGCGCGACATGACAATGCTGACTTTAGCACGGCACTTCCCACCACACTGCCGAGTCGCCCACGGCCACGAGAGCGACCCCCAGCCCGCGCGCCGCGAGAAACTCGTCGACCGCGCGCTTGCAGCCTTCCCAGTAGTTGTAATCGTCGATGATCACGTAGCCGCCAGGCGCGACGAGGTCGTAGAGATTGTCGAGACAAACCCTGGTCGACTCGTACCAGTCGCCGTCGAGCCGCAGCACGGCGATCGAACCGATCTCGTGCTTCGCGGACGGCAGCGTGTCCTGAAACCACCCCTTGCGGATCTCGACCCGTTCGACTCGTTCGAGGGATTTCAATCCAGCGCCGCCGCGAGCTCGGCGAACTCCGCCTCGCCGCGCAACGGATCGAGACGCGGATCGACGTTGAGGAAGACCATCCACGCGGAGCGGTCCTCGAGCGCGGCGCGCAGATGTTCGAGCGCGCGCGGTGCGTCGCCGAGACCGGCGTGGATGACGGCGATGTCGTACGGCGAGATGTAGCGCGACTTCGCCTCCCCGCGCAGCGCGTCGAGGAGGAAGAGCGCCTGTTCGCGGTTGCCCGCGATCGCGTGCGTGTGCGCGAGCATCGCCAGCAGGATCGGGATGCGGTCGACTTCGAGCGCGCGCGCGAACGCGTCGATCGCATCGCCGTAGCGCTGTTGTTGCCCGAGGGCCATGCCCAGCCAGCCGTGCGCGGGGATGAAGCGCTCGTCGAGCTCGAGCGCTTTGCGGAAGCAGCGAATCGCGCCGTCGAAGTCGCGCTTGAAGTAGAGCGGCCAGCCGGCGTGCACCGCGATGATCAGCGAGAGCGGATCGAGATCCGCCGCCTTCCGGTTCTGCGCCACCGCCTCCTCGGAACGCCCGCGCGCGGATAGCAGCATCGCGTAGCCGTCGTGGGCGGTCGCATAGTTCGGATTGAGCGAGATCGCGCGGCGATACGCCTCTTCGGCCGCGTTCCAGTCCCACTCGAACCACCAGCGCACCGCGCCGAGGGATGCCCATGCCTCCGCGGTGCCCTCGTCGATCTCGATCGCCTTCATCGCCGCCGCCTTCGCCTTCGGCATCGCCTCGTGCGGCGGCAGCGGGATGTTCGTGGCCAGCGTGACGTAGCTGTCGGCGAGTCCCGCGTACGCGCCCGCGAATCCGGGATCGGACTCGATGGCCTCGCGGAAAAATCCGATGCCGCGCTGCAGGCTCTCCGCGGTGCGCTTGTTCCAGTGATAGCGGCCCTTCAGGTAGAGCTGATAGGCGTCGCTGTTCTGCGTCGTTCCGCGCCGCAGTTTCTTTTTCTCCGCGCCGGTGAGCTTCAGGCGGAGTTTCTCGGTGATCTCGTGCGACATCTCTTCCTGCAGCTTCACGAGATCGGCGAGCTCGCGGTTGTAGCTCTCGCCCCAGAGCAGCGAGCCGTCGGTCGAATCGACGAGCTCGACGTTGATCACGAGCCGCTCGGAAGGAGGGCGGACGTCCCGTCCGCCTTCAGGGGCGGACGAGACGTCCGCCCTCCTTAGCCGTCCCGTCAGCACGGCGCGCACGCGCAGCTCGCGGCCAACGCTCTGCGCGTCGAGGTTGCGATTCTTGTAGCGGAACGCCGTGCTGCGCGCCATCACCTTGAGCTTCGGCACCTGTGACAGCTGATTGATGATCCCCTCGGTGATCCCGTCGCTGAGGTACTCGGTGTTCGGATCGTTCGTTTCGTTCGCGAGCGGCAGTACGGCGATCGAGTCGATCGACTTCGATGAGCGCCTGCGCGTGATCTTCTGCAGCAGCTCGCCCTTGTCGATGGACGCGCTGCTGCCGATCGCGCGGAGCGTGAGAGCGAGATCGCGTGCGGACTGGAATCGCGCGGCCGGCGTCTTCTCCACGCAGCCTTCGACGATGCGCTGGAACTCCATCGGAGCCGCGAGGGAGAGATCGCCGGCGGGGAAGTCCTCCTTGAGGATCGCCGCGACCGTGGCCGCGCCCGACTCGCGATGGAACGGCTTTTTGAGAGTGACCATCTCGAAGAGGATGCAGCCGAGGGAGAAGAGGTCCGCGCTCGGATCGACAGCCTCGCCGCGCAGTTGTTCGGGTGCCATGTAGCCGAGCGTGCCGATGACCGTGCCGGGAGTGGTCTGGAACCACTTCGTCGTGGGGATCGACGCCTCATCGCCCTGCGCGAAAACCGGATCGGTCTGCGCGAGGCCGAAGTCGAGAATCTTCACGCGGCCGTCGGTGGTGAGGAAGATGTTCTCCGGCTTGAGATCGCGATGCACGATCGACTTCGCGTGCGCGGCGGCGAGCCCTTCCGCGACTTCCGCTCCGATCTCGACGGCGCGCCGCCAGTTCAGCGGCGCATGGCGCATCGACTCGCGCAGCGTCGTTCCTTCGAGCAGCTCCGTGACGACGTAGAACGTGCCGTCCTCCTTGCCGACGTCGTGCACGGCGAGGATGTTCGGATGGGAGAGCGCCGCGATCGCGCGCGCCTCGCGCTCGAGCCGCGCCGTCGCCTCGGCATCCTGCAGCGCATCCTTCGCAAGGACCTTGATCGCGATGTCGCGCCCGAGCCGCGGATCGCGTCCGCGATACACCTCGCCCATGCCGCCCTCGCCGAGAAGGCCGAGGACTTCGTACGGGCCGATGCGGGAGCCGGGGGAAAGCACGGGGGTATTGTATGAAGGCAGAGGGCAGAAGGCAGAAGGCAGAAGTGAGAAATGTCATAGCCGAGGGTTTTCTCACTTCTGCCTTCTGCCTTCTGCCTTCTGCCTTCATCCGCTAAGCTAATACCTCTCTCGGAGGAAGCGCTCTTATGGTCCTCATCAACAAGGCCATCAACGAGGTCACGGTCAAGCTTGTCTATTACGGCCCTGGTTTGTGCGGCAAGACCACGAATCTCGAGAAGATCTACGCGAACCCGAAGCTCGACAACAAGGGCAAGATGATCTCGATGTCGACGGAGACGGACCGCACGCTCTTCTTCGACTTCATGCCGATGGAGCTCGGCACGATCGGCGGTCAGAAAGTCCGCGTGCAGCTCTACACGGTGCCCGGGCAGGTGTTCTACGACGCGACCCGCAAGCTCGTGCTGCGCGGCGCGGACGGCGTGGTCTTCGTCGCCGACTCGCAGAACACGATGCGCGAGTCGAACCTCGACAGCCTCGGGAATCTGAAGACCAACCTGCGCCTCAATCGCCTCGATCCCGAGAAAGTCGCGCTCGTCATTCAGCTCAACAAACGCGATCTGCCGAACGTCGACACGGTCGAGGACATGACGGCGTATCTGCAGCCGGGCAACGCGCCGGTGGTGGAGGCGCAGGCGCTCAACGGCGTCGGCGTGACCGCGACGCTGCGCGCCGCCGTCGCGCGCATCCTCGACAATCTCAAGAACAACGTCGACACGACGCTGCCCGACGAGCCGCCGCTCGAGGCGCCGGACATGAGTCAGAAGTCGGGCGTGACCCCGAGCTCCGCGGGCACGCCGAAGCTTTCGATGAAGACCGAGTCCGCGCCGCCGCCGCCCGCGGCGCCGCTCCCTGCTGCGTCGCTCATGGAGCAGGCGCCGTTCGGCGCGGCGCTCCCGCTCGAGCCGGTCGAGGCGGCGTACGACTCGGCGATCGAGGCCGCGGTGGAAGCGGCGGTCGAAGACGATCCGTTCGGCGCGGTTGCGGTCGCGGAACCGGAGTCGCCGGGGATCGAGTTCGAAGATCCCTTCGCCGAGCCGGCCGCGCAGATCCACGATGCGGATACCGAGCGCGCGGAGCTCGAGGAGATGCTCGCGAACACGCGCGCCCTGGTCGCGCAACTGGAAACGGCGCTGGAGAGAGCCCGCGAGAACGAGCGGCTGCTTGCGGCGCGGTTGTCGCGATGACGTGGTACGCGGAGTGGTTCGGCGAGGAGTACCTCGAGCTCTACTCGTATCGCGATGAGCACGAGGCGCGGCAGCAGGTCGCGTTTTTTCGCGAGCAGTTCGGCGATGTGCGCGGCCCCGTGCTCGATCTCGCCTGCGGCATGGGCCGGCACATGCAGGAGCTGCACGCGGACGGCTATCGCGCGATCGGCTGCGATCTCTCGTTCGTGCTGCTGCGCACCGGAATGCGCGAGTACGGCCCGATGCCCGTCGCGCGCGCGGACATGCGCCAGCTCCCGTTCTGCGACGGCGTGTTCGCCGCGCTGGTGAGCTTCTTCACCAGCTTCGGCTACTTCGCGACCGAGGAGGAGAACGTGCAGGTGGTGCGCGAGATGGCGCGCGTGCTCGAGCCGGGAGCGCCGTTTCTCTTCGACTATCTGAATGTTCATCGCGAGCTCGAGAAGCTCGTGCAGCGCGAGACGCGCGGCGACGCGAAGATCGACCGCTGGTTCGACGCATCCGACCGCTCGTTCAACAAACGGATAACGATCGGTGAAAAACGCTATCTCGAGCGCGTGCGGGGATACGATCTCGACGAGATCTCGGCGATGTTCGCCTCCTGTCAGCTCTCGATCCGCACCGCCTTCGGCAATTTCGACGGCTCACCGTTCGAACGCACATCCCCGCGCCTGATCGTGGTGGGGAGCAAAGCACGATGAGCTGGCGCGTCCCGCTGGCCCGCTATCCGGGCATGAACAAGTTCGTGCTGGACTGGATGGATGGCGACGAACGATTTCTGTGGAGGACAGGCAATCCTGCCTGTCCGGACAGGCAGGATTGCCTGTCCTCCACTCGTCCGCTCTCCATCGTCACCGGCCAGCAGGTCGGCTTCGCCGGCGGCCCGCTCTACACCCTTTCGAAGCTCGCGAGCGTCATTCGTCTCAAGCGCGATCTCGAGAAGCAGGGCATCCCCGTCAACGCGTACTTCTGGCTGGCGACCGAGGACCACGACTTCAATGAAGTCGCGCAGCTCCACGTTCCCGTGGCCGGCGGCCAGCGCGATCTGGTCTGTATTCGCGCGGTCCGCGCGACGCCCTCCCGCGTCGCCGTCGGATCGCTTCCCGTCCCCGAGGAGCTGATCACGCAGCTCCTCGTGCTCCTCGACATCGAACGCCCGTCATGGCTCCGCGAGGGCATCACCTTCCGCGATTCGTTCGCGGAGCTAATCACCAGCATCGCCGGAAACGAAGTCACTCTCATCGACTCGCTCGATCCCGAGCTGCGAAGAGCCGGCGCACCTCTCTTCGAGCAGATCCGCTCCAAACACGACGAGATCCAGAAAACGCTGCACGAACGCGCGCAGCAACTCGAGCAGGCCGGCTACAAAGAGCAGGTCATTCCGCGCGACGGCGACGAATACACGCTGCTCTTCCACATCGACGCCCACGGCACCCGCACACCCGAACGTACCGCCCGGCTTCAGCCGGGCGCCCGCGGTGGGCGGGCTGAAGCCCGCCCCTACGTCACATCCACCTCCGCCCTCACCCGCCCCCTCCTCCAGGACTTCGTCCTGAAACCCGACATCTTCATCGGCGGCCCCGCCGAGGTTGCGTACTACGCGCAGCTCGCGCCGCTGCACGATCTGCTCGACATCCCGAGGCCGCGTGTCGCGCTGCGCGGCCACGTGCTGGTCGCGCCGAAGCGCGTGGCCCGCGCATTCGAGCGCTACGGCATCGATCCCGCGGAAGTGTTCGCCTCGCCCGACGCGATTCTCGCGAAGCGCGAGCCGGAAGGCGTCGCGCGCGTGCACGCGCTCGCGAACGAAGCGAAACGCGATCTCATGAAGCGCATCGAACAGATCGGTGAGCTCGCATTGCCGGCCGATCATTCGCTCGCGGGCTCGATCGAGCGCTCGATCGGACACATCGAGTATCACTTCGACAAGCTCGCCGAGCGCGCGATCAAAGGTCTCGTGCGGAAGGACCGCGAGCGTTACGCGGCGATGCGCGAGCTCGTGTCGACGCTCTATCCCGACCGGCACGTGCAGGACCGCGTCGCGAGCTGGTTCGCGTATCTCTGTCGTAACGAAACGTTCGTGGAGCGTGTTGTAGAAGAAGTGGAGCCGGACTCTCCCTTTTTCAAGGTGATCGAACTATGACCGTGGACGTTCTCTTCTTCGGCGCGCATCCCGACGACATCGAGCTCTCCGCCGGCGGCACCGTGGCGAAGCTGGTGAAGGACGGATTGCGCGTCGGCATGATCGATCTCACGCGCGGCGAGATGGGCACGCGCGGCACGCCGCAGACGCGCAGGAGGGAGTCGGAGAACGCCGCGAAGGTCCTCGGCGCGTCGTTCCGCAGGCAACTCGACTTCGGCGACGGCAATCTGCAGACCGGACGCGAACAGGAGCTCGAGATCATCGCGCTCCTGCGGCAATGGCGGCCGAAGCTCGTCGTCGGGCCGTATCCCGACGACCGCCATCCCGATCACACGCGCACGGGCCGCATCGTGACCGAGGCGTCGTTCTACGCGGGACTGAAATCGCTGCAGACCGATCTCCCCGCGCATCGCCCGCAGTCGGTGCTGTACTACCTGCAGAACTACATGTTCACGCCATCGTTCGTCGTCGACGTGACAGAGTCATGGAAGACGAAGATGCGCGCCGTCGCCTCGTACAAATCGCAGTTCCACGACCCGAAGTCGAAAGAGCCGCACACGTTCATCTCCGACCCGAAGTTCCTGGAGATGATCGAAGCGCGCGGGAAGCACTTCGGAGCGCTGATCGGGAGCGCCTATGGCGAGGCATTTGTGACGAAGCAGCCGCCGAGGGTGGATGATTTGATTGGGGCGTACAGCGGGAGGGAAGTTGGGTAGGTTTCCCGGTTTCCCAGTTTCCCGGTCGGAGGCTGCGCCGACTGTGCTGGAACGGCACGCACGCGCAGGCTGCTCACCGGGCAACCGGGCAACCGGGCAACCGGGCAGCCGGGAAACCGCGCAACCGCGTAACCGCGAAACTGCGCAACCATGAAAATAGGCATCACCTGCTACCCCACCTTCGGCGGCTCCGGCGTCGTCGCGACGGAGCTCGGGCTCGCGCTGGCGAAGCGGGGGGACGACGTGCACTTCATCAGCTACGCGCTGCCGTCGCGGCTGAACGTCCTGCACGAGCGCGTGCACTTTCATGAGGTCACGGTCACGCCGTATCCGCTGTTCGATCCGTATCCGCCGTACACGCTCGCGCTGGCGACGAAGATGGCCGAGGTCGCGGCGTTCGAGAAGCTCGACATCCTGCACGTGCACTACGCGATTCCGCACGCGATCAGCGCGTATCTCGCGAAGCAGATCCTCCGCTCGAAGCTGAAAGTGATCACCACGCTGCACGGCACCGACATCACGCTCGTCGGCCGCGACGAGAGCTACCTGCCGATCACGAAGTTCGGCATCGAGGTCTCCGACGGCGTGACCGCGGTGTCGCAGTGGCTGAAGGAAGAGACGGCGTTGCATTTCGCGACCGACAAGCACATCGAGGTCATCCCGAACTTCGTCGATCCCGAGCGCTTTCACCGCGACAGCGGCAAGTTCTGCAACATGATCGGCGCGCCGGGCGACAAGATGGTCTGCCACGTCTCGAACTTCCGGCCCGTGAAGCGGATCATGGATGTCATCTCGGTGTTCGAGAACGTCGTCGCGGCCGGCGTACCGAGCCGGCTGATCATGATCGGCGACGGTCCCGATCGCTCGCGCGCGGAGGCGTACTGCCGCGCGCACCACCTCCGCGACCGCGTCCTCTTCCTCGGCAACGTCCCGAACCTCGAAGAGGTCCTCGGCGCGTGCGATCTCTTCCTGCTGCCGTCGGAGACCGAGTCGTTCGGCATGGCCGCGCTCGAGGCGATGGCCAGCGAGGCCGCGGTCATCGCCACGCGCGCGGGCGGTCTGCCCGAAGTCGTCGTCGACGGCGAGACCGGGTTCCTGCTGCCGGTCGGCGACGTGGAAGCGATGTCCGAGCGCGCGATCGAGCTCCTGCGCGACGACGAGCTGCGGAAGCGGATGGGCAAGCGGGCGCGGCAGGTGGCGGTCGAGAAGTTCGACGAGCAGTGGATCGTGCCTCTGTACCGCGATCTGTACGACCGAAGCCTGTCATCCCGAGCGTGAGCGAGGGACCCGGGGGTAGGGTGGCGCGAGTACGGCGCCACCCACACACCCAGGTCCCTCGCTCACGCTCGGGATGACAAGGCTGGCCACGCATGCTTTCAAGGTTGAACGTCCACCAGGCAACATGAGTCTCAAGTTTGCTCACCGGAATTTCCGGGCCTCGCCTGAGATTGCCCGTCAAAGTCCGACAATCGAACGACACCATGATCAAGAAGACTGCTTCCGCGCTCCTCTTCCTTCTGCTCGCGACGGCTCTGACCGCCGGTGATTCCCCGCGGCTGCGACGCGTCGAGCCTCGCGACGTCGGGGCCGCCGAGATCGGCGCGAAACTCCGCAACGGCCGCAACCTCTTTCTTCGCACCGCGATCTTCGATCCGGCGACGGAGCGCCCCGACTATCAGTCGGTCGGCCTCTCGCGCCCCGTCCGCGCGGGCGAGTACGCCGTTGTGCAGTTCCGCTCCGGCGACCCGGCCGCGAAAGCGGAGCTCGAGCGCCTCGGCGTGAAGTTCTTCGGGTATCTGCCCGATCACGCGTACCAGGTGCGCATCCCGCCGGCGGCGCGGCAGCGAATCGCGGCGCATGCAAGCGTGCGATGGGTCGGCGAGTACGAGGCAGGGTTCAAGGTCCATCCGCGCCTCTGGCCGTCGCGGAAGGAAAAGACGCGCGCGATCCGAGTCGTTCCGTTCGCGGACGCTTCGGTGTCGAAGACGATCATGGTCCTCGAGCGCAGGTTCCCCGATCTCGTCGTGACGAAGAAACTCGATGGACCGTACGCGCACTTCGCGGAGGTTCTCGTCCCCGCGGGAAAGGAAGACGATTTCGTACGCGCCGCGGCGGCACTCGACGGTGTGTCATGGCTCGAGCCGCACGAAGAGATGGTGTTTCACAACGCCAACTCCACGAGCGCCATCCAGGGAAATACGGCGACTCCCGCCGGCCGGACGCTGTTCGCGCACAACATCACCGGCACCGGACAGATCATCGCGGTCGCCGACTCCGGTCTCGACAACGACATGTGTTACTTCCGCACGCTCAACGGCGTCAGCGCGATGACGACCGCGGCGGACGCGGCCACGGACCAGCCGGGTCCGCTGTCGCCCACGAATAAAGTCATCGGCTACTGGGTGCAGGAGGGTGCGGCCGCCTACGACTCGGCGGCGGCGGGTTTCCACGGAACGCATACCGCCGGAACGGTGGCCGGCGACAACTTCGCGCATCCTTCCTCCCCGACCGATCCCGGTCTCGATACGGCCGACGGCATGGCGCCCAACGCGCAGATCCTGTTTCAGGACATCGGCAGAAACGACGCCCAGGGATCGCTGACCGTCGGTGATCCGTACGCGATGTTCCTGCAGGCTCTCCGCGGCGGCGCGCGCGTGCACTCCAACTCGTACGGCGTTCGATCGAGCGGCGCGTACACCGCCTACGATCAGCTCGTCGATCAGTTCCTCTTCGATCACGATGACATGGCGATCTTCTTCTCGGCGGGCAACGAGAACGTGCCCGGCGTCACGGCAACGATCGGATCTCCCGCCAACGCGAAGAACGTCGTTTCCGTCGGCGCGGTCGGCGCCGGAACGAACACGGCTGTTGCGATCTTCTCCAGCCGCGGTCCCACGGCCGATGGGCGCGTCAAGCCCGATCTCGTCGCGCCGGGCGTCAGCATCAATTCGGCCTTCGGCGACGAGTCGCAGACCACGGGAAATTGCACGACCATCTCGTTGCAGGGGACGTCGATGGCCTGTCCGACGGCGGCCGGCGGAGCGGCGCTGCTGCGCCAGTACTTCGCCGACGGTTTCTATCCCGGCGGTTCGAAGAACCTCGCCGATACGATGAATGCGTCATCGACTCTGGTGAAGTCCGCCCTGCTCAATGGCACGCTCCACGCGATGTCCAGCTCGACGTTCGGCACCGCCGACTTTTCGTCGCGGTATGGCTGGGGAAAGATCTTCCTCGACAACAACCTCTATTTCCCCGGCGACACACGCCGGCTGCGCGTGTGGGACGTGCCGAACTTCCACGGGATGGTCACCGGCGAGAGCCGGAGTTTCACGGTCAGCGTGGCGGCGGGTCAGGAGCTCCGCGCGACGTTGGTCTGGACGGATCCCGAGGCGGCGCTCGGCGCGGCGAAGGCGCTGGTCAACGATCTCGATCTCACCGTCACGAGGGGCGGCGACACCTTCCTCGGCAATGTCTTCGGCACGAGCAATGATTCGGAGACCGGCGGATCCGCCGACCGGCTGAACAACGTCGAACAGGTTCGCCTCGGCGCGCCGACGGGCGGGACGTACACGATCACCGTTCGCGCGAACAACGTTCCCGGCAACGGCCGCAGTGCCACGAATCGCCAGGGGTTCGCGCTGGTCGTGTCCGCGGCCACGTGCTCGGCGGCCGTTTCCGCGGCACCGGGGAATCTCGCGGTCAAAACGAATCCGGTCCGCGGAATCGATCTCACCTGGTCGGCGGCCGCGGGATCCACGGTCACGCAGATCTACCGTGCCGAGGGCGCGAATCCGGCCGCGGGCGCCTTCCGCTACATCGGAACGGCCACCGGAACGAGCTTCACCGATCTCCGCGCGCAGGGCGGATTCACGTACGCGTACAAGATCCGCGGGGCCGACGACTGCGGTGAAGGTCCGCTTTCGGGCGCCGTGACGTTCACCTCGACCGGTCTGTGCGACCTCTCGCCCGTGTTCAATGGAATCATCGTGGCGCAGGCCGAGGGGACGAATTGCCGCATCGTGCTGTCGTGGGGAACGGGGCAGGCGACCTGCCCGCTCGTCAACTCCGTCCGCTACAACATCTATCGCTCCTCATCCGCCGACTTCATCCCATCCGGAACGCCGTACGCGACCACGTCCGACACGACGTACAGCGACATCAATGTCGTTTCCGGAACGACGTACTACTACATCATTCGCGCCGAAGACCTCACTACGGCATCCGCCGGGCCGCATGGCGGCAATGAGGACACCAACCTGCGGCGGCTGTTCGCCACCGCGTTCGGACCTCCGGGCGCGACGACGGGCACGTTCCGCGACGGCGCGGGCGACGAGTCGGCGTATTTCAACGGCGAAGTTCCGTGGCAGATCAGCATCGAGCACGCGCACACGGGCACGCACTCCTATCACCACGCTCCCGACTTCACGCCCTATTCGAACGTCACGTGCGCGTCGCTGGTGACGCCGCCCATCACGCTCGACGCGAATGCGGAGCTCTCGTACTTCGCGCGCTACAACCTCGAGTTCCAGTGGGACGGAGTGATCGTCGAGATCTCGACCGACAACGGCGCGAACTGGGCCGATCTCCCGCCGGCCGGCGGCTATCCCGACACCCTTGCGGAGACGCAGGGACCCAGCGGCACCATTGCGCCGGTGAATGCCTGCGGCTATCTGCGGACCAAGGGCGCCTTCACCGGTCCGAGCGACAACGCGGGTCTCACCCCTTGGACCGAATACCGTTCCTCGCTCGCATTGTTCGCGGGACAGACGGTGAAGATCCGCTGGAGATTCACGAGCGACCCGGGCCTCGAGTACCAGGGGTTCTATCTCGACGACATCGTCGTCACGAACGTCAAACTCGCGGACCCGTGCACGCCGATCGCACAGAAGCCGGTCGCCGCATTCACGAACTCCCCCGGCGTCGGCACGCGCGGTCTTCCGGTGACCTTCAAGGACACGTCCTCGAACACGCCGGCCTCATGGCTCTGGAACTTCGGCGACGGAACGAGCTCGACGCAACAGAATCCGACGCACACGTACGCGGTCGCAGGAACGTTCACGGTGACCCTCACCGCCACGAACGCGCACGGATCAGGCTCGGTGACGAGGTCGATCAAAGTCAACGAGCCCAGCCAGGGTCCGTCGAAGAGGCGCTCGGCAAGGCATTAACACCCCCCCCCAGTCCCCTCTCCCAGCCACGCGGGGAGAGGGCCAGGGTGAGGGGCCCCTCACCCGGCGCTACGCGCCACCCTCTCCCCGCTGCGGCGGGGAGAGGGGACTGTCCTCACCTCCCCTACCTCTCCCACGCTCCCCTACCTCTCCCACGCTCCCCTACCTCTCCCACGCTCCCCTACCTCTCCCACGCCCCCATACCTCTCCCACGCCCCCATCACCTTCCTCACATACCCCTTGGTCTCATCGAAACTGATCGCCGTGACGAAGTAGTCATCCCCCGGCGCGGCCTGCAACCGCGTCCAGAGCGCGACCTGATTGGGCCCGGCGTTGTACGCGGCCATCGCGTGATGGCGATTTCCCTCGAAGCGCTCCGACAGCTCGCTGATGTACTTCGCGCCGAGGCGGATCACGATGCGCGGATCGTAGAGATCCTCGGGCGACACATCGACGAGACCGGCGTCGCGCCCGATGTCGCGCGCGGTGGTGATGATGAACTGCAGCAGCCCGCGCGCGGCGGCCTGCGACTTCGCGCGCGGGTCGAAGCGCGACTCCTCGCGCATGATCGCGAGCACGAGCGCGGGATCGGTCTCGAAGCGCTTCGCGTCCTCGACCACGTAGCCGAGAAAATACCGCGGGTAGAGAAGCTGCAGCACGAGCGGCGGCAGCAGATCGCGATGAAAATCGCGCGGAACGGACTTCATCATCGTCTCGACCGCGTAGATCGACGCGCGCGCAGCGCCGCCGCGATTGAGCGCGAGCGAGCGCGTGAGCGCTTCGCGCGCCGGACGGAGTCCCCAGCGCCGCTCGATCTCGTCCTCCGCCTCGCCGTGCAGTCCCATCGCCATGAGCAGCGTCGCGCGATCGGTCTCCTTCACCGGGAAACGCGGCAGCAACGCGGGCCGGAGCTCGAGCACGTCGCGATACGCCGGCAGCTCGCGATAGATCTTCGCGAGCGTCTGCAGCTGCGCCGCGCGGTCGCTCGCCGACAGATGCACGCGGTCGGTCTGCAGCCGCTTCGCGAGATCGAACTTCTTCGCGGCGATGAGGTTCCGCACCTGCGCGTCGCGCAGCGCGCGCTCGCGATCGAGATTCATCTTCGCGAGCCGCGTACGTGCGAACGCGGCGAACGGCGTATCGTTCGTGGCCCGCAGCACTTCGAGCCAGGAGCGCACCGCGGCGGATGGATCGCGCGCTTCGAGCGCGCGTCCGCGCCAGTACGCGATCTCCGCCTCGTCGTGCTCATTGAGCAGCGCGCGCGGAATCGAGTCGAGCGTCGAGAGCGCCGCGTCCGGATTGCCAACCGCGTACGCAAGCGAGCCTTCGAGCAGCGCGCGATCGTTCGGCGCGAGCCTGCGCAGCAACGCGAGATCGGACGCCGCTTCGGCGAAGCGCTTCTGTCTGAGCCGCGTGCGCAGGCGCTGCGTGAGCGCGGGCAGCGTCGCGGCGTGTGTGCCTTTCACGGCGATCGTCGCGGTCATCAGCCGCTCCGCGGCCGCATCGTCGCCGCGCAGTTGCGCGGAGCGCGCGGCGTGCCAGAGAAACGTCGCCTTCTGTTTCGGATCCTTCGTCGCGTTCGAGCCGCGCAGGTACGCCGCCTGCGCCTCGGCGTACTTCTCGGCGCCGTAGTAGCTCCGGCCGAGCGAGAACTGCAACTCGTCGGAGTACGCGGAGCGGAGCGCCATGCCGAGGAGCGCGATCGCGCGGTCGTAGTGACGGTGATCGTGAAACGCCTCGCCGAGGAGCGCGCGCTGCTCGAGTGTCATCCGCTGGATGAGCTCCGGCCGGTCGAGAGAGCGCGCGGCGCGGTCCGACGCGTCGTCGGTCGTTCCGCCGCGCAGGAGCGCGAGGCCGCGTGTCAGCGCCGCGTTCGGATCGCGCTGCGCGAGCGCTTCGACGATGCGCGCGCTCATGTCGCGGCGCAGCGCGGTCGGCGCCGCGGGCGCGAGTTTCTCCGCGAGCGCGATCAGGCGCTGCGGATTCGAGGCGAGATACGCGAGCTCGTCATCGATCGCCTCCTGGCGGTACATCGACCGCGGATCCTCGGTGATCAACGCCATGCGCAGCCGGCTCGCGTCTTCTCCATCCGCGAGCATCGCGCGGTGATAGAGCGCGAGCTCGCGAAACGCATTTCCCTTCGCGAGAAACGGCTCGAATCTCCGCGCGTCGCCGCTGGCGCGCGCATGCAGATAGCCGAGCGACCACTTCGCGTAGAGATCGGGATGTTGCTGCTGGATCTGCGAGAGCAGCTCATCGAGCGGTTCGCCTTCGAGCTGCTCGAAGGCGGCCGTCCACTGCTCGACCGGCGGCACACGCGCCGGCGTTGCCGCGGTTTCCGTGGCGGCGGGGCGAAGTACGCGCTGCCGCTGCACACGCTGGCGGACCAGCACGAGGATGAGCGCGAGCGCGAGAACGATGGACACGCTGACGAGAAAGAAGAGCCGTTTCTGCAATCGAATCGAATCCTGGAAACGTAGCGCCCGACGTGACGTAGCGCCCGGCTTCAGCCGGGCGTCCCCGGCGGGCTAAAGCCCACCGCTACGTTGTCACGGCCAGCGTTCTTCAACGAGCGTGCCGCTGAGGACGGCGTGCGGCGCGCGGCGCACGATCTCCGCGCGCGCGATCGCGTAGCCGAGAATCGCATCGACGAGCATGCGCCGCCCGTCGCGGGAGAGGAGGATCAGCACCTTGTCCTTCACCTCGCGGATCTCGACGATGTCCTCCCAGCGCATCCAGTCGGAGCGCTTGCCGAAGAGCGTGAGCAGCCGGTTCTCGTACTTCACGCCGACGTCGCTGAAGTAGATGTGATCGCCATACTGGACGATAGCCGCCGCGACCGTGCCGAGGAAGAGCAACACGAGCAGAGTCATCGGCAGGAGCTCGTAGTCGGTCGGATGCTCGGCGAGGTACATGAAGAAGATCGCCGCCGACCCGAACGACGCCGCGCACGAGAAGATCCGGGAGACCGGAGGACGCTCGAAAACCAGCAGGTTTTTCTCGTTCATGGCCTGTTTTCAGTAAAACACAGACGTTGCGGCTCGAATGTCACAGTTCGCTGGAGTGCTGCGTGCTGCGTGCAGGGTGCTGCGAAACGCAGCCCGCAGCACGTGGCACGCAGCACGTGTACAATCCCGCCCCCTATGCGCTGGACCCGCCATTTCATCAACACCCTGCGCGAAGTTCCCGCCGACGCGGATGTCATCAGCCAGAAGCTGATGATGCGCGCGGGGATGATTCGCAAAGTTGCTGCCGGGATTTACACCTACCTCCCCCTCGGCCTGCGATCCATTCAGAAACTGGAGAACATCGTCCGTGACGAGATGAACCGTGCGGGCGCCGTCGAACTGCTGATGCCGGCGATTCAGCCGGCGGAGCTCTGGATGGAATCGGGGCGGTGGCAGAAATACGGGAAGGAGCTCCTGCGGATCAAGGACCGGCACGAGCGGGACTTCGTCTTCGGCCCGACGCACGAGGAAGTGATCACGGAGACGGTGCGCGACGCGATCAACTCGTATCGCCAGCTCCCGGTCAATCTGTATCAGATCCAGACCAAGTTCCGCGATGAGGTGCGGCCGCGCTTCGGCCTGATGCGCGGGCGCGAGTTCATCATGAAGGACGCGTACTCGTTCCACGCGACGCGGGAGTCGCTGGACGAGACCTACGAGGCCATGCGCGCGGCCTACAGCGCGGTGTTTCATCGCTGCGGGTTGGACCACGTTCCCGTCGAAGCCGATACCGGCAACATCGGCGGATCGGCCTCGCACGAGTTCATGGTCCTCGCGCAGTCGGGCGAAGACGCGGTGGTGAGCTGTCCGAAGTGCCGCTACGGCGCGAACGTGGAGAAGGCGACCTCGAAGTTCTTCGACGACGAAGTCGAGCCTGCGCCGTCCGAGGCGATCGCGTCGCTGCACACGCCGGGGACGCAGACCATCGACGACGTCGGCCGCTTCCTCGGCCGTCCGACCTCGCAGCTCGTGAAGACGCTCGTCTTCGACACCGACCACGGCGCGGTGATGGTCCTCGTGCGCGGCGACCGCGAGGCAAACGAGATCAAGATCAGGAATCATCTGAACGCGCAGTCCCTCGAGCTCATCGCCGAGTCGCGCTTCGAGGACGCGACCGGCGGCCCGGTCGGCTACTGCGGTCCGGTCGGCACGAAGTGCAAGCGCGTCCTCGCGGATTACTCGCTCGAGGGACGCAAACGCTGGATCGTCGGCGCGAACCAGCGCGATCACCATCTCGACTACGCCGTTCCCGGCCGCGATTTTCCGGAGCCCGAGTACGGCGACTTCACGACCGTCTTCGCGGGCGATCCCTGCGTGCGCTGCGGGACCGCGCTCGAGATGTACCGCGGCATCGAAGTCGGCCATGTCTTCAAGCTCGGGACGAAGTACTCGGTGGAGATGCACTGCGAGTTCCTCGACGAGAGCGGGCAGCGCGTGCCGATGATCATGGGCTGCTACGGCCTCGGCATCGGACGCACGGTCGCCGCCGCGGTCGAGCAGAGCCACGACGACGACGGAATCATCTGGCCGATGCCGATCGCGCCGTTCGAGGTCGTGGTGACGTCGATCGGCAAGGAAGAGAACGTGATGCGCACCGCGACGGAGCTGTACGAAAAGCTGCTTGCGGCGGGCGTGGACGTGCTGTTCGACGATCGCGACGAACGTCCGGGCGTGAAGTTCAAGGACGCGGATCTCGTCGGCTTCCCGCTGCGGATCGCCGTCGGGGCGAAGAGCCTCGCCAACGGAAACGTGGAGTGGAGCTGGCGCAAGGATCGCGCGAAGCAGCTCGCGCCGCCGGACGAGGCGCTGGCGCGCGTGATCGAGGGTGTGCGGGGGTAATGTGGAGTGCGGCGACGCCAGTCGCCGCTGTCCCAGCCGCGACGCAAGTCGCGGCACGTCGCTGCGCGTAGAACAGCGGCGACTCGCGTCGCCGCACTCCACACTGCTATCCTCTTGCGCGGAGGTTCAACTCATGCGCAAGACCGCATTCCTTGTCGTGGCGCTCCTCGTGTCGCTGCCCGTTGCGGCGCAGAACGTCGACATCGAGGCACTTTCCGGTCTGCAGTTCAACTTCGGAAATCCCGGCGCCCGCTCGCTCGGAATGGGCGGCGCGTTTCTCGGCCTGGCCGATGACGCGTCGGCGGCGGAAGCGAATCCTGCCGGTCTGACCATCCTGCGCAAGCCCGAGATCTCCATCGAGACGCGCAACTACCTCGAGCAGCAGCTCTTCACCACCAGCGGCACGTTCCCGGAGATCGAGCGCACGGCGTTCACGCACTACAGCGACCGCGTGGTGCTCTCGTTCGCGAGCGCGGTGATGCCGATCAAAAACAGGTTCACGGTCGGCGTCTACTACCACGAGCCGCTGAACAACGAAGGCGGCGGCATCGTCGCCCCGCAGCGCGACGAGTTCACGAACCAGATCATCAGCCAGCTTCCGAACTTCTTCCTCCCGACCGCCGGCGGCGAACCGATCAGCGAAGATGCCTGCGAGCGGCTGCGCATCGAGCGCAACAATCCGTTCGCCTGCCTCGAGTACCGCGTCGATCCCTTCGTCTCCGCGCTCAAAGTGCGGCAGAAAACCTTCGGCCTCGCCGCGGCGTGGCAGATCCATCCGAAGTTCTCGGTCGGCGCTTCCGTGCGCCATCAGCGCTTCAGCGAGTCGGCGTTCACGTTCCGCTTCACGCAGAACTTCGATCCGAGCTCGATCTCCGTGCAGGCGACGGCGAAAGTGAATGACAAGGGTGAAGTCGAGATCGGCGAGGAGACGGACACGACGTTCGGCGCCGGCTTCAAGTGGTCCCCCACCGACAAGATCAGCATCGGCGGCGTGTACAAGAAAGGGCCGTCGTTCACGGCACCGCTGTTCTTCGCCGGCGCGCAGACCGGCGGCGAGTTCGTCAATGTCGCCGACACGACGTTCCACATTCCCGACATCGCGGGCCTCGGCATCTCGATCCGCCCGATTCCGGTGCTGACGATCAACTTCGACGCGGTGCACGTGAAGTATTCGAATCTCGTCGACGACTTCGTCGCCTCCGTGGCCGACGTGCGCGAGCTCGACGAGAATCCGTTCGGCGTCGACGACGTGACCGAGCTCCGCATCGGCGCGGAGTACTTCTTCTCGACGAAGATCCCGTTCGCGCTGCGCGCGGGCTTCTGGCGCGATCCCGCGCATTCGGTCGAGTGGCGCGGCCCGCTGAATCGCCCCGACTTCATCGCCGAGGCGATGCTGTTCCCCGAGGGAGAGGCGCAGAATCACATCTCCGTCGGCGCCGGCCTCGCATGGCCGCGCTTCCAGATCGACGCGGCGTACGACTCATCGAAGCATTACAAGGTGGGATCGCTCTCGATGGTGACGAGGTTCTGAACGCAGGGGCGGGCTTCAGCCCGCCCTCGCCCGCCCCGCCCTCGCCCGGCTGAAGCCGGGCGCTACGTCACTTCAGCGAGTCTTCACCGAGAGGACCTCGCCGCCGGCCGGGGTGAGGTCTGGCTTCCCGATGCGCTGGAGCGCAAGTACGCGAATGCCGCACGCGAGCTCGGCTGGCAATATCTCTTCCCTGCGTCGCGGCTGCCTGTCGATTCCCGCAGCGGGGTCGAGCGACAGCATCATCTCGATGAGCCGGCCGTACAGCGAGCAATGAAAGCGGCGGTACGGGAGGCCGGCATCCACAAGAACGCGGGCTGTCATCGTCTGAGGCACTCGTTTGCCACGCATCTTCTCGAAGACGGCTACGACATCCGGACGATCCAGGAGCTCCTCGGCCACGCGGACGTGAAGACGACGATGATCGACACACACGTGCTCCAGCGTGCCGGTGGTCGCGGCGTCCGGAGCCCGCTCGACGTGATACAAAAGAATCCCGGATGACGCCACCGCGACCGGTTGATACGCTGCAACGGCCGCAGCCTATCCCCCGATTGATACGCTGCGAGCCGCGCCGCCCATCACGCTTCATCGAAGCGGCACACCGCCTGTGTAAGTCGCGCGTCCCCGGTTACTTGCAACCGCCACCGCGCCCTCGTGCAACAATGCGATACGCTGCTTGCCAGCAGACTACGCTGCCGCAGTCCAATGCAACTGAACGATGAGTTAGGCGGACGAACTAGACTTTTGCCTGTCTGCACGCCTTCCGTGACGCTCCGCGTACTTGCACGCTCCGCGTTCGACCCCATCTTGTTAGCTCGCAGCCGTTAGGCGGACGAAATACTCGCTTGCTCAAATAGCGTCGTCAACTAATGCACCGCCCGTCGACGCATCTGTTCTTACAGGAATACGCCCCTCAACGTCCAGCTCCAGAGCCGCGGCCCGTCTGTAGAGGCTCGGTAGCGGCAAAAACGCCTCAATCAGCGCGCGATCTGAAGTCTTGAAGGCATATTCCAGCACAGGTTCGGCCCTCGTCGGAATCGTGAAAATTGCCGTCTTATCATCGACAATCCAAAAATGCAGTTGGAAGTGTCCACGGATCTGGCTGGTACGACCCTGCCCAAAGATATTCTCAATTAGTACTGCATCCAGACGTTCCATCACTTGGATGAACTCGTCATACGTCAAGTTTTCCGCGTTTAAACCTACAGCGCGTGCAGCGACGAAACGACGTAATTTATTCTTGAACGTTTTATCAGATTGCAAGCTATTCCAATCCTCCGCTCGAAATTGCTGTCGAACCTGCCGATGCCGCGCTTCTTGATCAAGACAGGTCAGCGATAACTCGACCCCGACCTTCTTTTCGTCGAGTACGTGTTCATACGCCAAGGCGTTAACCGGATCGGAGAACGTGCCATAGCCTGGAAAATCGCAAAATATTACGATCTTGCGCGTCGCACTCCGCAGCAGCTGCACGACATCGCCCATGAAATAGGGAAAATCTCCGATATATCGCGTCGAAAGCCCGCCTTGCACATCGGCCAGTTGTTCGGTAACGGTTGAAAGCCTTTTAGTGGCGTTTCTTAAACCGGCCACATGGTAGACGCCGATACCGAAGCCGAGGATTCCGAGAACAACGCCGATTACGAACTCCCAGTTCACCGCTTCAACCCAACCCATTTTGCACGTCCTCCATGATGAGGAGTGTTCTCGCGCGGCCTATCTCTTACCCACAATTTTGGTGACTACGGCCGCACGGGTAGAATATTCGGTGTCGAGGCTTGGGAGCCGATGGGGGAATGTCAGCCGCCGCCGCCTAACTTTGGTGTGAAGCTGGCACGGCCCGGCTTCGGCCCGGCAGCCGAGCTGCCTCCATCATCGCCAGCGTGACGGCGTCACGCCGCTCCGGCTTCGGCACGCGGACCTTGGCCGTGCAGCTTACACCAAGGACGTTAGGCGCTTGAGTTCCTCGGAGAACCACAAGGTCATCTGCATACCAGCGGGCTCCATGCATTAAAGGTGTAGAATTCTTTCGTGGGTACATCTACCGAAAGCTCGCCGATCGATGGCAGGTATCCGTACGAGGCCGTCGAGATCTATCTGGACGAGAACCTGCGCGCGTTCCGTCGGTCACTGCTTTTCGTCGCGATGGGCAGAATCGTCATCGCGCTACTAGTTACGGCATTCGTCGTCGGTTACCTCGCCGCAGAATCAAGCACTTACGTTTATGTCGTCGTGCCCGTCTGCCTGCTGTATGCGGTCGTTGAGTTGGCGTACGTGAGGGCGGAGATACGCAGAATCGCCTACTTTGTTGATCCTCGCCGGGAGCACTGGTGAACACGGCGTTTCTCGGCTTCCTTCGAGGCCTAGGCTTTGGAGGGTTTTTAGGGGGCGGCGTTGCTGGCGCGCTACATTTGTTCGTGTTCCGGCATCTCGGAATTGGTGTCGGCTTTACGGAGACGGTCGTCGTTGGCGGGCTGCTCGGTGCGGGCGCGAGTCGCGCGGTCGAACGCTTTTCGTCCACCTTTTTTGGACCGGTAAGCAAAGCCATCGAGCATTACTCCAAAATGGCCGAGTTGAATTGGCAGATTCGTCGGCAGCTGATCGACGACGGCGAAGCCTCACGAATCAAGAATGAGTTGACGCGGTCTTACTTTCTCGGCTCCAAAGCAGCAGCAACGAAGCAGATTGGTTTCTCCGGCGGCGCCTAACTCGGTCCAGCCGACCGGACCGCTGCACCAGCGTCGTGGGTGCTACAGTAGCGCGTGCGGTTCCGGCGGCTGAGCGCTTGGACGTTAGCCTGCCGGACTTCGAGGGGAGTTCTACGCACAATGACAGCACACAGCCCGAAAGAGTTCGCCACTGCCTTGGGCGCCAAGTTGGCGACGCGCTCCCGGCATGTCTGTGCATTCATCGGTGCTGGTGCGGCGAAGGCCTGCGGGCTGCCGGATGTCAAGAGTCTTGAAGCCAAAGTGCAGGCAAAGCTGGCTGGGGCCGACCTAGCTGCGTTCAACCGTCTGCTCGATGGGCGCAACATCGAGCAAGTACTCAGCCGTCTGCGGCGAATCGCGGGTTTGGTCACTGGGACTGAAACAGTCGATGGTTTGACTGCGACCCAGGCGGATGCACTCGACAAGTCTGTCTGCCAAGCAATCGTGAGCGCGCTTGACATCGGGTCCGCGAATCTCACACCGATGAGTCATCTAGCCGCGTGGGCTGCTCGAGCCGACTATCGTCATCCCGTCGAGATCTTCACCGTCAACTACGACCTGCTCTTGGAAACGGCACTCGAGGGGCACGGCGTGCCGTACTTCGACGGCTTCGTCGGAAACCTGCGGGCGAGGTTCCGCACGGACCTAGTCGAAGCGCCACCGGGAGACCCGGCCGGTTACGTAGCATCGCGGTTTGTCAGGCTGTGGAAACTCCACGGATCCGTCAACTGGGTGCGATCGGAAGATGATCAAATCGTGCGTTTGGGCCAACCCGCGAAGGACCTCCCCGCCGCGATCTACCCGTCGGATGCCAAGTATGAAGAGTCACGACGTGTTCCATTCCTCGTCCTCCAGGACAGATTGAGGCGCGCTCTGCATCAGCCCGAAACGATTGTGCTCGTATCAGGTTTCTCGTTTACAGACGACCACTTGAACGAGATGCTGTTCGACGCAGCGATCCGCCGCGAACGTTCTGAGTTCGTCGTGTTCAGCCACGGCGATATCAGCGGTAAGTTGGCCGAGCGTGCCACACGCACGCCGAACATTCAGGTGGTTGGAAGAACTGAGGCAGTTCTTGGCGGAGTGCGCCGCAACTGGAACGTACCGGACGATGATATTCAGGACCTCTGGGAGGATGGGAAGCTAGCGTTGGCGGACTTCACTCATTTGGCGTCGTATCTCGCGCGGAGTAGCGCGCAGCATGGAGAGGCATAAGACGATGCCTGAGCGAGACCCGACCTGTATCGGCAGAGTGCGGCACGTCATGGGTGCTACGGTGACTGTCGCACTTGATCCTGATCTCGCAGGCGTTGCGCCGATCTACCGCGGTCGGCTGTTGCCCGTGGGTCAGATTGGCTCGCTCGTGCGTATCCCGCAAGGTCTGGTCGATCTTGTCGCCACAGTGAGCCTTGTGGGGATTGCGGAACTGTCTGGGCCCTTGGCACCTGCAGATTCAGTGCAACGCGATGAGCGGTGGCTGCAAGTTCAGTTGCTTGGAGAGATTCACCGAGGTTCAGGCGAGTTCAAGCGCGGCGTCGGTGCGTACCCAGGGCTTGACGATCCCGTTCACTTCGCGACTCCTCAGCAGCTCAAATCGGTTTTTCCCGCTCCGGATGTGGAACACCTGCGCCTCGGCCGGTTGGCGGCGGCTGAAGACGTTCCCGTCGCTCTGAACGCGTCTCGGTTCGTGGTGCGGCATTCGGCCGTCGTGGGATCGACGGGTTCGGGAAAGACGAGCGCCGTCGCTTCGATCCTTCAGAACTTCGTGAAGGGCGGATGGAAAGCGGCAAACATCCTCGTTGTCGATCCGCATGGTGAGTATGCAGCCGCACTGAGCGGCCTCGCTTCTGTTCGAAGCGTGTTGGCGAAGGAGGAAGACAAACGTTTGCGAGTTCCCTACTGGGCATTGCCGGCGCTCGATATCCTACGGATTTTTGCAGGGGGGACTGGTGGGGCCACATTCAGCGATCGCTTCGCGGAACTCGTGACGAAGGCGCGTCGCGACTTTGTGGATTCGGCAGAGTGGCTGACCAACGATCCAACAACGGTGACTGCCGACACTCCAATCCCGTTTGACATCCGCCCGATCTGGCATCAACTCGACAGAGAGAATCGCGAGACGAGAGGCGTCGCGGCCGATCCTGCGACTGCTCGCGAAACGGATCCCGGCGACGCGGCCGCGCTGAGATCTGCACAGTTCGAACCCTACGGCCCCGGTGGCGCACCACCGCACAAGGGTCCAATGTACGGCGTATACAAGACGAGCCCTGCCCTGCTTCGCTTGGGTTTGCTCGACCCTCGGCTATGGTTCTTCCAGGAACCGCCGGGCAACTCGGCGGGTCCTGACCCACTTGTCGGGGTCATGCAGGAGTGGCTCGGCGGTGACAAACCCGTCTCCGTGCTGGACTTTAACGGCGTGCCGTCCGATGCAGCCGATTCTGCAATAGGTGTTGTGCTCAACCTACTTCTCGAAGTTGCGCTCCGATGCGAAGCTGGGGGGGAAGGCATCGGCCGTCCAAACCCAGTGCTCTTGGTCCTTGAAGAGGCTCATCGGTATCTCGGCGAGGGAGCGAGTGCGCTGACGCGCAATTCGGCCAACCGAATCGCGCGCGAGGGACGTAAGTACGGCGTCGGGCTGTTGCTTGTCACACAGCGACCAACGGAACTCCCCACGACCGCGCTCGCGCAATGTGGCACGATCGTCGCTCTCAGGTTGTCGAATTCAGAGGATCAGGGCGCGATCAAGACCGCGCTTCCGGATGCAATCGCGGGTCTAGCAGCCGTGCTTCCTTCTCTTCGAACACACGAAGCAATCATCAGTGGTGAGTCCCTGGTCCTACCAGCGAGAACCATATTGGATACGCCTGATCCTTGGCCGCAGGCCGAGGACCCGTCTTTGGAACCGTGGCGAGGAGAACCAAAGGTGCCAGACGTCTCGCCCGCGCTGAGAGCGTGGCGCGAAACCTATCAGTGAGGTGCATCTATGATTGAATGGATCCCCGTCAGTGGATCGACTCGCATCGTGGCGGAAGCGTACGACGCGGAAACCGAACGCATTTACGTCAGGTTTCCGAGTGGTGTCGAATGGTGGTACGCGGCTTGTCCTCGCAACGTCTGGGAAGCATTTACCGCACCTGGGCAATCCCGTGGGCAGTACATCCACGAAGTTCTGGACCACAAACCGAACGAACGGCACGCAGGCTAACAACAGCATGCAGCGGACGGCGCTTCGCGCCGCCGCTGATGCTGAACGTTAGGCGGATGCCGAGAACGGGTGCCGAACCAAAAGCCGATATCGGTCGTCGAAGGCGTGGAAGGAACGTGACATGATCCGAGCCCTGCTGCTACTACCGCTCGTCTGCTTGGTGTCAATCAGCGTTGCCGATGCGCAACGGGAAGAAGGACATATCGCGCCGCAGATGGCGTTCGAACGTATCCTCGAGAACGGCCGTTCAGCAAAGCTAGAGCTTCGAGGCAAAGCTATCGTCCTGGACTTCTGGGCGACGTGGTGTTCGCCCTGCGTAGCGGCAATCCCTAAGTTCAATAGGCTAGCGGTCGAGTTCAAAGACCGTCCCGTCGTCTTCCTCTCCGTCACAGACGAGCCGGAAGAGGTCGTGAGGAAGTTTCTCGAAAAGCACCCAATCGAAGGATTCGTCGCCATTGACCTGGATGGTTCCGTCTTCCAGCAGCACAATGTCAAGGGAAGACCATTTACGGTACTCATCGACCGCAGCGGCAGAATCGCTGCTATTACTGACACGTACAGCCTGAATAAGGCCGCTATCGAAGATCTGCTGAAGCAGAGTGAATCACAACGCGCGGCGGGAGCGAAGTGATATTAATGGCTGGCTCCGCCCCTTGAGTGAATGACGTGTGTCAATAGTGAACGAGCCATCAATTCTGCGCCCAGGTCGCGATTCGGTTCTTCGAACGTCATTCGCGGCAATCGCCGCGCCGTTCCGGTCTCGGCACGTGGGCCTTGGCCGTGCAAGATTCGGCGATAGACGTTAGGCGGACTACAAGATGTAATGCTATTCACAGTCGCGGCACTTGCATCCGGCGAGAACAAAGTTCACCTTCGCAAAGGCGTATGCGGTCTCGCCGATAACGTCCCGGACCGCCTGCTTATATTCGTAGCAATTCCGATCGCTGATGAATCCTTCGCGGCTATGGACAGAACTCCCGTCGCGAGCCAAGCCGCATAGGTCCAGGATCTCGTCGAGTTTGGATGAAGCCGTGTAACCCTGAAGTTTTTCGAGGTGCCGAGCTATTCGCACATCTGGCGGTAAGAACGGCATGTTCCGTTACCCCTGCCGGACCAGCAATATGCAAGCCGCGTCGCCCCGCAGCATGCAAGTCGACTCCGTCAGCGAGATGGCGTCGCCATAGTGTGCCGCAACGCCGCGAACGATGCCTTTCGCGACTGCGCATAATTTTCGCGGCGATGTGTAGGTTATCGTGACTTCTGTGGGTCCTGTTCGGCGTGCGTTCAGATATGGCGGCGTCGCTCCTTTTTGCCTGACGCGAACAACGTCGTGAATCGCTGACTCCGTGTTTTCGAGCAGTTCCAGGGTTCGCCATTCAGGCTGAATGGCGCCCCAGTACATCTCGAGCAGGTCTGGCGCGATAAATGTGCCGAAATTCTCGAGCAAGGTCTCAGCGGGTGCGCCGGTGATCCGCGAAGCAGCAGCCACCAGCGCGCCAACTTCGGCATCAGGATAGGTTTCGAGGGGGTCGTAAGCATCCCTCGAAACACCTGCCTCGCGTTTCAGCGCTGGCCAGGCGTCGTCACCAAGGTTTGAAACAACATACTTCTGCAGTTCGGCGAAGATAGTGCCGTGCATCTGAACCTCGTGTGTTAGCGGTGCGTTCAAGATAGGCCACGAAACACGATGGTGCGCAGGAATGCAGTAAATAAGGCCGCCTAACTCCAGTGTGAAGCCGACGCCGGGCCGTTTGCCGCGCCCGGGGCAAAGCGCCGCCCTCGCGTGGCAGCGCTTCCAGATCGACGCGGCGTACGACTCATCGAGCATGACAAGGTGGGGTCGCTCTCGATGGTGACGCGCTTCTGAACGTAGGGGCGGGCTTCAGCCCGCCCTCGCCCGGCTGAAGCCGGGCGCTACGTCATTTCCAGCGAGTCGAGCGGCACGTCCATCAACTCGAACCGATCCCATCCCTTGAAGTCGTAATGCCACCATTCGGATGGGAGTGGCTCGAAGCCGTGCTTCGCCATCACCTCGCGGAGGATCGCGCGATTCGCCAGAACGTCGACCGGTAGATCCGTGAATGCGTGCGCGGCGCGCGGCGTGAAGTCGTCGTACGGCGTCGGCATCGGCAGCTCCGCGCCGGTCGTCAGATCGATGAGCGTGAGGTCGACGGCCGCTCCGCGGTTGTGACGCGAGCCTTTCGCGGGATCGGCGACGTAGTCGGGATTTTTGATCGGCTCCCACATCACGACGGTCACGCGGTACGGGCGATAGGCGTCGAAGACTTTGATGCCGAGGCCGCGTTCGGCGAGCGTGCGCTGCACTTCGGTGAGCGCGCGCGCCGCGGGAGCGCGCAGATACGCTTTTGCCACCGGATAGAGCCGCGTCTTCATGAAATTGTTCGCCGTCGCGTAGCGGATGTCGAGCGGAATGCCGAGCGTCTCGAGATCGACGAGACGCTTGTCGGGATCTTCGCGCGCGTGCCGCTCGTAGGTGGCGAGGTCGGGAACGACATACAACCCGCTCGCGCACGCGGCGAGGAGGAGCAAGGCGAACGCTCTGCGAACCATCCCTGCTAATGTAGCGCCGAAATGGAGCTCGACATCTTCTTCTCGATCTGCCAGACCGAAGTCGGCGGGTACATGCCGTCGGAACGGGTGATGTTCGAGAATTTTTTCGAGCAGGTCGAGCTCGCCGACCGCCTCGGCTTCGGCACCGCGTGGGTCGCGGAGAGCCACCTCTCGACCGAAGTCCAGAAGATGAATCCCGGCGCCGTGATCCCGCACTTCGTGGGCGAGATCGGGCTGAACACGGACATCCTCCAGCTCGCGCATCGCGTCTTTGCGCGCACGAAACAGATCGGCGCCGGCTCCGCGATCATGAACATCCTTTGCAACGGCGGCCCGATCGCCGCGGCGGAGCGCATCAGGACCTTTCTCGCGCTGCACGGGCTCGACGAGAACGAGAAGCGCATCCTCACGATCGGCTTCGCGTCGGGACGCTTCCCGTTCATCAACGTGCCGTACGGGATCGTGCCGCGGAACGCGGTCGAAACGGCGGCGTGGCCGGTGGTGAAGAACAAGATCTTCGAGGAGGCGACGGAGATTTTTCTGCGGCTGTTGAAAGGCGAGATCCTCAACGACGGCATGATCGCGCCGCGCTCGCTGCGCCGCGCCGATTTTCGCAAGGACGAAGAGTGGCAGCGCGTGGTCGAGGCGCACGGCGGAGTGGCGGAGGAGATTCCGGTCGTGCCGCGCTGGCGCTTTCCGAATCTGAAGATCGTCCCGCAGGAGTCGCGGATGGATCTGCTGCGCCTCTCCATCGGCTCGCACGATCCGGCGACGCAGATCTTCGCGAACACGATCATGCCGGTCGGCGTGTTCAATCTCTCGATCACGCCGGGCGACGAGATCGAGAAGACGAACGAGCGGATGCGCACGCACTACCACCCCGAGGGCGGCGGGTGGACGCGCCGGCTGATGCCGCGCACCGTGCTCGTGTTCATCAACGACGATCCGGACCAGGCGAAGATCGAGGGGCGTGAGGCGCTGTCGAATTACTGGCGCGCGCTCGAGGGAACGCTGGACGAGGAGAAAGTGCGGCGCGCGACGAACAATGCGCTGGTCGGCGACGCGGAGGCGATCCGCGCGCAGATGAGCGAGCGTTTCGATCCCGAGGACCGGCTCATGCTCTGGTTCGACTTCAACAATCACGACTCGAAGCGTGTGATGAAGAACATGGACGACTTCATGACGAAGGCGATGCGATGAAGAGTGTCGTCACCATCGACGAGCTCCTGAGGATGAGATGACGGCGTTCGACGAATCGCTGCCCGTGAACTTCGCGCGGGCGATGCCGAACTGGCAGCCGCTGGTCGAGTACCGCCGCAACGGCGTCGCGGAGAACACGATTCACGGCGCGGTGTCGTGGGTCTCGGGCCGCAATCTCATCTACTCGTTCGGCGGCAACGTCGAGGTCTACGGACGCTCGATGGTGAAGCCGATCATGATGAAGGTCTTCGCGAAGGAGTTCGCGGCGGCGCTCACCAGCGAGCAGCGCGCGATCTCCTGCGCGTCGCACAACGGCGACGCGGAGCACGTCGCGGCGGCGCGCTCGATCCTCCTCGAAGGCGAGTGGGGGATGATGCAGGCGCCGCTCGATGTACCGCTCGTGCAGTTCGGACGGCAGGTGCGCCGCCCGCGCCGCTGGTACCACTGCTGTTCCGGCGAGCACGCGGCGATCCTCCGCGGCTGCAGGCTCAAAGGGTGGCGGCGCGTCGGCTACGTCTGGCCGCATCATCCGTTCTTCCAGGAGTACCTCCGTTATCTCCGCAAAGTCCTCGAGCCCGACTGGACCGACGGCACGATCGCGAAGGACGGCTGCGGACTGCCGACCGTCTCGATGACGGTGACCGATCTCGCGAAGCTCTTCGCGAACCTCGTCACCGAGCGGCACGAAGACTGGATCTGGGAGTCGATGATCGCGCATCCCGATCTCATCGGCGGCTTCAATCGCCTCGACTCGACCATCCTCAAGGCGTGTCACGGACAGGTTTTGGCCAAGGAAGGGGCGGACGGTCTGCTCGGCCTCTCCATCGAGCATCCCGAATATCCGGAAGGCCTCGGCGTCGTCGTGAAGATCGCGCACGGCTGGAATCCGCAGGCCACCTGGTACATCGCCCGCTACATCCTCGGCGTGCTCGGCTTCGAGTTCCGCAATCCGTACAAGCTGCGGCGGCAGAAGGCGTTCATCGTCCCCGAGGTGATTCCGCCGAATCTGCGGGAGCGGATGGCGAAGATCGTTCCGTGGGACTCATGGGATCCCGACATCGACAAGTGGGAGTTCGATCCGGAGGAGCTCGTTCGATGATGCATGTCATCCCGAGCGTGAGCGAGGGACCCGGGGGGACGGGCGGCGCGATGGACGCGCCTCGCACCACCCACGCCCCCGGGTCCCTCGCTCACGCTCGGGATGACATGAGGCTCGCCAATTTCATCGGCGGCGCGTTCGTGCCTCCCGCGAGCGGCGCGTATTTCGATGATCTGAATCCCGCGACCACCGAGGTGATCGCGCAGGTGCCGGACAGCGATCGCGCGGATGTCGATGCCGCGGTCGTTGCCGCGAAGAGCGCGTTCCCCGCGTGGAGTCGCACGCCGGCTGCCGATCGCAGCGCGCTGCTGCTGAAGCTCGCCGATCTGATCGAGCGTAATCTCGACGAGCTCGCGCGCTGCGAGAGCATGGACAACGGCAAGCCGCTCTCGCTCGCGCGGCGGCTCGACATCCCGCGCGCCGTCGCGAACTTTCGTTTCTTCGCGACCGCCATCCTGCATCAGGCGAGCGAGGCGCACGTCACGGACACCACGGCGCTCAACTACACGCTCCGCCAGCCCCTCGGCGTCGCGGGACTGATCTCGCCGTGGAACCTGCCGCTGTATCTGCTCTCGTGGAAGATCGCGCCGGCGATCGCCGCGGGGAACACGTGCATCGCGAAGCCCTCGGAGTTGACGCCGCTGACCGCGCACCGCCTCGCGGAGCTCACGATCGAGGCGGGCATCCCGCCCGGCGTCATCAACATCATTCACGGCTACGGCCCGAAGGCGGGTGCCGCGATCTGCGAGCATCCCGGCATTCCGCTGATCTCCTTCACCGGCGGCACGGTCACCGGCGCGAGAGTCGCCGCCGCGGCCGCGCCGCAGTTCAAGAAGCTCTCGCTCGAGCTGGGCGGCAAGAACCCGAACGTGATCTTCTCCGACGCCGATCTCGACGAAGCGCTCGCGACTTCGATCCGCTCCAGCTTCTGGAATCAGGGCGAGATCTGCCTCTGCGGCTCGCGCATCTTCGTCGAGCGCGCGATTCACGACGAGTTCGTCGACCGCTTCGCCGCCGCGACGAAGAAGCTGCGCATCGGCGATCCGATGGACGAGTCCACCGACGTCGGCGCGCTGATCAGCGAGGCGCATCTCGCGAAGGTGACCGGCTACCTGCAACTCGCGAAGGAAGAAGGCGGCACGATCGTGACGGGCGGCCATCGCGTCGATCGTCCCGGCTGGTTCCTCGAGCCCGCCGTCATCACCGGTCTCGGATGCGACTGCCGCGTGCTGCAGGAAGAAATCTTCGGCCCCGTCGTGACCATCACGCCGTTCGACGGCGACGAAGAGGCGATCCGCTTCGCGAACTCGACGCGCTACGGACTCTCGGCAAGCGTGTGGACCCGCGACCTCGGCCGCGCACATCGCGTCGCCGCCGCGCTCGATGCGGGAACCATCTGGATCAACTGCTGGCTGCTGCGCGACCTCCGCGTCCCGTTCGGCGGCATGAAAGACAGCGGAGTGGGTCGTGAAGGCGGCGTCGACTCGCTGCGTTTTTTCACCGAAGCGAAGAATGTCTGTGTGAAGCTGGGTTGAGTCAGGTTGAATAGGTTGAATTGAAAATTGAAAATTGAAAATTGAAAGAATGATGCTGCGTGGCTTTTTCAATTTTCAATTTTCAATTTTCAATTCCCCACAGGGTCATCTATGAGCAAACAAGGCGAAATCATCGGCGGTCTCCTCGCTCCTCATCCACCTCACATCGTCTACGGCGAAAACCACTGGCGCAACGAGCCGCGCTCGGAGTGCGGCTGGGAGGTGCTGCGCTGGGGCTACGAGCGTGCGCGCAAGCATTTCCTCGCGAAGAAGCCGGACGTGCTGCTCGTGCATTCGCCGCACTGGCAGACCGTGATCGGTCATCACTTCCTCGGCCTGCCGGAGTTCCACGGCCTCTCCGTCGATCCGATCTTCCCGAATCTCTTCCGATTCAAGTACGACCTGAAGGTCGACGTCGAGCTCGCGGAGCTGATCGCGGAAGAAGGACGAAAAGACGGGCTGATCACGAAAATGATGCGTGAGCCCAACTTCCGCGTCGACTACGGGACGATCGTGTCGTGCCACATGATCAATCCGGAGTGGGACATCCCGATCGTCGGCATCTCCTCGAACAACTCGCCGTATTACTTCTCGAACGAAATGGGCCAGGCGCAGATGCTCCAGCTCGGCCAGGCCACGCGCCGCGCGATCGAAAAGAGCGGCCGCCGCGCCATCCTCCTCGCCTCGAACACCCTTTCCCACCGCCACTTCACGACCGAGCCCGAGATCCCCGAGGACATGTCGCGCGAGCACGTGTACGAGCACTCGGGATACCTGTGGGACATGCAGGTCCTCGACCTCATGCGCACCGGCCGCACGAAAGAGCTCATCGCCATCCTCCCCGAGTTCATGGACCACGCCGTGTCGGAAGTGAAAGCGGGATCGCTCGCATGGATGCTGTCCGCGCTGAACTTTCCCGATTACCCGGGCGAGGTGTATGGGTACTGGACCGTCATCGGCACGGGTAACGCCGTTGTGGGATGGGATCCCGAGTTGAAGGAGAAGGCCGTGTCGCAGGTGATGGATCGGAATTGAAAATTGAAAATTGAAAATTGAAAAAATATGAGTGAGAGTGGCAAAGGTAGCGATTTGCGGGAGCGGGTGTTCGAATTTGCTTGTGCCGTGCTCGATCTGCATCGGTATCTTTACTCGCGCGAGCCGTCGCTGCGGTTTGCGAGCGGACAGGCTGCACGCGCCGCAGCTTCAGTCGGAGCCAACCTCGAAGAAGCGGATGCGGGGCAGAGTCGCGCGGATTTCATTTCGAAGTGCACGATCTCTCTGAAGGAAGCGCGTGAATCGCGTTACTGGCTGCGAATCCTGTGTCGTCTCCATCCTGCGCAACAGAAACAGATCGCACCTCTGATCGCCGAATCGACGGAGCTAGTCGCAATCCTCACCACAATCGTCAAAAGGAGCAAATCCCGCTCATGAAATTTTTCAATTTTCAATTTTCAATTTTCAATTCCGCGCCATGATCACGCGCGCTTACATCGTTCCGGGCCAGCCCCACATCCTCCTTGCACCTGACAAAAACGCCGGCTGGGGGAAACTCAAGGCGGCGTACGAGGCGGTGGGTCGCGAGATCGCGCGTTCCGGCGCGGAGCTCATCCTCGTCTACTCGACGCAGTGGTTCTCCGTCATCGGCCACCTCTTTCAGGTCGATCCGAAGCCGGCGTGGACGCTCGTCGATCAGAACTGGTACGAGCTGGGGGAGATCCCGTACGAGTTTCGGGTCGATCCGGAATTCGGGAAGTTGTATGCGCAGATCTGCAAGGAGCATGGGATGCAGGCGGCGACGGTGGCGTATCACGGGTTTCCGATCGACACGGGGACCGTCGTCGCGCTGAAGCTGCTCAATCCGGACAACGCCATTCCCGCCTCCGTCGTGTCGTGCAACATCTACGCGGAGCGCGAAGAGACGCGCGCCCTCGGATACGCGGCGCGCGCGGCGATCGAGGCGTATGGGAAGCGCACGATCGTGGTCGTCGTCACGAATCTCTCGAACCGCTACGAGGTCGCGGAGATCGATCCGGCGCATGACCGCATCTCCTCGCAGAAGGACGACGAGTGGAATCGCAAGATCCTGGAGATGCTCGGCGAGGGGCGGCTCGAGGACGTCGCGCAGGTCGCGCGCGACTTCGCGCGCGAAGCCAATGCGGACATGGGCTTCAAGGCGATCTGGTGGCTCGGCGCGGTGATGGGGGAGCACAACAAGTACGACGGCAAGGTGTGGGAGTACCAGCCGGTGTGGGGCACGGGCAGTGCGATCGTCGAGCTGACGCCGAACGAGCGGAAGCAGATCGACTGGGAGAAGGAATTCGATGAGGGGCCGGTCGCGACGTTCGCCACGCCGGATTCCGCAGGCGGCGGCACGGGGCTCGAGTCGCACAACGTTTTGGCGGAAGGTGGAGGGCAGGCAATCCTGCCTGCCGAGGACAGGCGAGATCGACTGTCCTCCACAGATATCCGCACCGATCGCGCTCCCAAGCCGGTCGGTCCGTATCCGCACGCGAAACGCGTCGGCAACTTCCTCTTCCTCTCCGGCATCGGTCCTCGCGCGCCGGGCACCGGCGAGATTCCCGGGATGATCCGCGACTCCGCGGGCAGCGTGATCGGGCACGACATCGAAGTGCAGACGCGCGCGTGCATCGAGAACATCCGCGCCATTCTCGAAGAGGCGGGAAGCTCGCTCGAGAAGGTGGTCGACGTGGCCGTGTACCTCACGGACATGGAGCGCGACTTCGAGCGTTTCAATCAGGTGTACGGGGAGTACTTCGGCACAACGCAGCCGACGCGTACGACGGTGGGGGTCGACTCACTGCCGACGCCGATCTCCGTGGAGTTGAAGGTGATCGCGTCGGTTTGACTGGTGGACATTCAACATTGAAAGCGTAGGTACCAGGGCTTGTCAGCGTGAGCGAGGGACCCGGGGGGTAGGGTGGTGCGAGGCACGTGCGTCGCGCCGCCCGTCCCCCCGGGTCCCTCGCTCACGCTCGGGATGACAAGGCTGGACACGCATGCTTTCAAGGTTGAAGGTCCACCAGGAGTCTGCGCGGCAGAAAAACACACCGACTGGCGACAACGCTCCAGGGAGGCTTGGCCAACCAGCGCTGCCGGCCGTGCCGGCTAGACTCGGAATGCCGGATGGGAGTCCGAGGAACGCCGCCGTACTTCGGACACCGGCGCAACACCGGATAGCCGCTGCTCCATCACGTCCGCGGGTACGGGACTGCTGAACAGGAATCCCTGCAGCACGTCGCACGACTCGCGCACCAGAAACTCCAGCTGGGCCTCGGTCTCTACTCCTTCGGCGACGACTTTCAGTCCGAGGCTGTGGGCCATCACGATCACTGCGCTCACGATCGCGGCCGCGCTCGGATCGGTGGTCACGTCGTTGATGAACGTGCTGTCGAGCTTCAGGACGTCGATCGGAAAACGCTTCAGATAGCTGAGCGATGAGTAGCCGGTGCCGAAGTCGTCCATGGCGATGCGGATGCCGAGGGCCTTCAGCTCGCGGAGCGTGCGAATCGTGTTCTGCGCGTTCTGCATCGCGTTGCTCTCGGTGATCTCGAGCTGCAGCCGCGATGGCTCGATGCCCGCGCCGTCGATGGCCTTGCGGATCTGGTCGAGGAGATCGGGCTGCTGGAACTGCCGCGCGGAGAGATTCACCGAGACGACGAAGCCGGGGTTTTTGCGCTCCCACGCGCGCGCCTGATTGCACGCGGTGCGCAGCACCCATTCGCCGATCGGGACGATCAGTCCCGAGGTTTCGGCGGTGGAGATGAAATGTCCGGGGAGCAGCAGGCCGAGGTCGGGATGGCGCCAGCGCACGAGCGCTTCCGCACCGATGACGGTGCGCGTCTGCGTGTCGATGAGCGGCTGGTAGTGCAGCACGAGCTCGTTCTGCGTGATGGCTTTGCGCAGCATGTTCTCGAGTGCAAGCCGCTCGAGCGCGCGCGCGTTCATCGCCGGCGCGTAGAGCTGATAGTGGTCGCGGCCCTGCTCCTTCGCGCGGTACATGGCCGTGTCGGCATTGCGCACGAGGGTTTCCGCATCGATACCGTCGGTGGGAAAGATGCTCAGGCCGATGCTGGCGGTGACGAAGAGCTCGTGCTCGTGGATGTTGAAGGGGATCTTGACCGTCTCGATGATCTTCTGCGCGATCTTCGCCGCATCCTCGACCTGTTCGACGCGCGGGATCAGGAGCGTGAACTCGTCGCCGCCGAAGCGCGCGACCGTATCGCCCTCGCGCACGCAGCGCTTGATGCGGTCGGAGAGCGACTTGAGGAGCATGTCGCCGACGGAGTGTCCGAGCGAGTCGTTGATGTCCTTGAAGCGGTCGAGGTCGAGGAAGAGCACGGCCAGCTCGTAGCGGCCGCGCGTCGCCTGCGCGAGCGAGACGATGAGGCGATCGATGAACAACGGCCGGTTCGGCAGCCCGGTGAGCGCGTCGTGATAGGCGAGGTGCTCGATCTCGCTCGCCGCGAGCTCGGCGGCCTCGCGCTCGTCCTCGAGGAGGCAGGCGATCATGCCGATCGCGAGCGCCGACTGCAGCAGCACTTCGATGAAGCCGATGTACGAGACGTACGCCTCCGAGCGCATCGCGCCGAGAACGACGTATTGCATGTGCACGATCGCGTACGCGCCGAAGGCGAGACTCAGAATCGTGAAGCCGGTGCGCTGGCGGCGGCGGGCCTGCCACACGGCGATGGCCGCGAGTCCGAACGCGATCGCGGCCGTCGCGTTGCGCACGCCGACGAGCGCCAGGGCTCGCGTCTCGGCCGGGATCTCCGGCGAGATGAGAAAGACCGTCGTCACGGCGCCGGCGATCGCAAGCGCGGTGAGGATTCTGCGCTCGTCGAGGAGGCGCACCGGGCGGCGCCGCACCAGCTCGTAAACGCCGAAGAGCAGCCAGCCGATCTCCAGGAAGCCGCTCATTCCGGCGACGAGCGAGACTCCGACGCGCAGCGGATGAAGCGCGGCGAGCTCGAAGCGGATCGCCAGCGCGTGCGCGGCGCCGGTCGTGAGGTGGTAGACCGCGAGCGCGGTCCAGCCGAGGGTCCAGTGCTGGAGGTACGACTTTCCGTAACGGCGATGAAAGCCGTACAGCAGTAATGCGATCACCGCTGCACTAAGGCATTGTGCAGTAAAAGTCGCAGCGACGGCGATATTGAACTGGGGCATGAATTGGACCTTTGCGATTGTACGTCCGGAGCGCAGCGGCGCCAGCCGCGGCCCGTCAAAAGGACGTCAGGACTACGAGAGGGCGCGCTCGTAGGCGAGCCGCAGGCGTTGCGCGGCGCGCTCGTAGCCGAACTCGCGCGAGCGGTCGTGGACCGCGCGCCGCATCGAGGCGAGGTCGCGCGAAAGCAGCTCGGACACCGTGCGCGCGAGCGCGTCGGGCGCCGGCGTGGCGGCGATGCACGCGGAGCTCGCGTCGCCGAGTAGCGCGTCGATGCCTTCGAGCGGATAGGTTGCGGGCACGACGCCGCAAGCCATCGCCTCGAGCACGGCGCGGTGACCTTCGTCGGATCCGCGCGCGGTGAAGAGCAGGATGTCGGACGCGCGATAGTGCTCGGCGAGATCTTCCTCGTGATAGCCGGCCCACGTCACTCGCGCCGCGATGCCGAGAGACGAGGCGAGTTGCTCGAGCGCAGGGCGATGCTCGCCGTGGCCGATCACCATCAAGTGCGCGTCCTGCAGTTGGGCGAACGCGCGCAACGCGTCTTCGAAGCCGCGATGCTTCGAGAGCTTGCCGATCGCCGTGACGAGCTTCGCGTGGGACGCGATGCCGTACTTCGCGCGCACGCCGGCGCCATCGGGCGTGAACTGCGCGCGATCGACCGGCGGCGGCGTGAAGATCGGCTCGCGGTCGCTGAGGATCGCCGCTTCACAAAAGGCAGCGTTTCCGACGAAGACGAGATCGGTGCGGCCGAGAAGCGAGCGGGTGAAGGGATCGCTGCGCAGCGCGCGCCGCGAGTGAAACGTCCGCGCGATCAGCAGCGGGTGGCCGCGCCCGATGAGGCGAGCGAGCCAGTGATCGTAGGTGAGGTGCGCGTGGATGATGTCGAAGCCGTGGCGATGCACCATCTGTTCGATGTGATCGGCGGACCGGAAAAAGGAGAGAGGGTTCTGCGCCTTCTCGATGAGCGTGTGCGCGAAGTCGTGATGCCCGATCTTCGCCTGTAGCTTGTAGCCGCCGACGTACGCGTAGTGCGCATCGACGCCCGCCGCGCGCAACGCCTCGACCTCCGCGAAGGCCGGTGCGGCTGCGCCGGTCCAGCGATTTCCGGCGGCGAGGTGGAGGACGCGCATCAGATGAACGAAGGCAGAAGGCAGAAGGCAGAAGGCAGAAGTGAGATGCGCATGGAGCTTTGTCTTCTTCGTTCTTCGTTCTGCGTTCTGCCTTCTGCCTTCATAAGTCTTGCTGTTATAGTCCGGCCCATGGCTGTCGACCAAGAACTCCTGGAGATTCTCGCCTGCCCCCTCTGCAAGGAAGAGGTGAAACTCGTTCCGCTTGCGGACAATACGCGCACGGCGGTGCGCGACAAGTTCCGCGACAAGTTTCGCGGCGAGGAGCCCGTGGTGGAGCAGGGGCTGCGCTGCGTGAAGTGCGGGAGGGTGTATCCGATCGTGAGCGACATACCCGTCATGCTCGTCGAGGAAGCGGTCGAGGGATAACGATGAACGATGAACGATGAACGATGAACGATGAAGGATGAACGATGAGCGTGCAGGAACCCGTTCATCGTTCATCGCTCATCGTTCATCGTTCATTGCTCATCCGTCTGGCCGCCGTCGCGTACATCCTCCACATCCTCTTTCACCCCAAGATCGCGCTGCTCATGATCTGGGCGTTCGCGACCGTGCTCGCGATCGCCTGGGCCATCGCGCGCGGGGACGCGCGCTTCTCGTTTCATGTCTTCTACTACCCGCTGATTCTCTTCGGCGCGGTCTCCACGATCTCCGCGCTCGCCGCGGACCGGCGCATTCACTCGTGGGGCGAGAACACGCTGTGGTTCAAGATGCTGATCTTCCCGGCGGCGCTGATTCTCTTTCGCGAGGCGCCGCGCATCCGCGAGCGCGTGCTCTACGCGTACGCGCTCCTGGCGGGCGGAAGCTCGGTCTGGGCGCTGATTCAGTTCGCCTTCCTCGGCTACCGCGATCTCGAGCACCGCATCAGCGGTCCGGCGTCGCACGTGATGACCTTTTCCGGCATCCTCCTCCCGCTCTCGCTGATGTTCCTGCTGCTCTGGTGGCATGAGCGAAAACCGCTGTGGCTCGCGGTGACGGTGATCTCGACGATCACGTTGCTGCTCACGTTCACGCGCAGCGTCTGGATCGGGTGGATGGCGGCCGTGCTCGTGCTGCTGATGCTCGTGCGCTCGCGAGTGCGCTTCTACGCGCTGCCGGCGCTGCTGCTGTTCATCACGCTGCTGCCGCTGCCGCTCTTCAGCCGGCTGATGTCGACGTTCGATCTGCGCGAGGAGTCGAACTTCGACCGCATCCGGATGATCGAGGCCGGCGTCGAGATGATCAAGGACCACCCTCTCCTCGGCGTCGGTCCCGCGAACGTGAAAGAGGCCTACCCGCTCTACAAGAAGCACGACGCGCCGCGCGCCCGCCCGCCGCATCTGCACAACAACTTCGTGCAGCTCTGGGCCGAGCGCGGAATCCTGGGCCTCGCCGCCTACCTCGTGCTGATCGGCCTCGTCCTGCGGCAATGCGCGATCGCGTGGCGCGGGGGGAATCGGATGTGGGCGGAGATCGGGGTCGCGGTCACGGTCAGCCTGACCGTCGCGGGTCTCTTCGAGTTCAACTTCGGGGATACCGAGGTGTTCTACCTGATGCTGAACCTGTTCGCGCTGCTGGCGGCCTCGACGCAGGAGGGCGGACGTCCCGTCCGCCACGGTTTGACGGCGGACGAGACGTCCGCCCTCCACGGGCCGAATGTCCCGGCGTCGGCGGCTGTTACGTAACCTTTCCAGCATGCTTCCGTCCAAAGGCAGAGATACAGGGGAGATGAAACACCTGAGCGATCAGGAGTTGATGCGCATCGTTCAGGCGGGTGATTACTCCCCGGCTTCGGAGATCTACGACCGATACAGCGGGCGGATCTACAACTTCGCGTTTCGGTTTCTGAAGAACGCCGAGGCGGCCGAGGATGCGGCGCAGGAAGTCTTCGTCAAGATGCTGAAGTATGCGAACCAGTTTCATGGAGATGCAAAACTCTCCACCTGGCTTTTCTCGATCACGGCGAACTGGTGCCGGGACTATCTGAGGAAGTCGGACAACAAGGCCAAGGAAGCGGAAGACGTGCTGGTGGCGCTTCCGGCGCCGAGCGAGTATTCGCCCGACCGCACGCTCGAGCAGCGGGAGAACGAGCAGCTCGTGCGGCGCGCGCTGATGGGGCTCACGCCCGAGCAGCGCGAGGCGATTCTGCTGTCGCGGTACCAGGGACTCTCGTATGCCGAGATCGCGCAGATCGCCGGCTGTTCGGAGGGCGCGGTCAAGACCCGCGTCTTCCGGGCCATGGAGACGCTGAAGAAAACGCTCGCGGGGCACGCGGGCCGAGGTGACCGATGTCTGAATGCAGTGCAATGACCGAACGCATGCCGTTTCTTCTGACCGAGTCGCTCGACGCGGCGCGGCGTGAGGAGACCCATCAGCACATCGAGACCTGCACGCTCTGCAGCGAGGAATGGAGCGCGTACCAGGAAACGTGGCGCGTGATGGACGACCTCCCCGTGGTCGAAGTGCCGCCCGCTTTGCGCGAGCGCTTCCTCGCCGCCGCCGGCCTGGAGGGCGGACGTCCCGTCCGCCCCGAGAACAACGTCGTTCCGTTCCATCGCCGTCCCGCGTTCAAGTGGGTCGCGCAGGCCGCGGCCGTCGTCGTGCTCGCGGGCAGCGGATATTTCTTCGGCCGCGAGACCGCGCCGACCTTCCGGTCCGAACCGGTGTCAGTCGAGCGCGCGGGATTGATCAAGCCGCTCTCGATCGCGGAAACGCGCGTCGTCGATGCCAACGCGATCAGTCCGGAGATCGAAGGCCGCCCGAACATCACCAACGTCTCGTTCATCGACGGCGATGCGAGCGACAACCAGATCCGCGTCGCCTTCGACATCACCTCGCGCTGGACGGTGACCGGCAATCCGCGCGACAAGAGCATGGTCCGCCTGCTCTCGTACATGCTCGAGAGCGAGGCCGGCATCGCGCCGCGCTCGAACGCGCTCGACGTCGTGCGCCGCACGTACTCCGACCCGGCCAACGCCGATCCGGAGATCGCCCACGCGCTGGCGAAGGTGCTCCGCAACGACGAGCACGAAGGCGTGCGCATCCGCGCCGTCGAGACGCTGACGACGCTTCCCGCGAACGTGGCCCTGCCGACGCGTGACGCGCTCATCGAAGCACTGAAGAACGATCCGAATCCCGCCGTCCGCCTGAAGGCGGTCCAGGCGCTCGCGAACATGGCCCAGAGCGGCGCGACGCTCGACGCCGAGGCGGTCAACACGCTGCGCCTCAAGGCGGCGCAGGACGACGAAAACCTCTACGTACGCGTCAAGGCCGCGGAAGCCCTGAGCAAGATCAAGCACTGATGAGACTTCGCGTTTTCATCGCCGTCGTTCTCTTCGCCGCGAGCGTGCCCGCGACGGCCGCCGTGTCGAAGGTCTTCCGCGTCGAAGAGAAATTCACCATTGCCGAAGGGGGAACGCTGCTGCTCGAGAATCCGATCGGCAACGTCGAGATCTTCGGCAGCAATGAGCCGGGCATCGGCGTCGACGTGCTCAAGACCGTCATCGCCGGCGATGCCGCGGGGATCGAGGAAGGACGCAATCTCACCGCGCTGGTGGTGGGCGGTAACGATCGGATGCGCATGCTGCGCGCGACGATCTCGCCGGCGAAAACGCAGCCGTGGTCGAGCAACGTGCACTGGCGCGTGCGCGTGCCGCGCTCGACGCACATGCGCATCGAAGGGAAGTCGGGACAGTTCATCCGCGTCTTCAACGTCGACGGCAATGTCTTCATCCGCAACATCAACGGCGACATCGTGCTCGAGAACGTCACCGGCCTGGTGAACGCGGACACGGTGAACGGCTCGGTGAATTTCGGCGGGTCGCAGTTGCGCTCGGACGTGCGGCTGGCGACGGTGAACGGCAGCGTGACGGCGCGCATGCAGTCGGATCTCGATTTCCGCTGGATCGCCGACACCGCGCGCGGGGACATCCGCACGAATCTGCCCGTGCGGGGCGTCTTCAGTGCGACGACGTTCCGCGGGAGCGTCAACGCGCCCGGCGGCCCGACGCTGACGACGGTCAGCCTGATGGGGAACATCTATCTCTACGGCTCCGGGGTTTCGGTCGCGCTCGCGAAATCGCTTCGCGACATGCCGCCGGAGCAGATCGCCGTGATCGCCCAGGAGCAAAATCGCAAGGTCGGCTCGTTCCGGCGCTCGGTCGTCGCCGGAAACCTGAACTATTCGACGAACCTCGGCGACGTGGTCGTCAGCCAGGTGCGCGGCAACGCGGACATCCTGACCGAGGCGGGACAGGTGCAGCTCGGCTCGGTGAGCGGCGACGCGAAAGTGCGTTCCCTCGGCGGCGCCCTGCAGTTCGGCGAGGTCCTCGGCGCGCTGGAAGCCTCCACGCGCGCGGGCGACATTCTCGTCGAGGCCGCGCAACGCGGCGGAACGCTGACGACCACGGGCGGCACGATCCGCCTGCTCTACACCGGCGGTCCCACGTTTCTCCGCTCCGGCGGCGGCGATGTGGTCGTGCGCCAGGCGGCGGGACCGGTGAATGCGCACACGAAGTCGGGCGACATCGCCATCACCATCGATCGATCGTCGAAGCGGCAGAAGATCGACGCGGTGACGGAGAAGGGCAACATCGTCTTCAGCCTCGGCGGACAGTTCGGCGCGGACATCGATGCGACGATCGTGACGAGCGATCCGATCGCGCACACGATCCACTCCGACATCACCGGATTGTCGTTCAGCCGCGATCAGGTCAACGGCAAGACGCGCGTGCGGGCCACCGGCAGGATCAACGGCGGCGGCGAGCGCGTGACGCTCCATGCGACCGACGGCAGCATCCGCATCATTCACGCACCCGACGGGCCGATGCTCGTCGGCCGCTGACGTAGCGCCCGGCTTCAGCCGGGCGAATGGAGGACAGGCAATCCTGCCTGTCCTCCACGAGATGGCGCGAGCGGTGCTAGGATTCGCCCGCTAAGAAACCCAGGAGGGGATTTTGAAACGACTTCTCTTTACACTGCTGATGGTTACCTCGATCGTGGCTTGTGCGCCGGCGGGCGGCGACGCAGCGTCCGCGACGGACGCGACCGTCTCGACGACGACCGAGGCCGCTTCCGCAACCGCGATGCAGACCGAGACGGCAGCGGCGCCTGCGCCGGCCGCGCAGGAGAAAAAATCGATGAGCGAGTACACGAACAAGGTGGCCGAGCTGCACACGACCGCGGGCGACATCCACATCCGCTTCTTCCCCGACGTCGCCCCGAACCACGTGAAGAACTTCATCGACCTCGCGCAGCAGGGCTTCTACGACGGCACGAAGTTTCATCGCGTCATCCCCGGCTTCATGATCCAGGGCGGCGATCCGAATACGAAGACCGGCGAGCCGGGCACGTGGGGCATCGGCAGCAACCGGGACAAGAACGTGAAGGCCGAGTTCAACAACATCTCGCACAAGCGCGGCATCGTCTCGATGGCCCGCGCGCAGAATCCCGACAGCGCCTCGTCGCAGTTCTTCATCGTCGTGGCCGACTCGACGTTCCTCGACAAGCAGTATTCGGTGTTCGGCGAGGTGACGAAGGGGATGGACGTCGCGGACAAGATCGTCAGCGCTCCGAAAGGCGCTGCCGACCGCCCGAACAATCCGACGACGATCACGAACATCACGATCCGCGACGCGAAGCCCGAGGAGACCGGGCCGCCGAAATAGAGAGGTGTCATCGCGAGCGTAGTCGAGCGACCTGGGCGGGTGGGCGGCGCGAATCGCATGCGACTGGCCCCACCCGCACACCCGGGTCCTTCGCTCTCGCTCAGGATGACATGCTGGCTATGGACCTTCCGCCGGAGGCGTCGCGGTATGTCACGGAGTGGCTCGGCCCCGGATGGCGGGCCACTCCGCTCGCCGGCGACGCGTCCGTGCGCGCGTATTACCGCGTGACCACGCCCGGCGGGAAGACTTACATGCTCGCGTATTACCCGGAGGAAGTGAGGCCGCAGCTGCGTCGCTTCCTCCGCGCGTACGACGCCGTCGCCGCGCAGGCCCCGGTGCCGGAGGTGCTGCAGTCGTGCGATCTCGCCGTGCTGCAGTTCGACGCCGGCGACCGGACGTTGTTCGATGTGCTGCACGAGGATCGCGAGGAAGGAATCCGGCTTTATCGCGCCGCGATCGATCTGCTGGCCGGCTTTCAGGGAGGGCGGACGTCTCGTCCGCCCCGGGAGGCGGACGAGACGTCCGCCCTCCTGAATCCGCCGTTCACGGCGGACTTTTTCTTCAGCGAGCTGCAGATGGCGCGGGAGTTCTATGTCGAGAAGCTGATGGGCTTCGCGGACGGAGAAGAGCTGCAATCGATGATGAGAACGATTTGCGATGACATCGCACGACATCCATACGTTCTATGCCATCGCGATTTTCATGGACAGAATATTCACATTACAAATGATGAATTATATCTGATCGATTATCAGGATCTGAGAATGGGCCCGGATACGTACGACATGGCCTCCCTGCTCCGCGATCGAGGCGTGGCCCGCATTCTGGGAGACGAAACGGAGCTGGAGCTGCTCGGGCACTACCGCCATCGCGTCAGCGCGGACGACGGCATCCGCCGCCGCTACTTCGAGACGCTGCTGCAGCGCTCGATCAAGATCCTCGGCACGTTCTCGAAGCAGCCGATCGTGCGCGGGCGCACGCACTACCTCGACTTCATCCCGGCGACGCTGGAAAGCATCCAGCGCTGCATCGACGAGCTGCCCGCCTACGCGCGGCTCCGCGATATCTTTCCGCTCCGGTTCTCGCTGGAGCAGGCGCGCGAGCGCGCAAGGAGTCTGTATGGCGAAACATAAGATCACCCTTCTTCCCGGGGACGGCATCGGGCCCGAAGTCACGGCGGCCGTGGTGCAGATCATCGAGTGTGCGGGCGTGGACGTGGAGTGGGAGAAGTACTTCGTCGGCGCGGAAGCGATCAGCCGCTTCAACGATCCGCTGCCGCAGGAGGTGCTCGACTCGATCCTGCGCAACAAGGTCGCGCTGAAGGGTCCGGTCACCACGCCCATCGGCACCGGCTTCGCCTCGATCAACGTCCGCCTGCGCAAGACGCTCGATCTCTACGCGAACCTCCGTCCGGTGAAGTCGATGCCGAACGTGATCACGCGTTTCGAGAACATCGATCTGATCGTCGTGCGCGAGAACACGGAGAGTCTCTACGCGGGCCTCGAGCACGAGGTGATCCCGGGCGTGGTCGAGTCGCTGAAGATCATCACCGAGCGCGCCTCGACGCGCATCGCGCGCTTCGCCTTCGAGTACGCGCGCACGCACGGCCGCAAACGAGTGACCGCCGTGCACAAAGCGAACATCATGAAGCTCTCGGACGGCCTGTTCCTGAAGTGCTTTCGCACCGTGGCGCAGGAGTATCCGAACATCGTGGCCGACGACAGGATCGTGGACAACCTCTGCATGCAGCTGGTGGTGAATCCGAATCAGTTCGACATCCTGCTGCTCGAGAATCTCTACGGCGACATCGTCTCCGATCTCACCGCGGGCCTCGTCGGCGGCCTCGGCGTCGTCGCCGGCGCGAACATCGGCGAGAACGGCGCGGTCTTCGAAGCGGTGCACGGCAGCGCGCCCGACATCGCGGGCCAGAACAAGGCCAATCCGCTCGCGCTGCTGCAGTCGGCGGTGCTCATGCTGCAGCACATCGGGGAGATGGAGGCAGCGAAGCGCATTCAGGACGCGATCGTGAGAGTTCTCGGCATGGGACCCGAAGTGCGCACGGGGGACATCGGGGGGAAGGGATCGACGATGGATTTTACCGTCGCGATTTGTGATGTGTTGAAGAAAGGGACGAGAGCGGGCGACTGAGAAGTGAAACGATGAACGATGAACGATGAACGATGAACGATGAATGATGAAAAAGCCTGAACCGATTCATCGTTCATCGTTCATCGTTCATCGTTCATCGCTGGCGCGGGGGATCGAGCTCTTCAACTCCCACGAGTTCTGGCACGCCCACGAGGCCTGGGAGAAGATCTGGCTCGCTTCTTCCGGCGACGAGAGGCGTTTTCTCCAGGGTCTCATCCAGCTCGCCGCCGCGTATCACCACGTCCAGCGCGGCACGTATCGCGGCGGAATCCGCCTCTTCGACGCCGCTTTCGAGAAGCTCGAGCAGTTTCCTCCGGGTCATGCGGACGTCGATCGTGCGCTGGCGATCGCCGCAGCGCACGGGCATCGAGCGCGCATTGTCAAGGGGGAGCGCGTCGATCCGAGCGAGTATCCGAAGCTGCGCGTTTCGTCCGGATGATTTCGCGCTAGAATTCGACTCTGCCCTCCATCCAACGGGAACGTCGACGAACCGTGGGGATCACATGCAGGAAATGGATCAACGGGACCGGGAGCTGCTGGGTGCTCTGCAGAGTGAGATTCCTCTCGTCTCCACACCCTACGCATTCATCGGACAGACGATCGACATGTCCGAGAAGGAAGTCATCAAGCGGACGGAGCGCCTGCGCCGCGACGCGGTGATCAAGCAGCTCACGCCGCAGTTCGATCCTCGCGCCCTCGGCTATCGCTCCTGTCTCGCGGCCGCGCGCGTGAATCCCGATCGCATCGATGATGCGGCGGCCGCGATCAGCGCGCATCCCGGCGTGACGCAGAACTATCGCCGCAATCACTCCTTCAATCTCTGGTTCACCGTCTTCGTCTCGCCGCTCTCGAAGGTCGGTCTGGAGAAGACCGTCGACATTCTCGGAAGCGAGGCGGAATGCGATGCCGTTCGCGCGCTTCCGACGCTCCGGCTCTACAAGACCAGCGGCTCCGACGGCGAGACGCAGTCCGAGCTGCAGAACGAGTACACACCGCTCACGCCGATGGAGATCGAGGTCGTGCGCCTGCTGCAGCGCGATCTGCCGCTGCAGCCGCGGCCCTTCGACGTGCTCGCGCGCGGCGCGGGCGTCGCGCCCGACGAGCTGCTCACCGCGGCCCGCGCGCTGCTCAAGCGCGGGCAGATCCGCCGCTTCTGCGCGCACGTGCCTTCGCGCAAGTCCGGCTTCGCCGCGAGCGCGATGGGCGTGTGGATCGTGCCGCCGGACGACGTCGATGCGATCGGCGCGAAGCTCTCGCAGCATCGCGCGGTGTCGCATTGCTACCTGCGGCCGACCTACGACGACTGGCCGTACAACCTCTACACCACCGTGCACGCGCGCTCGATCGACGAATGCGAGTCGGTGATCAACGATCTCGCGATCGACGCCGGCCTCGCGGAGAAGCAGGCCCTCTACCCGACGAAGGAGTACAAGAAGGCGCGGATCTGCTTCTTCTCGCACGAAGCGGAGGAGTGGGAAGAGGCGCACGGCGATGTCCGCATCCGGACCACCGCCTGAGACGTATCCGACGCTGCCCTACGAGCGTGAGCGCCTCTCGCGCGAGGAGATGATCTCCGCCGCGCGCGCGTTTCTCGAGACGCTGCGCAAGCGGCGCACGGTGCGCGAGTTCTCGAGCGATCCCGTTCCCGACGAAGTGATCTCGCTCGCCATCGAGGCCGCCGCCTCCGCTCCCTCGGGCGCGAATCAGCAGCCTTGGACGTTCGTGGTCGTGCGCGATCCCGCCGTCAAACGCGAGATTCGCATCGCCGCGGAAAAAGAGGAGCACGAGAACTACAACGGCCGCATGCCCGACGAATGGCTGCGCGCGCTCGCGCCGCTGCAGACCGACTGGCACAAGGAGTTCCTCGAGATCGCGCCGGTGCTGATCGTGGTGTTCAGGCAGGACTACGGGATCGACGATCAGGGCCGCCACGTTACGCACTACTACGCCGGCGAGTCCGCCGGCATCGCCTCCGGCTTCCTCCTCGCCGCGCTCAACGCCGCCGGCCTCGCGACGCTCACCCACACGCCGAGTCCGATGGGTTTCCTCCGCGAGATCCTCGGCCGCCCGAAAAACGAAAAGCCGTATCTGCTCATCCCGGTGGGATATCCCGCCGAAGGGTGCCGCGTGCCGGATATTCGGAAGAAGCCGCTGCGCGAGGTGATGGTGGAGCGGTGACAGCCGCAAAAGTAATTCGAACCTACCTCGCCCGAAAGTACGCTACCTTAGCGGCGGCGGAAGGGAAGACTCCCGTAGTCTTGTTTTCGAGGGAACCATGACCAGAGTCGAACAGCTGGAACAGGAGATCGCGAAACTCAACCCTGATGAGTTCTCACAATTGCGGGACTGGCTCCTCGAGCAGGACTGGGCAGAGTGGGACCGCCAGATCGAGCGAGACGCAGCAGCCGGCAAGCTGGACGGGCTGATGAAGCAGGCCCTGGCTGACCACGCGGCCGGTAAGTCTCGTCCGCTGTGAACCATCACACGTCACCTTCCTTTGATCTGAGCGGACCGCCGAAGCCGCTGCGCGAGGCGATGTCGAGCGGTAGGCGCAGAATTTTTTGACGTTCTCTCCGCCCCTTCCTCTCTGCGCGATCCCGGAACGCCGCCTGAATGGCGACGTATCCCGGAGGAATGGCACATGGATGCATGGCCCGAGTTCGTGATCGAGGGGGAAGCGTCCGCGGCGCGGCTGCGTGCGGAGAACAACCTCACGGGATGGGAGACCGTTGTCTTCGACGTCGAAGATCAGGATTCTTCGGACTTCTCCACGGCGGCGTTGGCGCCCTGAAAGCCGATTTTCGAATGTGTGCCGTCGCAGAACGGCTTCGTCGTCGAGCCGCCGCAGCGGCAGAGGGCCCGCTTCACGATCGGAACCTCGTTGCCGTTGTGGTCCACGAGCTGAAAGTCGCCCTCGACGAGATACGGTCCGTTCTCGCGAATCTTGATCGTTACGCTCACCAGGTCACCTCAGAAGATCGGATTCTCCGCCTTGTGATGGAACTTCCATTGATACGTGTATCCGGGGAACGTCACCGGCACCGTGTAGCGCACTTCGACGCGGATCTCGCCGCGCTCACGTACGACTTCGATGTCGTTCTCGCCGATGGGCAGCCGCAACTGCTCCGCTTTGTGCAGGACTGCCTGACGGATGGCGCCGTCGTTCATCGTGCCCGCGGCGCGCGCCGAATCCTGCACGATGTCGCGCATCTCGGCCGCCTTCACTTTCACCGGCACCATCTTGTAGGCGATCAGTCCGCAAATCAGAAGGATGACGAGACCGATCAGACAACCGATCTGACCTTCACCCCGCTCACGGCGATTGCGTTGCATCACGGCGACCTCCACAGAGGAGGGTGGGCGTCTCGCCCGCCACGAGGCGGACGGGACGTCCGCCCTCCTTATTGCCCGTGAGAGTAACAGGTCAGTCGATGTATTTGAAGACGCGCGGCGTGCGAGTCGACGCGAAATGGGAAGGCATGGCGGTCGACGCGTTCGCGGGTGTGGCCGCGACGCGCGAGGACCACAGGACCATCCGTGCGCGCCCGACGATCGACTCGCGCGGGACGACGCCCCAGCTGCGGCTGTCGAGCGACTCGTCGCGGTTGTCGCCGAGGACGAAGTACGCGTCATGCGGCACGAGCTGCGCGTCGATCGCGCCGGTCGCCGCGGCCCGCAGTACGTAGGGCTCCGGGAGCGTGTGGCCGCCGATGCGCACGCGTCCGAGACGCGCGTCGACGAGATCGCCCGGCAGACCGACCACCCGTTTCACCACGAGCTCGTCGGAGGCGACGGGCGATTCGAACACGATCACGTCTCCGCGCCGCGGCTCCGCGCCGAAGTAGCGCGTCACGACGATCTGATCGCCGGGCTGCAACATGGGCGACATCGACTCGGAAGGGATCGAGTAGATGTTGACCGCGCCGCGCACGAGCACCGCGAGTCCGAGGGCGATGCCGAGCGGCTCGAGGATCGTGCGAAGGAGAGACTTCTGGCGCATCCTCGGCTTAAACGAATGACACGTGCTTAAAGTTCCTTCTCCCCGCTTGCGGGGAGAAGGTGGCCGGAGGCCGGATGAGGGGTCGCCCCTCACGGAGAGCTACATCCGTGCCGCGTGGAACGTATCGGACGCGCTCGTCTTCTTCGTAACGCGCACCGCGCTCTTGACCGCGAAGACAGGCAGCTTCTGCTGCAGGCCTTTGAGCGCGAACTCGCCGAGGGGCTCGGTTTCGAAGCTCCCTACCACGCGGTCGAAGGTGTTCTGCGAGATGACGAGCTGCCCCGGCTTCGCCACACCGCTCTCGAGCCGCGAGGCGATGTTCACGGCGCTGCCGAGGACGGTGTAGTCGACGCGCTTCTCGGTGCCGACGTTGCCGACGACCGCGGGACCGCTGTTGATCCCGACGCGGATGCGCACCGGCGGCAGACCCTGCTTCTCGCGCTCCGTGTTCCAGTCCTCGATGCGCTCCTGCATCATCAGTCCCGACAGGATTGCGCGGTCGGCGTGATCGTCCTGCGGGATCGGCGCGCCGAAGAAGGCCATCACCGCGTCGCCGATGAATTTGTCGAGCGTGCCGCCGTACGCGAAGATCGAGTCCACCGCGGCCGAGAAGAAGTTCGAGAGAAACTCCGCGACCTCTTCCGGTTTCTTCGTCTCCGAGACGGTCGTGAATCCGGAGATATCCGCGAAGAGGATCGTGACCTCGGCGAGGCGGATGTCGGTCTCGTCCGCGGCGACGACGCCTTTCACGATCTCGTCGATGACCGCGGGCGAGTGGTAGCGCTCCATCTTCGAGCGGATCTTGCGCTCCTGCTCGATCTTCTCGGAGAGCTGCGCGCGCTCGACCGCGACGGCCGCGAAGTTCGCGAGGGCAGTGAGCAGATCGAGGTCTTCTTCGGTGAACCGTCCGATGTGGATCGGCGAGTCGACCTGCACCGCGCCGATGACGCGATTGCGGTTCCAGAGCGGCACGCACATCGCCGAGCGGATGCCGTGAATGGCGATCGACTTGCCGCCGAGGAGGCGGGCATCTTCGAGCGCGTTCGAGGTCATCAGCGCGACCTGCTGCTCGGCAACCATCTTCAGAATCGTGCGCGAGATCGGAATGTCCTGCGCGTCGGCGCCTTCGATGAACTTCGTCAGCTTCGGCACCGGGTTGCCTTCGTCGTCGAAGAGAATGATCAGCCCGCGCTCGACCGGCAGGTACTTGAAGACCATGTCCATGACGGTGTTGAGCAGGGAGTTGAGATCGTCGGACTGCAACAGCGCGCGCGCGACCTGGATGAGGACCTGGAAGATCTTCTCGCGCGTGACGGAAGGCTCGGGCTTGGTGCCGGGCTCGGACGGCGGGCGGATGGCGGCTGCCTTCTCGACTTCGCCGAGGTCGAGGCCGAACTCGGAGTTGAAGTCGGAGATGCGGCGGATGACCGTGCCGGAGGGGTTGTCGAACATCGACTCACCCGAGAAATCGACGGACGGCATCGCCTTGACGTCGAGCTGAACCGAGCCGATCAGGACCTTATCGCCGGGATGGACCTGCGCCTCGGTGGTGAGCGTTCCGTTGATCTTCACGCCGTTCGTCGACTTCAGATCGACGATCCACCAGCTGTTGTTGCGCTCCTCGACCCGGGCGTGCTTGCGCGAGACAGACGGATGGTTCAGCACCAGATCGTTCCCCTCGGTGCGCCCGATCGACATGTCCACCTTCATGTCGGTGACGCGAGGCACTCCGAGATCGACGTAATGAATCTGGAGTTGTTCCATGGGTTGACTTGAGATTATACCCACGCGGTCCCCTCTCCCCGCGTGCGGGGAGAGGGTGGCGCGCAGCGCCGGGTGAGGGGCGAGGGGGAATGTCCGTTTATAATGTCCGCTCCGCGGAACAACCGGGTAGCTTCGCCATGAGCGAGCAAGCATCGTCCAACGCCTTACCCCAACGCCGTTTCGTCGTTCGATCCGTGCTGCGCACGGACGTGGGACTCGTGCGCTCGGAGAATCAGGACTTTGGCGCGTGCACCACGCCGGATGAGGAGAGGTCGAGCCATCCCGGCGGACGACTGTTGATCGTGGCGGACGGGATGGGCGGTCATCGCGGCGGCGCGACCGCGTCGCGCCTCGCGGCGGAGACGGTGAAGGCGCAGTATCTCGGCAGCGAGACGACGGACATCCCGAGCGCGCTGCGCGCCTCGCTCTCGCGCGCGAACGCGCGCATCTACTCCGAGGCGCAGACGAATCCCGAGCTGCGCGGCATGGGCACGACGACCTCCGTGCTCGCCGTGCGCAACGGGCAGGGCTGGCTCGCGCACGTGGGCGACTCGCGGATCTACCTCGTGCGCGAGGACGCGATCAAACAGCTCACCGAAGATCACTCGCTCGTCGCGACGATGGTTCGCGAGGGGCTGCTCACGAGCGCGGAGGCGGAGACGCATCCGCGGCGTAACGTACTGCAGCGCTCGATGGGCGTGTCGGAAGACGTGGAGATCGACGTCATCGGCCCGCTCGACCTGCAGGAAGGCGATACGTTCATTCTCTGCAGCGACGGCCTGCACGGCGTGGTGAAGGAAGAAGAGCTGAAAGAGCTCGGCCGGATGCCGATCGAAGCCGCGGCGGAGGAGGCGGTGCAGCGCGCGCTCTCGCGCGGCGCGCCGGACAACGTCACGGTGATCATCGCGCGCGTCGAGAGCACCGACGAGCCGGAACCGGAGAGACTCGACGACACGCAGGTCGTCGCCGCGCCGGACCCGCTCCTCTACGACGAGACACAACGCGACACGCAGCCGCTCGCCGCGGTGACGGACGAGGATCTCGATGAGACCGATCCGCTGCCGCCGCCGTCACCGCCGCGGATGGATGCGCAGCCGCCGTCGAAGCCCATTCTGAAGTGGACGCTCGTGGTCGTCCTCGTCCTCGGTGCGGCGGGCGCGTGGCTGTACTGGAACAATCACCTGACGTTCCCGAGTTCTGCCCCGTCGTCCCGCTGACCATGTCCCCCTCGCGAATCCCTGCCTCCGGCGCAGTCCCCTCTCCCCACGGTAGTGGGGAGAGGGCCAGGGTGAGGGGTCGCGGCTTGTGCGAAGAGTGGGAGGAGCCCCTCACCCTGGCCCTCTCCCCGCGTGGCGGGGAGAGGGGACTGAGGGGGCGGTTCCTCGTCCTTCTCTTTTTCTTCCTCGCCACCTTCTGCCGCCGCGACGTATCGCGTCTCGACGACGTGCAGAAGATGGCCTACGGCGTGAAGCCGGCGGTCGTGCGCATCAGCGCGCTTGCCACCGCGGACTTTCGCTATCCGGTTTCCGCGATCGCAAAGATCGAGTCGCAGATCAAGCTGCGCGCGCGGGACGTTGCGGCGGCGGAAGGCGTCGTCGAAACGGGTGCCGGTGGTTCGGGCAGCGGCTTCATCATCCATCCCGACGGATTCATCCTCACGAGCGGACACGTCGTCGCGCCGACGCAGAATCAGACGGACCTCGAGCGCGATCTCCGCCGCAACGGCGCGATCGCGGCGCTGGTGAAGCATTTCCCCGTCGACGAGCTGCGCACGCTCTATCGCGGCGACGAGCTCGATCGCTACGTCGATCTCCTCGCCGCCGAAGGCCGCGTCGTCGACGTGCGCGTCGTGAATCGTGTCGAGCTTTCGAACGGCGAAGCGCTCCCGTTCACGATCCGCCGTTTCTCGCCGGAGCTCGGCAAAGGCGGCACCGACCTCGCGGTGCTGAAGATCGATCGCAAGGGACTGCCCTCGCTCTCCCTCGGCGATTCGGAAACGACGCGCATCGGCGAGTCGATCTGGTCGATCGGCTATCCGGCGGTCGCGAGCAGCAGCGACGACGTGATCGGCGGCTGGCTCTCGCGCGACAGCGATCTCGAGGCGACCGTGAACCCCGGCACGATCACCGCGATCAAGCGCAATGTCGCGAACACGCCGGTGTTCCAGTCGAACGTCGCGATCTATCGCGGCAACTCCGGCGGTCCGGCCGTGAACAGGAACGGCGAGGCGATCGGTGTGTCGACGTGGGGGCACACGAACGCGGAGCAGATCAAGTTCCTCGTGCCGATCAACGTCGCGCGGCAGTTGCTCGCGGAAGCGAAATTACCGGCGAGCAGCGACGGGGAGTTCAATCAGAAATACCGCGCGGCGCTCGAGGCCGCGTACGACGGACGGTGGATCGACGCGAAGAAGGATCTCGTTCGCGCGACGGGACTCTTTCCCAACTCGCCCGACCTCATTCGCTTCGGCCGCGACGCTGAGCGCGCCATCGCGTCGATGCCTCCGTGGAAGCTCTATCCCGCCGCCACGTGGGCGTTCGCTGGCGTGCTTCTCATCAGCGCCGCCTGGGCGGCCTCGACCGTGTTCCGCTCGCGCACGCCCATGCGCGCATTTGCGGCAGACGTGCTGAAAGCGCCGACCGTGGAGACGGTCGTTGCGCCGAACGGGACGACGTCATCGCAGTCGATGCTCGGGAAGTTCACGATCCTCAACGGAACGCGCGCGGGCGAAAAGCTCGGGCTCGGCGGATCGGGAATCCGGATCGGGCGGGAGTCGACGATTTGTGAGATCGTATTGGAGAATCCGAAGGTGTCCCGTCTCCATGCCGAGGTCGTTTCCATCGACGGGAAGGTTCTGCTGATCGACAGGAATTCCTCGAATGGAACGTATGTCAACGACCAGAAGATCGACAAGCGATTCCTCCAGGATGGAGACATCATTTACTTCGGCGGCCGCAACGCCGTCGCGGTAGCGTTTCACGCGTGAGGCGACTGCAAGTGTGAGGAGCGACGCGAGTGGCTGACAAGCGGTGTGACAACGGGCATTTCATCGACGAGTCGTGGGACATCTGTCCCTACTGCCCGCAGGAAGTGAGCGAGCCCGAGATCGCCGTGGTGCGTCCTTCGCGCGCATCCGAAGCACCGCCCGCGCCGGCCCGCCCCGTCGCCGCGCCTCTGCCGACTCCCGTCGCCATTCCGCGCGCCACCGTCTCGCCGATGCTGCAGGTGCAGTCGCCGCCGCCGCAGGAGCGCACGGTCGCCGCGTCGAAGCTCGATCAGGGGCCGCATGCGCAGAAACGCTACGTCGTCGGCTGGCTGATCGGCCTCAATGGCTCGGCGCGCGGCGAGTCGCATCCCGTGCGCATGGGACGCAACGTGATCGGGCGCGATCGCCGCTCGGACATCGTGATCAACGACGATCAGGCGTCGTCGCATCACGCGGACCTCGTGTTCCGCCCCGAGGAGCGACGGTTCATCCTGATGGACCACAACTCCACGAACGGCACGTACGTCAACGAAGCGGAGATCGAGCCGCGCCGCGACCTCGCTGGCAAAGACGTCGTGCGCATCGGCTCGCATCGATTCCTCTTCATGCCGCTCTGTCACGACGGCTTTCACTGGGATGACGAAGGGCCGCTGCAATGATCGGGACGCAGATCGGCAATTACCGCATCGAGCGGGAGATCGGCGAAGGCGGGATGAGTCACGTCTACGTCGGACGCACGATCGCGGATACCGAAGCGCTTCCCATCGGCTACTCGGTCGTGTTGAAAGTGATGTCGGACGAGCTCGCGGGCGACATCACCGCGCGCAAGCGGTTCATCAAGGAGGCGCAGATTCTCTCGAAGCTGCGCCATCGCTACATCACCCGCTTCTTCGAGTTCATCAACAACGACACCGGCGCGGTGCTGGTGATGGAGTTCGTCGAAGGGACGCCCGTCGACGTGCTGCTCACCGAGCGCGGCGCGCTGCCGGTGCAGCAGGCCATCAGCGTCGCGCAGTGCCTGCTCGAGGCGCTCGTCTACGCGCACGGCAAGAGCATCGTGCATCGCGACATCAAGCCGGCGAATCTCATTCGCGAGAACGCGGGCGTGGTGAAGGTGACCGACTTCGGCATCGCCAAGATCAAGGAAGGCGGCGGCGGGAGCGGGCAGACCGTGCTCACGAAGTCCGGCTTCCTCCTCGGCACCCCGCACTACATGTCGCCCGAACAGATCCGCGAGCCGAAGGACGCCGGCGCGAAGAGCGACGTCTACTCGTCGGGCGTCGTGCTCTACGAGATGCTCACGGGCGCGCTGCCGTTCAACAGCCGGTCGCTGCCGAAGCTGATCGACGCGATCTATCGCGGGGAGAAGCAGGCCCCGAGCGCGCTGCGTCCCGAAGTGAACAAGGAGCTCGAGGCGATCGTGCTGAAGGCGATGCATCCGCGGATGGATCAGCGCTTCGAGACCGCGCGCGAGTTCTACGAGGCGCTCGAGGAGTACACCGCGCGCCAGCCGGTCGCGCGCAGCGGCGCGCACGCGCCGGTGTCGGGGTCGGCATCCGCGCCCGTGACCGCGCCGGAGACGTTGAAGCTCGGCGCGAAGGACGACGTGGCGCGGCACTGGGCGCTGGTGAACGTGAAGCCGGAGACGAACGAGAAGCATGCGATCACCGGCGACAGCGTGATGGTCGGCCGCGACCGCACCTGCTCGATCGTGCTCTCGCATCCCGCCGTCTCGCGGCGCCACGCGCGCATCACGCTCTCAGGCGCCACGCCGCTGCTCGAAGACCTGCAGTCGGCGAACGGGACCTATGTCAACAACACGCGTGTGGAGAAAGTCGCATTGAAGCCGGGGGACATCGTGCGGTTCGGGGCGGATCCGGCTTGCAGCTATGTGTTGAGAGACCACTAGAGCGGTTTCCCAGTTTCCCGGTTTCCCGGTTTCCCGGTCTGTGGATCGCCGGGCAACCGGGAAACCGGGTAACCGGGCAACCCGACGGAGAGACCGATGAACCAGCTGACTTGCCTGAAATGCAAACAAGCCATCGACGCGAGCTTCGACCAGTGCCCCCACTGCGGCGAGCGCGTCACCATGTTCCAGCGGACGTACGCGACGCGTCTGCTCGACGGCAAGTACCAGATCATCGACCGCCTCGGCGTCGGCGGCATGGGCGAGATCTTCAAAGTCCGCCACATCCATCTCAACGAGCTGCGCGTGATCAAGATCATGCGTCCGAACGTGGCCGCGGACGATCAGGGGCTGCAGCGCTTCCTCCAGGAGGCGCGCACCTCCACGATGATCAAGCACAAGAACCTGGCCATGCTGTACGACTTCGCGCAGCTCGAAGACGGCTCGTACTACATGGTCTGGGAGTTCATCGACGGCACGAACATCCAGAAGTGGATCGGGCAGCACGGCGCGATGCCGCCGCGGCTCACCGTCGAGATCTCCGCGCAGGCGCTGCAGGGTCTCGATCACCTGCACTCGATGGGTCTGATCCACCGCGACATCTCGCCCGAGAACATCATGCTGTCGCAGGACCATCACGGGAAGCTCGCCGTCAAGGTCATCGACTTCGGCATCGCCAAGCAGCTCGCTGAAGGCGAAGGCGGCCAGGGTCTCACGCAGACCGGCATGTTCCTCGGCAAGTTGAAGTACGCCTCGCCGGAGCAGGCCGGTTTCCTCAAGGAAGGCGAACATCTCGATCCGCGCTCGGATCTCTACTCGTTCGGCATCGTGATGTACGAGATGATCGCGGGCCGCGCGCCGTTCCAGGCCACGAACCCGCACGGCTACATCCTCAAGCACGTCACCGAGAAGCCCGCGCCGATTCACGAGCACAATCCCGACGTGCGCGTGCCGGCGAATCTCGAGGCCATCATCATGCGCTCGCTCGAGAAGAGCCGCGAGCAGCGCTTCGCGACCGCGGCCGAATTCGCGGAGGCGCTGGAAGCGATCCGCGCGTCGATCGCGCCCGACCAGAAATACGGCGTCGGCGAGAAGATGATCACGCTCTCCGGCGCGCAGACGCTCGCCGATCTGCCGAAGATCACCGGCACGCATCCGTCGACGACGTTCGGCGGCGCGCAGCAGACGCAGCAGACGTTCGCGGGCGGCACGGTCACCGGCGGCACGGTCGGCGGAGGGACGATGCCCGGCGGAACGATGCCGGGGGCGCGCGTCGGTCCGACCGGCACGCGCGTGGGCAGCGACGAAGCGACGGTGATGGAGCGCAATCTCACCGCAGCGCCGCAGGCGGGGATCGGCAGCAATGAAGCGACGGTGATGGAGCGCTTCGGCACGGCGGCTCCGACGGCGGTCGAAGCGAAGTGGAGCGGCGGGACGCCGCAGGCCGAGGCGACGGTGCTCGAGCGGCAGATCTCGCCGGGGGCGATCGCGCCGAAGAAGAACATCGCGTTGTACGGCGGCATCGCCGCGGTGCTCGTCCTCGCGCTCGCGATCGGCGGCTACTTCATGATGCGCAAGCAGGGGCCGGCGACGGTCGCGACGGATCCCACCGCGACCGCGGGCACGAGCATCACCGCGACCGCCGCGCCGGGCGGCACTCCGGTTCCCGCGGGCCAGGGCGTGCTGCTCCTCTCCGCCTCGCCGTGGGGCGACCTCGAGAAGATCGTGAACAAGAACGATCAGCGCGAGGTCGCGCTGAAAGCCGACGACCGCTCGACTCCCGCACGCATCGCGCTCGAGCCGGGCGTCTACAGCGTCACCCTCGCCGGTCCGACCACGACGAAAACCGTCGACGTGCAGATCAACGCGGGCAAACCAACCACGAAACACATCGATTTGGGCGGCGTCGACTACGACAATCTCGCCGCGGAAGTGAGCAAGCAATGAATCGCAAGCGCACATACGCTCTCTCACTGATTCTGTTCGTCCTCGCCGCCGGCGTCGCGCAGGCGTCGTGGTACGACGATTACGATGCCGGCATCGCCGCGGCGCGGAAAGGCAACTGGAGCACCGTCGTCCAGAAGATGAGCGCGGCGATCAAGGGCAATGCGAAGGAGAGCAACTCCGCTCGCACGTACGGCGCGATCTTCATCAACTATCACCCGTACTACTACCGCGGCATCGCCAATCTGAACCTCGGCAACTACGAGCAGGCGATCTCCGATCTCGAGAAGACGCAGGGACCGGGCGAAGTCGATCTCGGCCCGATCGGCGCGCATCTCGAGCGCGCGAAGACGAAGCTAGCGCAGGCGAATGAGCCGGAGCCTGCGCCCACGCGGCCCGAGCCGGTGCGCCCTGCGCCCGCGCCCGTGCAGCCCGCGGCTCCCGCGATCGATCCGGGTCTGCGCCAGCGCGCGAGCAACGCGATCGCGGCGGCGAAGCAGAAGCTGCAGGCGGCGGAAAGGCGTCGCGCGACGGGATCGCAGCCGTACGTGCAGGCGATGTCGCTGATCACCGACGCCACGGTGAAGAACGCGTCTCCGAAGAACAACGATGATCTGAACGCGATCATCGGTCTCGCGGAAAGCGCCGCCGATCTCGCGGATCTCGCGGCGGCGCCCGCGGTCGCGACGCCGGCCGCGCCTGGGATCACACCGAAGCCCGTGGCCGCGACGACCACGATTCTCGCGGACGCGCAGGCTCAGGTGCGCCGCGCGCTCGAGTACTACTTCGCCGGCGAGTTCAACGAATCGACGAAACGCTTCCGTACGATCTCGCAGTCGATGCCGAACAACGGCTGGATCTGGGCTTTCCTCGGCGCATCGCAATACTCGCAGTACGCGTTCGAGGCGGACGAAACGTACAGGCGCCAGGCGCTCGAGTCGTTTCAGAAGGCGAAGAAACTGGGCAAGTGGGGGAAGAGCGGACTTCCCGAGAAGTACTTCTCGAAGCGGATCCGCAAAGCGTTCAACGAGACCTGAAAAACCCCATTCGCCCGGCTGAAGCCGGGCGCTACGTTTTTTACATCTCGTTTCCGCCGAGATCGTCCTCGTAGCCGTGAAAAACGTAGGGGCGGGCTTCAGCCCGCCCCCCATTTGCCCGGCTGAAGCCGGGCGCTACGTTTACATCTCGTTTCCGCCCTGATCGCCCTCGTAGCCGCCGCCGGCGGGAGGAGGGGCCGGGCTCGAAGCGGGCGTCGCCGCCGCCGCTGCCGCGCCGCCGCCCACGCTGGGAACGACATTCGCCGCGGTGTCTTTCACCTGCTCGACGACCCGGCTGATCACGCTCTTCGCGCGCGAGATGACCGGGGCTTTCGGCTTCGGAGCCGGTTTCTTCGCCGCGGCGCGCGCGGGCGGCTTGCGTGCGGTCACCTTCTTCGCTGCCGGACGCTTTGCGGCCTTCTTCGCTGCCGGTTTCTTCGCCGCGGCGCGTTTCGGCGCGGGGCGCTTCGCTGCCGCGCGCTTCGCCGGACGTTTTTTCGCCGGTCGCTTCGCTGCGGCTTTCTTCATGCTCTTCCTTGCCGGTTTCTTTGCCGCTTTCTTCGCAGCTTTCTTCGCGCCTCCCGCTTTGCCTCCACGCGCTTTTTTGGAGGCTTTCCGGGTGGAGCTCTTACGCGATGCCATACCGTGTTCTCCTATTGAAAATTTGTCGTTGTGGAGGCAACCCGGTGCACGAGTTGCACGAAAAACAATGTAGACGAACATGCCTCGATTGTCACGCGCTGCACGCATTGCACGATGGACGTTGCCGCTCACGTTCGCGTTTTATGCATTGATGCAGGTGCTCGCGGTGAATTTGTTCCTTCTGAATCGCCGCGTTTCGAACGAGCTGATCAGCCGCAACTGGCGCGAGCCGACGGTGATCCTCTCCGCCGCCGGTCCGCGCCCGCGCGAAGTCGCGCGGGTGTGGGGCAACGACTGGCGCGCCTCGCCGCCGGTGCTGATCGGCGAGCTGCCGCCGCACGTCGCGAACGCGTTCGTCGCCGCGGAGGACGTCCGCTTCCGCCGCCACATCGGCATCGATCCGATCGGCATCGCGCGGGCGGCGCTGAAAAACGTCCGCGCGCGCGGCATCACGCAGGGTGGCAGCACGATTCCGCAGCAGATCGTGAAGCAGCACTTCCTGACGCCCGAGCGCACCTGGCGGCGGAAGATCGTGGAGATGGCGCTGGCGGTGCTCATCGATCTCCGCCTCTCGAAAGACGAGATCCTCGAGCTCTATCTCAACGACGTCTACCTCGGACATCACGACGGAGCGCCGATCCTTGGCGTCGACGAAGCGGCGCATTTGTACTTCGCGAAGTCGCCGCGCGCGCTGCGCGTCGACGAGGCCGCGCTGCTCGCCGGAACGATCCGCGCGCCGAATCAGTACAACCCGTTCAAGCGTCCCGACCTCGTCCGCGCGCGCCGCAACGCCGTGCTCGGCGTGATGCGCGACCGGCGCTGGATCACCGAGGATGAGTACCGCATCGCGAGCGCACGCGCCGTCGAGCCGCGACGCGGCGCGATTCCCGAGACGCCGTATCCGTACTACCTCCGCGCCCTTCGCCTCGACGCGCTGCGTGAAGCGGGCGCACGCGCGATCGCCGCGGGCGGACTCACGATCGTCTGCGAGATGGATCCCGATGCGCAGCGCGCCGCCGAGCGTGCCGCGCGCCGTGCGCCCGCGAGTCTGCAGGCGCGCTACTCGTGGATCCGCGCGCAGTCGCGAAAGGACCCGCTGAACGTCGCCATCCTTTCCGTCGATCCGCGCAACGGCGGCGTGCGCGCGCTCGTCGGCGGCTCCGACTTCCGCCGCTCGCCGTTCGATCGCACGACGAACATGCGACGCCAGCCGGGCTCCGCGTTCAAGACGTTCGCGTTTCTCGCCGCGATCGCGTCGAAGCGCGCGACGCCGGCGACGCTGCTGCTCGACGCCCCGATCAAAGTGGAGCTGAGCGGCGATCGGACGTGGGAGCCGCAGAACTACGACGAGCAGTACCGAGGACGCGTGACGCTGCGCGAGGCATTCGAGCGCTCGCTCAATGTGCCGGCAGTGCGGCTCACGGAGCGCGTCGGCTTGCGGCGCGTGAAGAGCACGGCCGAGGGGCTCGGGTTCGAGAATCTCGCCGAGATTCCTGCGCTGCCGCTCGGCGTTTCGGAAGTCTCGATGCGCGAGCTCACCGCCGCCTACACCGCCTTCCCGAACCTCGGCGTGCGTGTCGAGCCGTATCTGCTTCGCGAAGTGCGCGACCGCCGCGGGAAGACGCTGTTTCGCGGCGAGGTGAAGAGCACGCGCGCGGTCGACGCGAACGCCGCGTACGTGATGCACACGCTGCTGCGCGGCGTCGTGCGCCGCGGAACGGCGACGCGACTCAAACGCTACGGACTCGGCTACGTCGCGGGCAAGACCGGCACCACGAACGACTATCGCGACGCATGGTTCGTCGGCTACACGGCGGACATGGTCACGACCGTGTGGATCGGCTTCGATCGCGGCGCTCCGCTGCGGCTCTCGTCATCCGAGGCGGCGATTCCGGTGTGGGGCGCGTACATGCGCGAGATTCCGCACGATCCCGCGAATCCCGATCCGCCGCCCGGCGTCACTTTTCGCGAGATCGATCCGGAGTCGGGCATGTTGTGGCGTGAAGGCTGCCCGGGACCGATTCGCGAAGTGTTTCTCGATGGCACCGCGCCAACGCGGCATTGCCCGGCCGGCGTGTTCGGACGCATCGTGCGCCGCGTGCTGTTCGACGAGGATCACTTCGACGAGCCGGCCGCGATCACGTTCGAACAGTTCCGCCGCTGGGCCGGCGACGCCGACCGCAATCGCCAGGAAGTGGAGAGCGCGCTGGAGAAGCTGCGAAGGTTGTTCGAGCGCGACGACTAATAGCCCTTCAATCTTGAAAGCCTGCGTTGCCAGCCTTGTCATCCCGAGCGTCGCGAGGGACCTGGGCGGGTGGCGGCGCGAGGCGCGGGCTTCGTGCCACCCTACCCCCGGGTCCCTCGCTCACGCTCGGGATGACAAGCATTGGCACCCATGCTTTCAATGTTGAAGGTCCACTAGTGCCGCACGCCGCGCCGCCTCGTCGGAATCGTCTTCGTCTGCACTTTCGACCACGTCGTGATCCAGCGGTCGCGCGTCGCGTAGATCTGCAGCGTCCAGAACGCCGTGTCGTCGAACGGATCGACCAGCGTCGTCGTGTAGTCGCCCCAGCGATCGACCCAGGTGAACGGACCTTCGCCCATGCGGATCGTTCCGATCGTGCTTTCGCGTCCGAGGGCGTCGCGATAGACGTAGCCGGATGACGGGAACTGGGAGGCGCTGAACGTCGCGAAACCGATCACCATCGCACCGGCGCGGTTCACGTCGAGGGACGGATAGGAGTAATGCATCGTCGCGGTAGGATCTTCGATGAGTCCGGAGTCGAGCAGCACGCCCGCTTCGGGATCGAGCTTCCACCACGCGATCGCGGCGCGCGACGCGTTGCTTCGCCCGAACGTTTGCACCGCGTAGATCGCGCCATTCCGCATCGTCGCCGTCTCGATGTGGTACGTGAACCCCGTGCTCAACCGATTCGTCGACCCGGTCTGCGGCGCCTGGAAATCGAAGAACGCCGACCCGATCGGCAGCCGGATCAGCCGGCCCTGCGACGAGTCGAGTCGCGTCACGTCGATGGAGTCCCCGCCCAGATTGTCGAGAACGTACTCGACGCCCGACTCCTCGTTGGTCACCGGCGTGACGTCGACCTCTCCGTAGCCATACGTTCGCATCGGAAGAGGCCTGGCCGCCTGGTAGAGATCCGATTTGGAGATGGAGACGACGATCGAACCGCCGAGGTGGCGCGTCTCGAAAACGACGGTGTCGCGCGTGAGCGCGAGATGCAGGAAATCGACATAGCTCCACGCCTGCGGCAGCGTGATGCGGTAGCGGTCCCACGTTCCTCGCGGATCGCCCGTGCGCGAGACGCCGAGCATCACGTGTTCCTCCGCGCGGATGCACATCATCACCCAGCGGTCCGACGCGCGGTCGTAGACCACGCGCGGATCGTAGTAGTCGGTCGTGTCGACCACGACGTCGCGCATGAAGACGTCGAGGGAAATGGTCGTCAGGTGCTGTCCCGTTTTCGTGTGCACCGCCACGCCGCCGTTCGTCGCCGCGACGAGGTGGTCCTTTCCGACCGCGCCGGCCGCGTCGGCAGGCGCCAGAAACCCCGACCCGACGACGCTGAAGTTCACGGTCAGCGGCGGCGGCACCAGCGTGGGGACCGCCGTCGGGATGAGCGTGACCGAATCGGGTCTTCGCCCAAGGAGCATCGAGAGGGGACTCTTCTCTTCGTGATGAATGGCGCGGCGGCGCTGCGGAGCGGCACTCGCCACGCCTTCCAGTTCGCTGAGCGTCACCGGCGAGAGCGGCGTCGCGTAAATGATTTCCTGCGAGAGGGCCGGGGTCGCGAGAAGGACCACGAGCGCGGCGGCGAGAAGGCGCGAGATGAGGATCATGATTGAGGCTCCCGGACCAAAGGGGAGGACTATGTTAATCTCATTTCCGCTGGATTGATTTGGGGCGGCTTGCAACCAGCTTAAAAAAAGCTAAAGAGCCGGGCAGTAACGAGACGAAATCTCCCGCCCCACGTCTTCCGGCGTGGGGTTTTTGTTTATGCAGGACTTCATTCAGGCGATTGCAGACGAACATGTCTACCTCTTCGACGGCGCGATGGGGACGATGCTCTATTCGAAGGGCGTCTTCATCAACAAGTGCTACGACGAGCTGAATCTCCGCAATCCGGAGATCGTGCTCGAAGTGCACAAGCAGTACGTCAAGGCGGGCGCGGAGATCCTCGAGACGAACACCTACGGCGCGAACCGCGTGAAGCTGCGCGGCTTCGGCATCGAGGAAGAGCTGCGCGACATCAACGCCCGTGCCGCCGAGCTCGCGCGCAAGGCCGCCGGCGACTCCGTCTACGTGGCCGGCGCCATCGGTCCCCTCGGCATCCGCATCGAGCCGTACGGCCCGACTTCGCTCGAGGAAGCGCGCGACATTTTCCGCGAGCAGGCCGAGGCGCTGCGCGCGGCCGGCGTCGACCTCTTCATCGTCGAGACCTTCTCCAACATCGCCGAGATCGAGCAGGCTCTCGCCGCGATTCATGAGATCTGCACGCTGCCGGTGATCGCCCAGATGACCATCGGCATCGACGGCCGTACGATCTACGGCGACGCGCCGAAGGTGATCGCGCAGCGCCTCGACCGCGCCGGCGCGGACGTGATCGGTCTGAACTGCTCGGTCGGTCCCGACGTGATGCTCGACGCGATCGAAGAGATGGCCGGCATCACCGCGAAGAAACTCTCCTGTCAGCCGAACGCCGGCCTTCCGCGCGACGTGAACGGGCGGCAGATGTACATGGCCTCGCCCGAGTACTTCTCGAAATACGCGAAGCGGCTCATCCACAAGGGCGTGAAGTTCATCGGCGGCTGCTGCGGCACGACGCCCGATCACATCAAGACGATGGGCGACGCGGTGCGTCCGCTTTCGCCGCGGCGCACGCTGGTGATCGTCGAGCGCGGCGTCAACGGCGAGAAGCCGCAGGGTCACGAGCCCGTGGCGATGGAAACGCGGTCGAACTGGGGCCGCAAGATCGCCCACGGCGAGTTCGTCACCACGATCGAGATCACGCCGCCGAAGGGACCGAACCCCGACGCGATGATCGAGTCGGTGAAGTCGATCAGGGCCGCGGGCGTCGACGCGGTGAACGTGCCCGACGGCCCGCGCGCGCAGAACCGCATGGGCGCGATCGCTGTGGCCACGCTGCTGCAGCAGCGCATCGGCATCGAGACCGTGCTGCACTACTGCTGCCGCGACCGCAATCTCCTCGGCATGCACTCCGATCTCCTCGGATGCGGCGCGCTCGGTCTGCGCAATCTGCTGCTCATCACGGGCGATCCGCCGAAGATGGGGCCGTATCCCGAGGCGACGGCGGTCTTCGACATCGACTCGATCGGACTCACGAACATGGTGAGCCTGATGAACCGCGGCCTCGACCTCGGCGGCAACTCGTTCGGCGAGCCGACGCGCTTCACCGTCGGCGTCGGCGTGAATCCCGGTCACCTCGATCTCGAGTACGAGCTCGATCGCCTCGAGTGGAAGGTGAAGGCCGGCGCGGAGTACGCGATCACGCAGCCCGTCTTCGACGCCGATGTGCTGGAGAACTTCCTCGAGCGCATCAGGCACATGAACCTCCCCATCGTCGCCGGCATCTGGCCGCTGCTCTCGTACCGCAACGCGCAGTTCATGAACAACGAAGTGCCCGGCGTGTCGGTGACCGATGAAGTGATGGAGCGGATGCGCGTCGCGAGCGAGAAGGGGAAGGAGTTCGGCCTGCGCGAAGGAGTGACCATCGCGCGCGAAACGCTCGAGCGCGTGCGGGCGAAGGTGGCGGGCGTGCAGGTGTCCGCGCCGTTGGGACGCGTGGATCTTGCGCTGCAGGTGTTCGAGGGGTTGGTGAGCACCCCCGTGTCATCCCGAGCGTGAGCGAGGGACCTGGGTGGATGGGGGCGCGAGGATCGCGCCACCCGCCCGCCCGGGTCCCTCGACTACGCTCGGGATGACATCGGTTGTCGCGCGATCACCGCGATCGACACATCATCCTCCGGCGGCGTGTCCCCCATGAAGACGCGCCACTCGCCGACGATGGAATCGATGAGCGTCGAGGCGGATCCCTCGGGGTGCCATCCGGCGATGACTTCGACGTACTGATCGCCGAACTCGCGGTCGGCGGTGTTGCGCGCTTCGGTGAGTCCGTCGGAATGCAGCAGGAGGCGCTCGCCGGGAGCGAGCGCGCCGCTCACGGTGTCCCACGTCAACCCTGCCTTGACGCCGAGGGGATAGGCGCCGCGGCCGATGCGCTCGAGGATCTTGCCGTCTGCGCCGATCTTCACGATCGGCGGATGGCCCGCAATGGTCGCGACGAACGTGCCGTCGGGTGAGAACAGCAGATAGCAGCACGCGAAGAACGAGCGCGAGCCGCCGGTCCGGCAGAGGATTCGATTGAGCGACGCGATGATCGGATCGGGCGACGAGTCCATTTCGAGCTGCGTGCGGAACGCCGCATGCGCGACCGCCATCACCAGTCCCGCCGCCATCCCGTGTCCCGACGCATCGCCGAAGAGCACCGCCAGGCGGCCGTCTTCCAGCGGCACGAAGTCGTAGATGTCGCCGCCGACCGTATTCGCGATCCGGTTGAACGCCGCGACGTCCCACGGCTCGGTGTGCGGCATCTGTTTCGGAATCAGACTGGCCTGCAGATCGCGCGCGAGCTGCAGCTCGTCGCGGAACTTGATCTTGTCGATCAGCTCCATCGCCAGGAGCAGGGTCATGATCAGAAACGTCGCCGCGATCTCGATGAACGTCCAGAACGGCGGATGCTTCATCTCGCTCGCCAGCGACATGAGGCAGAGGAAGAACGCGAGGAACGAGAGGACGAACAGCACGCGGCGGTGAGGCGCGAGGCGCTTGGTGAGCCCGTACAGCACCGCGCTGGTCGTGCGCAGCCAGCGCCGCACACGCTTCGGATCCTGCTCGATGTCCTCGCGATGCTCGGCGATGAGCATCTTCTTCGTCTCGGGCCACTCGAGCGAGTAGAGATTCGTCACGTCGTTCGACGAGAGCGACGAGACGGTGTTCTTCCCGAGATCGAGCCAGTCACGGAGGCGGGCCATTTTGACGATTGTACGGGCCACCGACCTGCCGGTTTCCCCCGCCCGGCCGCCGGTTGCCCGGTTTCCCGGCGCGGATGGTTCACGCCACAACGATTGCGGCGCGCTGGGGCGCGCAGTTCGCTCTCGCATTTTGCGCAACGGCACGACAGAATCCCGGGCGGGCGGTACACGGCAGAATCCCAAACGGACCTGCGCGCACCAGCGCGCCACAATGCCCGAGGTGCGAGCCGTCCACGCCGGGAAACCGGGAAGCCGGGCAACCGGGCGGGCGGGCGGTAAACGGCAGAATCCCAAACGGACCTGCGCGCACCAGCGCGCCACAATGCCGACGTGCGAGCCGCCCACGCCGGGAAACCGGGAAGCCGGGCAACCGCCCGGGCGGGCGGTACACGGCAGAATCCCGAACGGACCTGCGCGCACCAGCGCGCCACCATGCCCGAGGTGCGAGCCGCCACGCCGGGCAACCGGGAAGCCGGGCAACCGGCCGGGTGGGGGCGGTACACTTCAACCATGCCCCGCACGCTCGCGCTGCTGCTCCTTGCCGGAATTCTGTCCGCGAGCATGTCCGCCCAGGAGCTTCCCTTCACGCATTTCAAGCCCGGCGACCACCTTTCGTCCGCGAGTGTGCAGAAGGTCGTGCAGGACCACATGGGCTTCATCTGGCTCGGGTTCTACTCGTCGGGTGTCTCGCGTTACGACGGGCACGCGATGGAGCAGTACGGCGTCGCCGACGGGCTGGCGGACTTCACGGTGCGGGAGATCGTCGAAGACTCGGCGCATCGTCTGTGGGTCGGCTCGGAGGCGGGACTCGTCGTGTCGGAGAAAGCGCTGGACGCCTATCGGCCCGGCGAGCGGATTCGTTTCGTCTCGCGTGTCGGCAACGTGCCGCTCGAGCGCGCGCGCATGCGCCGTAACGCGGTCGTCGCGGCGCGTGACGGATGGGTGTGGGCCGCGCGGCCGGACGGGATCGTTCGCTACCGGTTCGATCCGAGGAGCGGCGTGCTGGAGACGATGACGATCGTGCAGGAAGGCGTGCAGGCGATGCTCGCCCGGCGCGACGGCTCGGTCGTCGCGGGACTCGCCGACGGCACGGTCATCCTCGTCGATCCCCACGCGCGCAGCCGCACGATCGGCTCGACGCCGTCGCCGACGGTCGCATTCACCGAGCAGGCCGACGGCACGCTGTGGGGCGGCACGAATGACGGCTCCGTGTGGAAGCTCGAAGACGGCGCGGCGCGCATCGTCAATCGCGATCTCTCAGAGCGCGTCGTCGCGCTCGTCGCCACGCGGGACGGAGACCTCTGGGCAGCCAGCCTGGGCAACGGAGCGGTGCGCATCAATCCGCGCAATCCCGCCGAGCGCACGATCGTGCGCCGCTCGAACGGACTCCTCGGCGACACCCTCTGGACCATTCTCGAGGATCGCGAAGGCAATCTCTGGTTCGGCCAGAACGGCGGCGCGTCGCGGCTGCGCCGCGGCTATCGCGCCTTCGTCGCCTACACCGAGCGCTCCGCCCCGTCGCTGCCGGACTCCAGCACGTTCGCCGTCCTTCCGCGCGGCGGAGCGAGCGGCCCATGGAGCGACTTCCTCTGGGTCGGCACCGGCAGCGGTCTCGCCGCGATCGGTGCGGACGGCGTCACGACGACGCTGCGTGCCGCGGATGGATTGCATTCGAATCAGATTTACGCGATCGGCGATGACGGCGACGGACGATTGTGGATCGCGACGTCCGCGGGCCTGAACTGCCTCTCCCTTCCGGGACGCGAGCCGAGCGCGGTGAGTGCGGCGACGAGGCGTTACAACGTGAGTGTCGCCGGCACGCCCGCGGTGATCACAGCATTCGGCTTCGACACGACCTACGCCGCACGCCGCCTCGGCAAGTGGATGTGCTTCGCCGGCGTATGGGGTGCGGCGTGTTACGGCGATCAGTGGATCATCCACCGCATGCCCGCGTTTCAACTCGCGTCGGGTGCGACGAGCGTCGCTGTCGATGCGGCGGGCCGGCTCTGGGTCGGCACGATCGATCGAGGCCTCTATCGCTCCGAGTCGCCGCTGCCCGACGCCGGCGTGTTCAGGCCCGTCTGGAACAGCGCCACGGGCGCGCTGAGCGACAACATCCGCTCGCTCCTTTTTCTCGACAATCGCATGTGGGTCGGCACGAGCGCGGGGCTCGCGGTCCTCGACGGCAGGATCACGAAGACGATCATGCGGGGCCGCCCGGCGCTCGGCTTCGCCACGTCGCCGGATCGCCCGCGCGTGTGGGTGAGCGACAACGCCGGACTGCTCGAGATCGACTCGCGCGGCCTCACGGTCGTCTCGCGCATCACCAAGGCCGACGGACTGATCGACGATGAAGGATGGGCGTTCGGACCGCTCGCCGCAGGTCCGAAAGGACGGATCTACTTTGCGACGCCCAGCGGCGTGTCCGTCTTCAACCCGGCCGAACGCGACACGACCACCGTCGCCCCGGCCGTCCGCCTGCGCAACGTGGAGGCGAGCGGCAACGACATCACCTTCGAGTACGCCGCGGTGACCTTCACCGACGAGTCGCGCGTGCGGTATCGCGTGCGGCTCGGCGGATTCGACCGCGACTGGTCGGCGGAAACGGCGGACGTGAAGATCCGCTACACCAACCTGCCCGCGTACCTCTTCGCGCGCACCTACGCGTTCGAAGTGAAAGCGCGCAATGACGACGGCGCGTGGTCGGAGGCGATGGTGTATCGCTTCTCGGTCCAGCCGCCGCTGCTGCTCCGCTGGTGGGCCGTGCTGCTGTATCTCGTGGCCGCGGCGATTCTTCTGTGGCTCTCGAGCCGCTATCGCAACCGGCAGTTGAAGCGGAAGAACCGCATGCTCGAAGACCTCGTGCTCGCGCGCACCGAAGAGATCCGCGCGCAGACGCGCGAGCTCGAGACGGTCGACAGGATCGTGGAGGTGATCAATCGCGAGGTCGTGCTCGAGAACGTGCTGAAGAGCATTCTCGAGCAGGGGATGAGGCTCTTCCCGCAGGCGGAGAAGGCGACGTTCCTCAAGTTCGATCACGAGAACCAGCGCACCGAAGTCGTGGCGACCTCGGGCTACGATCCCGAGCTCTTCAAGGGCGTCTCGCTTTCGTTCGAGGAAGCGATGCGGCGCTACTCGGAGCGCGCGGTGCAGCTCGAGGAAGGCGTCTACCTGATCAAGTCCGCGGAGTTCGAACATCTCGCGGCGGCCGACAAGACCGCGCACCTCCCCGTGCCGAAGGCGATGCTGGCGATGGCGGTCACGCTCGGCGGGCGGATGGAAGGCTTTCTGATCTTCGACAACTTCCAGGACGAGAACGCATTCGGCCGCTCCGATCTGCAGCGCCTCGCGCGCATGCGCGAGCACGCCGTCTCCGCCATCGCGAAGGCGCGCATCCTGCGCGAGCTGCAGCTCAAAAACGAGCAGGCCGAGCAGGCCAACCGCGCGAAGAGCACCTTCCTCGCGAACATGAGCCACGAGCTGCGCACGCCGATGAACGCGATCATCGGGTTCTCGGAGATCCTCGTCGAGCGGCTCGAGAACAAGATCGAGGCGAAGTACACCGGCTTCCTCCGCTCGATCCTCACCTCCGGGCAGCACCTCCTCGCGATCATCAACGACATCCTCGATCTGTCGAAAGTCGAAGCGGGGAAGATGGAGCTCTACCCGGAGATCTTCGACGTGCGCGGCGCGATCGAGAGCGTCTGCATGGTCATGCGCGCGTTGTCGGTGAAGCAGGGCGTGACGTTCGAAGTCGATGTTCCCGACAATGTGGACGACATCGAGACCGATCACGCGAAGTTCAAGCAGATCCTCTACAACCTGATCTCGAACGCCGTGAAATTCTCGACGACCGGCTCGGTCGTGACCATTCGCGCGCGCCGCGTGCGCGACAGCGTGAGCGTCTCGGTGATCGACCGTGGGATCGGCATCGCGCCCGAGCATCTGCAGGTGATCTGGGACGAATTCCAGCAGATCGACTCCGCGGCGAGCCGGCGCTTCGGCGGCACGGGACTCGGCCTCTCGCTCGTGAAGAAGTTCGTCGAGCTCCAGCATGGAACGGTCGCGGTGAAGAGCACGCCCGGCGAGGGAAGCGAGTTCACGTTCACGCTCCCCCTCCGTTTCGCCGGCGCCTCGATTCCGAGCCCGATCATCGGGCCGGGCGGCGTGGTGATCCCGACGGGCGATCGCGTGCTCGTGGTGGAAGACGAGGACGAAGCCTTCGACACGCTGCGCGCGTATCTGCAGTCCGCGGGCTACGTGCCGATTCGCGCGCGCTCCGGCGAAGAAGCGGTGCAGCTCGCGCGCGTCGTCTCGCCGCTCGCCATCACCCTCGACATCGTGCTGCCGGAGATGGACGGCTGGCACGTGCTCCGCGAGCTGAAGGCGGAGCCGGCGACGGCGTCGATCCCGGTGATCATCGTCTCGATGCTCGAGAACCGCGAGCTGGCGGTGGCCCTCGGCGCGCAGGACTACTTCGTGAAGCCGATCGACTGGCCGCGATTCCTGCGCCGCCTCGCGGAGATCACCGCCCGCCATGCGCCCGGCCGCGGCCCGCGTCTGCTGCTCATCGACGACGACGCGGCCGTGCACGAGATGCTCGGGTACGAGCTCTCCAGGGCCGGCTATCTCGTCGACAAGGCGATGTCGGGAGCGGAGGGACTCGAGCGCGCGCAGGCGCTGCGGCCCGACGTGATCATCCTCGACCTGATCATGCCGGGGATGAGCGGTTTCGAGCTCGCCGAGCGCCTCCGTCAACAGGAAGGGACTTCACGCATCCCGATCGTCGTGCTCACCGCCAAGGACCTCACCGCCGAAGACCGCGAACGCCTTCGTCAGGATGCGAATGATCTGGTGATGAAGGGGAATGCGGCGGCGGCTCGGCTGATCCGAGCGATCCGCTCCCTCGAACCTCGTTCTGTCCCGCCGCTCTCCTGAACGGCGCCACCGGCGCGGGCGGCTTCAGTCGATCGAGCTCTCGATCTTCGCGCGATACGACGCGACGTCGGGCGTGATCTCGATGAAGGGGAGAACGGCCGTCAGCTCTTTCTTCGCGGCCGCGTGCTGGCCGGTCTCGTAGAGCGCCACGGCGATGTAGTAGCCATACGGCTCCTCGCCCTTGCGCAGCGCGCCCGCCCGCTCGAACGCGCGCAGCGCGAATGCGAAATCGCGCACCCGATAGAGCCCTTCCGCGACGCGAAGCGCCTGCTCGTGCGTGAGCTGCGCGTCGAGCAGCTCGCGATAGATGCGCCGCGCGTCGGAAAGATTCGCCGCGTGGAGTGCGCGCTCCGCCTCCGTGCATGCCGCCGGAATGTCGCGCGTCACCGGCGCCGGCGCCGGCGCCGGCGCAGTGGTCGTCTCCCGCTTCGGCTCGACGTCCGCCGGTTCCTGCGGCTTTGGCGGCGGCTGCTGTGGCGGCGGTGTGGTCGTTGGCGCTGCAGGCGGTTTCGCCTCTGTGGTCGCCGGCGTTGCAGACGGTTTCGCCTCTGTGGTCGCCGGCGCTGCAGGCGGTTTCGCCTCTGTGGTCGCTGGCGCTGAGGGCGGTTTCGCCTCTGTGGTCGCCGGCGTTGGCGACGCCTTGGCAGCCGGCAACGGCGCCTGCGTCGCGGGAGGCTTCACCGCCGGCGCGGTCTGCACCGGCTTCGGCGACGTCGCGAGAATCGAAACCTCTCCCGGCGTCAGCATCGTTCTCGCGAGCGCGTCGAACGTCGTGCGGATGCCCGCGGGCAGCGCCAGCGATCCGTAGGTCTTCCCGATCTTCTCCGCCGAGACGACGCGGCGCGCGGCGTTGCGGGCGCCGTCGCCGTCGGCCGTGCGATCGCTCGAGATCGCGAGATAGATCTGCGCGGTTTGATACCGATCGACCGCGTCCATCAGGCCGAACGCGGCGATGCGCAGCTGCGACGCGGCGCTCTCGAAGCGCCCTGCGTCGAACTCGCTCACGCCGCGGCTAAGGAGGTTCAGGTAGAACTCGGACGGAGTCGCCGCGTGACTCACGCCCGCCGCGCCGAGCACAGCAATCACCACCACCGACTGGATCAGTCTCTCAGTGCGATACACGAAGCCTCTCGACCGTCGTTTCCGAACACAACCGCGGCGTCCGGAATTCGCGAAACTCGTTGAAAAGTATAGGGCCCGCAGGCGATTCTGCCATACCCCTCCCGGGAAATGGTCACGAATGCGCTACTATGCGCGACCGCGTGGGGAACAACGTCGTCATCGTCGGCGGCGGCCTGACCGGTCTGGCCGCGTCCATCTATCTCGCGCGCGGCGGGCGGACGGTGACCGTGTTCGAGAAGCGCCGTTTTCTCGGCGGCCGCGCGGTCACGCATCTCCGCCACGGCTTCCGCTTCAACCTCGGCGCGCACGCGCTCTTCCGTACCGGCGCCGCCGCGGCCGTATATCGCGAGCTCGGCATTCCGGCCCCCGGAAAACTCGCGAAGCCGAAGCCGCCGCTGGCGATTTTCGACGGCGAGGAGTATCGCCTGCCGTCGGGTCTCTTCTCGCTGCTCTTCACGTCGCTGCTCTCGTTCGCGGGCAAGAAAGAGCTCGCGCGGGCGATCCTCCGCGTGCGCAAGCTCGATCCCGCGGCCGTTGCCTCGATGACCGTCGGGCAATGGCTCGACGCGAACTTCACCGATGCGCGCGCGCGCCGCGTGATGGCCGCGCTCGTCCGCCTCTCCACGTACTCCGCGCACGAGACGCAAAGCGCGGCGCTCGCGCTGGAGCAGGTGAAGATCGGATTGCGCGGCGTGATCTACATCGACGAAGGATGGCAGCGCCTCGTCGACTCGATGCGCAACACCGCGGTCACCTCGGGCGTGAACTTCATCAGCAGCTCGCGCATCGTCGGCATCGTGCGCGATCACACGGCCGTGCGCGCGGTGGAGCTCGGAGGCCTCGAGCTCGACAACGATCGCCGAGACACGCTGTCCGTCGCGCTGCCCGACGAGAAACCGGAGAAGGTGGAAGGTGCGCTCATTCCCGCCGAGACCGTGCTCCTCGCCATCGATCCCGAGACCGCCGCGGAGCTCGCCGGATTCGCCGATTTCACGAAGCCGTGGCTGGCCGTGCATCCCGTGACCGCGGCGTGTCTCGACGTCGGACTCCGCTCGCTGCCGAATCCGAAGAAGACCTTCGCGCTCGGCATCGACGATCCGCTCTACTACTCCGTGCACTCCGCCTTCGCGCAGCTCGCGCCGAAAGGCGGTGCGTTGATTCACCTGCTGAAGTACCGCCGCGAACAGACCGCGACGAACGAGGAGTTCGACGGCGAGCGGCCGCGCCGCGGCGGGGCCGGCGACGACGAGCGCGAGCTCGAAGCGCTGCTCGACCGCATGCAGCCCGGCTGGCGCGACGTGCTCGTGCACCGCCGCTTCCTCCCCGCGATGACCGTCGCGAACGCGCTTCCCACGCCCGAGCTCCCCCGCCCGCCGGTGCAAACGCCGGTGCGCGGCCTCTACATCGCGGGCGACTGGGTGGGCGGTGAAGGTCTGCTCAGCGACGCTTCGCTCGCGAGCGCGCGGACCGCGGCGCGCGCGATTCTGGCGACGTCCCAGTAGACATTCAACATTGAAAGCATGGGCGCCAAGGCTTGTCATCCCGAGCGTGAGCGAGGGACCCGGGGGGGGAGGGTGGCACGAAGCCCGCGCCTTGCGCCGCCGCCCGCCCAGGTCCCTCGCGACGCTCGGGATGACAAGGCCTGAGCCGCGAAGACGGCGAAGGATGGCACGCGGCGTTCAGACCATCGGCTTCACGCGAATCCCGCCGCCCGACGTTCGCAGTACGAGCTTCGGTCCGCCGCCGTTGATTTCGCCGTGCAGCGAATCGTCGTCCTGTTTTCCCATCACCGTGATCGGTACGTCGGAGCGCACGCCGCCGCCGCTCGCGCGCGCGTCGAGATCGACCGCGATCCCGCTCGCGAGCGTCACGGTCACGCCGCCGCCCGAAGTGGAGAGACGCGAGTCGCCGCGCGGCTGGCGCGAGAGGTTCGCGTGAATCGAGCCGCCGGACGTCGTCGCGTCGATCTTCCCGGTCGCATCTTCGATGCGAATGCCGCCGCCCGACGTGCGCGCGAACACATCGCCGTCGACGCGCGCGATCGTGATCGAGCCTCCCGAGGTGCGCGCCTCTACCGATCCCGTCGTATTGCCGATGCGGATCGAGCCGCCGGACGAGCGCGCATTCACCGGCCCCGTTGCGCCGTCGACTGCGACGCTGCCGCCCGACGTGCGCAGCTCCGCGCGTCCGCTCACGCGTCCGGTCCTGATGCTGCCGCCCGAGGTGCGCGCCTCGGCGGTACCGCCGATCGCGCCGAGATCGATCGATCCGCCGGACGTCCGCACATCGACGTTGTAGCGGGCCGGCACGCGGATGTTCCACTTCACTTCATAGCGGCGGAACCAGCGATCCCACGAGTCGTCCCAGTCGCTCTCGACGTAGACGTCGTTGCCCTCCTGCCTGAACGTGATGCGGTGATCGCGCAGCACCTCGGCGCCTTTCCGTCCGTCCGCGTCGCGGATGATCTCGAACGCGACGCCGGTGCCGCCCGTGACGATGGTGATCGAGCCGATGCCGGCATCGAGGTGCAGCGTGCCTCCCTCCGCGACGTTGAAGCCGCGGCGGATCGTGTCGCTGGCCGCCTGAGCAGCGGTGGCGATGAAGAGCGTGAGAGCGAGAATGAGTGTTCGGCGCATTTGTTCTCCGTGCTGCGGCAAGTGACGTAGCGCCCGGCTTCAGCCGGGCGAGGCCCGACGGGCTGAAGCCCGTCGCTACGTTCGTACGCCAGCCGAGGCAAAAAGTTTGAAGTAAACTCCGCGCCCTATGCCGATTGACGACGCGCGCTTCAAGCTCGCCATGTCGCAGTTCGCCAGCGGAGTGACCGTGGTGACCACCGAACACGACGGGAAGCCGTACGGGATGACCGTCGCCTCGTTCGCCTCGCTTTCTCTGCATCCGCCGCTCGTGCTGGTCTGCGTCGAGAAGAGCGTGAAGTCGCATGACGCGATCGCCGCGTCGGGGAAGTTCGGCGTGAGCATCCTCGCGCAGGCGCAGGGCGAGATCTCGGGACGCTTCGCCTCGAAGATCGAGAACAAGTTCGAAGGCGTCGATGTGCAGCGCGGCGAGCTCGATGTGCCGTTGATCGCGGGCGCCATCTGTACGCTCGCCTGTAAGGTGCATGCGGAGCTTCCGGGCGGCGATCACACGATCTTCGTCGGTGAAGTCGTCGACGCGCAGACGGCCGATGCCGCCCCGCTGGTCTACTTCCGCTCCGGGTATCGTGAGCTTGCCTGACGCGACTCTCCGCGCGACGTTGCGGCGCGTGTTCCGGTTCGGGAACCGCCGCGCCGTGGTCCGCGCCGGCCGTCTCGAGCGCATCGCCGGTCTCCCGCGTTACGTGACCCTGTATCTGCCGCCCGGCTACGACGAGCGCGGCGACCGCCGCTATCCCGTGCTGTACATGCAGGACGGGCAGAATCTGTTCGAGGGCGAGCGCGCGTACATTCCGGGACAGTCGTGGCGTCTCCACGAGGCCGCCGATCGCGCGATCGGCGAGCGCACCGCGCTGCCGATGATCATCGCCGGCATCGATCACGCCGGCACCGCGCGCATCGACGAGTACACGCCGACGCGCGATCCGAGACTCTCCGGCGGCGGCCGCGCGGACGATTACGCACGCATGCTCCTCGAGGAGATCAAGCCCGCGATCGATGCGCGCTTCCGCACCATTCCCGCGGACAACGCGATCGGCGGCTCATCCCTCGGCGGTCTCGTGTCGTTGTACCTCGCGCTCGAGCACCCGACAGTGTTTCGCGCCGCGGCAGTGATGTCCCCCTCGGTGTGGTGGAACCAGCGCGCGATCCTCCGCGAGGTCGATCGCTTCGACGGCCCGCGCCCGAAGCTGTGGGTCGACATCGGCGCGCGCGAGGGACGCGAGGCGCTCGACGGCGCGCGCGCGTTGCGCGACCGGCTGAAGGCGAACGGCTGGACCAACGGGATGCTGCGCTACCACGAGGACCGCCGCGGCGATCACAGCGAGCGCGCGTGGGCCCGGCGCGTCCGCCTGGCGCTGGAGTTTTTGTACGCCCCGGCGTAGTTAGAGTGTCATCCTGAGCCGCGCAGACGGCGAAGGATCTTCCGGCGTGGCACACGCGAAGATCCTTCGGCTTCGCTCAGGATGACACGGCGATGAAAGACACCCGCGGCAGGCCGCTCCGTGATCTCCGTATCTCGGTCACCGACCGCTGCAATTTCCGCTGCCCGTACTGCATGCCGAAGGAGATCTTCGGCCGCGACTTCACGTTCCTGCATCGCGAAGATCTGCTGACGTTCGAAGAGCTCGCGCGGCTGGCGAAGGTGTTCGTGCGGAGCGGCGTCGAGAAAGTGCGGCTCACGGGCGGCGAGCCGCTGCTCCGCCGCGATCTCGAGCGCCTCGTGGAGATGCTCGCCTCGATCGAAGGGCTGCAGGACATCGCACTCACGACGAACGGCTCGCTCCTCACGCGCGAGAAGGCCCGCGCGCTGAAGAGCGCGGGGCTGCGCCGCATCACCATCAGTCTCGACTCGCTCGACGACGCCGTGTTCCGCGCGATGAATGACGTCGACTTCCCGGTCGCGGCCGTGCTCGCGGCGATCGATGCCGCGGAAGAAGCGGGGCTCACGCCGCTGAAGATCGACGCCGTCGTGAAGCGCGGCGTGAACGATGCCGGCATCGTCGACCTCGCGCGGCACTTCCGCGGCACGGGCCACATCGTCCGCTTCATCGAGTACATGGACGTCGGCAACACGAATCAGTGGCGCGCCGAGGATGTGGTGCCGGGACGGGAGATGCTGGAGGTCCTCGCGCGCGAGTGGCCGCTGGTTCCCGCGGAGGCGAACTATTTCGGCGAAGTCGCCGAGCGCTGGCTCTACGTCGACGGCGCGGGCGAGATCGGCATCATCACCTCGGTGACGCAGCCGTTCTGCGGCAGCTGCACGCGCGCGCGGGTCTCAGCGAGCGGCGAGATGTATCTCTGCCTCTTCGCCGAGCGCGGTTACGACCTGCGCAAGCTGATGCGCGGCGGCGCGAGCGATGACGAGCTCGCGGAGGTCATCGCGAACCTTTGGCGCGATCGCGACGATCGCTATTCGGAGATACGGGCGATCGCGGCGCCCGCGCGAAAAGTGGAGATGTCGCACATCGGCGGTTAGCACCAATGGTCTTCAGTTGAGCATCCCGAGTCTTCGCATGCAGTGATGGGAGTCCCCTCTCCCCGCGCGGCGGGGAGAGGGGACAAGCTCGCAATCAGACGCCGTAAGTCGTGCCTCACGATGCTTAGCCCGCCCCTACGTTGTCAGTCTCCTCATTCCCTCGACGAACAAACGCTTGCCGCCCTGCGATGGGTGACGCACTTTCGCGTGCGCGATGTTCATGCGCGTGAGCGACAGCGAGGCCTGATTGCCGATCGCGACGACCTGCTCGATCGGAAACATCTCGAGCAGCCGCTCGATGAACCGCTCGCCGAGGAGGAGCTCCGCGGCGGCCGGGGCGCGATTGGAGTCGGGCTCGCCGGCGTGAAACGGATGGAACGGAAACGCGTTCCACAGCAGCGGCAGCGGCGCGACCTCGCGAATCGTCGACCACACCATCGTCGCACTCGCCTCGGTCGACAGCTTCGCTCCCGCGGTCGCCTTGCGGTAGCCGAAGTCCGCGCCGAGCACGCGTCCGCTGCGCGTGTCGATGCCGCCGAGCATCAGCGTCTCGCTCACGAACGCGATGCCGGTGAGCCGTCCGCCGCGATAGCTCACCGCTTCGCCGATGAGCAGCATGCGCGGAGCGATCGCGGTGAGTTGTTCGAGATACAGGCGCAGGTTGCGCCGACGGATCGCGTTGCCTTGCAGGTCGCCGATCGTGCGCGAGAACTGATTCGTCGCGCGATCGGAGACCTCGACGGCCGCCAGCTGGGAGAGGAAATGCTCGAATCGTCTTCGCACGCGCTTCAGAAATGACGCACCGCGCGCCGCTTCGGTCCGACCGGACGCGGATCGGTGATCTTCAGGATGCGCCCGCCCCCGTGATCGGCGACGTACATCTCGCCGGCGGCGTCTTCGCCGAACGTGCTGATGAAGAAGCTCGCGTCGGTGAGCACACGCGATGTCCACGCGCCGCTGATCGTGCGCGTTGCGCCCCAGATCACGCCGTTGCAGTAGTCGCCGTAGATGTAGATGCCGCGAAGGAACGGATAGCGCGTGCCGCGATACACGTGTCCGCCCGTCACGGAGCAGGCGCCGTTCGTGTGGCCGTACTCGATCGCCGGCAGCACGAGCGATCCGTCGTTGCAGTTCGAGGATGGGTTGAAGCAGTGCGAGCCCTCCATCCGCCGCCATCCGTAGTTCTCGCCGCCGATGCTCGTCGCCGGCTGGAAGTTCACTTCCTCCCAATCCCCCTGCCCGACGTCCGCGATCCAGAGATCGCCGGTCGTGCGATCGAATGAGAAACGCCACGGATTGCGCAGGCCGTACGACCAGATCTCGTCGCGCGCGTTGCTCGCGTTCACGAACGGATTCGAGGGCGGGATTCCGTACGGCGTGCCGGAGTCGACGTCGATGCGCAGCATCTTGCCGAGGAGATCGTTGCGATTCTGGGCGCGATTGCCGGGATCGCCGCCCGAGCCGCCGTCGCCCATCCCGATGTAGAGATATCTGTCCGGCCCGAACTGCAGCTGTCCGCCGTTGTGATTCGCGAACGGCTGGTCGACTTGCAGCAGCACGCGCGCGGACAACCCATCGGCGCGATTTGGATCGGTCGTGGAAACCGAGTAGCGCGCGACGACCGTGTCGCCGCTCGCGTCCGTGTAGTTGACGTAGAAGAACCCGTTCTCCGCGTAGCGCGGATGAAACGCGATGCCGAGCAGTCCCTGTTCGCCGCCGGAGCGCACGAGGCTGCGGATGTCGAGAAACGGAGCCGCGAGGAGGCTCGTGCCGTCGAAGACGGCGATCGTGCCGCGCTGCTCGACGATGAAGAGCCGCGTGTCGCCGGCGTGCGCGATCGCGACAGGCTTGATCAGGCCGCTGACGAGCGGCTGCAGAACGATCTCATCCGCGACCGTCGCGGCGGTAAAGATCAGGAGCGGAAGGAGAACGAGGAACCGAGTCATGAGTTTGCCTGCATGCAAGGATCAGGAACGATTTCCGAGACTGCAAGGGCGCAGGACGAACGCTCTCGCAACAATCTCCCCCAAGGAAATCAACCAAACGTAGCGCCCGGCTTCAGCCGGGCGGCCTCGGCGGGCTGAAGCCCGCCGCTGCGTCCTCAGGCGGGCTGAAGCCCGCCTCTACGCAAAAAACTCTTGCATCTGCTTAGGTGTTGTAGTTAACTACATCACCACAACCGAGCGTGAACAGAAATGGACCGCGAATGGAACGACAGTCAGCCGATTTACCGCCAGCTACGCGACCGCGTCGTGGCGATGATTCTCGACGATGTGCTCAAGGAAGGCGACCCACTGCCTTCCGTGCGCCACGTCGCGGCCGAGTATCGCGTCAATCCGATCACCGTCCTGAAGGGCTATCAGCAACTGGCCGACGAGCAGCTGGTCGAGACGAAGCGGGGCCGCGGCATGTTCATTAATGCGGGCGCGCACGAGCTGCTGCTGCAGGGCGAACGCCAGAAGTTTCTCGAGGAGGAATGGCCGAGGGTCCGCGCAACCATTCAGAGGCTCGGCCTGACGGTCGACGAACTGCTGGATGCCGGTCAGCCGTCGCCGCCGGAAACGGAAGAGGAGCGCTCCACGCCATGGCCTGCATAGAAGCCCGCGGTCTCCGCAAGGCGTTCGGCACTTCCATCGCGCTCGACGGCGTCGATCTGCGCGTCGAAGAGGGACGCATCCTCGGACTCATCGGCCCCAACGGCGCAGGCAAGACCACCGCGCTCAATGCGATTCTCGGTCTCATTCCTCATCAGGGAGAGCTGAGAGTCCTCGGCCGCGACCCCTGGACCGAGCGCGATCAGCTCGTGCGCGACGTCGCCTTCATCTCCGACGTCGCCGTGCTCCCGCGCTGGATCCTCGTTTCTCAGCTGCTCGACTACATGGGCGGCGTTCATCCGCGATTCGATCTCGCTCGCGCGGAAGGGTTTCTCGCGAAAACCTCGATCAAACAAGGCAGCAGGGTGAGGGAATTGTCGAAGGGCATGGTGACCCAGCTGCACCTCGCGCTGATCATGGCCATCGACGCGAAACTGCTGGTGCTGGATGAGCCGACGCTCGGCCTGGACATTCTCGTTCGCAAGCAGTTCTACGACTCGCTGCTGAACGACTACTTCGATCGCAGCCGCACGATCCTCGTCACGACTCATCAGGTCGAAGAGATTCAGGACGTCCTCACGGACGTCATGTTCATCGATCGCGGCCGCATCGTCTTCGATTGCAGCATGGAAGACTTCGAGACGCGCTATGTCGAAGTGACAGTGAACCCGGAGCACGTCGCCGCGGCGCGCGCGCTCGGTCCGATCCGGGAACGCCAGGTCTTCGGGCGCAGCATCCTTCTGTTCGACGGGGCCGATCGCCAGCAGCTCGCTGCATTGGGCGATCTGCGCACGCCGAGCATCGCCGATCTCTTCGTCGCCGTGATGGATCATCAAAACGGGATCTGAACCATGCTCTTGAGCTCACTGAGACTCCTCCACGTCTGCGCCGCCGCGGTAGCGCTGCTGTCCGGCTATATGGCGATGACGTTCCGGAAAGGCTCCGGCCTTCACGGCGCGGCCGGAACCGTATTCTTCGTGTCGCTGCTCAGCGCTTCCGGAGCCGGTGCGATTCTCGCGGGATTTCTGAATCCCAACACCGGCAACGTCATGGGCAGCACGCTGACGTTCTATCTGGTTGCGACGGCGTGGGTGGCCGCCAAACGCAGAGACGGCAAATCGGGACTCTTCGATATAGGCGCGCTGCTGTTCGTCCTGGGAATCGTCGCGGCCGCGGCGAACTGGGGATTCGAAGCAGCCAATAGCCAAAGTGGCTCGAAAGACGGCTACGCCTCTCCCTTCTACTTCGTCTTCGGCTCGATCGCCCTGCTGTTCGCCGTCTCCGACGTTCGCATGATCGTGCGCGGCGGTGTTTTCGGTACGAAGCGAATCGCCCGGCATCTGTTGCGAATGTGCATGGCGCTGTTGTTCGCCACGCTCTCCTTCTACCCCGGCCAGGGGCAACTTTTCCCGAAGTGGCTGCGCGACACGAACCTGCTGCAGGTGCCGGCGGTTCTCCTCGCCGGAGCAATGCTTTTCTGGCTCTATCGCGTGTCGGTTCGCAAACGTGTTCCACAGACCGCAACAGTGGATGCCGGGCACGGCCCCTCAATGGGCCGCGTGCCCGGCGCCACAGGATCGATTAAATGATGACGACTCCATCGAGCTCCGTGCAGGAAACCGCCGTCACCCGGCCCTTCTACTGGTCGGTGCGCCGCGAAATATGGGAGAACCGGTCGGTTTACCTCGCGCCGCTGATCATCACCGCGTTCGTGCTCTTCGGCTCGTTCATCGCCACGTTCGTTGCCGGAGCGGCGAGAGCGCGTTCCGATTCGAATCAGAAGCCGGCGATCGTCAAGCCGATCAACACGGCGCCCGCTCCGATCATGCTGACCACGATCCTGGTCGGCTTCTTCTATTGCCTCGACGCACTGTACGGGGAGCGCCGCGACCGCAGCATTCTGTTCTGGAAGTCGCTGCCGGTCTCGGATCGCACGACCGTGCTCTCCAAGGCGAGCATTCCGCTCGTCGTGCTGCCGATCATCGCTCTAACGCTCAGCTTCGCGACACAACTCATCCTGTTGCCCGCGACGTTCGCGGTCTCCCTCGGCAGCGGTGTCAGCTCCGGTCGAATGTGGGCCTCGATACCGGACCCGCTGGGGATGATCTACGGCCTGACCGCCCACATCCTCTGGTACGCCCCGATCTACTGCTGGGTGCTGCTGGTTTCGGCGTGGGCGCGGCGCGCGCCGATTCTATGGGCTGTATTGCCGTTTCTCGCGGTCGCGGCGATCGAACGGATCACGTTCAACACCTGGTACTTCATGTACATGCTGCAGTACCGCATGACCGGCGCGATGAAGGAAGCGTTCAAGTCGAAACCGGGAAGCAAGGACTTCACGCAACTCGATCCCCTGAATTTCCTGAGCACGCCCGGATTGTGGGTCGGGCTGATCTTCGCCGCGGGCTGCCTTGCCGCCGCGGTGCGCCTCCGGCACAAGCGGGAACCGATCTGATTCAAAACGATGAAAGCCGAGGATTTCACTATGGATCGCGTCATTACACCGTCGAAAGCCTCTCGGATCAAACGCCCCGCCGTCATCGCGGCCATTGCGCTCGCGCTGGTCAGCGGCGGCGTCATGTTCGCCAACATCGACTTCCGCACGCAGCGCGTCGATCGGACGACGCTCAGCATCGAGACCGTTCAGCGCGGCACGATGGAAATCAAGGTCGGCGCCAATGGGCGATTGTTGTCCGAGCGCATTGAACAACTCGCCGCGCGAGTTCCCGGCCGGGTCGCGAAGGCGGAGATCAAGCCGGGCGCCGTCGTGCAGGTCGGGCAGCTGTTAGTGGAGCTCGCGAATCCGCAGCTCACCGCCGGCGCGGAAGAAGCGCAATCAGCGTGGGAAGGGGCGGTGGCGGAGCTGCAGGCCGCGGAGGCCGAGCTGCAAACCAACATGCTGAACCAGGAAGTCGTGCTCACGCAGGTGAAATTCAATACGGAAAAGGCGAAGGCGAAAGCCGCGGCCGACGAGGCATTGGCGCGCAACGGCCTCATTTCGGAGCTCGAATTGAACCGCTCTCAACTCGAGCTGGCCCAATTGCGGGCCACGTACGACATCGAAGCGAGTCGCCTGCAGAAGGTTCGCGGCAACATTCAGGTCCAGCTGTCTGTCCGGAAGTCGCGTGTCACCCAGCTCGCGCGGGCATTGGATCGTGCCAGGGCGCAAGCCGCCGACCTGAAGGTCGTGGCCGGGATCAGCGGCATCGTTCAGGCGATCGACGTCGAAGTCGGCCAGCAACTGCAGCCGGGCAGCCCGATCGGCCGCATCGCACAGCAGGATCAGCTCTACGCGGAGCTGAAGGTTCCGGCGCGCGAGGCCTCGCAGGTGCAGGCCGGGCAAAAGGCAGTCATTGACACCCGAAACGGCATCGTGAACGGGATCGTCACTCGCGTCGACCCCGGCGTCACCGACGGCACGGTCGTCGTGGACGTCGCTCTACAGGGCGCGCTGCCTTCCGGCGCTCGGCCGCAGATGCAGGTGGAAGGCACCGTCTACATTAGTCAGGTGCCGAATACGCTCTATGTGGGGAAACCCTCATACATCAGAAACGATGCGGCGATCGCCGTCTACAAGCTCGATCCGGCCGGACGATATGCGGCGAGAACGACGATCCGGGCGGGACAGGTATCGCTGAATCACCTGCAGGTACTGGACGGTCTGCAAGCCGGCGATCGCATCATCACCTCGGAAATCGGCGAGTGGCAGGGCCAGCAGCGAATCCTGCTGAAGTAGCGCTTACCGCCACTACATCGTTACGAACGGAGCCTCTTATGAATTTCTGGTTCGATTTGAAATACGCCTGGCGCCTTTTGCTGAAGTCGAAGGGCTACTCCCTGATCTGCGCAAGCGTCGTCGCGCTCAGTGTAGGACTCGCCGTCTGGACGTACACGCTCGCCTACAGCCAGGTGTTGAAGCCACTTCCGTTCCCGGGTTCGGAACGGTGGTACAGCGTGCAGATTGCCGCGGATGCCGCGGCCAGGCCGCGGCCCAGCATCGATGCGTACACATGGCAGGAGCTGCTGAAGCGCAACCGGTCGGCCGATCATCTCGGCGCGTTCGCGCGCCAGCCCGCGGTTCTCAGTGAAGGCCAGGCGACGACGAGCCTGCGCGGCGGGGCAATCAGCCCGCGCCTGCTCACTGCCGCCGGCGTCGCACCGCTTCTCGGCCGTGTGTTCGAGGAGACCGACGGGAAGTCCGAGGCGGGCGCTGTGGCCATTCTGAGCTTCGGTACGTGGCAGCAGTACTTCGCTGGCGATCCGAACATCGTGGGCAAAACCGCGCGCATCGACGCGGAACCGGTGCAGATCATCGGCGTGATGCCGAAGGAGTTCTTCGCCGCCTTCGAGGATTTCGAGATCCTGCGGCCGTTGCAGGTGCCGAATCTGGCGTCGCCGCAGGAGTCGGCGATGACGGTGTACCCGCTCATCGTCCTTCGCGAGAATCAGGAGCCCGCCGCCATCGCGAACGAGATGAAACTCGTCGTGGATGACGTCAATGGCGATTATCCGAAACTGTTCAACTCCGGGCGACACGTTGCGCTGATTCCCGCGTCCCGGATCTTCACGCATGGCGTGACGCCGATCATCACGATGATGAGTCTCATGGCCGCGGGAGTGCTGCTGCTCGGCTGCCTGAACATCAGCATGGTGTTTCTCGCGCGTCTCCTGGAGCGCAGCCGCGAGCTGGCTTTGCGTAATGCCCTTGGCGCATCGCGCCCGCGTCTCCTGCGTCAATGCCTGCTCGAGAGTGGATTGGTCGTGCTGGCAGGGCTTGTGGGCGGTTATGTCCTCGCGTTCCTCGGCGTCGAATGGACTCACACGATCAATCGTTTCGGCCAGCGCATCCTCGCAGACGGGGCCTCGGGCAATCTGCCGGTCATGCGGCCCGTGGACATCGTCACTGCTGTGATCTTTGCCACGACCATCTGGCTCCTCAGCACGCTCATTCCCGCGTGGCGTGTGACGAGACAGGACGCCGCGGTCGTACTTGCAGGCAGCGGCAAGGGAGCGAACGTTCGCGGCAGCAACCGGACGGTGGGTCTGCTCGTCGGGCTGCAGGTCGTTGTTTCCTGCATCGTCCTGGTGACGTGCGGAAACGTCGTCCTGGGAATTCACAAGGAAGTGAGCAAGCCGGCCGGCCTGAATACCGCGCAGGTCATGCTTTCGACGTATCCCACTGTATTCGACGCGCGTTTCTCTGAAACCTCCCAGCGCCAGCGCTATTGGGAGAATCTGGCCGCGGCCATCCGAAGCAAGGTACCCGGCTCTGAAGTGGCCTTTACGACCGCGGCGCCTACGAGGCCGGCACGCGTCGCTGCATCGATCGAGACGCGACAAGGCGACGACAAGCAGGGCGCGTTGACGCTGCCGCTCACTGTCGTATCGGAAAACTACTTTCATCTGTTGGACATTCGACTGCGTTCCGGACGCCTGTTCGACAGTACGGACAACAGCGAATCACTGAAGGTCGCCGTCATCGACGAACAAATGGCCGCGCGCTATTGGCCCGATCAGAACGTCCTCGGCAAGCGAATCCAGTTGAACGCCACGAAAAACCGCGACTGGCTCACCATTATCGGCGTCGTCTCGAATGTCGCAGGCGTCCCTTATCGCCAGGACGCAAACCTCGGAACGATCTATCAGCCGTTGCGCCAGGCCGTTCCGTCTGCATTCCAGGTGCTCGTCAAACTGCCGCAGACGGCCACCGACAGCCGCGTGGCGCTGCGAGCCGCGGCGTTTGCCGTCGATCGCGATCTGCCGCTGCACAACCTGCAGATGTTCGACGACTACCTCGCCGCGGTGAACCTCTCCTATCCGGCAATGGTCCGCGTCTTCATCGTCATCGCGCTCATCACCGCGACGCTGGCGGCGTCCGGCCTGTTCGGACTCATCAGCCGTTCGGTGGCGCAACGCACGCAGGAAGTGGGCATCCGCCGCGCGCTGGGAGCGACGGCGTGGCGCGCAACATCGATGTTCCTGCGCCAGGGAGCCCTGTACCTGACCGTCGCATTCATCGGCCTCGGTCTGGGCGTCATGGTGCTGCCTCTCTTCAGCAGAGCGTTCCCCAACATCCTCGACCATGTGATTCCGGTGACGCTGGGCGTTGTCCTTCTCATGGCCGCCGTCATTTCCACTGCATCGTATTGGCCTACGCGCCGCGCCGTCGCTCTCGAGCCGGGCGACGCGCTACGCTACGAGTAACCATTCTTTAGATCCATTTGATCGGAGCTCATCATGAATAGTCAGCACGTCATCGACCTTCAGGGCATCAGGAAGATCTTTTACACCGAGGCAATGGAAACGTCGGCATTGGACGACGTCGATCTGACCATTGATCGGGGCGAGTATGTCTCCGTCAGCGGCCCGTCGGGCTGCGGGAAGTCGACACTCCTGTCGGTCATGGGGCTTCTGAACTCCTCGACCGATGGGCGGTACTTTCTCAATGGCGCTGAAGTGACGGGATTGCCCGCAGCGGAGCAAGCCCGCGTGCGGAACCGGGACATCGGGTTCATTTTTCAGGCGTTCAATCTGATTGCGGAGATGAGCGCATTCGAGAATGTCGAGCTGCCGCTGACCTTTCGCAATGACCTCACCCGCAAGCAGCGCCGCGAACTGGTGATGGCCGCGCTGGAACAGGTGAACATTCCGGAGCGTCAGAAGCACTTCCCGACGCAATTGTCGGGCGGCCAGCAGCAGCGCGTCGCGATCGCCCGTGCTCTGGTCGGGAAGCCGAAGGTGCTCCTCGCCGACGAGCCGACGGGAAACCTCGATTCAAAGAATGCGCAGCTCGTGATGGACCTCCTGGACACGCTCCACGACCAGGGCAGCACGATCGTGATGGTCACGCACGACCCGCGCTTCGCCGAGCGCGCCCAGCGGCAGGTCTCACTGTTCGACGGAAAGATCGTGGAAGACCGCCGCCTTCGCGCGGTCGCCCCCCGCGCCGTTGCGTCGCACGCGTGAGGCGTCATGAGCACGGTTGCCCTTCCCGCCGGCGAGAGCCTGAGCTCCTTCGCGGACGACGCCCTGAAAGCGTCCGCCCGGCTCTGGTTTGTCGTGACGATCAGCGGCCAGCTGATGATGGCCGCGTATGTGGCCTGGTTCTATGGCAGTACGGCCGTGCAGGGACGCGTCGAAGCATGGAATCGCATTCTGACGCGCGGCTACGTACGAGGCGACACCGCCGGGAATGTCGCCATCGTCGTGCATCTGATCGCCGCCGTCATTCTCATCGCCGGCGGCGCATTGCAGCTCATCCCGCAGATGCGCGACCGCTTCCCGCGCCTCCATCGCTGGACAGGACGAGTCTACGTGGTCACGGTATTCGCCGCGAGCCTCAGCGGTCTCTATATGACTTGGATCCGCGGAACGCGGGGCGACCTGACGCAGCACATTGGCGGCAGCCTCAACGCCGCGCTGATCATCCTCTGCGCCGTCTTCGCGTTGCGCTCCGCGATCACGCGCCGTTTCGCCGCGCATCGACGCTGGGTCCTTCGCTTGTTTCTGGCCGTCAGCGCGGCGTGGTTTTACAGGGTCGGACTCTTCTTCTGGCTGCTCCTCAACGACGGCCGTTCCGTTGGCTTCGACCTCCAGTCGTGGCAGGGCCCCACGCTCACATTTCTGTCGTTCGCCAACTCCCTCATTCCGCTGACCCTGCTCGAGCTCTACGTTCGCGCGCGCACCGGAGGCGGCGCGCCGGGCCGCCTCGCCATGGCGACCGCTCTATTCGTGCTGACCGTCGCCATGGGCATCGGCATCTTCGGAGCCACGATCGGCATGTGGCTGCCCATCATCCGCGCGGGCATGCTCGGGGTTGCGCCCTCGTGACGTCACCGTAGCAACGTGAAAACGGCGGGAGGCGGGAGACGGTCCCGCGAGATCACAGCTTGTCCCCTTTCGCGGGCTGACCGCGCAGCAGAAAGGTCTTCGGGTATTTCCCCTCGCCGCAGATCTTGAACGAGCCAAAGTCCTTGACCCAGGGTCCCTCGGGCGCTTCCGGCTCCGACTCCCTCCAGACCTTGAGCTGGTAAAGGTCTTCGACGGTAACCTTGCGATCGCGGAGCCGGTCAAAAAGATGATCGCGCAACGCTGGCGGAAGGTTGGTCCACTGGATCGCCGGCACCTACGGCTCACCGAAGGTCATGCGGGCCAGTTCGTCCTTGAGGCGCTCCTGCTCAGCACGGTCCGAGGTGCGGGCCAGCCGCTCGGCCAGTTCGAAGAATGCGATTTTCTCCCGTTCCTTCGCCTCGAGACCGCTTTCGATCAAGTCGACGATGACGCGGTTCGCGCTCGTGCGGCGGCGTTTTGCGAGCGCCTGAACACGCCGCGCAACCCCTGATGGGAGACTGACGCTCTGGCGGACACTTCTTTGAGACGCAGCCATGGGCTTCATCATACACCACGCCGCACCATCATGCACCAATGTGCAACAGGCTGCCTTTGTGGAAGAGCGTGTCGCGATCGACGTCATCGTCGAGTGGCAGCAGATCGATGATCGCCCGCAACACGTTTTCCATCGGGCCACCCGGAATGCCGAAGTGGATGCCGCCCGCCCGAAGCGCATCCGCAAGCGAAGGCGCGCTCTCCGGATCCTCGGAGCGCGCGAACACACCCGGCCGCAACGTGATGTCGTGTTCCGTCGCCCATTCGAGCAGCTCGGCGCGATTGATCCGGTACTGCCCGCGAATGCGCTGCGCGGGAAGGCCGTCGTCCTCGATCCAGTCGTAGACACGCTCCTGGTTTGCGCCGAGGAGCGTGGCCGCCTCCGGAACGGTCAGTTTCATGCGCGGCTCTCCTTTGGAGTGAGCCGCGATTCCGCATCGCGAATCAGCGCGAATCGCGGAGCTCGCGTCGGGCGCCGGCGAAAGCCTGTCGACGAGCTCCGCATCGCCGAAGAGCTTGATCGCGCGCGAGAGCGCGACGAGGTGGCCTTGCATCGAGCGCGCGAGAATCATGGCGATCACGCGCGGCCGATGCCCGTGCGGATCGGAATAGTCGATCGGCTCCTGAAGCACGGCCAGGAGCACCCGCTTGCGGCTGAAATGGAACGGGCGCGGATCGAGTGGATGCGGAAAGGCCGCGTGTTCGACGATCGCCGTCGAGCAGAGCGCCTCCCGATCGGAGAACGGAGCGGAGGAGCGGCTCGCGATCGAGTTGGGGATCGAGCGTTGCCTCGCGGATCATGAACGAGAGCAGCTGGTCGCGGGAACGCGGTCGCACCGCGAGCCAGACGTTCTCGACCGCTAGCAGAGGATGAATCGCGATCTCGGCGGTCTCGAACGCGTCGAGCACGCTGCGCTGCCCTTCGTACTCGACGCGCCGCACCTGGTCAGTCAGCCACGCATCGATGTCCTGCCTGCGAAAGCGCCACTGCGCACCGACCCGCGCAGCTCGCCTTTTTGGCGTGGAGCGTGCGCGCGGGCGATATCGAGTACGAGAGCGCGAACTTCCTCTACTGGAGCAAGCGCGAGATCGTCAAGCGCTTCCCGCAGCACGAGCAGCTCGGCTTTGGCATCTGCGCGAACGACGAGTTGCATGGCGACATCGAGTACTACTACGTCGTCGAGCACCTGGCTGGTGCGACGTTCGTGCGCGCATTCGCCATCGAGCACGACGGCGGGCCGACGATCGGCCGATGCGTGCGACAGGTTGCGGTATCGCAACCTCTATTTTCTTCTTCCTCTTTTGCGCGCCCTATGAAATTGCCCAAGGTGCGCTTGAATGGGGCTTGGTACTTGCCGTGATGACCGGCTGCGCGAGTTCCGCCGTGTCGATAACCCGCACGAGCGCATCACGTTCGATGAGCTGCTCTGAGGAGGCGTCCTGAGGCGACAGGGCGTTTACGATGACGACGATCTGCCTGCCGTAGCAGCCACGGAGCGCCCCGCTCGCGGGGACACGGTAGGGATTTGGCGTCGGCGCGACTCTCCTTCTCCGAGGTGGCCATGAAAACCGCTCTGCTCATTTCGCTGTTACTTCCCATCACGATAGCGGCCCAGCAGCCCATTGGCGCGGGCATCAAGGAACTTGCGACCCAGATCACGGCGAGCGCGACACGTCAGGAGAAGCAGAAGATCGCCGTCCTGCCGTTCCATGAGCTGGACGGGCAACCGACCGTGCTCGGCACCTACGTCGCCGAAGAGCTTGTGACAAACCTCTTCCAACTCGGGAATTTCAAGATCGTCGAGCGCGGCATGCTCGACAAGCTGCTCGGTGAGCAGAAGCTTCAGCAGACCGGCGCGATCGACCCCGCGACCGCAAAAGAAATCGGTCGCATTGCGGCGGTCGACGCCATCGTCACCGGGAGCATCACGGACATGGAGAGCTTCGTCGCCGTCAACTGCCGCCTCATCGACACCACCACGGGCGAGGTCTTCGGCGCCGCGCAGACAAAGATCACGAAGGACGACGACGTCAGGAAGATCATGCGCTTCGCACTCACCCCGGACGGCACGCAGGGGACGCGGACGACGCACGAACGAGCAAACGCGATCGCGACCAAAGACCTCGGGCCGCTGCGCGTGACACTCAAGTCGGTGCTACCGGTTCGACGCAACACGCGCAGCGGCTACCCGGCGAACGGGATCATGTGCACCTTCGACGTGATGAATCGGGAAGCGCGACAACCCGTGGTCGTGGCGGTCAACGCCAACGCTTGGGAGGAGGACAATTGGCCCCGCGGTCGTCAGTCCGTGGCGCTTCGCGCGGGCCTGCTCGATGAGCGCGGTGGCGTGTGGACGATGTCGTCCGTTGGATTGGGCGGTATCGGTTTCGTTCGCGCGGGAGTGCACGGACGCGACGGCAGAGAAGCCTACGCCGCGACAGAGATCGTCCGACTTCTCCGCCTGCGCGATGACCTGGGACGAGACTCTGACGATCCTGCCGACGGAACGTCGGACTCAAACAGTGCGCCACTCGGAGGGAGGGTCAGGGGTTACCCAGAGCCGGGCGACACGACGCCGCGGCAGACATTCTTTCCCTGGCAGGGCAACCGGTTCATCTCCGGTGCCACGACCGCGATTGAGCCGGGAGCAAGCATCACCGTGACGATGACGTTCGAGCAGGAAGGTGGGCAGCCGACGACGGCGCCGACGTTCTTCCAGTTCGACAGCGAAATCGTCGTGGGCGTGGGCCAGGCAGGTACGAAGAGATCCTATGCGCTGCACACGCTGAGCTTCGACCGCATCAGCATGCCTGCCGTCGGGAAGTGAGCATCGCCGCGGGTAGTGTCGCGCGTCGGGCGAGTTGCGGCGGAGCGGTGGTGGTAGGGATCTCGCCCTCCGCGTCACTCCCATGGGTGAGGACCCAATTGAACACAGTGCTGCTCGCAGGGATCGGGATTGTCGCCTTCATGGGTAGCGTGGCGTCGGTCATCTCGCTGTACGCGGATGTCGCGCGCCATCCTGTGAGGGAGTGGTCAGGCGTTCCACGGGTCATGACTGCAGTAGGGCTCTTCGTCGTGAGCGTGGCAGCAGGGCTTGCCGCGTATCGTGCTGCGCCTCGGCCGGACAATGCGACCACGTCGAGCGGCTCGATCACCGTTTCCGCACCCGCGACGGAATCCACGCAAGTGGCCGCTCCGCAACCCGCCGATCACTCGCAGCCATCCCCGGCTTCCCTAGGCACGCCGGCACGTCCCGTCGTGCCGCGTCTGCGCATCGCGGATGCGAGTGGCGCAAGCATTCCCCAACTCGTCGCAGCCGCCAAGGACTTGCGCCATGAGTATGCACTTGAGGGCGTGCTGCTGGAGCAGAGCGAGCAAGCGCCTGAGTTGCAGGACCTCTACACGGTGCACCTCACGCTGAACGCGACCATCACCGAAGGGCGCGGCGTCGTGGCTGCATTCAGTCTGCGCTCGCGCGGCGGTGGCTTTCAGATCGAGGCGGCCCGTGCCCAGGCGCTCGACCGACTCGCGACGGCACTGCAAGAACGACTAGCGGAGGTACCCTAACCGCCATGAGAAACGGATCACGCAACAACTCACGAGGACACCGCACGGCGTGGCCGATCAGGTGCCTCATCGGCATCATCATCCTCCTGCTGAGTGCCAGTGCGAGCGCGCAAAAGTCGCTCAGCGATGGCATCAAAGACCTCGCTGGACAAATCGCGGCAAGCGCAACGAAGGCGCAGAAGCAGAAGATCGCGGCGCTCCCCTTTCGCGACCTCGATGGCTCCGCGACCGTCCTCGGCACGTATCTCGCGGAGGCACTCTCGACGCACCTCGTAAATAGCGGGCTGGAAGTGGTCGAGCGCAGCATGCTGGATAAGGTTCTCGCGGAGCTCAAGCTCCAGCAGACAGGCGCGATCGACCCAGCAAGCGCCAAGAAGGTAGGCAGCATCGCAGGCGTCGATGCGATCATTACCGGCAGCATCGCGAACTTAAATGCGGTGCTTGCGATCAACTGCCGACTCATCGACACGCAAACGGGCCGCATCTTCGCCGCAGCAGAAACCATGATCACGCGTGACGCTATGGTCGACAGCATCATCGGCCAACCTGCAAGCACGCCAACGGCGAGCACAACACCGACACGATCACGCAAAGACTGGTATTGGCTGAACGAACACTGGAAGGTGACCATCGATTCATTCGAACGCCAAAGCAACGTGATCTACGCGACTCTTGCGTTCGAAAACATCACAACACGAGATGGCAGCGATAACTTCGGCCCGTTCTATCTCATTGACACGAACGGCGAGCGGTGGAGTGGCAGGACCGCAGAAGGCGCGAGCTCGCAATGGGCGCGGATTCCTGCGGGAACACGCTTGCGAGTACGCTGGGTATTCACGCCCGAAGGTCCGGCAGACGGGAGAATCTTCACGCTCGCCCACGCCGGCGGCGTCGCAATGATCCGGAACGTCACACCGACACCCCGCAAGCCGTGACTCCGCCGCGGTTTTGTCGCGTCTCTCGAAAGGGCTGACACGGTTTGACGCGATCGGTGGCTGCGCCACGATATGGACACTCCTGAGGGGCGAGCAGCGGTGAGCAGTACTTGATGCGCGCCGCGTATCGGGCCGCAGCTGTTATTGCGGTGATCTTGTGCGCCACTCTAGTCGCTCGTGCGAGTGCACGTCGTTCATGAGCCTGCGCAATTTCTCACGCTGATGGGTGATTGGCCGTTCTTCTGCGGCTTGCCGCAGTTCGTCCATGCGAGCGCTCCTGGTCCGTTGTAGATCTCCTCGATGGTGCCGTCCTTTTTCAGGAGGATGACGAGGAGATGGTCGGGCTCTGCGCGGAGCGCCACTGATGTTCCTTGCGTTGCCTTCACCTGCACAAGTCGTCCGTCTCTCGATTGCGCGTCGTGGCACTCCGTGCTGCAGGGCAGGAGTTCGAGGTCGTAGTAGTGGCTGGCGAGGACTTCGCCGAGTGAGCCGACGAGGTGGCCGTCGGGGGTGAATGGTCTGCCGGGGAATGCTGCTTCGAGCTCGTTGACGAGTTGGTAGAGGCGTTTGACGACGCCGGAGATGGTATCGATTGCGTTGGTCATGAGGTGTTTAGTCGACGTTGTAGATGGCGAGTGCGTCGATGAGGGTTGCGGTGCGCTCGGTCGTCGTGATGTGGATCGTGAGGGTTGTCATGATCGGGTCGGGAAGATTGTCGGCATACATCGTGGCCTGCAGGTCGAGGGTGGCCGTCGTTCGTGCGCCGATGTAGATCGGTTCGCGAAGATAGTGCGTCTGTCGTGGCTGCACTTTGGGAATGATCACGGTGATGTGCCACGCAGTTGCTGTTCGGTACAGTTCGATTGATCGTTTCGTTCGCTTCTTTGGCGCATCGAAGCGGTCGAGTTGGTCGGGTTCTGGCGGGGCGTTGAGCGCAAGGGTGACGTTCGCGTGGGGATCGTCGATGGTCATCGTGAGCCGGAGGTCGTGTGCGGTGGTGGTGCTCGTGTTCGTGATCGCGATGCCGAATGGTTGCGTGAGTTGGTCGAAGGTCGCGAACCTGATGAACTCTCGGTAGTACTCGCGGTTGAATTCGAGAAACTCGAAGGCGATGCCGTAGTCCGGGATCTTCGGCGGCGTGTGAAGGACCGTTGATGTGATCGCGACCTGCGTGCCGCGCAGCGTACGTTCGGTTGGGTCGGCGAACTGGAGATCGAGCGTGGGTGCGTCGGGTGTGCCCATGCGCGATATCTCGTCTGGTGTTGCGATGCTCGTGCTGCTGCCGTGGCGTGTGTAGACGGTGTTCGCGCGGAGCTTGCCGAAGTCATTCTTGAGGTAGATGGGTCGCGGCTGTCGTAGGATGTGGATGATGCCGATGGTCTTGCCGGTGACCGTGAGTGCCTGGTAGCTGAATTGGACCGTGCGGTTGGTCTTCGTGTTGATGAGTTGCTGGAGGTGCGCGTCGTCGAGGTGCTCGGTGATGCCGGTGATCGTGGCGGGTCGACCCTTGTGCTCTTTGACGCCGAGGAGGATGTAGGCGTCGGTGGTGCGGTTCGCGTTGGCGAAGGCGAGGATATCTTTGATGAGTTCGCTCTTTTGCTCGTCTGTTGCGCCGGCGAGTGGATATTGCGTTTGCTTGAAGTCGAGGGTGGTGCTTTCGCTTTGCCGGAGGAGTTCCGTGATGCGGCGCATGGCTGATGATAGGGAGGTCGGTGGTCTGTGTTGCGGAAGTGTGTCGCTGCGGCGTTAGACGGAGGTGCGGTGGCTGATGTTGAGCGGCGCGCGGGGTTGCCGCGTCGCGCGCAGGCCGGTAAGTCGCATCTGGAGAATCACCTGACCTTGCGGAGGTGGCACTCGACGTCACACGTCGTCTGACGTTATCCCGTCCGCTTCCGGCTCTACGCGTCCCAGCGCCTCATCGGTTGCCAATTCCAGTTCACCAAGCTCGTTTTCCGTCAGATTACGGATACGGTCGAGCAGACATGCTTTCGGAACGGCTCGCATCTGAAAGGCCAGCGCTACAGACGTCTGACTCAAACCGTTCTCGCTTGCTTCGATCATCGCGGTTCCGGCGAGTCGTGCTCGATCGAGGTTGGTCGTCAGCGGGACGACGAGGACGGATTGCAGCGCTCGCGTGAGAGTGTCACTCTGCCAAATGACGACAGGCCGCCGGCCGGTCTGCTCGCGTGGGCGATAGGCTCCCAGATCTGCCCACCAGATCTCACCGCGCTTCAACTCTGGTCCTCGCGACTGAGCGTTGTTTCCCACTCAGCGAGACCTGCCTCCGTCAGGGTGTCCTCATCTCGAATGACCCTTGATAAACGGGCGAGATCCCAGCGCAAAGGATCCGGGCGGCGCACGACAACGATCCCTACCCGTTCGCCTGGGCGCAATCGTAGCCGGCGCATCGGACGGAGTACGCCCTCATTGAACTCCGCTTCGATCAATTCCATCCGGTCAACGGTAACATGGAAGCCCCGGGTTGGTGAGGAACAAGGAACGAGAAATCGGCGTCATGTAGCGTAGCTCGCTCGAGAGCGTCAAGCCCGAAGCCGCTGATCAGCCTGGAGTTGGAACGCAAGGACACACGTATTGCACACGCGCGGTGCTAATGCGTCAAAGCGCTGCCGTAAGTAACTGTCTGGTAAGTGTTGGACGTTGGTGGAGGCGGCGGGAGTCGAACCCGCGTCCGAAAGCAGTGGCAGCCTGGCTCTACATGCTTGTCTCTCCGATTGTTCTCGTCCACGCCTTGTCCGGAGAGCGGGAACCGGACGTGGACCAGCCTCTTGCTCTCGTGAGCGCGCGCGTAGGCGTTGCGCGCGTCACCAGCTCACTGCATGACGTTCTTCCCGTCGCCGTGAGCATGCGGCGGGAGAACGCTCACCGGTTTTTAGGCGGCGAGAGCGAAATCAGTGTTCGCGTTTGTGTTTTTCGATCGGTTTTACGAGATGACCGAGCTCGGCATGCAACCATGACCCCGACGTACTCCCGTCGAAGCCGGTGCGCCCCCAGGTTGTCAACGAACCGCTGATCCAAACGGCACCGCCAGTGAGAAAATTCGCGCCGATACGCTGAAGGTCGTCGCGAAGCTGAGTGCTCACGGAGCTGAAGAAGAAGTGACGTAGCGACCGGCTTCAGCCGGTCGGCGCCGCCCGGCTGAAGGCGGTCGCGATAGGAACGAGTCGCGCCTGAGCGATGGCCTGTGCGATTCTATGGAGAACGCATGTTCGATGAAATCGTCCGCCGCTCCTTCGACGAAGATCTGCCCGACATCACCAGCGAGGCCATCTTCGACCGCTCCGATCGCGGCTCGGCCCGCTTCCTCGTCAAGGCCGTGGGCGTCATTGCCGGGCTCGCCGTCGTCAAGACCGTCTTTTCCATGCTCGACGCGAAGGCTGAGATCGCGCTGAAGGCGAAAGACGGCGACGCGGTTGCGCCCGGTGACGTGGTGGCCGAGGTGGATGCGTCGGTGATCGCGCTCTTCTCCGGCGAGCGCACCGCGCTGAACCTGATGCAGCGCGCGTCGGGCATCGCCACGATCACGCGCCGCTACGCCGACGCCGTCCGCGGCACGCCCGCGAAGATCTTCGACACGCGCAAGACCGCGCCGGGACTGCGCGCGTTCGACAAGTACGCCGTGCGCGTGGGCGGCGGCGACAACCATCGCATCGGTCTGCACGATCTCTTTCTCGTGAAGAACAATCACGTCGATCGCGCCGGCTCGATCGCCGCCGCGGTCGAGCGCATCCGCGCGAAGCGGATGCCGCAGAAGATCATGGTGGAAGTGCGCGATCTCGCGGAGCTCGACGAGGCGCTCGCGCTCACGCCCGACTTCATCCTCCTCGACAACATGTCCAGCGAAGACATGCGCACCGCCGTCGCGCGCAGCGCGGGCCGCGTCCCGCTGGAAGCCTCGGGCGGCATCACGCTCGACAACGTCCGCGACGTCGCCGAGACCGGTGTCGATCGCATCTCCATCGGCGCGCTGACACATTCCGTCAAAGCCCTCGACATCTCGATGCGCGTGGCACGCTCGTTGCGCCAGGATCTCCCAAATGCGCCCCTTCAAGATCGCGATCGTCGACGATGACGCGGCGATCCGCCGGCTCGTTCGTCTCTTCCTCGGACGCGCCGGTTACGAGACGCTCGAATACGGTACCGGCGCCGAGGCGGAGCAGGCGCTGTTCGAGCTCCCGTGGGACCTGCTCATCCTCGACCGGCGGCTGCCCGATCTCGAGGATGGACTGCAGCTCGCGGAGAAACTGAAGGCCAACTCCGACTTCCGCACGCGCTACATCATCATGCTCACCGGCGAGGACGAGCAGGAAGACAAGATCGAGGCGCTGGAGAGCGGCGCGGACGACTACATGACCAAGCCCTTCCAGTATCGCGAGCTCCTCGCGCGCATCCGCGCCGGCGAGCGCATCGTGACTCTGCAGAACGAGCTCGTCGCGACGAACAAACGCCTCGAGCTGCTCTCGATCACCGACGGCCTCACGAAGCTGCACAACCATCGCCATTTTCAGGACGAGCTCGTGCGCGCGTTCGACGAGTCGCAGCGCTATCAGCGCCCGCTCTCGCTTGCGATGATCGACATCGACTTCTTCAAGAAGATCAACGACACCCACGGACACGCGGTCGGCGACGACGTGCTCAAGTGCATCGCGGCGCTTTTCCGCGACTCCGTGCGCAGCACCGATCTCGCCGCGCGCTACGGCGGCGAAGAGTTCGCGGTGATGATGCCGGAGACGACGCTCGACGATGCCTGCACGTTCGCGGAAAAGATCCGCGCGCTCGTCGAGTCGACGCCGCTGGAAACGCAGGCGGGGCAGATCCGCGCGACGGTGAGCATCGGCGTGGCCAGCGTGCCGCACAGCAGGATCGAGTCGGCGAAGCAGTTGATCATCGCCGCGGACAAGTCGCTGTATCGCGCGAAGAAGAACGGTCGCAATCAGGTGCAGGCGGAGAGGCGGCAGGAAGGGCTGGCGCGAGTGACCGACGACCGGCTGAAGCCGGTCGCTACGTGAGCTCGCGCGCGCGGCGATCGATCTCCGCGCGCAGATTGACGACGTGCTGCTGGATCTTCCCCTCGAGCCCGCCGTTGCCGTTCGAGCCCGCGCTGAGCGACTCGACCGCCCTCTCCAGCTCGGCCGCGTCATTCGAGATGCGCTGGTAGCCGTAGCTGCCGCCCGAGCCTTTCAGCTGATGGGCGAGGTAGGCGAGGCGCTCGAACGACTCGGCGGACGCCGTCTCGAGCGCCGTCTGCATCTCGCTCACTTTCGCGCGAGCCTCCTCGAGGAACTCCCGCTTCAGCGCATCCAGCTCGTGGTCCACCATCATCACGAGCGTCGCGTTGCACGCGGTATGCCGCGTGCTCCCCTATCATCGGCGGAGCATGACGAGCGAGACGCTTGCCGTTCCGCGCGCGCCGTTCGACATCGAGGAGCCGTGGACCGTGCCGAAGGAGTGCACTCCCGTGCGCCTGCGGCGCGCCGGCGATGCATCCGTGCCGCGCCTGGCGACGACGGTCGCCGCGTGGTTCGACGACGACTTTCTCAGCATCCTCTTCTGCGCCGCCGATGACCGGCTCGTCGCGACGCACTTCGCGCACGACGCGCCGCTGTACGAGCAGGACGTCGTCGAAGCGTTTCTCGCGCCCGCGGATGCGCACGAGTACTTCGAGATCGAAGTCAGCCCTCGCGGCACGGTGTTCGACGCGCGCATCCATTCTCCCGACGGCGTGCGCGCCACGATGAGCGCGGATCGCGGGTGGAACTGTGAGGGTCTCGTGGCCGCGGTGCGAACGGTGATGGAGGGCGGACTTTCAGTCCGCCACAGTGGCGGACCGGAGGTCCGCCCTCCGTTTTCGAACGGGGCGATGACCGTCGACACTCTCCTTCGCCTTCCCTTCGCCTCCCTCGGCCGCCCCACGCCCTCGCCGGGGGAAACGTGGCGCGGCAATTTCTTCCGCATCGACCGCCATCCGCAACTCGGGGACGAGTACACGGCATGGCAGCCGACCCTCAGAATTCCCGCGGATTTCCACGTCACGGCCGCGTTCGGGACCCTCCGTTTCGCAAGCTAACACAGGGAATTCATTCGACTTTTTCTGATTTGTAAACAGCGTTCCGGAGAATCGGGGATACAGTCGGCGCCGGCCAGGGGAAACCTCTTTTTGTCCATGTTCCACAGCGTTTCCAAAGCGATCGTGGTGGCGGCTCTCGTCACCGCAGCCGCCGCCGTGTCCGCCGATGATCCGAAATGCAGCGCGACCGCACGCGAGTGCGATCAACAGATCCGGCAGATGCTGAGCGGACGCCGTTTCTTCGGCGCGATCGTCGAGGACACCAAACCGGGGCTCGTCATCAAGCAGATCACCGCGAAGAGTCCGGCGGACGCCGCCGGGCTGAAGAACGGCGACCGGCTGATCGCGATCAACAACAAGTCGCTCACGCAGGCTTCGGCGAAGGAGTACAAGCAGGTGCTCGCCGACGCGCGGGAGACCGGAAAGCTGTGGATCATCGTCTGGCGGCGCGGCGCGTACAAGAAGTTCGAAGCGCGGCTGGAGCCGTACAGCAAGGAGCAGATCGAGAAGATCATCTCCGCTCACCTCGCCCACAGTCACACGACGACGGCGGGTGCGCAGTGATGGTCCCGATCACCCAGGGCCAATGTTCGACGCGATTCTCGCGAAGTTGAGCGCTGTCTCCCGACGGGGAGGACGGCCGGATCGCGTCTCGATTCTGCTGCCGTTCCTGATCATTTCCATCGGCCTCGGCGCGCTGGCCTGGCGCTCGTATCACCTCTCCACGAACATGGAGCGCGGCGCGAGCGCGCTGGCCGGACAGTACGCCGGTTACGCCGCCGAGATCACCGCGCGCCGCGTCGACGCCGCCGTGCGCGCGGAGATGAGCCGGGCCACGGAGGAGTGGCAGCAGGTGGAGCGCCGCGGTGCGGAGCCGACGTTCGTCGCGCTGCGCGACTGGGTCACGGGGCACGGCTGGATCGTCTCGGCGATTTACGTTCCCGACGACGATCCCGCGAGCTCGGTGTATGCGGCCGAGGCGCCGGCGCTGAAGAAGAATGCTCAGAGGCTGACGCGCGAGTTCTTCACGTCGACGGGAACCATTCGCTACACGTACGACCCGCAGCGCCTCCTCGCCGCGCAGCACAACGCGATCAGACAGCAGCCGCTCGTGCGCAAGCCGGATCGCGGCGCGCTTGCGATCCAGCAGCCGGCCGACGTCACGCTCGTGAGCAGCGTCCGCGCCGAAGGCATGGAGAAGCTCGATGATGCCTTCGCATTCACGGCCAGGCTCGGCGCTCCGCTCGACGCCTTCGGCATCCGCGCGGTCGTGCGTACGTCGTACGTCGGCGGGCGCGGATGGCAGAACCAGCGCGTGGTCAGCCTCTGGGTGAGCCTGCTCGCGCTGATCCTCACCGGCATCGGCGCGGTGCTCGCGCTGCGCGGCCTGCAGAAGGAATCGGAGACGATGAAGCTGCGCGCCGCGCTGATCGCGAACGTGTCGCATGAGCTCCGCACGCCGCTGGCGATGATCCGCCTCGGCGCGGAGACGCTCAAGCATCCGAAGCTGAACGAGAAGGAGCGGCGGGACATCGAAGACCAGATCCTGCGCGAGGTGCTCCTGCTCTCGCACCTCGTCGAGAACGTGCTCGACGTCGCGCGCATCCAGAACGACAGCGCGAAGGCGCTCGCGTTCACGCCCGTGCATCCGCGCGAGCTGATTCGCAATCTCGTGTCGACGTACGAGTCGTGGATCCACAGCAAGGGCTTCACGGTCTCGCTGCACCTCGACGACGCGGTGGGCGAGCAGATGTGGGATCGCGACTCCGTCTCGCGCGCGCTGCTGAACCTGATCGACAACGCGATCAAGTACTCGAGCGAGGACAAGGCGATCGACGTCGTGCTGCGGCAGACGGAGACCGACGTGGTGATCGAAGTCCGCGACCGCGGCATCGGCATCGATGCGAAAGACGCGGCGAAGATCTTCGATCCGTACTACCGCGCGCGCTTCTCCGACACGACCACGCGCCGCGGCGCGGGCCTCGGACTCACGCTCGTCCAACAGATCCTCGCCTCCCACGGCGGGCGGGTGGAGGTCGACTCGGTGCCCGGCGCCGGCTCGACGTTCCGGCTCCTTTTTCCCCGCGGCCTGAGCGGCGCCCCCGATGAGGTGCCGTCGCTGGCGAACGCGCGCGAGGCTTTCTGAGAAACTATGACGTTGATCGAACCGTAACAAGACGGATCGGAGAAGAAGAATGACGAAGATCTTGATCGTGGAAGACGAGGCGGGACTCCGGCAGGGACTGGAGATCAACCTCCGCCACGAGAACTACGACACCGTGACCGCGGGCGACGGCGAGGAGGCCATCCGCCTCTTCCATGCCGACGCGCCCGACCTCGTGCTGCTCGACCTGATGCTCCCGAAGAAGAGCGGATTCGAGGTGCTCGATCACATCCGCAAGGTCAGCAAGGTGCCGGTCATTCTGCTCACCGCGCGCGGCCAGGAGACGGACAAGGTGCGCGGCCTCCGCGGCGGCGCGGACGACTACGTGACCAAGCCCTTCGGCGTGCAGGAGCTCTTCGCGCGCATCGACGCGGTCATGCGCCGCAGCGAGGTGGCGACCTCTACGTCGAAGGCGGTCTGCGAGGACTCGCTGATCCGCCTCGATCCGGCGACGCGTGAGGCGTCGGCGAACAATGAAAAGCTGAAGCTCTCGCCGAAGGAGTTCGATCTCCTGATGTACCTCTTCAAGAACCGCGAGCGCGTCGTGCCGCGCGACGAGCTGCTTTCCCGCGTCTGGAACTACCGCGTCGATCTGAATCTCAACAGCCGCACCGTCGACACGCACGTGACGCGGCTCCGCCGCAAGCTGCAGAAGGCGGTCGGGACGGACGCCGCGGTGATCGTCGCCGTCGCCAAGATCGGCTACCGCTACCTCGGCCAGACGAGCGGTGCGGCGATGACTCAGTAAGCATGTAGCGCGGCCTTCCAGGCCGCCGTACCGCCGGCTTCCAGCCGGCGCGCGGGCAGGATGCCCGCGATACGGCGGGCAGGATGCCCGCGCCACATGCATCGCGCTATACACTTCTCCGTTCACGGAAAGGAGCCCTTTCATGCACGGAAAGATCTACGACAACATCACTGAGCTCATCGGAAACACGCCCCTCGTGCGGATCAGCCGCGTCGCGCCGGAAGGCGCGGCGGAGGTGATCGGCAAGCTCGAGGCCTTCAATCCACTCTCCTCGGTCAAAGACCGCATCGCGATCTCGATGGTCGCCGAGGCGGAGAAGGCGGGGGAGATCGGTCCGGGATCGACGATCGTCGAGGCGACGAGCGGCAATACCGGAATCGGACTCGCGTTCGTCGCCGCGGCCAAAGGCTATCGCTGCGTGCTGATCATGCCGGACACGTTCTCGGTCGAGCGGCGCAAGCTGCTCGAGGCGATGGGAGCGCAGCTGATCCTCACCCCGGGACCGCTCGGCATCAAGGAAGCGCAGCGCGTCGCCGACGAGTTCGCGGCGAAGACGCCGGGCGCGTGGCTCTCGCGGCAGTTCGACAATCCGGCGAACGTGAAGGTTCATCGCGAGACCACGGCGCGTGAGATCCTGCGCGACACCGGCGGACGCGTCGATGCCGTCGTCGCGGGCGTCGGCACCGGCGGCACGGTCACCGGCGTGGGCGAAGAGCTGAAGAAAGAGCTGGGGAAAGACAACATCCTCATCGTCGCGGTCGAGCCGATCGAGTCGCAGGTGCTCAAGGGCGGCACGCACAGCCCTCACAAGATCCAGGGCATCGGCGCGGGCCTCATTCCTTCGATCTACAACGCCGAAGTCGTCGATCGCGTCATCGACGTGGTGTTCGAAGATGCGGTGCGCGTGGCGCGAAGGCTGGCGAAGGAAGAGGGATTGTTCGTCGGCATCTCCGCCGGTGCGGTGGCGTGGTCGGCGTTCGAGATCGCGAAAGAGCTCGGACCCGGCAAGCGCGTCGTGGCCGTGCTGCCGGACACCGGCGAGCGCTATCTCTCGACGGCGCTCTTCGAGTACACCGACGTCGTGAATCAGCCCGCGACGACGCCGCAGATGCTCGCGGCCCAGCAGGCCGCTGCCGCGGCTCCGCCGCCGCCCGCGTGACACAGGACTCGAACATCGCATGGCTGTCCGCGGCGACGCACACCGTCGCCTCGGCAGCCGTGCTGTTTCTGATGCGTCCGGCGCTCCCGCCGTTCACGAATGAGGAGCGCATCGCGATGTCGGTTGGCGCGCTGCAGCACAACGTGCTGGTGGAGATCGTGTCGACGGCAATCCTCTTCTTTTCATCATCTGGCTGGTGATCATGGCCCGATGGCTGCGAAACGCGTAGTCATCCTCGACGCGCGCGAGCGCAACGTCGTCGTCATTCCGGGACTCTCGTCGCTGCCCGCCGTCTCCGGCACGCTCGTGCGGCGGCTGGTGGGGGACAGGCAATCGTGCCTGTCCGGACAGGCAGGATTGCCTGTCCTCCACATCACCCTCGGCATCGGCAATCGCAACCGCGAAGGCGCAGCCGCGAATCGCGAAGCCGTTTCGCTTCGGCACGAGCGGAGGATTCGTCGAAGTGCGCGCCGGCGATCGTGTGGCGAAGATCGCGAGCGCCGATCAGCGTCTGGCGATCCTGCCGCTCGTCTTCGCGCTCGATCACCTCGAGCGCGTACCGCCGGGGGTCCATGCGCCGAGCGTGTTCGACGCGGAGGAACTGCTAGTGGACCTTCAACCTTGAAACCATGGGTGGCCAACCTTGTCATCCCGAGCGTGAGCGAGGGACCTGGGCGGGTGTGTGGCGCGATCAAGGCACCACCCCTCCCCCCAGGTCCCTCGCTCACGCTCGGGATGACAAGCCTTGGTACCAACGCTTTCAATGTTGAATGTCCGCTAGCGTTTGTCTCCTGAGGAGGGCGGACGTCTCGTCCGCCCAGTGTGGGAAGGGGCGGACGAGACGTCCGCCCTCCTTATCGCCGCCGGGGATGCCGCGGGCCGAGGCGCATGCGCATCTTCTGAAACTTCTCGCGCTGGTCGGGCGTGAGGATCTGCTCGATCTCCGCGTTGGCCGCGTCGAGCTCGCGGCGCACCTGCGGGCGCGTCGCGGCGGTGATCTCCTCGATGCGCGCGTGATGGCGATCGATGACCTGCTCGATCTTTGCGCGCTGTTCACCGGTGAGATCGAGGCGGTGATCGAGACGCTCGATCATCGCGCGCGCGGCCATCGGCGGGATGTGCCGCGGTCCGCGCCGCATGCGCCAGACGTGCTCGGCGAAGATGCCCGTGAAGACGCCGGCGACGAAGGCGATGATCACGATGATCGACGCGATCACGATCGTGCGCGTCGAGCCGCGCGGCGGAGGAGGCGTCACCGCGACAGGATCACTCACCGACACGGTAGCTGTCTCCCGCCATCACGATCTCGACCGACGTGTCGCCGAATCCGTTCTCGCTCGTGTCGAGGCTCGCGACGGCGATCGCCGCCGCCACCGCGACAGCCGCCAGCGTCGCCGCGAGCGGCCGGAACCACGCCGCGAGCAGTTGCGCGACCGTAGGCCGGCTGATGCGCTCCTGAATGCGCGCGCGAATCCGCGTCAGCGTCGCCGGAGCCGGCTCGTAGCGGAGCGCGGCGGCGTCGTTGCGCAGCCGTTCGATGAATCGGTCGTCAGTCATACAAATCCGCCAGCTTCTCTTTCAACTTCGTCCGCGCCAGCGAGAGGTGCGAGCGAACCGTGCCCTCGCTGATGCCGGTCATCGCCGCGATCTCGCGATGCTCGAACTGCTCGATGAGGTTCAACCGCGCCACGACCTGCTGCATCTCCGGCAGCTCCGCGAGCGCTTCATCGATTCTCTGTGCGATCTCCCCCGAGATTGCCGCGACGTGCGCTTCGTCGCGCCGCGGCGCCTGTTCCTGTTCGCTGATCTCCTCGTGCCGGACGCGCCGGCGATGCTTGAGCAGATCGAGCGAGAGGTTCGTGACGATGCGATAGATCCACGGTCCGAACGGCTCCCCGCTGCGAAAGCGGCCGATGCTCTGGTACGCCTTCACGAATGCCTCCTGCGCGAGGTCCTCGGCGTCGTGAGCGTTGCGCACGATGTTCCACGCGATCGACACGACCTTCCGAAGGTAGTGTGACACGAGCGCGTCGTACGCGCTCGTGTCCCCACTCTGGACGCGCTCGATGAGCGCTCGTTCGTCCGAATCCACACGTCCTTACCGGCGGCGCTTCGCCCGGCGCTCGGAGCGCTCCTGGACCATCTGCTGCAGCTTCGCGCGCTGGTCGGCGGTGAGGATGTTCAGCGCCTTCGACGTCGCGGCGAGCATGTTCGACTTCATCGCCTTCTCGGCCGCGAACTGCGCGTCGAGCTGCGCCTGCGCGCCGGCGAGGTCGTTCGGATTGCTGAGCAGCGTGCCGGCGGCGGCCTTCATCCCGCCGTGCATCTGATCGCGATACTGCGCGTTCTGCTCGCGCAGGTCCGCGAAGATGGCCTTGATCTGATCGATCTGCTGGTCGCTCAGGTCGAGCTCGTCAGCGACCTTGTCGAGGTGATGGAAAAAGGCCATTCCCGCGAAGCCGCCGCGATGACCGCCGCGTCCGGGTCCCGGCTCGGCGTTGACGAACGGCACGGCGGCAAACACGCCGGCGGCGAGAATGACTGCGATGATTGCGATGCGCTTCTTCATGGCTTTGTGTCTCCTTCGCTCTGCATTACGACTGTGAGACGCCGGCGTTGAATCGTCCGTTTACGTGGGGGACAGACAATCCTGTCTGTCCGGACAGGCATGATTGCCTGTCCTCCACCTATAATCGCCGCGGTCGGCATCCATGCACCCTTCGCGATTCCTGCTCGCAGCCTTCTGCCTCGCCGCCGCTCCGCTCGCGGCGCAGCAGCCCTTGGTCTGTCCCGCTCCCGGCGCCGGCCGCGCCTGCGATGTGTACCACTTTCACCAGGCGATGTATCGCCCGGATACGAAACAGTTTTCGGAGATTTCCGCGACGACGCAGTTCGCCACGCAAGCCTCGTGCGAGCGCGCGCGCGAGGTGCGCGTAGCGGCGAATGCGAAAACGGTCGAGTACTTCACGCGCGTCAAACAGCAGCAGTACGCCACCGACCGCTTCGGACCGTGCCATTGCGACATGACCGCGATGACCGACGCGCAGCGCGCCGTACAGCTCAGGACCGCGGAGGAAATCCGCCTGCGCGTGCGCGAGCGGCTGCTCGATCACCGACTCACCTCCGATTCCGAATATGTCCGCGCGCTCGACGTCGATCCGCCGGTCACCCCGCTGCTCGGCGCGCCGCGGCTCGTGCCGCTGCCGCAGAGCGCGGCGCCCGCCGTGGCGACGGTTGCGGATGATCTGAAGCCGACGCGCTCGATCGATACCTCGAAGCCGGCGGTCGCGGCGCTCGATCTGCCGCTCGTCGAGATCACGGCGGACGCCACGCCCGCACCAGTCCAATCGAACGGCACACCTGCCGAAGCGACGGTGGATGTGGGTTCGACGCCTGCGCCACCGCCGGCCGAGCTGCCTGCCGAACCGCTTGCCGAACCGCTTGCCGAGCCGCCTGCCGAGCCACCTGCCGAACCAATCGTCGAGCCGGAGACGCGCGTTTCCGCCGAGCCGGTGCCGGAGCCCGCTCCCGGCCCGAGCGAGGAAGAGCTGTTGTCCGCGCAGGAGACGGCGGAGCGTTTCATCAGCTACGAGACGCAGCGCATTCAGAATGTGCTGCGGGCCGCGAACGCGATCGCGGACGAGAGCGTGACCTCGCGCATCTTCGAGGCCTGCCAGCAGCGCGTGAACGTGCTGTCGAACCTGCGCCTGCTCATCGAAGGCTCCGGCATGCGCAGCCGCCTCGCCGCCGCCGCGGGCGACGCGATCGACGAAAGCAGGCACCTCGCCCTCATCGCAAAACTCTTCGGCGACGACATCACCCCGCATTGGGCGCCGCAGGACGCAAAAGACGTGATCGTGGACGCCGACCCGGAAATCGCCTCCGAGCCCGATCAGGTCTTGCGCGATACGAGCGGGAAGTACACGACGCAGGAGAAGAAGAGAGCGCTGTATCTCGTGTTGGCGAGGACGCAGCCGACGGAGGAGCAGCGGCTTTGGTTGTCGACTGTTGTCGAGGGGTTCCTCAGATGAAGGCAGAAGGCAGAAGGCAGAAGGCAGAAGTGAGAACGAATTGGCTGCGTGTCATTTCTTACTTCTGCCTTCTGCCTTCTGCCTTCTGCCTTCATCTGTCCGCACAGGAGCCACCCACTCCAACCGCGAACGAAGAGTTCCAGCGTTCCGTCTTCTTCGGAAAAAAATTCGCCGACCTCGGCGAATACGCCTCCGCCTACGAACAATTCGCCAAAGCCGACGCCGCAAAGCCTGACCAGCCCGCGGTGCTCTACAACATGGCCGTCGTGCTCGCGCGCGCGGGGCGGTATTCCGAGGCGCAGGTCAAGGTCGATCGGTACCTGCAGTTCTTCGCGAGCGGTGCGGAGAAGTCGCTGGTGGCGAAGCTCCAGCTCGAGCTGGAGTTTCAGCGCGAGCTGCAGAAAATGCGGCAGGCGGATCAGGAGTACGCGGATCTCTTCAATCGCGCGAAGTTCCTCTACGGCCGCGGCGAGCTCGCGAACGCGCTGCAGCTCTTCCAGCAGGCCGAACGACAACGCGGCAACGATCCCGCCGCGGTGTACAACCAGGCCGTCGTCCTCGAGAAGCAGGGCGAGGTTGCGAAGGCCGTCGAGCGCTATCGCCGATACGCCGAGCTCGAGCCGGACGTCGAGAAAAAGTCGAGCGTCGACCAACGCGTGTTCGCGCTGCAGCGCGAGCTCGAGGAGATGCGCACGAAGATCGTCTGCTCCTTCTGCGGGCACAAGCTGCCCGCGGGCACGACGTGGTGCCACCGCTGCTGGCACGGGCCGTACCTCACGAAGTCGGCCGTCTGGAACACGCGCGCCTGCGTCGACGGCGCGAACGCCACGCGCGCCACGTATTTCGCCGACGCCCGCTTCAACAAGAATGACGTCCTGCCGTGCCTCTTCAAGGACGGCACGGTCCTCGACACCCTTCGCTACACCCCCGCGCGCCAGCGCGGCATCCAGGATGCGCGCAAAGCGGAAGGGTGGACGTACGCAGGCGAAGTCATTCAGGGCTGGGGCGACCGGCAGGGCAATCAGATCCGCTACGTGCAGGGTTCCGACTATCTCGAGCGCGCCACCTCGAACATGGGCGGGGAAGTGCTCGCGTACGGCGCGCACGACGGCGGCGGCGGCGTGTGGCTGCTCGATCGCGAAGATCTCGTCGTCGACGCGCAGCGCTACACGAATCGCTACACGTACGACGCCGCGGAGCGAATCGCCCGGCAGCAGTCGGACTATCAGAACACCGCCGCGTGCAATCACCTCATCTCCGCGACCGCCGACTACGCGTACGACAAGGACACGCTCGTCGCCGTGAACGTGAAAGGCGGCTACGAAGGGGTGATGGCCGAGGGCTCGCCGAAAACGGAGTGGCAGGCGGCGGTCGCTTACACCTACGACGAGCATGGGCGCGTGGTGAAGGAAGAGCTCGCGGTCACGTCGTTCGCGAAGACCTACGCGCGCAAGCCGCACGGCAAGCTCCGCGACGAAGTGAACCGGCTCTACCCCGGCATGCGCGTGAACCGGCCGATCGAGAACATCCAGCGCGGCGGCGACGTCTGTGCGACCGCGGGGAACACGCTGCTCTCCAACTCCATCGACCTGCGCCCGTTCTACGTCTTCTCGCCGAACCTCGCCATCGCGCTGCAGAACGGAGTCACGCGCGCGGTGGTGAGCTTCGCGTATCCCGGCGCGCCGTGAGGAGGGCGGACGTCCCGTCCGCCGCCACCGGGAGGGGCGGACGAGACGTCCGCCCTCCTTCGGCTCAGGACTTTCTGAACGGCACGCAGAACGGGTCGTCCTCCGCGCACTCCGCGAACTCGAACTGAATCGTCGTGTGCGCAATGTGGTACTCGCGGGCGAGCATCGCGTTCACTTCCTCGAGCAAACGGCTCGTGTCCTTCACCGGGACGTCCCCGACCATCAGGTGAGCCGACAGCGCGGGGCTGGAGGGGCCGAGGGCCCAGATGTGCAGGTGATGCACGCCGTGAATTCCCTCGACGCCGCCGAGTGAGCGCGTGACGTTTTCAGGATCGATCCCCGTGGGCGTCCCCTCGAGCAGCAGATCCATCGACTCCTTCAGCACGCCGTAGCTGCTCCACAGAATCAGCACGCCGATGAACATCGACACGATCGCGTCCCACTGCGTCGAGCCGGTCGCGCGGATCAGCAGCGCGGCGACGATGATCCCGGCCGACGACACGGCGTCGCTGATCATGTGCACCACCGCGCCGCGGATGTTCACGTCGTGGCGGCTCTCGTGATGCAGCGACCACGCGGTCGCGCCGTTCACGAGCGTCGCCACGACCGCGGCGATGAGCATCGCGCCCGTGTGCACGGCGTGCGGATGCTGCAGCCGCTCCCACGCCTCGCGGAAGATGAAGAGCGTGAACGCGACGAGCAGGCCGGCGTTGATGAACGCCGCGAGGATGCCCGCGCGCTGGTAGCCGAACGATTTCGTCGTCGTCGGCGCGCGCCGCGCGAGGCGCACCGCGATCAGCGCGATCACCAGCGCGGCGGCGTCGGTGAGGTTGTGCAGCGCATCGCCGAGGAGGGCGAGCGAGCCGGCGTAGAGTCCGGCCGCGATCTCTCCGATCACCACGAGCACGTTCGCGACCGTGGCGATCGTGAGCTTGCGCGAGACCGTCAGGTTGTGCGAGCGATGATGATGGGCTGTCATTCCGAGCGTGAGCACAGCGCAGGGCGCAGCTGATGGTGAAAGAAACCTGTAGGCTGAGCGAGCGGATTCGATGCCGAGGCCGTCAACGCTATGGTGCCTTTGAGCCCGATTCCGAGCATGGTCCCGGGAGATCGCGAGCTTG